>DASZQB010000066.1:0-96848 GCA_035550135.1 Verrucomicrobiales bacterium
CCCCCCCCCCCCCCCCCCCCCCCCCCCCCCCCCCCCCCCCCCCCCCCCCCCCCCCCCCCCCCCCGCGCTCATGAGTGACAGCGTTTCAGTGAAAAATTTCGTTTCCCCGGAATCGGGGGAGCGGACATCATAGGCGAGGGAAAAACGGGCTCAACCTCTTTTCAATCATTTGCCCAATGCCAGGCGCTCAGCGAGAGGCTCGGGCAGGCCCGCGGCGCGGATTTTCCGCTGTGCCGCGGCGAGATCGTAAGGCACCCGCCGGATGTAAATCTGCTGATTGTCGTGATCATAGACGGCATAGGCGCTGCGCCAGTCGCCGTCACGGGGTTGACCCACACTGCCGACATTGATGAAGTACTTTCTGCCGGGTTCGACGCGGACGGTCTCGGTGTTTTCGAGAGTGACGGTGACCCCTTTCACATAGACGCGAGGCGTGTGTGTGTGTCCGAAAAAGCAAACCTGGGTGAATTGATAGCTGAAGCTGGCCATCGCATCGAACTTATTCATTACGTAGGCCCAACTGGTGGGGGTATCGAGCGTGCTGTGAACGATGGTAAAATCCCGGACCTGGCGAACCATCCGGAGGTTTCGGAGCCACGATTTGTCCTCGTCATTCAGCGCCCTGCGCGTCCATTCGAGGGCGGCCTGGGCGAGGGGGTTGAGGCCTACGATTTCGGTGTCTGCGCTGGCTTCTTCATCGTGGTTCCCCTTCACTACAGGGCACGCGAGCTCCTGCAGCTTCGCTACACATTCGTGGGGGTTGGCGTTGTATCCGACGACATCTCCGATGCAGACGTGGTGAGTGACCCCCTGGGACGCCGCGTCGGCCATGACGGCGTCAAACGCTTCAAGGTTGGCGTGGATATCTCCGAAAATAGCAAATTTCATCCAGGGTTGCGGCGGGGGGAAGGGCGGGAAGATGGGCTGAGGTATCGGTTATGCAAGTGGCATCCTCCCGATACAAACGGCGCTTCGAATGGCAGGTGAAAAGGAAGAGTAAAGAGATGGGAAGGGGTGCCGGAATGAAGTGGAAAACGGACGAAGCCGGGACCGGAGGCCGGCGGAAAAGTATGGAATGAAGGGGCGGGAGAAAAATTCTAGGTTTGATTTGGTTTGATATAGCCTGATGAGCGGGCGCGGCTGATGCAATTCTGACATTGGGAGGTTGCCGGGTGAACGGTGGATGTATGCTGCTGTGGGAATCCTGGATTGTGATTAAATTGAGGCAAGGTGGCTTAAATTAGTCGGAGTTGGTTTGATGGGCCGGATGGATTCGTAAACAGCGCGGTTTTTGGATAAAGAGGGGGGGCCAGCACGCGAAGGCGCGGGCAGAGGTGACCGGGCATGCACTGACGCCAGGGCCGCGGGGAACTGGGACGGGCCGGTTTTTGGCGGTGATGTTTTCAATGGGTAAAGTCCTGTGATTGATCTCGCGTTAAAGTGAACGGAGGGGATTTAGCCAAAAAAAGTCAAATGATTCCGGAAAGAAAGGTTTTGGTTCGGTACTCAGGGCGATTTGAACCGGGAAAAGCACCGGGCAGGGTTGGGGGTGAGGATGAAGATTAGGCGCGGGTGCCGGGAAAAGGGCTTCGTGAGAGGGAAAAGAAGAGTCGCGCCACCGTCTGAAAACCGGCAATTTCCCGGTGTATCGTTACCATCGGATTGGTAACGATGGTTTTTCCATTGCCAAAAGAGACCCTGGCCGGCAGCCGAGGGCGGTTGCGACGGGTTTATTCTGATCGCCGGGAGTACTTTTTCATCCAACCGCCGCCGCCGCGTCCCAATTTTCGATTTCGGGGAGCAGGGCCTCGACCATGCGGGCTTTCAGAGGGGTATGGACCGGGGAGGTCTCTAACGAGACGCCGGCACTCCTTCGTCGCTTGACGCCTCGCTACGAGCTGCGACCACAAGGGTGGCCGGAGTTGCGCGAAAACGAATAACAGCGCTATCCTGGCGCCATTCGGGGCGGACCTTGAGAACCGCAACGCATTTTCAAATTTCAAAACAGGCCCAATAGGCCCAATAGGCCGGAAGTCAGGCAGAGTGCTGAGGGTGTCAGGATATGGGAGGCGTTTTGCGGGGGATGTCTTTTCCGCCGCAGCAGGCTGCGGCCCTAACAGCGGCAGCAGGCTGCGCGCAGTCCACAGCACTGCGTGCGGTGCCGGCTTTTGCGCAGCGGGTAAAGGTTGGGGCGTGTTGGCGGCGTTTTGGTTCTCGCGCACCGGCACGCTGCTAATCTTAGAGATTCATCACCAAGGAGACGAACTTGTTCGAATCCTTGAGGAAAAAATACAGAGGGCGCTCACCGGGATTTGGCACCAAAACCGGAAATCAGTCAGCCGGTTTCGATACATGCTATACGTGATCCTGCGGCTGGCTGTCCCAATAGCGCTGCCAGAGATCGGCGACGGTGCCGTAGATGTCGCCGTTGTCGCTGACGACGAGGGCTTCATCGTCGATGGGCATGGGCATCTGTTCGAGGCCGGTGAGGAGTTGCTTCAGGGAAGGGGTGGCGGCGGCAAGGGCTTCTTCGCGGCAGTAAACGGCGATCAATTGCTGATCGAGGGGCCGCACGACCCGGCCGCGAAGGAAGCCACCGTAGTCGGGCTCATCCGCGAGGATGTGTTCGTACCCGGGAGGCGGATAGGCCCTATGACTGTGGCGGGCATCATGGAGCCGACCGTCGGGATAGATCCAAAAGACGAACTCGGGAAGACCGTGCGTGAGCTGACGGAGAGCCTCGCGGCGACCGCGAAAGACTTCGGCGAGAAACGGGAACCAGCGACAGGCTTGATCCCGGGAGACGGAACCGAGGGTGACCATGTGAAAAGGACAATTCCGATATGAGGAGACGAAACTCAAGAAAGGAGGGGTGATCCTATCAAGATCTGTGCGTGAGGCGAAGCGCAGTCGGTTTCGCTGCAATCGGATACAACAAAAGCGAGTGGCCTGCGGCACACTCACTCTACTTTTGCGCCTTTAGCTGTTGGGGTTTTTCTCCGGATTGCACAAGCGTCAGGGTTTGAAGAGAAGCGTTTCAATTACGAAATTGAAATTCGCATTTTACGAGGTTTATTTTCGCAATGAAACAGTTGGCTGGCGTTAGGGCTCGTTGCCTGGAGGCGGTGCTGGATCTGCTGTGGCGGCAGTGGTGCAGTCTTGGGGTGGCGGGGCATGCGCGGGCGGCAAATCCGGAACGCATTATTGATCCGGAGGCGCTTCTGCTGGCGACGACGAGTCTCGGGCGTGAGGACCCACGGCTTTTTGATGAGGCGCTGGACTGGCTGGCTCAATTTGGGGGGCTGATCAATCTGCAACGAGTGAAAAATCTGCATCGCATGACGGGCCTGGGGGATGCCCGGGTGCTTGGGGCCGTTGCGGACCTGTTGGCCACCACGGCAGGACAGCCGAAGTGGCGGGTTCTGGCGGGAAAGTCTGCGCGGGCAGGCGACATCCGTCCTTTGTTTGACGGCATGGCCGGACGGAAGAGCGATCCGGTTTTTCTCGCGCATGGATTGTCGCGCGGGCCGGTGACGCTGCGCGGACTGAGCCGCCCGCCGAACCCGACCGCGCCGCCCAATGTGCTGCTTGCCTTGCGTGCGCTCATCGGAGTGAGTGCCCGGGCAGAGACGATTTTGTGTCTGGCCGGAGGCGCGGCATTGAAGGCATCGGAGATCGCGCACCGCACGGGCTACACTGCACGAACGCTGCAATTGCTCCTGCAGGAGATGACGCTTTCGGGTCATGTCATCACTCACGAGCCGCCCGCACGAGCGACCACAGCAGGGAAGCGCGGACGTCAGCGGCGCTATCTGATTCGGCCAGATGATTGGCAGTTTCTGAATGAGGGGCAGCCGCTGGCGGAATGGAGGCCGTGGGCTGCGGTGCTGGTTTTTGTGCAGGAGGTCATTGAGCGCCTTCCCCTGTCCGATCAACCTGCAAAGCATCCGGCGGTTGTCTCCTCACAACTGCGTGATTTGCTTACAGAGCGTGCGCCCGATCTCGCGTTGTCTGGTGTCCTGGTGGATTTGGATTTTAGGTCATCCTCATCCGGAGAGGAATTGGTTCGGGTTCTTGTGGAAAGGTTACCGAGGGCGCTCAATGAGAGTTAGTCCTCAATTCCACCAAAACAGGTAAATCAGCCCATGCTCTCGAAATACCACGGCCCATCTTCCTGCGGCTTGCAGTTCCCTAACTCCGCTACCAAAGATCGCCGCCGCCGCCGTTACCGCTGCCAACCAGGGCTTTATCTTCAAAGGACTTCGACTTAAGGCCCTTGAGGAACTGCTTCAGGGGAGATATTGCAGCGAACGGCGCTAAGTCAGTTAAGGCCCGAGCGTAGGTCGACCTCTCCGATAAAACATTATTCTGGTAATTTTCTGCATGCACGCAACAATCCCGCAATCATGAGCCTGAAAATCAACGGCAAAACCACGGAAGACACCCTTTCAGACAAGTTTGAAAAGGATGGTAAGCTACTCGGCGACGTCGCCCAACTCTTTACATTTGCCGCAACCGTGACATCAGGAGGACCTCTCAGCTTTGCGGCAGGTGCTGCCCTCATACTGAAGACCGCCGGCAGCGCAATTAGCGCCTGCACGAACATCATAAAACGACTCTCTGAGACTGAAAAAAACTCACCACTCGAAGACCTCGAATCTTACGACCGCTTTCGCGTCCTATTCTACGTCACCTGCCAACGTCTCTTTCTAGAATCACTTAGTAAATCAATCACCGACCACGAACGAAAAAAGAGACCTCAATCGAAAACTGAAAAGCTTAAGGAACGCGAGTTGAAAGATATTACTTCACAGTTAAAAGTTCAAGTGGCAAATATTTATGAATGTGAGCTTACGTTTCTCTATGGCTTTGAACCCCTAAGCGGTGACGTGCCTCTCTACGATGCTTTTGCGCAGTGGACAGCAACCGCTCTCACTTTCCACGGGTACGAACTCTCAGAAGCTCGCGAAATTGCTACAGAAAGTGAGAAAAGCGCTCGAAAGAGGTTCCATGTTTTTCTGTCAGGAAAAGAAGCTACAGCACAATGGATGAGGAATTATCTCGCGCTCGCTCGGCAGAGCGAGGCAACAGCGAAGGTCGTCAGTGATCTCGCGACTATCAAGGATACCCTCCGAAATTGGACTGACCCTATCGGTACGCTTAAGCAAAGCCAAACCAAAGCTTGGAATGCCTACAGACAAACGCTTCGCTCCTTACCCGATCTGAAAGAAACCATGTTTAATGAGTCCTTTGGCGTGCGTGAAGTATTCGTGCAGCCACGGGTTTCTTATCATGTGCGCGGTGCCCAAGGCGATGCAGGCAAACCTCAAGCGGTTTCTGACTTGGGCCGTTTAATCGGAGCGCTCGTCAGTTCTCGGATAGGCGGAGAAGACCTTATTATACTTTGCGGAGGTCCGGGCTCAGGAAAATCGACATTCTGTCGACTCGCGTCCAGTGAATTGGCTTCCGATCCCAATCTCCACCCGATCTTTCTTCGACTACGGAGAGTGAAAGAAGGCGCGGAAATTGGTCAGTTTATAGAGGAATCATTGCAAAAGCAGGGACTAATAAATAGGATTTCGGATTTGCGCGATATCCCAAATCTAGTTTTTGTCTTAGATGGATTTGACGAGCTTGTAATGGCTAGCCGTGCACGGTTACGCCACTTTTTCAATGTTCTTAGAGAGGACTTGAGTTCTGGTCCGTTGAGGGACGCAAAAGCAATCGTTTCTGGACGTGATACTCTATTCCCAAAAGGGGAAGGGCTTCCTCTCGGATCACATGTATTGTCGTTGCAGGCGTTCGACAAGGCACAGGTCAAAAGTTGGGGCGCAAAGTGGCGGCATCTTCATAAGAGTGGCAACGGCGGCACTTTTCATCCAGAAGAATTCGTTGAAAATGACAAGAGTGATCAACGTAAATCGCCCTTACACCATCTTGTTTCTTGGCCGCTAACCTTGCACCTAGTTGCTAGGGTGCACACCGCAGGAAAATTAGAGGTAACCGGTAAGGCAGGAAAACGCGTCGAAAAGGCGTATCTGTATCGCTCTATTTTGTCCGAGACTTCTAGCCGCCAATCTGAGCAGACTGAAGGTTCTGGACGCTTAGAGGAGAGGAAAATGCGCGAATTCCTCCGGACTCTCGGATGGGAAATGCATAGTCGTTCGACTGACTCGATGGACCCTGCGGAGGTCATCCCAATACTGAAGCAATATTACCCCGAAAAGAATGAACTTGATCTTGCGGAACTCGCGGAAGTGGCTGTCGTTAATTGCCCGGAACTTACCAAGGGTGAGGAGACGGGTTTTGAATTTGTGCATAAAAGTTTCGCGGAGTACTTAGTCGGTGAACGCATAGCGGAACTTGTGGAGCGCGTTGCCTTTAAAGCGCCAGATTTTGGAAAGGAACTGACCTGGCGTATGAGTGAACAGGAAGCTGCCAGGGAGCTTTCTCCGGTTCTTGCAAATCGTCTTGTTCCAGAAGAGGTTCAAGAAATGTTTGAACCAATGCTGGGTTGTTTTGGGCCATTTTCGAAAGGAGAAAAGGTGGATGAGGCGGTAGCGGTCCCCGCCCGTAAAGAGGGGTTAAACCGGATACTATCACGGTTCGAGATATTATATTCGACGTTTTTGAAAGGAGACGCTTTTGATACTATTAGTAAAATCGTTCCGGTGTCCACCCTCGTCCGTACGCCATTGGAAGCGCATGCAAATTACTTTGCAGGTCTTTTGATTATCGGGACAGGAGCGGCAAGGCAACTAGGCCTATATAGGGGCAAAGGGGAGAAGTCTAATCTCTTCAACGGAGAGCCATTCCGGGGAGCGTTTTGGCGCGGCTTGTGCATTCTTGCCGCGGGGGGCCTGCCCGTAGATGATACCCTCTCAGACCGCGTGTTTAGGGGGATGCGCGTGAAGGCTGAAGATGAAAGTGCACGAGTGAGCGATCTAAATTTTCCAATTAAATTAGGAAAGGCTGCTCGTGCCGAGGGATTTGAAGATACAATCGGCAGTGCGTTGGAGGAGTATCTAAATTACGCAACAGAGCTTGAGGCGCAAGTGTTCTTACTTTCATTGCTGGTCCGAAATTCTCCACACCCTTTATTCAGAAAGCGTGGGCCCAATATAATTCATAGTTCCTGGATGGGTCATTTTGATCCTCGTGTTCGTGAACCATCGCCAGACCGCAAGTTGATTGCGCTGTTAATGGAAGGCGGATTTGTTGGTGATCGGATTGATAGAGTTTTAAGAGAAACTGACAAGCGTCGACGTGAGACTATGCTAATGGTGGAGCGAGCACTGGGGGCGGCAAGCCATAAGAACCGGGATCGGGTAGTGGCTGAGTTATTGGAACGGTTATTGATGCAGTTAGACGCTAATGCTCGAAGATTTGGTTATTTTGGGGAAGGTCGGTTTTTTACGCCAGATCTGTTTCGCGAACGTATGGAACTTTTTTAAGTGGCATCCGCGTTCCTACGGCTGACCATCCGCTCGAGCGGCTGAACTCATCGTTTTCCGTGGGTGCAAGCTGTTCAAGTCCCGGCTACTGTCCTTCAGGCTTCAGGCGTTACGCGGCGACTTTGTCGGCGGTTCCGGCGTTGGCGGGTTAAGATGCCGCTTCACTCGACATTAGAATGTCGAGCTACGTTTTTTCGACCATCGTTACTTTGGACCAGCGCTGAAGGTTGGCGGCGGAAGGGCGTAGGGGGTATGACTTTCCTCGCGCTTCACTTTGGTCCTGAGCCGAGGGAGTCCTGGAAGAATTCCATGAGGCGGTCGTTGTTGATGCCGGCGTGGCCGGCGTCGGGGCCGATTTGGAGGTCGAAGGATTTGTTTTCGTCCTGGAGGGCTTTGATGAGTTGGAGAGAGTTGGAGGGGTGGACGTTGTTGTCGGCGGTGCCGTAGAAGATCATGAGGCGGCCTTTGAGGTCTTTGACGAAGCGCTGGGGGTTGGCGGCGTCGTAGGCGGCTGCGCTGTCTTTGGGGAGGCCGAGGTAGCGTTCGGTGTAGATGGAGTCGTAGTTGCGGAAGTCCATGACGCCGGAGGAGGCGCAGGCGGCCTGGAAGACGGAGGAGTGGCGCATGAGGCACATGGCGGAGGCGGTGCCGCCGTAGGAGACGCCGTGGATGCCGACGCGGGCGCCATCGACATATCCGCGGGCGACGAGGGCTTTCACGCCGGCGGCCTGGTCGTCGATTTCGGCCTGGCCGAGTTTTTGATAGATGGCGTCGAGGAATTTCTTGCCGCGGCCGGCGGCGGAGCGGGAATCGAAGGAGGCAACGAGGTAGCCGAGTTCGGTGGTGGTGGAGGGAGTGCTGAAGGTTTCGCGCGCGCCGTTGGTGGCGGGGCCGGCGTAAACGCTGACGATGAGCGGCCACTTTTTGGCGGGGTCGAAGTTGGAGGGGAAGTGGAGCAGGCCGTAGAGGTCGGTCTTTTCGTCGGCGGCTTTGAAGGTAAAGCGCTCGACTTTCTTCAGTTTCAGTTCGTCCCACTTTTTAAGATCGCTGGAGGCGAG
Organism: Verrucomicrobiales bacterium; assembly: GCA_035550135.1. Taxonomy (GTDB): domain Bacteria; phylum Verrucomicrobiota; class Verrucomicrobiia; order Verrucomicrobiales; family V1-33; genus V1-33. The sequence continues at coordinate 8,513 of DASZQB010000066.1, forward strand.
TTCGGCGACGCGGGTGCCGGAGTCGTTGACGAGCCATGTGGCGGGCGGGGAACTGTGCGTTTGCGCCACGTCGATGAAGTGTTTCCCATCCGGCGCGAGATTGACGCTGTGGTGGAACGCGGGGTCGGTGAGGCGGACGTCGCCGGAGCCGTCGAGGGCGCAGCGGTGAAGCTGCACTTTCATGGGATTGCTGCCGCTGCGGGCGAGATAGTAGAATTTGTTAGCGGATTCGTCCACGCGGACGATGCCGGCGACTTCGAATTCGTGTTTGGTTAGGGTGGCGAGCAACTGACCGGAGAGGTCGTAGAGATAATAATTTTTCCAGCCGGTGCGTTCGGATTCGCGGATGAAGCGGCGGCCATCGTTGAGGAAACGCAGGGTGGCGGTGTCGTAGTCCACCCAGCTTGCGGGCCATTCTTCGTGGAGGATGACGCGGACTTTTCCGCTGGCAGGATCGGCGGCGCAGAGATCGAGAACTTTTTGCCGGCGGTCCATGCGGTGGAAGAGGAGTTCCTTGCCATCGGGCGACCACATGATGGAAAAGACGTAGTGGCCGGGGTGGTCGTCATCGAAGGGCTTGCCGCTGCGGACATCGACGGTCTGGATTTGTTTTGACTCGAGGTCGTAGATGAGGAGGTCCACCTGGGGATTCGGCGAGCCGGGCATGGCGAAGGGCTCAATGTCGAGGGTGCTCTGGCGCTTCGTTTGATCGAGCGCGAGGAAGTAGTCGGGCACGCGGCTTTCGTCGAATTTGTAGAAGGCGAGTTTGCGGCCATTGGGAGCCCACCAGATGGCGGATTTTTGGTCGAGTTCCTCGCCGTAAACCCAACTGGCGGTGCCGTAGCGGAGGCGGTTTTCGTTGGTGGCGTCGGTGGTGACGGCGATGTGCGCGGGGCGCAGGCCGGAGCCGTCGAGGTAGAGATTCCGGTCGCGGTGGAAGGCGACGAAATCGCCCGAGGGCGAAGGTACGGACGGAAACTGGCGTCCGCGTTCGGGGCGCTGTTTCCACTCGCGGTCCTGCCGGGTTTGGTCGGCGCGCTGTTCGGAGGTCTGCGGCGGGGTCTGGCGCTCGGGGCCTTCGTCGGTGGCCTGTTTTTTTTCGATGTCGTAGCGCCAGCGTTTGCCGTCGCGGTCGTATTCGAAGGACTTGCCGCCGTCTTTCCATTGGACGCTGAGGGCGCCGGATTTCCAGGATTTGGGGATCTCGCTTTTCAGTTTTTTGTAGCGGTCGTAGCCGGGCATGGAGGGCAGGCGGCTTTGCGCGGCGACGGGCTGGAGGGCGGCGAGGAGGATCGTGAGGAGAAGGAGGGGAAGGCGCATTAGAAGGGTGACGTTTTCTGTTGCCGCTACGCGACGGCGGGTTTGGTTGTGTTCAGGATTGTAATTTTGGTTCAAGGGGAAGAAGGCGGGTTTCTAAAATTACCATAATTTCCAGCTTCGTAAAACAATTTCACCGTTGCACTCCGATGGGCGCAGGCTGAGGAACGGAAGCGCGGTCCGGATGCATCCCGATTTCTCTTTTGCGCGGCTCATTTTTAGCTTGAGCGAAAGGGCATTCCTGGGTGAACGTAGGGCGAAACCTTATGAAGTCCCCTTGGTTTCACCCAAATCACCCCCCAAACCATTGACGCCATGAAGCTTACCCTTTCCCGCATCAGCCTCATTCTCGCGCTGGCCGCCGGCCTATCCACCGGGCAGGCGGACACGCTCACGCTGAAAGACGGCACTGTTCTCAAAGGAAATATTCTGGAGGAGACGACGGACGCTTACCGAATGGAGATTTTTATCACCGCTTCTATCAAAGATACGAAGTCGATTCCGAAATCCACTGTGGCGAAGGCGGAAAAGGAATTGCCGGCGGACAAAGAGGCGGCGGCGCTCCTCGGGGAACTGAAGGTTATTCCCGATGGTCTCAACGCGGCGGAATACGACAAGCGCATCAAGAAACTGCAGCCGTGGCTGGAGAAGAATAAGACAGCGAAGTCCCGCCCGGAGGTCGAGGCGCTGCTGAAACTGCATACCGAAGAGCAGGCCAAAGTGAAGGCGGGCGATTTGAAGCTGCGCGGCCAGTGGATCACTGCGGAGGAAAACAAGTGGAACGAATATAACATCAATGCCCGCAAGCTCCGCGCGGAAATGGAGGCCCTGTTTAAAGCGAACAAGCCGGTGGACGCCTACCTCGTGGCTTCCCGCATTGAGTCACAATATCCGGCCGCCACGGACACGCCGCCAACGATCGAGTTGATGAAGAAGAAGCTGCCGCTTGTGGATGCCGCGCTTTCCCGGGCCATCGAGGAACACAAACGCAATGCGGACCAACGCACGCAATACCTTGGCCAGCTAACGCCGGAGAAGAAGAAGGTGGAGGAGGAGAAGTTCAAAAAGGAACTCGCCGACTTCAAACTGAAACAGGGTCAGGATAAGAAGGATAAAATCGTGGCGATCAGTTATTACCCCTGGGATCTCAAATCCATCCAGGACGCGCTCGCGAATCTGAAGAAGGAGGAGGCGCGCCTTGCCTTGATCGATACTGCGGCGATGACGCTTGCTAACAAGAAATTCGAGCAGGGGCTGAAGGACATGCATCTCAAGTCATTCCTTTCGGCACGGAACAACTTTGAAATTGCCGCCAAGTTCCACTCCAAGGATCTCAGCGTGAAGAAGAAGGTGGACGAGGCGGTCAAGGCAATCAACGACGCGAAGGCGAAACCCGGCGCAAAGCCCATCACCTCGAGGTGAGGGCGGGCGAATCATTCATGAGTTCCGCACGCACTGCCGAGATCTCGCGGCGCACCGCCGAAACCGACATCCGCCTCGCATTGACCGTCGATGGTCAGGGCCGCGCCGACATCAGCACGGGGATCGGTTTTTTTGACCACATGCTGACGCTGTTCGCGAAGCACAGCCTCATGGACCTGACCGTGGCGGCGAAAGGCGATCTGCACGTGGACTTTCACCACACGGTGGAGGATACGGGCATTGTGCTGGGCCAGGCATTGCGCCAGGCGCTGGGGGACAAGAAGGGCATCGTGCGCTACGGCTGGGCCTATCTTCCCATGGATGAGACGCTGGCCCGCGTGGCGGTGGACCTCAGCGGACGGGCGTATCTGGAGCATCGCGTGCCCCGCGGCGTGGAGAGCATCAACGGGTTTTCGTTTCAGCTCGTGGAGGAATTTCTGCGCGGCTTCAGCCATAATTTGCTGGCGAATGTGCATGTGGAAATTCTCTACGGACGCGACGCGCATCACATGGCCGAGGCGATCTTCAAAGGTCTCGCCCGCGCGCTGGATGCTGCGATGCGCGTCGATCCCCGCGTGAGCGGTGTGCCCAGCACCAAGGACATGCTCTAGCATGAAACCCGGCATTATTGATTACGGGGGAGGGAACTTGCAGAGCGTGCGCAATGCGGTGCGCGCGCTTGGTTACGAGCCTGCAATTGTGAAGTCGGACGCGGATCTCGCCGGCGTGAGCGCTCTCGTGTATCCTGGGCAGGGCGCGTTCGCCGACTGCATGAACGCGCTGAACCGTCAGGGCCTAACGGAACCGCTGAAGGAATGGATCAATGCCGACCGTCCGTTCTTCGGCATCTGCGTGGGTTATCAGGTGCTCTTCGAGAGTGGCGAAGAGGATCCGGGAGTTCCAGGCCTTGGAATTCTTCAGGGCAAGGTGGTGCGCTTTCCCACCGAGCCGGGGCTGAAGGTTCCTCACATGGGCTGGAACAATGTGACGCCGGTTCACTCTAACGATCCTGCATGGGTGGGCCTTGGAATGTCTCCGTACTTCTATTTCGTGCACTCCTATTACCCGGAGCCGCTGGATGGCAGCGTCACGGCAGGTGTTACCAACTACGCGGGACGGGACTTCGCCGCCGCGGTACAGCGCGGACGCATGATCGCCACCCAGTTCCACCCGGAAAAAAGCCAGGCAGCGGGGCAGCAACTGCTGAAGAACTTCCTGACGAGATTTGCATGATCGCCTGCGGGGCTACAGCGGCGTGACTTTCAGCGAGTGCTTCACCGGCGTGATGGCCTTGCGCGCGAGGGTATCGAGGGCCGCCTGGCGGGCGGCGAGTTTTTCGCCGAGGTTCTTAAGCGCGGAGGCGAGTTCCGGATCGGCTTTGGCGTCTTTGGAAATCTGGCGGAAGTTGGTGACCAGTTGTTTGATGGCCACGGTTTCAAAGCCCTGCTTTTCGCCCAGTTTGTCGAGATAAGAGTTAAACGCAGAGTCGAACGGTGTGGCCGGGAAGTCGGCGAGGTTGATGCCGGAGGTGAGCTGCTCTTTGGTGAACTCCTTCGCCTGGCCGCCCCATTCCACTTTGGCTTTGGCGGCGTTGAGATTTGTCACTTTGAGCGTGTAGCGGTTCAGTTGCTCATTGAAGCCAATGTGCGGAGCGATGCTGCGCGTGCCATTGGAGGATTTGTCATCGCCCTGAAGGCAGAAGGGGTAGCGCTCGCTTTCCAGCTCTGCGGCGCCGGCGCTGCTGCTGACCACTTTGTGTCCGGCGGTGGCAGTGGCCGGGCCGTTCATGTCGATGGTGATGGTGCCGATGTCACCATTGCAGCCGAGGCCTTTGAGAAACGCCGAGGCCATGATGAGCTGTCCGTTAGGCCCCGGATGCACGCCATCGCGGCCGCACACATCGTAATTCTCACCGAACACCGGTTTTGCTTTCGACATCGCATCGATCATCGGCTGGTGAACATCTGCGAATGGCTGCTGGAATTCACCCGCGAGCTTTTTGCCGATCATGCCAAGCTGCGCGAGGTTTTCATTGTAGCCGTCGGCACCGGATTTTGATCCGAAGTTCTTGTTCTTGAAATAGAAAGTGTCCACTGCCCCCGGCGAGCCCACCACTACGTGCACCACGCCGTTGGCTTTGAGAATGTTGAGCACATTCCGCATCGATCCCTCGTAGTTTTTGCCGATCTTTTCATCGAATGGCCGGTAGCTGCCGTCGTTCATGCCATAACAGAGCGTTACCGTGGTGGGATGAAAGATGCTGAGATCATTCGCGGCGCGGCCGGCAAAGCCACCCGCGGTTTCGCCGCCCCATCCAAACTGAAACACATGCACATCCGCGCGTCCGGCGCAGGCCACGAGATAGGCCTCAATGTAGCGCGAATAGAGTTTCTGCTCCGTGATCGAGTCACCGATTACGGCCAGTTTCGCTCCCGGGGGAAGCGTGGCCGCCGCATTCAGGGGCGCTTCGGCCACTACGTCACGGGAGAAGAAAGCAAGGAACAGAAGGAGAGTGGATCGGGTATTCATGCGGTGGCAGTCTGGCTGAGAGCAGGTCATTTGTCACGTCCGCGAAATATTCTCTGCGGAAGTGGCCTCCGAAATTTGTGATTGGTAATTTCCCTCCGGCGCAGCAATACACTTCCGGGAAATCCCGCCTGCATGGCCATCGTTTTTCACCAGTGCCGCTCCTGCGGCGGCAAAACACAGATCAATACGGGGGTCTCTCCCGCCGAACAGCGCTGCCCGCTGTGCGGCAAGGAGTGCGGGGAGGAGGATATCATCGACACCGCGGAAGGCGATCTTACGGCTGAGGAAAAACCGGTCCCCAAAGAAAAGCGGCTGCACCAGCCGCGTGAATTGGCTGCCGTGAGTTGTCCCCGGTGCAAGGCATTGACCACCGTCGCGGTAGCGAAACCGGTGGAAAAGCAACGGTGCCACAACTGCGGACGCCTTTTGGAAAAAGCGGAAGCGCCGCGAAAGAGCCGCATGCGAAAAAGGTCCAGGGTGACCACCGACGGCCTTCTCGTCGAACAGGCAAAAGAGCGGGTTTGGCTGCCGATGGCGGGCTTCGGCTTTTGCATCGCGCTGATCGCCATTTTTGTGGTTTGGATGATGGAGCGTCCGAAGGCGGACGTGGCTCCTCCTGCGGTGCCCGAACCGCCTTCGGCGCGCGACGAAATACGCAAACTCGCAGGACTGTGGATGAATGCCAAAACGCCGGAAGAGTTGCTGGCCCTCATTCGCGCGCCGGAACAATTTGGCCCGCCTCTGCGGGAGTGGTGCGCCTCGCATCCGGGGGCTCTGCCCCTCGGTGGCGCGATCCTTGGCATCACCAATCCCCGCCCGGTTCTGGGGGTTCAGGTGGCCGAAGCCGCCATCCGTTTCCATACCGTCCCGGGCATGAATCTGATGGCCGTGGAGACTCCCGTGGGCTGGAAGGTCGAGTGGCGCGGTTTTTCAGGGATAGCGGATCTCAGTGTGGAGGAGTTCCTTGAGAAAAAGCCTGCGTCGCCCACGCTCGTTATGGTGGTGGCTCAACGCTCTGATTATTACAACGGGAGCTATGCTGACAGCAATGCATGGTTTTGCCTGCGGCTCAATGACCGTTCGGATGCGTATCCGTTTTACGCCTATGTCCCGCGGGCCAGGGCCGACCTGATGACGGTGATGAACGCCCTTCCCCCGGCGCCCCGCCCCGCCGCAAAAGGCAAAGCGGATCTTGTAAAAGCCTCGCGGCTCATGGCGCTCAGGCTGCACTTCAATGATTCCGAGTCCGCAAGCCATGGGCAGGCGGAAGTGACATCGATCGCAGGCGAGAGCTGGTACGTGCCGTGACGGCGTTCCGTGAGGCACCCGGATTTTTTATTAAAAAAAGTTTGCTACGAGGGCGCGGCCCTTCTTAACATTCCCCTAAATCGCGAAAAAGCACCCACGCATGAAACTCCCGGCCATCCTTTTCTCTGCCGCCGTCACTCTTGGAACGACCTCCGTTACCCGTGGAGCGGTTCTCCTTTCTCAGAATTTCGACACAGATCCGGTAAATTACACGAACAGCCCTTTCGCTTTCCAAGCCTCTGATCCGTCGCGGTACTTTGGTCTCAGCAACGCGGGCATGGTGGTGAATCCCGGCATTACCGGAAACGCGACGGTTTATCTTGCTGCGCAAAATATGGATGGAGACGGAGATGGCACCCTGTTCTACAGCACTGGTGCCCCGGCGAATGTGGATTTCACTCTTTCGGCAGCCGGACTCTCCAATCTCACACTCTCTATTGATGCTGCCGGTATGCCCACCGCTGAAGTCGAAAATTATCTCCGGGCATTTGTGGACGGAGATGGAGACGGTTTCTACGAAACACCCATTTTCAATTTCGTTGGTTCCAACAACTCTCCTTACGCCGATGCGACTTTTGGAGCGCTGACGAGCAATTTTGCGACATTCTCCAATATTCCGCTTCCGAATCCGACCGCTGTGGATGGCATGCTTCGCCTGCGGTTCGAAATGTTCAACGACACCCAGTCCCAGAATGAGGCGTTGGGACTTGATAACATCGTTATTTCAGGTGTTCCGGAGCCCGGAAGTGCGCTTCTTTCGCTTCTCGGTGGCGTTTTCCTTTTCCGCCGTCGCCGGTAACGGTAACTATTCCGCGGTAATTGGACGGCTCTCAGTCGAGGGTCTGCCGGTAGCGCTTGATGCCGATTGTCATCATCACGATGGCGAACGCGGCGATCGGCCAGAATTCGTGTCCGAGGTCCGCGAAGCCGAGTCCCTTGAGCATCACACCGCGCACGATGCGAATAAAGTGGGTGATGGGCAGCACTTCACCCAGCCACTGCGCCCAGCCGGGCATGCCCCGAAAGGGAAACATGAAGCCTGAAAGCAGGATCGACGGGAGAAAGATGAACATGGCCATCTGCATCGCCTGAAGCTGGTTCTTCGCCACGGTGGAAAAGGTGATGCCCATCGCGAGGTTGGCGGCGATGAAAAGCAGCGAGCTCGCGAGCAGCGTCTGGAGGTCGCCATTTACCGGAACCTGAAATGCATACCGCGCCGCCGCAAGAATGACGCCTATCTGGATGTATCCAATAATGATATACAGCGTGATCTTCCCGATGAGTACTTCCGCCGGCCGCAGCGGCATCGCCAGGAGGTTTTCCATGGTGCCGCGTTCCCGCTCCCGCGTGATGGCCAGCGCGGTGATCATCACGAGTGTGAGAGTCAGCACTACGCCCATCAGGCCAGGGACGATATTGTAGGAGGTCAGTGCTTCCGGGTTGTGCAAGGCGTGGACTCTCACATCGATCGGTGACGGTTTGGGGGCCAGCCTTGCCAGCGGTCCTTTCAACTCCTCCTGCATCACGGTGTTGATGACCCCGCTGATGGCATTCAGTCCGCCGCCGGTCGCTGTCGGATCGCTCGCGTCGGCTTCCACCAGGACGGCGGGGCGATTGCCGCGCAGCAGTTCGCGTGTGAATTCCGGCGGAATGGTGACCACAAACTGCACTTTGCCCCGGGCGAGGAGGCGGTGCCCCTCCTCCCCGGAATGGATGGTGTGTGTGAAATTGTAATACGTGCTGTTTTGCAGGCCGGCCATCAGCGCCCTGCCGTACGGCCCATCGTCCGCGAGGTGGACCGCGGAGGGCATATGGCGCGGATCGCTGTCGATCACATACCCGAACAGAAAGATCTGCATAATCGGGATGCCGAAGATCATGGCAAACGTCATCCGGTCGCGGCGCAACTGGATGAACTCCTTCACCACCATGGCCCACAGGCGGGCGAACGAAAACCGGCGGCTTTCACTCATGACGAAAAGTTATCCTGCGCGGTTTGCATGAGGTGGATGAAAACATCCTCCAGTCCGGAACTCACGCGCGTCCATTCATACGGCTCCCGGCGGAAGGGCGCCACGCTGCGCTCCAGCGCCTGTTCGTCGCTGCCGCTGACGTGCAGCACGCCGCCAAAGGCCACGGCCTGCTCAATGCCAGGCAATTCCCGAAGCTCGCGGGCCAATTCAGCAAGGCGCGGTCCTTTGACGGACCATGTGATGAGTTTCGCGTGCGCGATGACCTCCGCCACCGTGCCATCCACCAGCATATTGCCGTAGGAGATATAGGCCAGGCGGTCGCAGCGCTCCGCTTCATCCATATAGTGCGTGGTGATGAGAAAGGTCAGGCCCTGCGCGGCGAGATCGTGAATTTGCTCCCAAAAATCCCGGCGCGCCTTCGGGTCCACACCGGCGGTGGGTTCGTCGAGCAGGAGCAGTTTTGGATGATGGATGAGGCAGGCGGCGAGGGCCATGCGCTGCTTCCAGCCTCCGGACAACTGTCCGGCGAGTTGCTTCCGGCGATCCTGAAGTCCCAGGTTTTGAATGCTTTCGTCCACCACGTCCGCGCGACCGGGGAGTTGATAGAGGCGGGCGACGAAGTCGAGATTTTCCTCGATGCTGAGGTCCTCGTAGAAGCTGAACTTCTGAGTCATGTAGCCGACCTGGCGCTTGATGGCTTCACTTTCGGTGATGACGTTGTATCCAAGACAGGTGCCGCTGCCGGCATCGGGCCGAAGCAGGCCGCAAAGCATGCGAATGAAGGTGGTTTTGCCGCTTCCGTTAGGGCCGAGAAACCCGTAGATCTGTCCCTTGCGCACCTGCATCCCGATATTGTTGACCACCGTGCGCCGGCCAAAGCGCTTGGTCATGCCTTTAACATCGATGACAAGTTCGTCAGACATGGCTCACGGCGTCGAAAAGCGCACATCGACCGGCTGCCCCGGATGGAGTTTCACCGCCACGTCCGGAGAGAATTTAAGTTCGACAAGGAAGACGAATTTCTCCCGCATCTTCTGGCTGTAAATTACCGGAGGGGTGTACTCCGCGCGCGGCGCAATGTAACTGACGCGGCCTTCATACGGCTCGCTCACGCCATCGACAGACACCGTGGCTTTGTCGCCCGCGTGGATTTTTCCCACGATCGCCTGCGATACGAAAGCCCGAACTTTCACGTTCGCGGGCGGGAGAAGCACCACCACCGGCGATCCGGCGGTGACCCAGTCGCCCTGACGATAGACCACATCCGTGACCTGTGCGGCGAGGGGCGCCGCCTGACGCTTCTGCGCGAGACTCCACTCAGCTCCAGCCAGTGCGGCCTCCTGAACGCGGAGCGCGTGCTCCGCCGCGGAGACTTGAGCGTCGCGGGCTCCGAGCTTTGCCGTTTCAAGAGTGGCGGAAAGCTGTGCCACTTTCGCCTGATCCCGTTCCCGCCTGGTGCGTGCGGTGTCCAAATCCCTCTTCGAGTTGCCCTTCACCTGCTGCAGTTCGGTTTCGCGAACGACCTCTTTTTCCGAAAGCGCGAGGGCCGCTTTGGCGTCCTCGAGTTGGGCCTGCACTGCCGCTATTTCGGAGGGCCGCTGGCCAAGGCGCGCATCCTCAAGGGTCGCCTTCGCCTGAGCCACGCGGCTTGCCGCCTCATCCCGCGCCGCCTTTTCCGGAGCATCATCCAGCGTAAAGAGCGGAGCGCCGGCCTCCACCTGCGCGCCGCGCTCCACGGCAAGTTTATTCAGTTGTCCTCCCGATGGAGCCGCCACGTGGACGAATTCGCCCTCCACATATCCCTGCACGAATTGCGGATCGTGTTTCTCACACGCCGTGAGCAGCAGCGACGCAACGAGCCCGAAGGAGAGGAGATAAGTTTTCATAACAATGAGGCTCCTTTCTGTGTTTGCACTCCATCCAGAAACACCTTCAGAACGATGGTCAGCATTTCTCCCGGCGCCATTCCCCGCGCCGCCACCTTGTCCGGAACCGCCACCGAATCGGCGAGCCCGACAAGGATCTCGACGAGAATATCGGCGGGGATGTCACGGCGGATACGTTTCGCCTTCTGTCCTACGCTTAGGATTCTGGTAAACGTGCGCCCTATCACTTCACGGCGTTTCGATTTGATCCTTTCGAACAAACCCGGCTCCTCCCTCGCGAGATCGCGCGCGAACGTCGGACTGATCTCCTGCGCCTGCTGCCGGATGCCCGTCAACAACCGGTGCAGAGTGGCGGCAAATTCTTTCGTCCCGCCCGAGTGCACAGAATCCATCGCTGCTTCGAGGTCGCGGAGCTTGCGCTCGATTACCGCCGCGAGCAGCTCCCGCTTGGTTTTGAAGTGCACATAAAGCGTCTTTTTGCTCATGCCCATAGCCTCCGCGAGGTCGTCCATAGAGACCGAACGGAACCCATGCTGAAGAAAATGCCTCCGCGCGGCTTCGACGATCCTGAGGGCCGCAGGATTGGGTGCTTCGGTGGACGTTTTCATGACGGTGTGAAATTCACCCGGGAAACTCTAGACGTATATCGAGTTTCCGAAGAGTGTGCAACTGGATTTATCAAGCTCGCCCCCGCTGGAATGACGAAACCCGAAACCAGAAGCCCGAAGGAATGACGAATGACGAATGACGAAAAGGAAAGCCCGGTTGGGCTTTGATTGGCCACGTTACTCTGCAGGGATGGCGAGCGTGGAGGATTTTGTGGGGTCGACGATCAGTGTTCCGCCGGGTTTTGGACTGCCGCCGGAAGAGAAAATCCATGAAACGGTATAAGATCCGGCGGGGAGGGTGAGGGGCTGGAGTTTGTCAGGATCGAAGGAGAACTTCAGGCCGGGTTCGTCAGGGGAGGCTCCGAGCACGGGACGCAGGTCTTTCAGATCGGGAAGATCGTCCGGTTTTTCCGGGGAGAAGGCGACGGCGGACCAGGGGATGGCGGTACCGGGCGTTGTGGTTAGGGTGACCGGCTGTGTGGCCAGTTTCAACTTGGCTTCAAAGGCGTTCGGTTCCAGTTCCACTGACCTGCCGGCGGGTTGCCATGCGGGGGAATCCATGCGGAAAGTGCCATCGGCCGCGGCGGCGTTTTGGAAAAAGAGGGCATTGCCTTCGACGACGCCGGTCTTTCCATTGATGGTTAGGGTGGCTGGCAGTGGATAGAGCGACTGGAAGGCGCGGAGGCTGATGGAGGCGGGGAGAACGGTGGCGGGCGCGGGATCCGCGGGCAGAGGCGCGGGGACGATGGCTGGGGCGGGCGGGTCGCTTTTCGGTGCGGGTTTGTCCTTAAACAGCCACCACGCTCCGCCTCCCGCGGCGAGAATGGTGATGGTGCATACGGCAATGGCTGCGGCGTGATGTTTCCTTCCGGATGTCCCGCCCTCTTTAGCCCTAACCAGTTTATGCACGACGGCGTCCTGGGTAAGCTCCGCGGGTGTCAGGGGGTGGACGACGGTGACAGACGGGTCCGCTTCCTCTGCGGCAGCGAACGACTTTGCGGCTTCCTGAGCGCGGGCGGCGGCGGCCTCTGCGGCTTCGATGAGGCGCTCTGCGGAGGCGGCATCCAGCTTGCCGGCTTTGGCAAGGTCGTGCGCTTCGCGCTCGAGAGCCGCGGCTTCTTTGGCGGAGCGGTGGGCTTCCAGCTGGCGGGCGGAAAAATCGTGATCGTCGATACCAGCGGGGATTTTTGCTTTCCATGCCTGGGCGGATGATTCTTTGGCCAGGCGTGAAGCTGTTTCAATGCGGCGAAGGGTTTGTTCCTGCTGGTCTTTTCCAAGCGGGGTGGAATTGACGGAAGGAGGCGGATTTTGCGGCAATTGCTGCGCGGTGGTTTCCACCTGCTCGGCCAGAGTGCGGAGTTCGGCGAGGGCTTCAAGATAGGCCTCTTCGGTTATCTCGCCGCGCTGGTCGAGTTTGGCTTTGATGGCGGCGGCCTCCAGAGGAAGCGTGGTGGTCTGGTGCTCCCCGGCGGGCGAAACGGTGCGTTCGATGCGCCGCGTTTCGTGTGTCAGGGCCTCACCGAGCATCTTGAGTCTGCGCTCCAGCGCGCGCCGCTCCACAGCTTCGGCGGGGAGGTTTTCGCTGGCAAGGATGGACATGAGAATGCGACGGCAGTCGGCGGTTTTCGTCTCACCGGCGAGGCACGCGGCGAGGAGACGATTGCCTTCCGCGCCGAGCGCAGGAATGGCGGGGCAGGCGGCGGAGGAATGGAGCGCAGCGGACCTAACCTGACGCGCGCTGAGCGCCTGATAGACGAGACCGGCAAACATTTTCAGAGGCGACGCGAGCGCCGGCACGGTGGTGAGGTCAGCGCCGGAAGCCCAGTCGGGAGGCGGCGGGATGAGTTGCAGGCCGATGCGAATCTGCACGGCGGACCAGTCCACGGAACCTGTTTCGGAAACGCCTTCGAGCAATGCGGATTCAAGCGCGGCGGGGGTGACGCCGCATTCTGCGACGGCATCGAGGCCGGTGGCCGCATCCCACAGGAGGCCGGCGATTTTAGCAAGCGGCACCGCTCCTTCGCGGCGCAGAACGGAAGCGATCGGGATGCCGCTGATGTCCTGTTCGATCACGGCCACGCCCTCGGCGAAGTCGGTCGCTTCCAGCACCGGCACGAGGCCAGGCGGATGAGTCGCAGCGAGCCGTCGTGCCTTGTCGCGCACGTGATCGATGAGATGCGCGGGGTGTTCCGGGCCTAACACAGTGACCTTTACCGGCAGGCCGCGGCGGTTGTCCTGGCCGCGAAACACCTGGCCGGCATAGACTTTGCCAGCCGGTGCCAGAGTGAAGCGGGCGGATATACGCTCCGGAGCGCGCCGCGTGGTTTGCGAAGGGTCTTTGGATTCCCCTCCGTGCAGCAGGGTGCTCAGTTCTTTGATGAGATCCGTGCACGAGCGATATCGTTTCGCGGGGTCTTTTTCCACCATGCGCGCGACGATCCTGCGCAGCGGTCCTGACAAGGTTGCGGGCAGGCGCGGTTCATAGGAAGTGTCGCTCAATCGCTCGTCGATGATCTCCTTTACGGCTCCCTCCACGGGGCCGTTGCCGGACATGAGATACCATGCCGTCATGCCCAGCGAAAAGATGTCCGTGCGTTCATCGATGGTCTGTTCTCGGATCTGCTCGGGGCTCGCGAAGGCGGGAGACCATGACGATGCGGATTCCTGTTCGCCTGTGTGGGCCTCTTCGTGAGCGATGCGTTTCACGAGCCCGAAGTCGGTGATCTTCACACGCGGCAGCCGCGTGTTTTTGAGGACTGTCAGGAGATTCGAGGGCTTGATGTCGCGGTGAAGGATGCCGCATTCGTGGACATATTGGAGCGCCTCGGCGGTTTGCAGAATGAGTTGCATGGCATCCGCCGGGGGAAGCGGGCCTTTTTTTCTAACATATTCCTTCAGGTCGCCGTCACGGCACAGCTCCATGGCGTAGAAAAGGGTGCCGTCCATTTCACCGAAGTCGGTGATGCGGGCGATGCCTTGATGATCGAGGCGGGCGTGCTCCTGGGCTTCTTTGAGGAAGCGGGCTTTCGCCTGTTCGTCGAAAATGAGGCGGTCGGCGATGACTTTGAGTGCCACTTCAGTCCCCAGAAAGCCGTGACGCGCCCGATAGGTGCGGCCAAATCCTCCGCGTCCGAGTTCATCCGGTGTGCCGCCGGGGAGGTGGAGCACTTCGTAGTTGCCGAATCGGACAGGAGTGGTGTCGTTGGATGAAGACATCGATTGCGGTATTCATCCGTCCACCGGGGAGCGCCTGCAAGGATGGGTTGCGAACGCCGGCGGAAAAGGGAGCGGCGGGGAGGCCTGAGAAAATTTTGAACTTTCCTCAATCAATCCGGGGCGTGCCGCGATCTCCCCTGTGACAGCGCGAAATCAGACGCTGCCCACAATCAAAAACAAGCCAACGACCCAACAAATCACTGCCATGAAAACGATACCCGCCGTTCTTGCCATCGCTGTTACCACCCTTGCTGCTGCACCTGCGGCTCAAGCGAATGAATGTTACTACGGTCCCCGCCGCGTTTACTGCGCGCCGGTATTCGTTTGCACGAAGGTGATTTGCTGCCGGACCGAGTGCCGCTACGCCACTGACTATTGCGGCCGCTCCTACAGCTTTCATGTGAAGGTGGTCACGTACGCCGACATCTACAGCGATGGTTCCCGTAACACTTACACCCGCACTTTCCGCGCCTGATACACGCGGAGGCCGCGCTCCGGCGGGGGCGCGGCCAACCTGCGGAGCCGCCGGGAATTGCGTTTGAAGAAGCCGCTGATTTCATGCATTCAATCCTACCGCGTGAGCCATGAATCCAATCCGCCTTCCCATCATTCGTTTCCTCCCGGCGGCTCTTGCCGGAGTATTGCTTTTGTGCAGCCAATCCGCTGAGGCGGCGCAGCGGCGGATCGCCCTGGTGATGGGCGTGTGGCAATACGACACGCCCGGTCTTCCCAATCTGCCGGGAATTGAGGACGACATCAAACGGTTTGCCGCCGGTTTGAAGAAGCTGGGATTTGAGGTCGAGGCCTCCAGCAATCCGACGATGAGTGAGGCGAAGAATGCGATTGATCAGTTTGGCGAAAAGCTGAAGCAGCCGGATACGGTGGGCCTTTTTTATTTTTCCGGGCACGGCAGCGAGCATGGAGGAGAGAACTATCTTATTCCGCGGAAGGCGAATTTGAAAACGACGGCGGATCTGGGGGAAGAGGCGGTGGCGGCAAACCGGGTGATTCACCGCATGGAGGAAAGCGGATCGGGCATCAATTTGATGTTCCTCGATTGCTGCAGATGCCCTATCAAGACGACGTCGAAGTCAGCGGACGGCGGGTTTGCACAGATGAAGGCATCGGGTGTTTTTATCGGCTATGCCACGGCGAGTGAGAAAGAGGCCAACGCTTCGACGGACGGCAGCATCTACACGAATGCTTTGCTCAAGTATATGGTGCAGCCGGGGCTTTCCATCAATGACATGCACACGAAGGTGACCGGCGAGGTGGAGAAAGTGACGGCGGAGCTGGGTGTGAAGCAGACGCCGTTTCAATATTCGGGTCTGAACAATTTATTCTACATGGTGCCGGACGGCACCACCCCGCCGGAGCCGCTTGTCCCGCCGAATCCAAATCCGAATCCGGTTCCTGTTCCGGTGAGCCCTGATACGCCGCCCGAGCCGCCTCCTGCGCCGCCGCTGGCGGGGAAGGGGGCATGGCTTTTTCCGGATTCGAGCCAGCGTTTTCTAACACAAGCGGATGTGGCGGGATTCAGCACAGATGATTTGTGGCGGGCGAGGAACGAAATCTTTGCGCGCAACGGCTATATCTTTTCATCAGGCAAGGGCCGGGCGCTGGTGCGGTTGCTGGGCAACGCGTACTCCGGCACCACTTCTGATCAAACCGCGGTCAGCGATGCGTTCAACCGGTTCGAGTCGGCCAACGTGGAGATGCTCAAGAAGCTGGAGTTGGGCGGCGGTGCGCCCGGTCAGACCAAGCCCTATAGCCCCGGTCCGTATGCGCCATCGACGCCGACGCCACAGGTGAGCCCGTGGCTGTTTGCAGATTCGAGCACCCGGCGGCTGACCCGGGCCGATCTTGCCGGACTCAATGCCAGCCAACTGTGGCGGGCGAGGAACGAGATTTATGCGCGGAAGGGTTACATTTTTTCAAAGGCCGAGGGCAAGGCGCTGGCGCGGGCGCTGGGATCAGAGTATTCGCCGAGGACTGCCAATGCCGATGCGGTGGAGGCGTCGTTCAATAAGGTGGAGCAGGCGAATGTGAATCTTATCAAGTCGCTGGAGTAGATAACACATTTCATGAAATTGACCCGCTTCCCTTTTGCAGTTGGTTTGACGCTGATGCTGGCGGTGTGTTCGGGGAGGCTGCTGGAGGGTGCTCCGAAACCGCCTGACAAAAAGCCGGCGGCGCGGCCCGCGAAGGCACCGGACGAGAAGCCGCCGGCGAAATCCGGGGAGGCGGACGTGCTTTATTTTAAGCAGTTCGCAGGCGCGAAGGCGGTGATGGAAAAGCTGCCGAAGTCGATGGTGACGGAGCGTCTGGAGGCGCACCTCACCCTGATTCCGACGTCGTATGTGAGCGCGGTGGTGGGAGTGGCGCTTTCTCCTGACAAGAAACAGCTCTTTCTGGTCGCTGCGGACGGAAGCCGGCATCTTTATGATGATGGACGCGCCAAGGATCATGAGCAGTTGCTCAACACGGCGGACATCGAGGACATGTTCGCAGACAACTATCCCCTGACAAATCCGACGGACCGTCTTCCGAAGGACTTCGATCCGGGCAGGGCGCGTCCGGAGGAGTTCTTCAAGATGCTTTACGGGATTTCCGCGGAAGCGGTTAGGAAAAATCTGGAGAGTGTTTCATTCGCGGGAAAGAAGGTGCAGTTCAACCGTCTCCACGGAGCGTCCGCGGCATTGGAGAAGGTGAGCCAGGAACTGGAGCCGGTATTGAAAGCGAAGCCGGAACTCAAGGTGTGGACCAGCAATCTTGACGGCACGTTCAACTGGCGGAAGATCGAGGGCACTGACCGGTTGAGCACGCACTCCTACGGCATCGCGATCGACCTCAATGCGAGCAAGGCGAAGTACTGGCGCTGGGAAAAACCGGCGACGCTGGAGTCGTTCTCGCGGAAGGATTTTCCGGCGGAGATCATCGAGGTCTTTGAGCGGAACGGATTCGTGTGGGGCGGCAAGTGGTATCATTATGACACGATGCATTTTGAATTCCGGCCGGAGATTTTGGCGGCGGCGCGCCTCGCTGGAAATGTTCCTCCGCCGGTTGCTGTTCCTGGTAATGAAAAGCCGGCGGCAGTTGAGGCATCGAGCAAACGAAGAGCACTGCTCATTGAGACCACAGGGAAAGACGATGGAACGGGCAACCTGCGGGAGGGCCTGGCGAAATGCGGGTTTTCGGTGGAGGTGCTGAAGAAAGCGGATCTGGCCGGTATGCTTGAAAGTGTAGAGCGCCTGGCCACTGCGTCCGGCGGCACGGAAGTGCTGCTGTTCCATTTCTCCGGAGAGGCGATGTATCGTGATAACAAGACTTTCCTCGTGCCGGCGAATGCAGCGATCAAGTCGCCGGATGATCTGTTCGCTGAAGCGGCGCCGCTGGACCGTGTGATTGAATCGCTGAAGAAGGCGGGTGCGGGGACGAAGATCGTGCTGCTGGATACGCCGCCGGCGACTGCGGCGAACGGCCAGGAGGGGGCGTCGCAGCAGTTTATGGTGCCGGGGTTTTTCTTCGGATTCGCAGGATCCGCTTCCGCCGTGGGCGCGCGGGCCTGGCAGCCTAACGTCTTTACGCGTTCTTTGGCGGCGCAGATTGCGACTCCGAAACTCTCGCTCGGGGACATGTTCACGATGGTAACGCAGGACGTGACGCGCACTTCCGGCGGGGGGCAGAAGCCGCAGTCGTTTTCGTCTTTGTCAGAGATTTTCCGCTTCGGAGACGGGGCGAAGACGGAAGCTGCGGAGGGAAAAAAGGAGCCGCCGAAATAGCAGAATGTCGTTAGGATTTTTTGTCCTTCGCCACCTTGTCGGCGATGGCTTCGGTGAACCATAGGAGTTCATCGAAGAAGCCGGTGAGGCGTTTTTCGTAGGCGGCGTCGGCGGGTTCGCCGGCGTCGTTGAAAGAGTCGTGGACGCGGGAGACGGGGAAGTCTTCGGGGATGGGCACGGCGCCCATGGCGAGGAGGACGAGGCGAAGCTGTTCCAGACAGCGGATACCGCCGAAGCCGCCGGCGGAAACGGTGACGATGCCGACCGGCTTGCGCTCGTATTCGGGATAGAGGTAATCGAGCGCGTTCTTGAGCACGCCGGGATAGCCGTGGTTGTACTCCGGGGTGACGATGATGAAGGAGTCGGCGCCTCCGATCTTATCAGCGAACTCCTGCAGACGCGGAGGGGGATCGTTGCGGTTGTGGAGGCGCTCCTCCATGATGGGGAAGTCGTATTCGGCGAGATCGAGGAGTTCCGTTTGGACGCCCGCGCGCTTTTGGAGACGGGAGAGAACGAAGCGGGCGACTTTGATGCTTTGGCGGTCACGCCGCGTGCTGCCGAGAATGATAGGAATGGAGGGCATGTGTGGAGCGATTAGTTAGACAGAGAGATCTCCGCAGTGGAAACAGGGCCGGGGATGCCGAAGGCGTTGATCGTGCGCGCCTCGAGACGGTTGGTTCCGGCGTGAAGCGGCCAGGAAAAATTTGAGCCGGCGGTGTGCCAGTCTCCGTCATCGACGCTGACCTCTGTGTTTTTATGATTTGGTGTAATGGATTGTATTTCGACGGAGAAGCTGCTGGAATCGGAGTTCGGTCTGATAGCGAGGGAGGACTGGTTGATGGGAAAGTAGGGATCTGTAGAGGGGTGTACGGGATTCGTGCGAACGTGCCAGTTGGTGCCGTCGCAGAGGCTGTCTTTGGTGATGAACATTTTCCCGTAGTCGTAACCGGCGTCCATCAGGTTGGTGTTGGGGATGTAGCCGATGAAGCCGTATTTGTCAGGCTCGTCGGGATCGAAGGTCAGGGGGCCGAAGCCGTCGTAGTGGCCGAGGGTGACGGGGAGATCGGACTTTTTGTATTTTTTGTGATTGGGGCCGATGACGAAGGTGAGGTCATTGCCGTCGTGAGAGAACCATTCCTGACGGATCTCGTATGCGTTGAGCGGGATGCCGTTTTTCTCGACGTAGAGATCGCTGGTGGGGTCGAGCATGATCCACTTGCGGTGCTGATTGGACCAGATTTCGGTGACGGAGTGTTCGGTGGAGCCGCCGTTTTTATTGGCGCCCTTGTGACGGCGGAGGGCGAGAGGGCGGTCAATCCAGCCGAGGCTGGCGGCGGCGGAGACGAGGAGTTCGGCATACTGGGCGCAGAAGAAGGAATGGCCCTGGCCGATAGCCTCGAGGATTTCGAGAGCACCGTGAGCTTTGGTGGAGGGGCGGCCAAATTTTTTGAACTGCGCGTGGGTCCAGTGAAGGAGGAGAAGCTGGCGGTCGAACTCGGTTTTGCCGGGCTGGACCACTTCGTTGAGGTGATAACGCTCGCGGAGGGTGACGAGTTTGGGATTAGAGGGAGAATCGTAGGTGAAGCGTTTGGAGTATTCGTTTTCGACAAAGGGGAGGGTGTCGAGTTTGGTCAGGGTGAAAGTGCGGGAGTTGAGGGTGACGGGGGTGTTTAGTTTGAGGGGAGGGAGAGATGAGGGGGATGCAGATGGAGTGGGAGTAGGAGTAGGGGTAGGAGTAGGACGAAGCTTGCGGCGGTCCTCGACGGGGGTGGAGGCCTCGATGGTGTTTTGGTCGAGGGTGACGGGGCCGGCTTTTTCTTCGATACGGATGCCTGTGGTTTGTTTGCGTTCGGAATCGCGGCGGGTGTCGCGGATGGTGTTGGCGGTGAAGTTGAGGTCGTTGGTTTGGCCGCGGATGAGGATGCCGGGGGCGTCTTTGGTGATGCCGTTGTTTTCGATGACGTTTTGCTCGAGGCGGTTGCGGTGACCCGCCATGGGTTCGGCTTCGTTGCGGAAACAAATGCCGGCGTCACTGTTGAGCCTAACCTGATTGCGGAGAAGGACGTTATCGGAATCCTTGTGGCCGATCGAGATGCCGTAGCGGAGATTGCCTTCGAGGATGTTGTCCTGAAATGTGCCATGGCGGACGCGCCAGCAGAGAAAGAGGCCGTCCTCGCCGTTGCCAATGGCGCTGCATTTTTCGATGAGCGGCCGCTGGGAACCGCTGCCGGGGTGAAGGCCGAGGCCGGCATTGTGACGGCTGATGCAGCTTCGCACGATAACATCATTCGACTGCTGAAAGCTGATGCCGTCGCCGTGGTAGTTCTTCACGGTGCAGTTTTCGATGACGGTGCCGAAGCCGCGGTAAAGGAAGATGCCGGCGCCGCGACAGCCGTTGAGGGAGGGATTGTGGTCTTTGTTGCCGTCGATGGTTAGGTTTTCGACTCGGCAATTTTCAAGATCGTAACCGCTGATGACGGGGAAGACGGTGGCGGCGGTGGCGCCATTGGCGGCCATGCAGTCGGCGTTGAGGGGCTTGTCGATGGAGAAGGTGTTGCCGTTTTTGCCCGTGATGCGGGCGACAGTGGTGTGGAAGCCGCCGGAGTTTTTGTCCCATATGGCGACGCCGCAGCCGACATCGAAGCCGGTGGCGTCCTTCACGGTGGCCTGCTCTTCGCCGAAATCGCCATCGCGCACCATGGGAGAGGAGACGGCGTTCGCTTTCTGAAGGATGGTCTGGTCTTTGACGCCGCGGACGGTGACGTTAGGGCGGAGGTGGAGGGAATCGCGCATGAGGTAAGTACCCGGGCCGATTTCGACAGTGCCGCCGCCGAGAGCGGCGACGTATTCCACGGCGGCCTGCAGAGCACGGTTGTCAGGGCCGGTGATATCCGCATTGGACTGGCCGACGGTGATGCGGGGAAGGTCCCGCATGGCGGAGTGCATGCGTTTCGGGAGCTGGCGCTCCGAGGGAGGCGGGGCGAGGGATTCGGTGCGGCTGTCTTCGTTAGGAAACGCGAAGGAAGGGGAGAGGAGCGCTGAGAGGACGAGGAGTCGGAGCGGTTTCATGGCGGGGAATGGGCTCGGGTGAACCGAATGTGTTCTTACTCCTACTCCTACCCTTACTCCTCAGATTGATTGGGAGTATGAGTAAGAGTGAGAGTAGGAGTAAGATTTTATTCGCGGGAGTGGATTTGTTTTCCTGTTAGGAAAGTGCGGAGGACTTTGGTTTCGCGGATGGCATCGACCGGGCAGGTGAGGAGGTCGGTGTCGAGGATGATGAAGTCGGCGAGCTTGCCGGGTTCGAGGGAGCCGGTGTCTTTTTCGCGGAAGAGGAGAAAGGCGTTGTTGGCGGTGTAGAAGCGGATGGCCTGTTCGCGGGTGAGGGCTTCTTCGAGGTGGAGAGTGCCGTCGAAATTTTTGGCTTTGCGGGTAATGGCGACCCACATGGCCTGGAAGGGATGATAAAAATTGATGGCGCGGAGCGCGCCGATTTTTTGCATGTGATCCGAGCCGCCGCCGGCGATGGCACCGGCTTCGAAGAGGCTGTGCAGGGGCTGGAACCAGCGGAGGCGCTCGTTGCCGAAATGTTTCGTTAGGGTGCGGGCATCGAGGTAAAGCCATGCGGGCTGCATATCCACGACGACGCCGAGTTTGGCGATTTGCTGCACGGCTTCCTGGCTCATAAAATTGGCGTGCGTGAGGCAGGGGCGGGTGTCGCGGACGGGGAGGGTGCGGGAGAGATCGGCGTAAACGTCGAGAAGCGTGTGCACGGCACCGTCGCCGACGGAATGGGCGGTGAACTGGAGGCCGCTTTTGACGGTCGTTTCGACGATGGGCAGGAGGCGTTCCTTTGGAATAAAGAGGACACCGCGGTAGGCGGGATCGGTGATGGCGTAGATGTCACTCACGCCCCACGGTTGGCGCATGTAGGCGCTGCCGGTGAGCATGCCGCCGTCGAGGAACGTTTTGATGCCGATGAGGCGGAGGAGCGGGTCTTTGCCGCGGGCGAGCGGGTGTTCGGCGACACGGCGGATGCGTCCCTGGATTTCTTCAATGGGACCGCCGGTATCGATGTGATGGGAAACAGCGATACGAACGGTCAGGGCATTTTCGGCGAGGAGAGATTGATAAAGAGCGATGGATTCGGGATTGGCATCGCGGTCACCGATGGAGGTGATGCCGACGGAGTTGTAGTCCTTGAACAGTTGTTTGAGGCGCGCGGCTTTTTGCGCGGGTGTGGGCTGAGTGGCAGCGGCGTTTTCGGGGATTTTGACGTAGTTGGCGAAGTTGCGAAGGATGCCGGTGGGTTCGCCGTGGAAGTCCTTTTCGATGCGGCCGGCGGTGCCTTCGGGGATTTTGTAATTGCGATCGATGCCGCAGTGCTTGAGCGCGAGGCTGTTGAAGGAGGCATCGGGACCGGTGCGGAAGACGACGTGGTGTTTCGGTGCGGCGATGTCGAGTTCACTGCGCGTGGGATAGCGCTGTTCGCGCAAACGGGTGATGAAGACCTGCTGCACCACGATCCATTTGTCTTCCGGAACAATGGCGGCGCGGTCGTGAATGTAACGCAAAACATCGGTCACGGATTCCATGTTAGGGATTTCGTGGGCGAATTCGGTCATGCAGGCGCTCGCCGGATGCGTGTGCGAATCCATGAGACCTGGCAGGACCATTTTGCCCTCGAGATCGATAAGTTCGGTGCGAGGACCTTTGAGAGAGAGGATTTCGTCGTTGGTGCCCGTGCGGAGGATGAGGCCGTCCTTCACGGCCATCGCCTGGAGGACGGTGAACTTTGGATCGACAGTGACGACTTTGCCGTGGTGAACGATCAAGTCAGGTTCCTGGGCGGGTGAAATGCCGGGAAGGAACGCTGTGAGGAGAGCGAGCCAGAAGACGAGAGCGATGGAAAAAGCCGGTTTCATGAAGGGCGGATGACGGTGGCGCGGATGGGTGGAGGTGTCGAAATAAAATCCCTCCGCGTTTCGCCGGGCGTGGATGCGGGTGGCACGGTTCCCGCAAAAAGAGGAGGCATGAAACGGTTCCCCCACATTGCATTTCTTTCACTGGCGCTGGGTTTGATTTTGCCGGCGTGCACGGCGACGAAAATTTCCACCGCCGCCGGCGCAAAGGTGCAGGAGGACGGGGATACGTTCACGGGAGTAGTGGTGGCGAGCAGCCCGGAGAGGATAACCATCAAGCTGGACGGGACGCCGAAACTGCTCGTGCTTGAGGATGAAGCGCTGCCGCGGCAAATGCGGGAGATGGCGAAGCAGTGATGGTTTGAAAGAAAAGTATTCAAATCAAGGAACGTCAGGGTTTTAGAGGGTTGATTTGGCTTGATTTACTTTGATTCGGGTCTCGGTTTGATACAATTATGACGAATGGGCGCGTAGTGAAGGGACGACAAAATTGGAGAGAGGGGCTCGTTTGGAGGCTCGGGTTGATGGGGCGGATGCAATTCCGCGGTCCGGGGTTTTGAGACACCACGGTGATTAAGCCAAAAAAAGTCAAAGAGTTTCGGCGGGGGCGAAAACTTCAAACTTCAACCGCCAAACTTCAGAGAAATTCTAAGATGTAAGGCGTTAAAGATCAGCAATTAATGCTCTGGGCGTCCCGGGGGAGGGCCAGCTTTCAGGGGACGGTGGAGGGAGATTTCGGACGAAGAAGAGAGGGCATGGCGTCGAAAAGGCGGACGGTAGTGCCGCGGGAAAAGTGCCAAAGTTCCGGGGTATCGTTACGTTCGGAAATGTAACGATGCAGAGAGGGGACGGACAGGACGGACGGGACGACTCACTAGTTCGGTGCCGCGAAATAAATCCGGAGGAGTTCCTGAGCGTGGTTGCGGAGATCGTGGTCGGACAGGCCGAGGGCGGGATTGCCGGTGCAATCGAGTTCGGTTAGGAAATTCAGGAACTCCAGGTCGCGGGGCAGCGAGGTGAGGCGATTGTTCGCGAGTGAGAGACACTGCAGGGCGGCGAGGTCACTGACTTCAGGCGGCAGCGAGGTGAGTTCGTTTTGATAGAGGAAGAGTTTGGTGAGAGAGGGCAGGGCGAAGACTTCCGAAGGGACGGCGGTGAGACCGTTTCCGGCGAGGTTCAATTCTTTCAAAGCCCGGAGGCGGCTGAATCCGGCCGGGAGGGCGTCTAATTGGTTGTAGGAGAGGTCGATTTCTTCGAGTGAAGTGAGCCGGGTGAGTTCCGGAGGCAGCGCGGTGAGGTGGTTATGCGACAGATGGAGGGCTCGCAGGGAGGTGAGGTTTCCAACCGCGGGCGAGAGGACCGTGAGATGGTTGTGGCTGAGAAGGAGGGATTCCAGGGCGGTGCACTGGCCGATTTCGGCGGGCAAGGCGGAGAGTTGAGTGCTTTGGAGAAATAGGGTTCGGAGGCCGGTGAGCGCACCGATTTCCGGAGGCAGAACGGGGATCGAGTTGCCGGAGAGGTCTAGGTGGGACAGGGACGGAAGCGCGGCGAGGGCAGCGGGGAAGCGGTCGAGACGGTTGCCCGCGAGGTTCAACCGCGTGAGATGCGGAAGAGTTGAGAGGAAACCGGGAATCTCTGAGAGTTGATTGCCGGCAAGGGAGAGCGCGGAGAGAGATTTGATGCGGGAGAGCGCTTCCGGAAAGGATTTGAAAGCGTTGTCGTCCAAGTACAGTGTGGTGAGCGAGGACAACTGCTCGAAGGAGGCGGGCAGTGACGGCAAGCGATTGTCTGCGAAATTGAGGCTGATGAGCGCGGGCAACCGGGCGATTTCCGCCGGGAGAGCGGTGAGCGCATTGTGCGAGAGATCGATCGAGCGGAGCGCGGTTAGGGTGCCGATCTCCGGCGGAAGTTCGGTGAGGCCGCAGCGGGAGAGGTCGAGGTGCGTGGCCGCCGTGCGCCGGGCGTGTTCGATTTGGGAGAGGGGGGAAGGGGAGGGCACCGAAGCGGGAAAGAAGAGGTTCCGAACCGACACGGAAGCGGCGTCAGTCAGGCAGTGGCAAGAGAGCTATGAAAGGGAGTAAATGACGGCACCCTTGTCGTTCAGACTGATTTTGCCTGATTTGATGAGGCGGGTAATGAGGGACGCTACGTCTGACTCTGTGGTTCCCTTGCCACAGAGGGAGAGGAGATGGCGTTCGAGGGTTTTCCGTTGTTTGGGACGGTTTTTGGCGTGCTGGCGCAGGTGAGTCAGAACGCGAGGAAACAGGTCTTCCGCCGGGGCCGATGTTGCGGCCGCGGAGGCGGGTGTGGAAGGAGGAGCAGCGGGAAGTGGTTTGGGACCGGAGAAAGTGAGGGCGACGAAGTCATCGTGGCGGTGGGCTCGAATGCGGCGGTTGCGCAGATGGGCGATGAGGGGATCGAAGCCGGTGTCTTTGGATACGATGTGAAAATAGCCGGCGGGATCGAGTGCGGCGGCGCGGCCGACGTAGTAGGCCAGCGTGAAGTCGAGAGCGTTTCGGCCAGAGGAGGAGAGGCGGATGAGTTTTACAGAGGCGGCGTGTTCGATGAGTTTCTCGACGAGGCCGGCATCGAGCTTGGTTTGTTTTGCGCCGAGGAGGAGGGTGAGGTTGACGGGTTTGCTTTCGAAGAGGGCAAGGTCCACATGATGCATGTTTTCGAAATCGACGAAGACGTGGTTCATGGCGGGAGGGAGATCGGAAGAGGCAGGGGTGGCAGGCATAGAGCGGACGTTCGTCCGGAATGACGAAGCGCGAAATCAGAATGACGAGTGGGCTCGGTTGATGTCTGCCGAGGGACGCTGTATCCCTGTCCAAAGTTCATCCCCTATGTCGGACGAGGATATTCAAATTGCTGAAAGTCGTTTTCCAGCGGTGTCCAGTGAAGCGTTTGCTGCGGCGCGCCGACAAGTCCTCGCATCAGGGGAAAGTATCCTCCAGAGGGAAGGTGAGAAGGTGTATCGTGTGTTTCCGGATGGAAGGAAGGAAATGGTGAAGGAGATCGACCCACCCACTCCTGCGGAGCGTGGCACCGTTTACACCATCCGATGAGTTCGTCGAATCCGGGCTACACTGAACGGCAGGGGCAGTTCCTTGCTTACATTCATCAATATGGGGTGCTGAACGGGCGTGCTCCAGCGGAGGCGGAGATGCAGCGGTTTTTCCGGATTACGCCGCCGAGTGTGCATTCAATGGTGCTGATGCTGGAGAAGAAAGGTTTTATTTCGCGGGTGCCGGGGGAGGCGCGGAGTATTCGGGTGCTGGTGCCGGAGGCGGAGTTGCCGGTATTGAGGAGGGTGTGGTGAAACGGGTCCCGATAGGGCGAATAAGCCTGATAGGCCCCGGAGGCTTGGGGTAGTGAACGAAAAAGGAGGATTTTTTGGGCTGAAAGCGGGACTGGAAAAAAATTCCAAAAAGATGGAGATTCCAGTTGCGGAGTGGAAAAGGATTCCCATACTCGCCGCTCCTTCCTGCCCGGCAACTTTTGCCCGGGTGCACAGGATTTATCGGGAGCAGCGCCGGAAAAGTAGCTGCTAAATTGATACAGGTTTGTCCCTTCTCACGGGCTTGGCTGTGGCGACCCCCGGTATTTCCCATTGCAGTGGAAACCGAAATTTACCCGCCATGCCAACCATCAATCAGCTCGTTAACAAGGGTCGTTCCGACAAAGCGTCGAAATCGAAGTCGCCGGCTCTTGCCAACTGCCCGCAGCGCCGGGGAGTGTGTCTGCAAGTCATGACCCGGACGCCGAAGAAGCCGAACTCGGCTTTGCGGAAGGTGGCAAAGGTGCGTCTGACGAATGGATATGAAGTGATTGCGTATATCGGCGGTGAGGGACACAATTTGCAGGAGCACTCGATTGTCCTGGTGCGCGGGGGACGGGTGAAGGACTTGCCGGGGGTGCGTTATCACATCGTGCGCGGTTCGCTGGACTGCCTCGGAGTGGACAAGCGGAGAAGGGGACGTTCCAAGTACGGTGCGAAGCGTCCGAAAGCAGGTGCGGCGGCGGCAGCAGCGAAGGGCGGGGCGAAGAAGAAATAAGGAAACCTTTAATATTTAGAAATACAGGCTTATGGCACGCAGAAAGCGCGTATATAAAAAGATCGAGCACCGGGACTCACGTTACGACAGTCCGCTGGTATCGAAGTTGATCACCCGTCTGATGACGAAGGGCAAACGTTCAATTGCAGAGCGTATTGTCTATGCGGCGATCGACAAAGTGAATGAGAAGTCGGACTCGGTGGACCCGCTTGAAGTGGTGACGCGTGCGATTGAGAACGCGAAGCCGCGTCTGGAAGTGAAGAGCCGCCGCGTGGGCGGTGCGACGTATCAGGTGCCGCTGGAAGTGGCGCCGGATCGTTCGGAGTCGCTGGCGATGCGCTGGATTTTGGGCTTTGCCCGCAACCGCAAGGGCACCCCGATGCACGTGGCCCTCGCGAACGAGCTGAAGGAGGCGGCGTCCAATCAGGGCAACGCGATCCGGAAGCGTGACGATGTGCACAAGATGGCGCAGGCGAACCGCGCTTTCGCTCACTTCCGCTGGTAAGACCGACCGGCGTATTTCCTCCCCCCACCTTTTTCCTCCTTACCCCGTCAATGTCCAAACAACTGAACAGCCCCAATCGCCAGTTTCCGCTGGAGCGCACGCGCAACATCGGGATTTCCGCGCACATCGATGCCGGAAAGACCACGCTGACCGAGCGGATTCTGTTCTACACCGGCATGATTCACCGCATCGGTGAAGTGCATGACGGCGCCGCCACAACGGACTGGATGGAGCAGGAAAAAGAGCGCGGAATTACGATCACCTCCGCCGCCGTGACGGCGAAGTGGAAGCAGCTTCCGACGCCTGGCATTTTCAAGATTTTTGAAAACCAGGACATGCGGGTGAACATCATCGACACCCCGGGCCACGTGGACTTCACCGCTGAGGTGGAGCGCTCGCTGCGGGTGCTGGACGGAGTGATTTTGGTGTATTGTGGCGTGGCCGGCGTGCAGCCGCAGTCGGAAACGGTGTGGCGTCAGGCGACGAAGTACGGGGTGCCGCGGATCGCGTTCGTGAACAAGATGGACCGGACGGGGGCGAACTTCGACAACGTGGTGAAAGACCTGCGCGCGAAGCTGGGTGCGAATGCGCATCCGATTCTGATTCCCATTGGCGCGGAAGACCAACTGAAGGGCGTGATCGACGTAGTGGGCAAGAAGGCGCACATCTATTCCGACAACGACAAGCTGGGCTCGACTTATGAGATTGCAGATCTCACGCCGGATCAGAAGGCGCTGGCGGATTTGGCTTATGATGAATTGACCGCGGCGCTGTGCGACGTGGATGATGAACTGGGGATGATGTTCCTCGAAGAAAAACCGATCTCCGTAGAGGACGTGAAGCAGGCGCTTCGTCGTGCGGTCATCACCAACAAAATAGTGCCGGTCGCCGGTGGTTCTGCTTTCAAGAACAAAGGAGTCCAGGCGCTGCTGGATGCGGTGGTCGATTATCTCCCGAATCCGCTGGACATTGAGCCGCAGAAAGGAATCGACCCGGATGACGAGACGAAGATTTTGGAAGCTTCGCCGGACGACAACGGGAACCACGTGAGCCTCGCGTTCAAGCTGTGGTCCGACAAGTTTGTAGGCAAGCTGGTGTTCTTCCGGGTTTACAGCGGGAAGATTTCCAAGGGCGATCAGATTTACAACCCCCGCACGCGCAAACGTGAGCGCGTGGGCCGTTTGATTCAGATTCAGGCGAACCAGCACACGGATATCGATACGTGTTATTCCGGAGACATCGCGGCAATCGTGGGGATCAAGGATGTGCGCACGGGCGACACGCTTTGTAACGAAGATCACGAGATCATGCTGGAGCCGCCGACCTTCCCGGATCCGGTGATCAGTATGGCCATCGAGCCGAAGACGAAGGCCGACCAGGAAAAGATGGCCATCGCGCTGCAGCGTCTGTCGGACGAAGACCCGACGCTGGTGGTGAAGACCGACGAGGAGACGGGCCAGGTGATTTTGTCAGGGATGGGCGAGCTGCACCTTGAAATTATCCGCGACCGGATTTTGCGCGAGTTCAAGGTGGAGACGGACGCAGGCAAGCCGCAGATTGCCTATCGCGAGGCCATTACGGCGTCGGCAGGCGGTGAAGGAAAGCTGGTGAAGCAGTCCGGTGGTCGCGGACAATACGGACACGTCGTTCTGAAAGTGACGCCGAATGAGCGCGGCAAGGGGCACAGCACCGAGAACAAGGTGGTGGGTGGTAACATTCCGAAGGAATATATCAAACCGTGCATGGACGGGATCAAAGAGGCGCTGCTCAACGGCATCATTGCCGGTTATCCGGTGGTGGATGTGCATGTTGACCTCCTCGACGGTTCCTATCACGAAGTGGACTCCAATGAAAACGCGTTCAAGATGGCCGCGATCTTCGCAATGAAGGACGCGTTCAAGAAGGCGAAGTGCCAGTTGCTGGAGCCGATCATGAAGGTGGAGTGCACGACGCCGGATGACTATCAGGGCGACATCATGGGCGACATCAATCGCCGCCGCGGCCGCATCGGTCACATGGAGAGCCGGCAGAATGCGTCCATCGTTACGGCGGACGTGCCGCTGGCGGAGATGTTCGGTTATTCGACGGCCATTCGCACACTGTCCTCCGGACGCGCGAGCTACAGCATGACGCCGAGCCACTTCGAGCCGGTGCCTAACAACATTGTTGAGACCATCGTGGAACAGCGCGGCGGTGGACCCCGCCGAGGCGGTCAATAAGATTTTCAATTTTACCCAGCCCACTTTTTTATGCAAAACCAGCGTATCCGCATTCGCCTCCGCGCCTTCGATTTCCGCACGCTCGACAAGAGTGTGTTTGAGATCGTGGAAACCGCGAAGCGCACCGGTGCCCGTGTCGCGGGACCGATTCCTCTTCCGACCCGTGTGGAGAAGTTTTCGGTGAACCGTTCCGTGCACGCCGACAAGAAGTCCGCGGACCAGTTCGAGATGCGCACGCACAAGCGCCTGCTCGACATCGTGGACCCGACCGCGCGCACGGTGGATGAGCTGAAGAAGCTCAACCTGCCGGCCGGCGTGGACATTCAAATCAAGATCTGATCCTGACGGAGAGGTCACCAACCTAACATTTTTACAAGCACCCGATTATGAGCCTTGGACTCCTGGGAAGAAAGCTGGGCATGACCCACGTCTATGATGAAGCCACCGGCAAAGCGACGGCGGTGACGGTCATTGATGTGAGCGAAAATGAAATCATTCAGGTGAAGACCGCCGAGAAGGACGGCTACAGCGCCGTGCAGGTGGGAATTCAGGAGAAGAGCCCGAAGCGCGTGAACAAGGCGCAGACGGGGCATTTCGCGAAGACCGGCACGACACCGAAATACGCGATCCGTGAGTTTCGCATGGACGGCGAGGAGAATGTGCCGGCGTCCGGAACGAAACTGACGGCGGAGCAATTTGCGAAGGGCCAATGGGTGGATGTGATCGGTGTGACGAAGGGCCGCGGATTCGCGGGCGTCGTGAAGCGTTATCGTTTCTCCGGTCAGCGCCAGACGCACGGTTCCATGATGCACCGCCGGACGGGCGCTATCGGATGCCGTTTGACGCCGGGCCGTGTTTGGAAAAACCAGCGGATGCCAGGACACATGGGTGTGGACAACCGCACGGTGCAGAATCTTCAGGTGGTGGCCGCCCGCCCGGAGGACAATATTCTTTTCATCAGCGGCAGCGTTCCCGGCGCGAAGGGCGGTCTTGTGATCGTGCGTCCGGCGAAGAAGAAGCCCGCTCCGGCCAAGGCCTGAGGCACTAACGGAATTGACTAACCAGCTATAAACCAATGGCAGCACAAGTTTTCACCCTCGAGGCCGCGAAGGCCGCGAACATCGCCGTTGTCGAAAACGGACGATACACCCAGGCCGTGCATGATGTCGTGACCGCGATTCGCGCGAATGGCCGCAGCGGCACCGCGAAGACAAAGACGCGCGGTGAAGTCGCAGGTTCCAACAAAAAGCTCTATCGTCAGAAGGGCACCGGTAACGCCCGTGCCGGTGAAAAGCGCGCCCCGACGCGCGTGGGCGGCGGCACAGCGCACGGTCCGAAGATTCGGGACTACAGCAAGAAAGTGTCGAAGAAGACGAAGAAAATCGCGTTTTCCAAGGCTCTGTCCGAGAGGATCAAGGCCGGGGATGTGGTGACGGTGAATTCCTTTTCGGTGCCGGATGGCAAGACGGCGAGTTTTGTGAAACAACTTGGCTCTGCGGTGGAGGGCGCGAAGGTGCTCGTGATTGCCGCGGCGTTTGATGAGGTGACTTATCGCGCAGCCCGCAATCATTCCCGGGCGCTGCTGATTACCGCTGACGAAGCGAACACGATGCAACTGCTGAACTACCGCAAGATTGTGATCACTGCGGATGCATTGGAAACCCTTGCCCGGAGGACCGCCTAATGAAAGACGTCTATCAAACCATCAAGAGCATTCGCTTGAGCGAGAAGGCCGCGCTGGCCACGGAGAACAACAACGAATACGTGTTCGAAGTCGATACGAAGGCGAACAAGCACGAGATCGCACAGGCCGTGGGAGTGATTTTCGGCAAGAAGGTCGCTGCCGTGCGCACTTGCAACTATGCAGGAAAAGCGCGCCGCAAGCGCACTGCCTCCGCCGGTTACACCTCCTCGTGGAAGAAAGCGGTCGTCCGCCTTGCGCCTGGAGAAAAGATCGACCTCACCTAACATTTCCGGACCTGATTCCAACGCCGAACTGACATCACGTTATGGCTCTCAAAACTTTTTCACCCCTCACCCCTTCAAACCGCTACAAAGAGTGGCCTGACTATTCGTCTCTTTCCAAGAAGAAGCCGGAGAAGTCCCTGCTTTCGCCCATCCGGAAATCCGGCGGGCGGAACAACACCGGCGTGATCACCTGCCGTCACATCGGCGGCGGTCACAAGCAGATGTACCGCATCATCGACTTCAAGCGGGTGAAGCGGGACCAGCCGGCGAAGGTGATCGCGGTGGAATATGATCCGAACCGCACGGCGCGCATTGCGCTGATCGAATACAAGGACGGCACGAAGGCTTATATTATCGCACCTGCCGGCCTCGAAGCTGGCGCGACGGTGACTGCCGGAGAGAAGGCCGCACCCGAAGTCGGGAACGCGCTGCCGCTTTCTGCGATCCCGCTGGGAACAGCGATTCACAATGTGGAACTGAAGCCTGGTCAGGGCGGACGGGTGGCGCGCAGCGCGGGTCAGTCCGTGATGCTGAACAACCGGGAAGGGGACTACGCCTTGTTGAAGATGCCTTCCGGGGAGATCCGCAAGATCCACGTGAATTGCTATGCGACGATCGGCACAGTGGGCAATTCGGAGCACATGAACGTGGTTTCCGGCAAGGCCGGGCGCACGCGCTGGAAAGGCATCCGCCCGACGGTGCGCGGTATGACCATGAACCCTGTCGATCACCCGAACGGTGGTGGCGAAGGCCGCTCCAAGTCCGGTGGTGGCCGTCAGCACCTCCTGAGCCCGTGGGGTCACGCCAAAGGTCAGAAGACCCGCAAGAAGTATCACCAGACCGACCGCTTCATCGTGCAGCGCCGCAACGCGAAGAAGGCCGTCTAATCATTCCGAATTTTTCCCTAACCAGATTATCCTATGGGCCGTTCCCTCAAAAAAGGACCTTTCGTCAATCAAAAGCTCCTCATCAAAATCGACAAGCTCAACGAAGCCGGGCAGAAGCGCCCGATCAAGACTTGGGCGCGTTCGTCGATGGTGACGCCTGACTTTGTGGGACACACCTTCATGGTGCACAACGGCAAGGACTTTATCAGCGTGTATGTGACGGAAAACATGGTGGGCCACAAGCTCGGCGAGTTTTCCCCCACGCGTGTGTTCAAGGGCCACGGTGCTCACACGGCCAAGGTCACCAAGTAATCCTCTCCTTCTTTTCTCTGATGTTTTTGCGTCCTTCCATCAACTGGCTTCCGGCCATCGCCCTCACGGCGGTGTGTCTGGGTGCGGTTGTGGCTCAGGAGCCTGAACAACCGGCGCCGGTTCCGGCAAAACCGAAAGTGGACGAGGTGACGAGCCTTTCGGCGAGAGTGGTTTCGCTGGGTGAAGCCCTTGCGGCATCCAATGCGGAACTGGCGGCGCTTCGCGAGCAGCATGCTCAACTCAAGCTCCAGATGGAAGCCCTTGGGGTGGCAGCGATCAAAGGCGACGAGCGTTCACTTCAACGGCGACTGCTGAAGGCGACGGCGGATCTCGCTGCTGTCGATGGCGCGCGCGCCGACATCACGGAAAAGGCGAACCGGCTTGCGGAAGCGGCAGCAGCCTACATGGCGAAGCCTGGCGAACCGGTGGTCAAGGCGAGTCTTGAAGAAGCTCTCAAAGCAGTGACGACAGCGAAGCCGGCGCGGCAGGAAGACCCCGTGCCGATGGAAGCCGCCCGCATCGTTTCTTTCAAACCCGAGTTGGGCCTTGCGGTCGTGAATGCGGGGCGCGACTCCGGAGTGCGCATGGGTGCGCCAATGAATGTTCTTCGCGCCGACCGGATGGTCGGGCGCGGCCTTGTGATCGATGTGCGGGACCGCATCGCGGGTGTTCTTTTAACCGGTTCCAATCCCGGCGCCGTTCGCGTGGGCGATTCAGTAAAGCCCGAGGTCGAACAGCCTCAGCCTTCCAAGAAAAACTAATCCTTTGTAAGCAATGGACGTCAAAGCACTCACCAAATACGCCCGCATCTCGCCGCTGAAAGCGCGCCAGGTCGCGATGGAAATCCAGGGACTGCCGGTCTCCGCCGCCCTGAACATCCTGAACTTCACGCCTAAGAAGGCCGCGCATCTTTTCAGCAAGACGCTGAAGTCCGCCGTGGCCAACGCCGAGCACAACTTTGACCTGAGTGTGGACAACCTCGTGGTGAAAGTGGCCGTGGCCAACACCGGGCCGGTGCAAAAGCGCATCAAGCCCATGGCCCGCGGTTCGGCCAACCCCATTCGCAAGCCTACGAGTCATATTCTTGTGGTCGTTTCCGACGGCAAAGACACCGAGTAAACGCCACCCTCTTCACCTGAAACTATTTTCCTATGGGACAGAAAGTTAATCCGATCGGTTTCCGCCTCGCCGTCAACAAAGACTGGCGCTCCAAGTGGTTTGCCTCGAAGCAGGACTTCCCCGGCTTCCTGCACAGCGACATCAAGATTCGCGAGTATCTGAAGTCGAAGCTGCAGTTTGCCGCCGTGGCGAAGATCGTCATCGAGCGTGCCTGGAACAGCGTGCGCGTGACTCTTTTCACTGCCCGTCCCGGTTTGGTCATTGGCCGCAAGGGATCGGAAATCGAGGTGATGAATGCCGCCATCAGCGAGATGTCAGGCGGCAAGCAGGTGAAGATCGATATTCTGGAAATCAAGTCCCCGGAACTGGACGCGCAGCTCATTGGCGAGAACGTCGCCGTGCAGTTGGAGCGCCGGATTTCCTTCCGCCGCGCCATGAAGCGTGCGGTGCAGACGGCGATGGAGTTCGGTGCGCTCGGCATCCGGATTCGTGTCGCGGGCCGTCTCGGCGGTGCGGACATCGCGCGCGCTGAGTGGTACCGTGAGGGCAAAGTGCCTCTGCAAACACTGCGCACGCCTCTGGACTATGGTTTTACCGAAGCTCACACCGTGTATGGCCGTATTGGCATCAAGGTTTGGGTGAATCGCGTGATCAACGCCGAAGGCGAAGTGCAGGCTTCGCAAAGCGGCGAACGCCGTGCGCGTGCTCCGCGCAAGGAAGGTGACCGGCGCGGTCCTGGCGGACCCGGTGGTCCTGGCGGCAATCGTGGCCGTGGACCTGGCGGCGGTGGCGGCAACCGTGGCCGTGGCCCCGGCGGACCCCGCCGTGATGACGCGCCGGCTCCCGCTGCTGCGCCCGCCGAGTAAAGACATTCTCTATCCGTTTCAACATTCAGCTTTGATAACAGTTTATGGCGATGCTTCCCAGTCGAGTAAAATTCCGCAAGTCCCAGCGCGGGAGCCGTAAGGGCAATGCGCAGGTGGGGACGACCGTGGCCTTTGGAGAGTTTGGTCTCCAAACGCTTGAGCGCGGATGGATCAAGAACAACCAGATCGAAGCCTGCCGGGTGGCGATCACCCGCAACCTGAAGCGGAAAGGCAAAGTTTTCATTCGCATTTTCCCGCATAAGCCGGTAACGGCGCGCCCGCCGGAAACCCGGATGGGCAAGGGCAAGGGCGCTCCGGAGTTCTGGGTGGCTGTGGTGCGTCCCGGCAACATGCTCTTCGAAGTGGCCGGCATTCCCGAGTCCCTCGCCAAAGAATCCTTCCGTCTCGCTGCGGCGAAGCTCGGCATCCGCTGCCGCTTTGTCCGCCGTGCCCTCCACGCCTAACCTTTCCTCCCCGATACTGCCATGAAGATCAAAGAAATTCGCGAAAAGTCGGTGGAAGATCTCGCCGACGCCCGCCGCAGCATGAAGCAGGAGATCTTCAATCTCCGCATCCAGCAAAAGAGCGGCCAGTTGGAAAATCCCGCCCGTCTGCGGGTGCTGCGCCGTTCCATCGCGCGCATCGAAACCGTCTTTTCCGAGGCTGCCGCGAAGAAGGCTGCTGCGAAATAACCTCCGTAGCCATTACTGACCCTTTCCCATGTCCGATAAAGATTCCAATTCCCAACCCGCCGGGGACGCCAGCCGCTCCCGCCGCAAGACCCGCGTCGGCGTGGTCGTTTCCGACAAGATGGACAAGACCATCGTGGTCGGTGTGGTTCGCCGCGTGCCGCACCCGAAGTTCGGCAAGATCGTGAAGAAGACCACCAAGCTCTACGCCGCCGATGAAAAGGAAGAGGCGAAGACGGGTGACCGCGTCCGCGTCCAGGAGTGCCGTCCGCTCAGCAAGCTGAAGCGATGGCGCCTCATCGAAGTTCTCAAGCACTAACAACCCAAGCCAAACCCCAGCCTACAAGATCTTATGATCCAAATGGAAACCAAGCTGCAGGTGGCGGACAACACGGGAGCCCGTGTTGCCAAGATGATCGGCGTTCTCGGCAAGCGTTCGCGCACGGCCCGGATCGGCGATATCATCACGGCACACATCCGTGAGGCCACGCCCACCGGAGCCGTCAAGAAAGGTGAAGTCGTCAAGGCCGTCATCGTTCGCACCAAATTCCCGATCCGCCGTGATGACGGCAGCGTTCTCCGCTTTGACAGCAATGCCATCGTGGTGATCGACAAGGATCAAAACCCGCGCGGCACCCGCATCTTCGGCCCTGTGGCCCGTGAGCTCCGCGACCGGAACTTCATGAAGATCATTTCTCTCGCACCGGAGGTTCTCTAAGTCATGGCAGCATCAGCACACGTCAAAAAAGGCGACACGGTGACGGTCATTTCCGGCCACGAGTCGATCAAGGGACAATCCGGCAAGGTCCTTCAGGTTCTTCCCAAAAAGGGAAGAGTTGTTATCGAAGGAGTGCGGATGATCAAAAAGCACCAGAAGGCAACGCAGCAAAACCAGCAGGGTGGTATCGTGCAGCGTGAAGGTTCGGTCCACATTTCTAACGTCAGGCTTTCCGGCGACTCCGTGAAGGAGAAAAAAGCCGAACCGAAGGCAAAGGCGAAACCCAAGGCCAAAAAGAAGTAAAACCCTGACAACCGCTAACGGTTATGGAACCCGCTCTCAAAACATTCTATTTTTCCAAAGTGATCCCGGTTCTGCAGGCGAAGCTGGGCGTGGCGAACGTGCATCAGATTCCGAAGGTCGAGAAGGTCGTCGTGAACTGCTCGTTCGGCAAAGCTGCCGACCGTAAACAGGCGGTCGAAGATGCGCTCAATGACCTGAAGACGATCACCGGCCAGCGCCCGGTGGTGACCAAGTCCCGCAAGGCGATTTCGAACTTCAAACTCCGCGAGGGTGAACCTCTCGGCGTGAAGGTGACGCTGCGCGGCCGCATTATGTGGGAATTCCTTGAGCGCCTGATCAAGATGGCGCTGCCGGTGGTGCGTGACTTCCGCGGGGTCAGCCCGCGCGCGTTCGACGGCAAAGGAAACTACACGCTCGGCATTTCCGATCAGTCGATCTTCCCCGAGATCGAAATCGACAAAGTGAAGCGCACGCTTGGGTTCGATGTGTGCATCGTGACCTCCGCCACCACTGACGACCATGGCCGCGATCTGCTGCGCGCCCTTGGAATGCCCTTCCGGGATCAGAAAGCGGCCGCCGCCAAAGAAGGCGAGCAGGCTGCCGCATAACCCTCCGTGCAACACTCAAGTTTTTAGCGACAATGGCCGTATTGACCGATCCCATTTCTGATTTCCTCACCCGCTGGAAAAATGCCAGCCGGGCCCGCAAAGAGGATTTCTCTGCACCGTTCTCCCGTGTGAAGGCGGAAATCGCCCGCATTCTCCAGGAGGAGGGATATATCTGGTCCTATGAAGTGGACACCACCGGCAAACACCCGGTGATCAAAGTGAAAAACAAATACACCGGCACCGGCGCGGCGAATCGCGCAGTGGTGACGGACGTGAAGCGGGTGAGCAAGCCCGGGATGCGTCAGTACGTGCAGGTGGATGACATCCCCCGCGTGCTCGGCGGCCTCGGCATCGCCATCCTCTCCACTTCGCGCGGAGTGATGTCCGGCGCGCAGGCCAAAAAGCAGCGTGTGGGCGGTGAACTCCTCGCGCTGGTCTGGTAACCAAACGAACCTGAACCATCTCTGTTATATGTCTCGAGTAGGTAACAAAGCGATCGTCCTTCCGGCGAAGGTCACCGTCAAAAACGACGGCGGCAACGTCACGGTGGAAGGTCCCAAAGGAAAGCTCAGCTACGTGCTGCCGAACGGCATTTCCATGTCGGCCGAAGGCACCACGCTCACCTTCAAGCGCTCCAGCGACGACCGCCGCCAGCGCGCGCTGCACGGCACCAGCCAGCGTCTGGTGGGCAATATGATCAAGGGCGTGAGCGAAGGATTCGTGAAGGATCTGGAAATTCACGGCACCGGTTTCCGTGCTGCGGTGAAGGGAAGCGCTCTCGACCTTTCGCTTGGCTACAGCCACCCGCTGCTGCACCCGATTCCGAAAGATCTCAAAGTGACGGTGACCGACAACACCAAGATCAAGGTGG
This sequence comes from Verrucomicrobiales bacterium, assembly GCA_035550135.1. Taxonomy (GTDB): domain Bacteria; phylum Verrucomicrobiota; class Verrucomicrobiia; order Verrucomicrobiales; family V1-33; genus V1-33. The sequence goes on from DASZQB010000066.1 coordinate 46,599, forward strand.
AAGGCATCGATAAACAGCGTGTCGGGCAGTTTGCGGCCGACGTGCGCAATTACTACCGTCCGGAGCCTTACAAGGCCAAGGGCGTCCGCTACGCCGGCGAGCAGATCCGCCGCAAGGAAGGCAAGAAAGTGAAGTAACCGGCCAACCTCTAACTTATTTCGACGTATGTCCATCAATCGTAAGGAAATCCGCCGCCGGGTTCATGCCCGTATTCGCAAGAAGGTGAGCGGCACCACTGAGCGTCCGCGCCTCGCCATTCACTTTTCCAACAAGAATGTGTATGCGCAGGTGATCGACGACGTGAAGGGCGTCACCATTGCCAACGCGAGCACACACGGTGAAGGCGTGGGCAAGGGCGCGACTGTGAACAGCGCCGTCAGCGTGGGCAAGCTCGTGGCCGAGCGCGCCAAAGCGGCGGGTGTCTCCGGCGTGGTCTTCGACCGCGGCGGCCATATTTATCACGGCAAGGTGAAAGCCCTCGCTGATGCCGCCCGCGAGGCCGGTCTCCAATTCTAAACATCTATTTCCATGTCCACTGACACCGTTACAGAATCTTCCGCGACCTCCTCTGATGAGGGAGGACGCCCCGAAATGACCGAGAAGGTCGTTCACATCAATCGATGCGCCAAAGTGGTGAAGGGCGGACGCCGCTTCAGCTTTTCGGCACTCGTCGTTTCCGGGGACCGTCAGGGCCGCGTGGGCTACGGCTTCGGGAAGGCCAATGAAGTTTCGGACGCTATCAAGAAAGCGGGCGAGGCGGCCAAGAAGGCGTATGTGAACATCAATCTGCGCGGCAATACCATCCCGCACGAGTCCACCGGCGAATTCGGCGGAGGACGTGTGCTGCTCAAGCCGGCAAGCCCTGGAACGGGTATTATCGCGGGTGGTGCGGTGCGTGCGGTGGTGGAAGCTGCCGGTGTCAAAGACGTCCTCGCCAAGAGCCTCGGCTCCAAGAACCCCGCTAACGTGGCGAAGGCTACGCTCCAGGCGCTGATGCAACTGCGCACCCGTGAGCAGTTCCTCGGTGCCCGCGGCAAGCTCAAATCTGAGCGGCTGTAAACTCCGTGGAACAGTCAGGTTCCGCATTAATTCCAACCTCTTTATCGGATGAATCTCTCTACACTCTCTCCCCGTCCGGGTGCCAAGCATCGCATCAAGCGGCTGGGCTGCGGCGAAAGCTCCGGCCATGGCAAGACCTCCGGCAAAGGCCACAAAGGTCAGAAGGCGCGCGCCGGCGGCACGGTGCGCCACGGCTTTGAAGGCGGCCAGATGCCCATCTACCGCCGTTTGCCGAAGAAAGGCTTCAGCAATGTCGATTTCGCGATTCGTTATGCGACCATAAACGTCAGCACGCTCAATGAGCGTTTTGATGATGGCGCGGAAGTGAACGAAGCGGCGCTGCGGGCCGCTGGTCTCGTCAAAGGCCGCCAGCAGGGAATCAAGGTTCTCGGCGACGGGGAATTGACGAAAAAGCTCACGGTTAGTGTGGATAAAGTCAGTGCCTCCGCCCGGGAAAAGATCGAAAAGGCCGGGGGAAAAGTCGTTGACGCTGCTCCGCCTGCCAAATAACTAGACAATCTCTAAGCGGATGGGCGCAACACACGTTGCGCCCATCTGTTTATTATCCTGGCCAATTTTGACCGCCGACTGACCCCGCTGACCGCACCATGATTTCCGCCTTCGCCAATATCTTTAAAATTCCCGAGCTGCGTCACCGGGTGATTTTTACGCTGGCCATGCTGGCCATCGTTCGGATCGGCGCAGCGATTACCCTGCCGGGCGTGGACCCGGATGTGGTGCAGGGATTTATGAATTCGGCGGACACACGTGAAGGCAGTGCATTGAATACACTCATTACCGCGTTCAGCGGCGGTATCGTAGCCTCGTGTTCGATTCTGGCTCTGGGGATCATGCCCTACATCAGCGCCTCCATTATGGTGCAGTTGCTGACGGCGGTGGTGCCGCGGCTCAGCAAACTGGCGCGTGAAGCGGGAGGCCGTCAGAAAATCACACAGTACACCCGTTACGTCACCATCGTGCTGTGTCTCATCCAGGGTTACTTGATGGCGAAGGGACTCTGCCATCCCGAGAGCAATTTCCTGCTCCGGGGGATGCATGACTATCTTACGAGAACGGGGCGGACGCTGGTGCCTGACAGTTTGAATGGAACATTCGGCTTTTATGCCATGGCGGTGACTGCCATGACTGCAGGCACCATGTTCCTCATGTGGCTGGGCGAGCAGATTACTGAGCGCGGAATCGGCAATGGAACGTCGCTGATCATTTCCGTGAACATTTTGTCCGACCTTCCTTTCGCGATGGTCACGACGTTCAAAAAACTCATCGTGGCCGGCGACCCCACGAAGGCGATGATTCTCGTTGGTTTGATCTGTTTGTTCGTGGTGAGTGTCGCGTCCATCATCGTCATCACTCAGGCGACGCGGAAGATTGCGATCAATTATGCGAAGCGCATGGTGGGCCGCAAAGTGATGGGCGGGCAGTCCACGCACCTGCCGATCCGGCTGAACTATTCGGGCGTGATGCCCATCATTTTTGCGTCGGCCATTATTTCGTTCCCTCCAATGATCCTGTCATCCATCTGGCCGGACGTCGTTTGGATTCAGAACTTCTCCGCGGCTTTGCAGAACAACGGTCCGTGGCACTGGCTCATCTATTTGGTGCTGATCTTCTTCTTCGCCTATTTCTGGGTGGCCACCATGTTCCAGCCGACGCAGATCTCTGAAGATCTGAAATCGAATGGGGGTTATGTGCCTGGCATCCGGCCCGGCAAACCAACGGCGGACTTCCTTGATTACACGATGAGCCGCCTCACGTTTTCCGGGGCGATCTTTCTCGCCATCGTGGCTATTATCCCGCAGGTGATGACGCACTACTGGAACGATATCATTCCTCAACAGGCGTCGCAGTTCTTCGGGGGCACGAGCATCCTCATTTTGGTGGGCGTGCTGCTTGACCTCATGCGCCAGGTGGAGACTCACCTGCTGCAGCGGAACTATGACGGCTTCCTGCGCAAGGGACGCATCAGGGGCCGTTATGATGGCGACGGTTCGGTGCGCACCGGTCTAACGGCTGCCAGCGGACGCATCGTGGTGCTTTACGTGGTGCTCGCAGTCATGATCCTGATCGGCATCAGCATGGCGATTTACAAGAAGTTCGCGTCCTAATCCCGCAATTCCGCGAGCCATGAAAGTTCCCATCCGCAGAGGAGCTGAACTCGACGCTCTGCGGGAAGCCGGCCATACCGCAGCGTCAGTGCTTGCTAAGACTGCGGCGCTCATCCGTCCTGGCGTGAGCACGCTGGAAGTGGATCAGGCGGCTGCGCAGTTCATGGCTGATGCCGGATGCCGCAGCGCGTTTCTTGGCTATCGTAATTTTCCCGGCCAGATTTGCATTTCGTTGAATCACGAAGTGGTGCACGGCATTGGGAAGGCGGACCGCCTCATTCAGCATGGCGATATCGTCAAGATCGACGTGGGCATCGTAAAAAACGGCTGGATCGGAGACAACGCGACGACGGTGCCGGTGGGAATGATACGCCCCGAAGTGCATCAGTTGCTGCGCGCCACGGAGGAGTCGCTGCATGTGGCGATTAGTCATGCGCGGCCAGGGGAGCAGTTGCGCCGTCTCTGCGGCAGTGTGGAGGCCTTTGTGAAGCGATATGGTTATACGGTGGTGGAGCAGTTCGTCGGACATGGAGTGGGCCGCCAGCTTCACGAGAAGCCCGAGGTTCCCAACTTCGACAACGGCCGCATCAAGCTGCGTCTGGAACCCGGCATGGTGCTCGCCATCGAGCCAATGGTAAACATGGGGGGCTCCGAGGTGATGGTGCTCTCCGACCGCTGGACTGCCGTGACCCGGGACCGCAAGCCGAGTGCCCATTTCGAGCATACGGTGGTGGTGACGACGGACGGCCCGGAAATCCTAACGCCCCGTCCCCGGCTCACGCAGCCGGTGACTTAAGCGGCGAAAACCGGGAGCCTATGCATACGCCCCGGATCAGGATTCTGGACGTTTCGTTTTCGCACTTGTGGGTGCGCACCCGGTTTCCGTTTCGCTACGGCATCGCCAGCATGACGGAGGCGCCGCACGTGCTCGTGCGGGCGGTCGTGGAATGCGAAGGAAAAACCCTAACGGGATTGAGCGCGGAAACGTGGGTGCCCAAGTGGTTCGTGAAGAATCCGCATACGACCTATGACGAGGATTTGCCCGACATGTGCCGGACGCTTAAGCATGCGGCTGAGGCGGCCATGGCACCCCGGGAAGCCCTGACCTTTTTCGAGTGGTGGCGGCAACTTTATCAGGCGCAGGCGGATTTTGCCGGCTCGCCAGGAATTCCTCCGCTGCTGGCGCAGCTGGGAACGGCTATGGTGGAGCGTGCCGTGTGTCACGCGCTTTGTCAGGCGCACGGATGCAGCATTCACCGGCTGTGGCGTGAGAACAGGACGGGCATCAACTTTGGCGCGATTCGTCCGGAAACGTCAGGGCTGGCTCCAGCAGACGTGCTGCCGCCGCAACCAGCTTCGCGATTGATCGTGCGGCACACGGTGGGATTGGCTGATCCGCTAACCGATGCAGAAGTCACGGAGTCGCTGAGCGACGGCTTGCCCCATTCGCTGGAGGAAAACATTCGCGTTTTTAGCCTGACCCATTTCAAGATCAAACTCGCCGGAGACCTTGAGAAGGACACGGCGAGACTTGAGTCTTTGGCGGATTTACTGCCCGGGGGAGCGCGGTTTACTTTGGATGCGAATGAAAATTATCCTGACATCCGGGTGTTTCGTGAACACTGGGATCACTGGATGGCGCGTCCAGAGCTGGCCGGGTGGCTGGAGCGGGGATTGTTGTTAGTGGAGCAGCCACTGCACCGCGACAGTTCGCTCAACGGGGAGACTGGGGAGGCTCTGGCGGCATGGGCGAAGCATCCTTCCTTCATCATCGATGAAGCGGATGCCTCACTCGATGATCTGCCGCGCGCTCTCGCGCTGGGTTATGCGGGCACCAGCCATAAGAATTGCAAAGGCCTGACAAAGGGCCTGGCTAACGCAGCGCTGCTTCACCGCTGCGGCTCCGGCGCGATCCTCAGCGGCGAGGACCTTTCAAATATCGGTCCGGTGGCGTTGCTCCAGGACATTGCAGTCATGAGTGCGCTGGGCATTCCTCACGTCGAGCGCAACGGACATCACTACTTCCGGGGCACTTCCATGTTCCCGAAGGAGACCAGTGAATCGCTTCTCGCTGCGTATCCGCTGACGTGGAACCGGCACCCTGCGGGTTTTGCTGTGCTCCGCATTGAGAAAGGCACGATTGCGACGGAGATCATCGATAACTCTCCACTGGGCCTAACAGGGAAGGAAATCGTCGCCGGTTTCAGTGAAGGGCTGCCTGACGCCGGAACACGGTGAGGACTCAAACTCCGTTGCAGAGGCATTCGCAGGCGGCAATATGACAGGACATGGCATCGAGCATTTTCCGGCGACTTTTGGCCTTTGCGGCGGCCCCGTTGCTGTTGGCCGCACCCGCGGCTGCTCAGTTCACGGCGCCGCCGAGGGGTTTGGACACTTTGACGGGCCGCAAGCTGAGCTTCGGCTATCTCAATGCGTTACGGCGGACCACGGGGTCCGTGGCGGAACAGATGGCAAAGCTTAATTACGGGGGCGTGGATGTCGTGCTGCTGGCTTTTGCGTCGCTCAATGCGAACGGCACCCTCGGGATGACAGGTCGCGCTGCGGATTTTCGCGCGCCCCTGCTGGCGGCTGCGCATGCCCGCAGCAAAAGTGTGCTGTTCAGTGTCACGGGCAATTTTGACGTTGTCGCCGCCAGTGCCGCGACGCGTCAAGCGCTGGCTAACAGTGTGGTGGACATGCTGGAGGCGCACGGGTTTGACGGTGTGGATTTTGACTGGGAATGGCCCAACACCGCTGAAAGGCGGTCGAATTTTACAGCGATGATGCAGGCGGTCCATGCCGCGGTGAAGGCGCGGAGTCCTAACTATATCGTCTGCTTTGTGCAGGGGCCGGGATACTGGCTGGCCGGCACGGACTGGGCTGCGGTGCGGTCATTCAGTGACTTCTGTTTCATGATCTGCTACGATTGGAAGAACCCGGCCAACGGCCCCATCCGAAAGCCGGGTTCGGTGCAGTATCTTGGACTGAGCGGCGGGACGATCGAGGCTTCGGGAAAAGGAGCGATCGATTTTGCGGTCGCTGCCGGCTATCCCGTGGACCGCCTCATTCTGGGGATGCCATTTTATGGTTCGAACAATGTATCCTGGTTCAGTGTTTCGGATCTGTGGAGTGCTGACCGCATTGGAATGCTGGCCGCGACCGATGCCGATTCGCGAGAGGTGCTGATCGATGGCGGCTGGCATACGTCGCCGGATTGCGTGAAGCGAAAGATGGATGCTCTGCTGGATACGAGGACTTCAGTGTTGAGCGGTGCTGCTGCCGTCAGGGGGGTGGGGTTTTGGGAGTTCGGACATGAGGACACGGATGACCCTCAACTTTCGTCTTCGATCGCAGCGTGGAGAGCCGGCGATCGATCTGTTAGTAGTCCTGCCGCTGCTCCGCCTGCGGGAACCGTGACGCTGATCGATCATGGTTCCGGCTGGCGATACTACGATGCCGCTGCTGCGCCCCCGGCCGTATGGAAGGAGCGCACTTTCAATGACAGTTCATGGCGGCTGGGTGAAACGCCGCTGGGCTACGGAGATGGCGATGAGGCCACGGTGGTGGATTCGGCGAATGGCCGCATCACGACCTACTGCCGGCGCAGTTTTTCGGTCGCGGCGCCTGCATCCATCGGCGCACTGACTCTGCGTTTGGTCAGGGATGACGGCGCGGCGGTCTATCTTAATGGTGCGGAGGTGGGCCGCACTAATCTGCCCCCTGGAGCGCTAACGTCCGCCACTTTGGCCACTGCCAACGTGGGTGGCACGGAGGAGAAGACGCAGGCCTGGGTGACAGAAATTCCACCGTCTTTGCTGGTGGCCGGTAGTAATGTGCTTGCTGTAGAGACGCATCAGTCCGGCGCATCCAGCAGCGACATCAGCATGGATGCCGAACTGTTCGCTTCTCCGCGCGCGGAGCCGGTAATTGTTCCCGCGCACTCATGGTGGCGATTTTCGGATAGCGCCGCTGCCCCGGCGGCAAATTGGTCTGCAACGGGCTTCGATGATGCGGCGTGGCCGTCGGGGCGCGGGCGGCTCGGCTATGGTAACGACGGTGAGTGGACACCTTTATTATTTGGCGCTGATCCGGCGGTGAAACCTCTGGCCGCGTGGTTTCGCCACACCTTCATCCTGGAGGGGGCCGGTCGCTATGGAAGTCTGAGGGTGCGACTGCAGAGGGATGATGGAGCCATCGTTTATCTCAACGGAACGGAACTCTTTCGCGACAATCTCCCTGAGGGTGTGTTAACAAATTCCGTCCGTGCGTTATCCGGCCAGGGTGGTGCGGATGAAACCCTCTGGCGGACATTTATCGTGCCGGCCTCAGCGCTGCGGGAGGGGCGGAACGTTGTGGCCGTGCAGGTCCACCAGGCGGCTCTGGACAGCAGCGATATCGGGTTTGATGTGGAACTGACGGGAATCGTGCATCCGCCGCTTCAGGCAACGCGGTCCGTCGCGCAACTGATCCTGACAACTTCTCCGGGTTTTTCAAACTGGATGCCTGAAAGCACGGGGAGTCTTAACGGCGTGTGGACCCCCGTCGCTGCCACGCCGGTTCTGAGCGGAGGGCAGGTGCGTTACACATTGCCGGCGCCCGCTGTGAGACAATACTACCGCATGAGGCGAACGGGGGACTGAAAAGTGGCCGAAGATTTTTCTTTCGGTTTTGAGGCGGCGTGACGGATACAGGCAGAATGCCAGCGCTTCAGATCACTGATCAACGGGAAAACTCCGAAGAAACCGATGTATCTCTTCTGGCGGCGTTTGTTGGAAGCCGGGAGGAACGGGCATTCGAAGCCCTGGTGCAAAGACACGCGGGATGGGTGCAGGCAGTGGCGTGCCGTTCGCTGAGAGACAAAGAAATGAGGCAGGAGGTGACGCAAAATGTGTTCATTCATCTGGCGCGAAAAGCGGCGCACGTGAAGGCGGAGGCTCTGGGGCCATGGCTGCACCGGGTGACTGTGCTGGAGTGCCGGAACGCAAACCGCCGCGAGCGTTTGCGGCAAAAGACACTGGAGGCAGTGACGCGGGAAACCGACCATATGAAACCTGACAATTCCTCTCCGGAGTACCGGTGGCGCGCGGCGCTTCCGCTTCTCGATGATGCGGTGAATACTCTGCCGGAAACCGCGAGAACCGTGGTGGTGCAGCGGTTCCTGCAGCAGCGAAGCTGGCGGGAGATCGGAGAGGCAATTGGCCGCAGTGAAGACTCCGCGCGGATGGCGCTCGGTCCGGCCTTGAACCGGCTTGCACGCGTTTTGCGGAAGCGCGGCATCGCGGTGCCGGTGCCGGCCCTGGCGGCGGTTCTTTCGGCTTCAGGAAACCTAACCGGGGAGGTATGTGCGGCTTCCCTGACCAAAGCGGCACTGGCTGGTTCCTCCACCGCGCCGGTGTCCGCATGGTGGAGCGGCGCCGCCGCTGCATGGCTTTCCACCGCTGCCTGTCTCGTGGCCGGAACGGTCGCAGGATATCGGTTCACCGATCCGGGAAGTGCAGCACCTGCCGAAGTTGCTTCGGTCCCTTCGGGTGCTGCACCGGTTACCGCTTCAGCGCGAGCAGCGTCCGTCGAGGCGGGTTTCGACCTTGCCGCGGTGCTGGATGGTCTTCGAGCGCTGAAGCCTTCCGGCAATGATGTGGAGTTTATTGTCCATCTGCGTGCCGCACTGCTGAAAATGCCACCCGGCGCTCTGCCGCAAGTGCTGGCGGCCATGCGAAAACGCACGTGGGGTGAGGATTCAAGGGGTGTTGTGGCAGCCTTTTTCTACCGCTGGGCGGTGCTCGATATCGAATCAGCATGGGCCGCATCGCGCGATCCGGATTTCCTTGGGGCGGTCTCGAACACGACTCGCGCTCTCCTCCAGGGCGCGCCATCGGATGACCCCGCCATGTTTGTGCGGCTGATAAATACTCTGCCGGAAACAGAGGCGTATCCTTCCGGGGTTCTTACCGTTGCTGCCAAAACCCGGCTAGGGGACTTGCCTTCCGGGTCGCTGATCCCGCTTTTGAACTCAATCAAGTCCTTCCCGCTGCGCCGTTCGCTGATTCTTGGTCTGATCAAGCGCCCGCTGACTCCGGCGGAGCTTGAATTAATTGCGCCGGTGGCTGCGGCGCTGCCTCCGATGGATGCAAGCATGACGGTCCCGCAGCTTTCAGAAAGATGGTATCAAACCGATCCGGCGTCTTTTCACCGGTGGAAGGAAACGCTGCCGCCGAACTCCTCCAGTCGCTGGGCTGCAATCCTTGGAGAGGCGGGCGCAGTCTCGGGTGATGATCCGGCGGAGGGTGGAAAGCTCGTGGCTGGCATTCCATGGACGTGGCTCTTACCGACCAAACTGGAGGCGATTCTGAATCGTTGGATTGAAACAGACCCCGCCGGTGCCGGGCAGTGGCTTTCCTCAAGCACCATGATTCCGGCACAGGAACGCGAACGGCTCATTGCGAGGGCGAACCATAAAGAACATAACCCATGAAGACTCGTTCCCTTCGCCGTGTTCTCCTGCCGCCAGCCGCCTTGATAACGGGATTGGTGGCGGGAACCTTGTTGAAAAGCCATCCCGCGTCAGAACCAGCGGGCCTGACAAATTCGAAACGTTCTCCCGCGCGCGGAGAGATGAGGGTCTTCGATGCGGCCCCCGTTGCGCTGTTTGACCGGATGTACGCCGCAAAGAATCCGTCGATGGAGGCGGAGGTGCGCATGGAACAGTTTGTACTTGAGATGACGCCGGCAGAGGCACGGACGCGCATGTTTACGCTGACCCCTCAGGATCCGGAGCGCCTGAAGGAAAGGCTCGCTTACCGCGCCGCGGCGGAGGATCCGGCGGGATTGTTGAGTTCAATTGGGGGAAAACAATATATCGAGAACGCCTCACTGATGGGTCTGTATCGTGCGTGGGTCAGGAAAGATCCGGAGACTGCGTTGAAACTAACGGTGGAGAAGGGGGAAAACCGCTTCCTTTTCAGTTGTGTTAGCGCCTGGGCGGAATGTAATCCCGTCGCCTGCGCAAAAGCCGTGGCGAAGTGGAGTTCCGGGACGCCCTGGCTGAACGCCGAAACCGGCTGGGTGAGGGAACTGACGAAGGCGTGGGTCGCTCTTGAGCCTTCCTCCATGGAGTCGTGGCTCGCTGGTTTGCCGGACGCGCCGTGGTGTCAGGCCGCCGCGCAGGCGCATCGCGTAGAGGGCTATTTGAGGGAGAACCAAACAACGCGCGAAAAAGCGGAGGCCGTTAGGGACGGCGTTGTGAATGAAGTTTGGCGTCAGCGGGTGTGGGCGAATCCGGTCGCTGGATTTCAAGCCGTTGTGGCTGCCAAATGGGGAAGGCCGTACTCCGCTGACGCGGCTGATTCCGGGATTCCCTGGAACCGGCCTGACGATTGGATTGCCAATGCGTTTGCAAGCCTTGTTTCCTGTTCACCTGAACTGGCCGCACAGTCTTTGGCGGCTCTGCCAGTGGAGCGATTGTCCACGGCGGGTTCCACCATGGTGTCGATGCTTGAAAGAGTTTCTCCGGGAGCCGGCCTGCGGATTGCCCGGGCGTGGCCGGAAGGGGAACTGCGCGACGCCGCTCTCGAAAGCTGCGCTCCTCACGCCGCCGAAATGGGCGACATCGCCGCGGCAAAAGAGGCGGTGAACGGGATCACCAATGAAGCGAAAAGGAGTGCAGCCATCGCCGGGGTGCTGAACTTCTGGACGTCGCATGATCCCTATGGCGCAAGAGAGTGGCTGGTCGAGTTGGAGCAAACATTGCCGGTGGCCTCTTTTGCCTATGTTGCGGAGACGTTCGTGAAAAACGTGAGGCGAAGCGCGCCTGGCCTTGCCGGTCCCTGGGGCGACAAGGTTTCTCCGTGAGCGATCATTTGCATCAATCGAATCACCGCCGCTGCGGGAGCGGGGCGCATTGACGGGAACTGATCCCCGGCGATGAGCGCAGGATGATCCGCTTTCTGTGCCTGATTCTCCTCGTCCAGTTGTGCGCTGCAATTTCCGGCGGGGCTGTGCCGCTGTTGAAAGCGAATGACCGTGTGCTGGTGCTTGGCGACAGCATTACCCAGGACGGGAGATATGTCGCAGTGCTTGATTTGCTGAGACGGTGCCGAATGCCGCAGACGCCGGTGGAATTTATTCCGCTGGGACTCGCCAGCGAAACGGTGAGCGGCGCCAGTGAAAAGCATCATCCGTGGCCTCGTCCGGATGTGCATGAGCGGGCGGGGCGGGCACTGGAGAAGGTGAAGCCGACGGCGGTCCTATTTTGCTATGGCATGAACGACGGCATCTATGCGCCGCTGGATGAAGGACGATTCGTGAAGTTTCAGGAGGCAGTGAAAAGCCTTGTGGCGCTGTGCCGGGCAGCGGGCGTGAGACAGACGATCATCATCACGCCGCCGCCATTTGATCCGGTTTCCTATAAGGGCTCGCTGGCTCCTGATGGGTTCGATGACTATGGCTACAAGTCGCCGTGGAAGAATTACAACCAGACCCTGGCACGTTACGCGGCATGGGAGCGCGATACGCCCGGACTGGCGGATCGTGTGATCGATTTGCATACTCCCCTAACGACGGTGTTCGCCACGTGGCACAGGGTGAATCCCGGGTGGTCGAGCGGGGACGGCGTGCATCCCGTGGCGGAGGGGCACTGGCTCATGGCCGGATTGATCGCAGAGGGGCTCGGAATACCCGGTGCAGTTGCGGATTTGAACGCCGCGGCCCCGGAGGCGACGGGCGGGTGGACTGTTTCGTTTTCCGCGGCGCCACCCATTGCAGCACCGGAGGGAATTCCCGCCGGTTTTTTGAAAGCAGGGGGCTTCCAGAAACAAATGAACCGGTTTGAGCTCACCATTCCCAACACCCCGCCGGCTGCGTTGCGATTGAAGAGTGGCGATACGCTGCTCGGCGTGGTCACGCGTCCGCAACTGGCGCGAGGCCTCGATTTGTCAGGGTGGCCGGCGCTTTCGTTGAACCGCGATGCCGCAGCGGCGCTGCCGCTCGCGATGGAGCGTCACCGCATTCTGTCCGCTGCGTGGCGGGAGCACGTGGGACATACACGCCCGGATACCGATCGCACGGCAATGCCGCTGGAGGAAGCGAAGGCTGCTGCGGCAAAGATCGAAGAGAAGTTGACGGTGCTGCTGAAGGTGCGTGAAGAGTCACTGCGTCTGGAGCCGGTGGCGCCTTAAAAGTTCGCCTTGGCGCGTGCGGATTCGCTGACATTCTCCGCGGCCATGAGTCAGACCGTTACGCCCGCCCTCCTTATTCTCGCCGCCGGCATGAGCAGCCGTTACGGCGGGGGATCGAAGCAAACGGATGCCATGGGGCCGTCGGGCGAGACACTGCTCGATTACTCTGTCTATGATGCGAAGCGGGCGGGATTCGGACGCATCGTATTCATCATTCGCCGGGAAGGGGAGGCGACGTTTCGGGAAAAGGTGGTGTCCCGGCTTGAACCGCATATTCCGGTGGCGCTGGTATATCAGGAGATGACGGATTTGCCGACGGGATTTACGCCTCCGCCGGACCGCCAAAAGCCATGGGGCACCGGCCATGCCGTGTGGGCCGCCCGCCATGAAGTGAAGGAACCATTCTGTGCCATCAACGCTGACGACTACTATGGCCGGCATTCGTTTCGTGTGATGGCGGATTTTCTGCGCCGGTCCGAATTGAATGGCACGCCCGCCGAGTGGAGCATGGTCGGATTCCAATTGCGAAAAACGCTCAGCGAATATGGCAAAGTCGCGCGTGGTATTTGCTCGGTGCAGGATGGCCTGCTGACTGGCGTCGAGGAACTAACGGATATCCACCGCACGCCGGAAGGCGCCGAAAACAGGCCGGATGGAAAACCGGTTAGGCCGCTAACAGGGGGCGAGACGGTTTCGTTGAACATGTGGGGATTTACGCCGTCTCTCTTCGATGAATTCGGACAGTCCTTTGCCGCGTTCCTCAAGACAAACGGAACGAACCCAAAAGCCGAGTTCTACATCCCCTTCGGCGTGGACGTCGCGATTCAGAAAGGTGCAGCCACCTGCCGGGTGCTGCCTACGGAAAGCCAGTGGTTTGGCGTCACTTATCAAGACGACAAGCCGCGGGTCATTGCCGCAGTGAAAGCACTTGTCGATGCAGGAGAATATCCTTCGCCGCTGTGGTGAAGCAGGTCATTTCAGGCGGCCCCGTTTGGACACGAGGTCCAGTGCCACGGCGGCGGCACCGATGATGCCGGCATCATTGCCGAATTTTGCGGGCACCACCTTGAGCTTGTTGCGGAAAGGCAGTGCCAGTTGCGCGTGCATCTTTGTTTTCAACGGCTCGAAGAGAAGTTTGCCGGCTTTGGCTATGCCGCCGCCGATGACGATGCGATCGGGATTCAGCAGCCACACACAATTGCAGAGGCCGGCAGCGAGTTGAGTGGTGAATTGATCCCAGACTTTGAGGGCCACCGGATCGCCCTTTCTCGCAGCGGCGGAGAGGGCGCGGGGTTTGCAGTCTTCATCGGTCACGCGGCAGCGGGCCTTGTCGTACAGTTCCCGCGCGAACGCTGCGACCTCGCGATTCCCCACGTGTTTTTCGAGGGGACCAATATTCCCATGCTCTCCCATCATGCCCTGGTAGTCGATGCTCATCTGCCCGATCTCCCCGGCGCCATAAGCTGAACCGCGATACAGTTCTCCGTTGAGCACCAATCCGCCGCCGACGCCGGTGCCGAGAGTCACCGCTACCATGTTCACTGCGCCCTTTCCAGCACCGTGCAGGTACTCGGCATAACACATGGCGTTGGCGTCGTTTTCAACGTAAGACGGAAGGCCGGTGCCACCCGTTAGGATTTTGGAAACGTGCACGCGCTCCCAGCCTGGAACGTTCGAAAGTTCATGCACGTAGCCCCTTGTGATGTCGGCAAAGCCCGGCACACCCATGCCCACGGCGGCGATGCGTTTGTGCTTCTTTTTCAGTTCGTTGATGCGGACCGTGAGTTCCTTCAGCAATGGTTTCGCGCCTTTATATTCAGGCGTGGGCAGGGGCTCCAACTCTTCGATAATTTCACGACCGAGGACGACACCATATTTCACGGTGGTACCGCCCATGTCGATGCCGATGGCCAGGGATGGAGAGGAAGGCATGAGGTGTTAAATGCGACGAATGGAAGAAAACAAATCCAAATCAAGGAGGAGTCAGCGCGTGGCGGCTGATCATTCCCACTCGATGCTGGCCGGGGGTTTGGTGGAGATATCGTAGAGGACGCGGTTGATGCCCTTCACGCCGTTGAGGATGGCGTTGGAGACCTGGCCGAGAAAGTCCCATGGAAGCTTGGCCCAGTCGGCGGTCATGGCGTCTTCGCTGGTCACGGCGCGGAGGCTGATGGCGAATTCGTAGCTGCGCTCGTCGCCTTTGACGCCGACGGTTTTCACCGGGATCAGCGTGGCGCAGGCCTGCCAGACTGTGTTATAGAGGCCGGTGGACTTGAGCATGTTCATCCAGATGGCATCGGCCTCCCGGATGATGCTGAGTTTGTCCTCCGTCACTTCGCCGGGGCAGCGAACGGCGAGTCCGGGGCCGGGGAAGGGGTGGCGGTTGAGGATTTCGTCAGGAATGCCCATGGTGCGGCCCAGGGCACGGACTTCGTCTTTGAACAGCTCGGCCAGCGGCTCCAGCACGCGACCCTCTTTGGCGAGGTCCATGATGCGGTCCACGCGGTTGTGATGGGTTTTGATTTTGCTGGTGATGTTGCTGCCGCTGGTGGCACTCTCGATGACATCGGGATAAAGCGTGCCCTGAGCGAGCATGTCCACCTTTGCGGCGGCTTCCCAGAAGACGTCGATGAAAAGATTGCCAATGATGGTGCGCTTCTTCTCGGGATCGGTTTCCCCGGCGAGCGCCCCAAGAAACCGGGAAGTGGCGTGAACCGTTTGGATGTTCACTCCCAGTTGCCGGAACTGCGCCTGGACATCCTCCGCTTCATTTTTCCGCATCAATCCGGTATCCACAAATATCGCCCGGTGAGGCACGCCCGCCTCTTTGAGAAGAACGGCGAGCACGGTGCTGTCCACTCCTCCGCTGACCCCGCAGACCACTTCGCGGCCGTGGGTGCGCTCGCGAATCATTGTGATGAGTTCCTCCTTGAAATTCTCCATGCGAAAGGGCTCGGCTGCGGGAACGAGCTTGAGAAAATTCGTCAGGATTTTCATCCCTTCGTGAGAGTGGCTCACTTCAGGATGGAATTGGATACCGAACCAATCCGGCGCGAACTGCAGGGCCACCGGCACGCCTTCCTGATTTGTTCCGATCACGGTCGCGCCGGGCGGCGGCATTTTCACGGTGTCGGAGTGGCTCATCCAAATCTGCGATTCCGGCGACAGTCCTTCAAAGAGTGGTCCCGGTTGAGAAGGCAACAGGCGAGCGGGTCCGTACTCCCGCGTATGTCCCGGCGCAACGAATCCACCGAGGCGCTTGCTGAGCAGTTGCATTCCATAACAAATGCCGAGGACGGGGACGTTCAGTTTGCGGAGGAGATCGATATCAATGTCCGGAGCATCCACCTCAGAAACACTGCGCGGTCCTCCCGACAGGATGACGGCCGCGGGTTCGCCGGCCTCCGCCAGTTCGGATGGCTGGTAGAGTTTGGAAAAGAACCCGACCTCGCGAACGCGCCTCACAATGAGTTGCGAGTACTGCGCTCCGAAGTCGATGACGGCGATGTGATTGCGGGCCATTCAACGTCATAGCGGGCCGCTTCGGGGTTTCCACTGGGAAATTAAGGGCAGCGGGCCGCTTGAGCGCCTCCGGAGAGGTTGCATTTCTGTCGCGCGCATTGGAAGCTCCGGGCAGCGTGTCCAAGTCCCCCGTTCAAGAGCCCGCGAAACCGGGCAAGGCCCGAAAGCGGCGGTTTTCCCTGAAAAGGGTCATTCTGGAACTGGCGGTTCTGGCGCTGATCGGCTTTGGCGTTCTGGTTTTCTGGAATCCGGGAAAGGACATCCGGGATGGCCGTCATGACCGGGGCGAGAACGGTCTCTGGCTGGCGCACGGGTGGATGGGGGCGGATGAGTGGTTTTTAGAGAACCACAAGGAGGTGGAGAAATACCGCGCACCGGAGGCGCTGGCCTCCCTGGCGAAACGGGTAAAGGAGCACGGCATCTCGGATTTATTTCCACATCTGTGCCCGCTCAATTCGGTGGGTGAACTTCCGCCAGTGGATGTCGTGCAGACAGAACGCTTTCTGGATGCCGTGCAGCCGGCACGGGTGTGGCCGTGGGTGGGCGGCACGTATCTTGACCAATGGATGGAATTTGCCTCATGGCGAAAGACTTTCATCGATGCAGCGCGAGAGCTGCTGGAGGCCCATCCGCGGCTTGCAGGCGTTCATCTCAATATCGAACCGATGACCTCAGGCACACAGTCCTACCTGACGTTGCTGGATGAACTGCGGGCTGCGCTGCCCGCCGGCCGCAAGCTTTCGGTCGCGGCCTATCCGCCGCCCACACGATGGCAGCCTTCAAGGGATGTTCATTGGAACGAGTCCTATTTTCGCGAAGTGGCGCGGCGGTGCGATCACATGGCGGTCATGATGTACGACACGGGCATCCGGTTTCAAAAACCCTATCAGAAATTGATGGCGGACTGGACGGAGGAGATTCTGCAATGGAGCGAGGGCCGTCCGGTGCAGTTGGGTTTGGCTTGTTATGACGATGAGGGAGTCGAGTATCATCATCCGGACGTGGAAAACCTGACCAATGGATTGCCGGGAATCCATGCGGGACTCATGCGTTTCGATTCGCTTCCTGACAATTACCGGGGCGTGGCCATTTACTGCGACTGGGAAATGGACGAAGGCGAATGGCGGCTTCTCTCTGAACGCTTTGGCAGGAAAAGGGAGTAACGCCGCTCATCGTTGAGGCATCCTTTGCCATCGTATGGCGGTCGCGATGGTCGAGCCGAAGAGAATGACGGCAAGAGGACCTAACTTTAGAGCGCGTTTCTCTGTCTCCGGTGCGTCCCGCATGTCAGCGGCCATGATAAGTATCGCTGTTCCCATGCCTGCGATGGCGGCGATAACCCCATCGCCAATCATCCGGCGGCGGTGGAATTTGATCCACATGAATGCGGCGCAGGCGGTAAAGGCTGCCACCGCGGCGAGCCACCAGAACTCGAGGAAAAAGGGTTTCCGGTGTGGAGAGGTCAGATGGATGAGGCCGTCGGCGAGGGAAAAAATGGTCAGAGCCCATGCGCCTGTCCATGTGGCGGGCACGGCCAGCCATGCAGTCCGGCGGCGGCTGATGCGATTCTCTGCGATCGAAGTGACGGCGGAGATCGACTGAAGAGGACGGGAACAGCGCGGACAAATCTTCACCCCGGTGCTGCACTCGGGATGCCAGCGGCGTCCGCAGGGGCGGCAGGTCAGGCCCAGCCCTTCGTTGAGGAAGTCCCCGCCGCACTTTTCGCACGGGCGGGGCAAGGGAGGGGGTGCGTTGGTCATTGTTCAGTGCCGGGCCGCCACTGGAAATGCGCGAATAAACGTTAGGGCGCTTTCTTTGTCCCGTCCGCCGCGGGCGCAGGAGCCGGTGCGGGCGCGGCCGGTGCTTTCGGAGCCTCGGGCTGTTTCGGCGGCGTCGCGGGAGCTGCGGGAGCTGCGGGAGTGGCCTTCTTTGGGGGTGCCGCGCTGCCGAGCTTCACGTTCATGTAAGCTCGGTCGATCATGATGTCCAGTTTCCCGTCCTTGGCCCGGTCGAACTGCTTGAGGGGCCCTGAGAAGTACTTTTTGAATTCGGCCTCGATGGCAGGGAACTCCTCGATGTCGATCTGGAAGTCGCCATTTTTATCGTATGGTTTCAGCAGGGCCACCAGATCCTCGTCGAGCATATCCGTCCTTGCGGCCCTGCCGCCAGGTCTTCCCGGGAAAGGCTTTTTACCGGGCTCCATTTTTTTGGGCGGCTCAGGCTTTTTAGGCGGCTTTTTGTCGTCCGCGGCAGCGGCTGGCAAAGCGGCCGCGAGCAACGCGGCGATGAACAGAGAAGATGCTTTCATGGAGGGTGGCAGCCGGGTTATGGGCTGCGAATGCAGTATGCCATCCGGCCTGCCCGATTCCAAGCTTTCTTACCGGCAATTCCTTTGGCCGTCTATTAATCTATTTTGGAGGGGCGGGCGATTCCGGAGACGCCGGCGTAGTTTCGCCGGGAGCGGCCTGCGACGTGGCGGGACGGAGGGCCTTTTCGATTTCGTTGCGAATGTTCGCCGGGCACTGACCAAGGATTTTTTTCAAATCTCCAGGGGATATTTCCAATCCCTCCGGCAAACCCGCCACGGAGCCGGTGGCCGGGTCGGGAATGATCCTGCCGTCCGCCCCAACCCTGAGCATGTGCCGCGTGATGCGGGCCAGCGGATTGGCTGCGGGGACCTGTGCCGGAGCTTCGTGTTTGCCGAGCACGGCGTTCGTTTCCGCCATCTGCCCTTTGCGATAATAAGTGAGTTTGATGGTATCGCCTTCTTTGTGATTGGCGATCAGTACGGCGAGTTGACGCGGAGTGATGAGAATCTGGTCGTCGAGTTTTGCGACGACGTCACTTTCCTTGAGGCCGGCTTTGGCCGCGGGACTGTCCGGAGCCACGGCGCCGATGAGGAGGCCCGTCTCCTGCGGCAGCGGCACCTGCGCGCTGACATCGCGGGGCAACTCCATCGTAGCGACGCCGAGATAAGTGACCATCCCGGTTCGGGCCGGCGGACGCTCGCTGAAAAGAAACGGTTCCATTGCATTCCCTGCATCCTTGAGGTCCACGATGCGGGTTTCTTTTTTCCCGTTGATGTCCGTGGTAATGACCACTTTTCCCTGCATGCACGCGGCGGTGGCGGGATCGCTGAGATCAATGATGCGCGTTTCCTTTTTTCCGTTCACTTCGCTCTCAACCACGATCTTTCCGTTCGTGGACTGGATGGAGGACGAGGCGCTGGACGAGGCGCTGGACGAGGCGGTATTGTTAGGGGTTTTGTTTTCCGGGGGCGTGGAGGGAACGGGGGTATCCTGCGCAGTGGAGCCGAGCGCGCAGCCCAGTGCCGCAAGAACGAACAGTCGGTTTTTCATGGCGGGACGGAGTGGAAAGGGAAGCTAATAAGTGGTTAGGACGACAGGAAGGATTTCATCGCGCACACGGGCTTCGCGGACAGGCGGAGCGCCGTCGCCCTGGCTGTAGGCATTGTCATCCAGCCATGTGGCGTGCATGAGACGCACGGGCCGGTTTTGGGCATCCCGCGTAAAGCCGAGATCGCGAACGCCGAGAAGTTCCTGACGGCTTTCCTGCGGCGCAAGATAGCGCAGCGCCACTTCCGGTTTGGGCGCCGGCGAAGGCGTATGAACGACCTGCTGCTGCGCCGGTTCCCGGAAATGCCATACCGCGGCGCCTGCGATGGCGAAGACTGCGGCGGCGGTGGCCAAACGCGGCAGGAAGCGGATCAGCCTTGGACGTTCCACAGGAGCGGCAGTGACAGCGGGACGGGCTGCGAGGAGTCGCTGCATGAGTTCCGCAGAGGGCGCTGCCGGACGTATCCGGGTCAGCAGCACTGCCGCGGGGTCGTTGTCTTCAGGCTCGTTCATAGCAGCACGGGAGTGAGGGATTTGCGAAGTTGAGAGAGGGCGGTGCGGTAGCGTGTGGCCGCAGTGCCCTGGGGAATGCCGAGCGTAGCCGCGACCTCGGCGAAGGTCTGGCCGCCCCACACTTTCAAAGTGATGACTTCGGCGAGTTCCTTCGGCAGGGTGCGTACGGCTTCCTCCAGCAGCATCGCGGTTTCACGGTCGTTCACGGCGGAGTCAAACCACACGTCATTTTCGGGAGCCGAGGCCTCTTCACGCCGGGTGCGGCGGTCATGGCGGCGGCCGAGGTCGATGGCGCGACGGCGGATGGTGGCGAAAACAAGAGCAGGTTCGGGCTTGCCGCCGCTGCGCTGCCATGACTCCACAAGGGAGTCCTGGAGCACATCCTCGGCGTCCTGTTCGCTGCGGGTCTGCTGACGGGCAAAGAGCAGGAAGCGGGACGCGTTTTCCGCGATCCACGTTTCCCATTCGCTGGCTGGTTCCTCGGACAAGGTGGTAAAGGGAGGGTTCTTTGCTTCAGCGCCGCTGGAGGTGGTTTTTATGTATCAGGATTTGCGTGGGCGGCATTTTCTTTTGTGCCCGCGTAACCGTTTGGCATGGGCGAAAACCGCACTTTATACTCATTCCATGCCAGCCCGCCGCCGCCCCGTTTCCATTCGCCGTGACGATGTTATCTATGATAACGAATACGATGGATCGCGGCGCTGGTGGAGCGAACGGGCAGACGATGAGGCGCGGGTGCAGAAGGAACTGGCGAAGCGCCGGGCGAAAGGAGAGGCGCTGCGCGCTGCCGTGCCCGTCCACAGCCGGGCGTTGAGCGCCACGTTTTGGGGACAGGCGTGGAACCGGAATCTTATGGCCTACAGCGATTACGAGAACCGCATGCCGCGGGGCCGCAGCTATTTCCGGAGCGGAAAGGTCCTCGACCTGGAGATTGGAAAAGGGAAGGTTTCCTCGACGGTCGCGGGAACGCGGATTTATGAAATTGAGATTACCATTAAGCCGCTCGCGCCAGCAGCATGGGAGGATCTGAAAAGGCGCTGCCAGGGAAAAATAGGGGGGCTGGTGGAACTGCTTTCGGGAGCGCTCAGCGATGAGGTCATGCGCGAGGTGACGGATCTGGGTCGCGGGCTGTTTCCCTCGCCGCGGGAAATGAGATTGGACTGCTCATGTCCGGACTACGCCGGGCTGTGCAAGCACCTGGCCGCCACGCTCTACGCAGTCGGCACCCGGCTCGATGAGCAGCCTGCACTGCTGTTCGCTTTGAGGGGAGTTGATCCCGGCGAAATGGTGGCGGGGAATGCCGTGGAGGCGATTCAGCATCTCACAGCGCCTGCGGTGGTGACAGACGCCCGGGCCGCCGCGCTGGAGGGAATGGACTTTGCAGATGTTTTCGGCATCGGCGAGGAAGGCGATGCTTTTTCCGCCCCGGCGGCTCAGGTACCACCGGCAAAGTCTGTCGCGCGAAAAGCAGCGAAAAAAACAAAGACCAGGAAATGAACGCCTATGGCAGGCGCGCCCGCAGGAAGGCCCGCGAGGCGGCATCCGGTGGAGGAGTATAGCGCAGTTCCTCCTGACCGTTCGTGGTGCGCAGCCGGCGAGTCATGGTCCATGACTGATCCCATGTGGAAAGATCACTGCTGCTCTCGAGGGTGAGGATGGCGTCATCGGCGGCGAGTGCCCTGACAAGAATGAGCGTGCCGGTAGCGGCGTCCCAGCGCAGGACGCTTTCGCCGTCCGCGGCGTTGCTGTCACTGGTGCCGAGGGCATATTCAAGGCGGGCGGAGAGCCCATCACCATCGACATCGGCGGCGGGGTCGCCGGCGAAAGTGGTGGCGTCGCCCGTGCCCGGTGTGCCGCCGGGAAGACTGCTGGCGCGCCAGTTGGCAGGCTGGGAATAATCCGGATGCGCCGCGGGGTTGATCAAGGTTAGGCTGAAACCGTTGCCGTCGGTGTCATTGGGCCAGGGAGCATCGTCATCATAGGTGAAGTCGACGATGACACTGCCGTTCGCGGCGAGAAGTGTGAGGTGTTCTCCGCCGTTGTCGAGATTAGTCAGGTTTTGAAATTCGCCTGAGACATTCAGGCCGCCGCCGTGGACGGACGTGAAGACGGTTTGATTCCTGACAACGAGGATGCGGGCGCCTGCATCCAGTGTGGTGCCGGCGGGGAAAGTGTATTCCAGGCCGACCGTGAAACGAACGCCGCTGAGATCGATGGCAGTTGCGCCGGTGTTCATCAGTTCGATATACTCCGCATCATCCGTTCCGGATGGATTGTAGTAGATCTCAGTAATGACCAGCGTGGAGGCGCTGGCGGGCGGGGAGATGAGAAACACGGCTTCGGTGAGTGCCGACCAGACGTTGCCGCTGAGGGCGCGGGCTCTAACGGTGGTCGTTGCATTCAGCGGCACTGGACTGCTGTAAGTGAGCGCGCCCGGCGCCGGTGCGCCGCCCCACTGGCGGGGATCGGTTCCGTTCAATGTGTAGTAAAGGGTGCCGGTGCCTGTCATGCTCATGGCGAATCCCGGCAAGGCGGAGCCGCCGTGTTGATTGAGCACCGGAGCATTGACGGAAGGGAAGAGGCCGCGGTTCCGCAGTTGAGTGAGCACGGTGTTCGTCCGGTTGGGGAACCATGAGTTGGTGTAGAAATTCCGGTTGTTCTGCCAGCGCGGCACCGTCCCCAGCGGGCTTCGTGCATCCCCCCAGCGCGCGCCTTCGGCGGCCATTGCAGGGGCAAAGGCTTGTGCGATCTGAGACCATCGCGCAGAGGCCACTGCGGGGGTCATGAGGCCGCCGTTGAAATAGTGGCGCTGTACGGCATCCGCCACGCGCAGGCGGTATTCCGGATGGGCCCGCAATGCCAGATCAAGCTGGCCGGGGGAATTGCTCCACCATGAGGCGGAATCGTTGCCCGTTTTATCCGAGGAGGGATTGCCCCAGCCGAGTCCGAGGTCGCTGTCCCATGTGATGAATTTGAAACCTTCGCTGTCAGGTCCCCGGCGGCGAATGGCGTAGAAGTTGCCGGGCCAGTCGCCGCTGGCGTGATAATATCCACTAACCAGAAAGGCGATGAGATTGTCGATATCGACGAGGACTTCGAAGGCGGGATTGCGCGTGCCGTTGGGATTGTTGCCCTGGATGAACTGGTACTTCGCATCCGTCTCAAAGCCCTGCGTGCACAGGGTCATGACCTGTTGCCATTTCGCCAGAGTTCCGGATTTGGCGCGATTGGGACAGCACAGGGTTACCGAGTCCCATTCATCGGCGTCGCCGCCGATGTGCTCTTCTGCGTAGTCGCCATCAGGCCGTTCAGTGGGATTATAGACACCCCAGTAAAGACCGTTGATGAAAAGGTGGCAGAAGCGCCCGCTGCTCGCCGGCACACCCATCGCGGCCTGCGTTTCCTTGGTCCATTGGTCGCGAATATACACGCCGTTAGGATCATAACCGAAATTGTCCCGGGTGTTGTTGCGGAGGGCGATACTGTCAAAGCGTGTGACGGGATTCCCGGGATAAAGCGGATAATGCAGCGAAGGCGGGCCGAAGCGGCGGCTGAAAATGACGCGCAAAGGCAGGCGCGGATTCGTGGACAGGTTGCGCGACGTGAGACCCATTACCTGGATACCGCCATTGATCTGGAATCCGGCCTCCGTGGTGCCGGGCGCAGGAATCAATTCCGCACTGCACGGTTTTTCCCACAGGTCACCGCGGCCCGAGGGATTCGTATAGACGCCCGATGCGGGATCGAAGAGATTTCCCACAGCGGTCGCAATGCAAATTGCCGGCAGCGTTGTTAGGGATGTCTTCAACTGGGTGCGCATGGTGGCAACCGGAGTGCCTGCCGCCAGGCCCAGGATCGATGCGAGATCCGTGGCATTGTCCTCCATGGCGTAGTCTCCCGCGATGGCGTTCCACGACGTTGGATATCCTGATGGTGCCGCCGGTTGAGTGACGACGTGATCAAGAAACAAATAAGTGCAGGTGGTGGAGATGGACGGCTGCTGTCCGGCGATGAAGGCCGCGGCGCGCAGAGGTGTCGTGGTGTTGATTGGCACCGGTGCGGTATAAAGCGCGCTGGTGGCGGTGGGATCGCTTCCGTTTGTCGTATAACGAATTTCCGCTCCCGCGGTAGGGGAGCTCAGCGTCACGGTGAAGGGCGCTTCGTAGAAACCGTGCGGAACGCTGAAGGTCACGGGCTCCACGAATCCGCTCACGCCCGTGCTTTCGGGCCCGCCCGGTGTGGGCACCGGGAAATAGAGAGATTGTGAAGCTGCACTGACGGCACTCAGCCGGGCGCGTGAGAGGAAATCGGAATCATTGGCGGTGATGTTCAGACCGTGAATGGCGAGAATATTGGCACCGTTGCGAATATTCGTTAGGATAGTCGGAGGCAGGACGATGTTCTCGATTTCCGCACCGGCGGAGGTGGCGGTAGACGAGGCTGACAAAGTCGCCGGAGCGCGGCGGGACGCGAGAGAAGCACCGTTCAGCCATGCGGAGAATCCGTCATCCCATGCCATCTCCAGTTCCAGTGAGCCGATGGATGCGGCGTCGGTGACGTTGAAGGGAATCCGGAAGCAGGCGCCGGACGAAATGCCGAACATTGCCGCGTCCATACTGGTGGCGATAAGCGGGTCGCTGCCGTCAAAATATTGAAACGTACCTGCGGCATAGCGATTGGCCGGCGACAAGTCGGGAGTTTCAGGAAAAGCCCCGGCGGTGTTGCCGTGGCGTGACGTCCCCACAAACAGCACGCTGTTGCCCAACCCGCCATCGGTGGTCCAGGCGGGAGCCGCTCCACCGCTGTTTCCGTTAGGCTCTGTGGAAGTGTATCCGTAAGCGGCAATGGTGTAGGCTCCTGGCGGAAGATCGATCGGCGCGGGCAACTGCTTGAAACGATTGCCGCTCACGAGCGTACCGGGACTTGCCGTCGTGAATGTCAGGGCTCCAAGGACTGCGGCTCCGGTGTCGTCGGTGAAGACGTCCGGCGTTCCGTTTTCGTTTCGCTGCCAGAGTTGTGCGGTGAGAGTCGCGGAGAGCCCGTTGCTGCCGCTGTCGAAGACGCCCAGCGAAGTCACGCGAATGGTGCGCGTCGTTTTGAAATCCATTCCAAGAGGCAGCGCGTAAGCCTGAGTGCCGACGGTGCCGGTCGCGACGTTGTAGGCGGTGCGCCGCAAATCCGCGGGGGCGGCGGTAAACTTGAATGTGCCGGCGGCATAACGGTTGGCGGGGCCTCCGTCCACCGTGCCGGGAAACAGTCCTGCCGTGCCGAAGCGGCTTCCCCCGTCGAAGGTAATGGCGCCGTTGCCGGTGTTCATGCTCCATGGGCCGGGACTGATGCCTGAATTCCCGTTAGGCTCCGCGGCACCGTAACCGGAAGCCACAATGGTATAAGTGCCAACCGGCAGAGTCAGTGGAGCCGCGAGATTGATAAAACGGCTGCCGCCGTCCGCCTGGCCGGGATTGGCGGCATTCAAAGTGAAGTCGGACAGCACAGCCACGCCGGTGTCATCGGCAAAATTGTCAGGCGTGCCGCGTTCATCGCGCGTCCAGAGTTGCACGCGGATCGGCTGCGCGAAGCCGTTGCCGCCGGAATCGAAAGCGCCAAGGGCCGTGACCGTGAGGGGGCGCTCGACAGAGAAATCCATGCCCAGCGACCCGCCGTAGCTCTGATTTCCCACCGTGCCTGCCGGTACGTGCAGGGCCACGGTTTCCGGAGAGGGCAGGGGAATGACGGGCTGCTCTGTGCGATTGTAGCCGATGCCATTGGTAACGGCGCTCCAGGAATTGTCAGGAAACGGTTCAGCGCCGCCGTGCCAGTCGCCGGTGATGGAATCGGAGGCTGCAACCGCCTTACCTGGTGCTCCGGGCGCGATAAGTTCCGTGTGCTGCCGGGCGACGCCGTAACTTACGTCCTCGCGCTGCGCTGGATAAGGCGCGAACTCGGAGGCTTTCGTGGTGCCGTCCGGCGCAACGAGCGCGAGATATTCGCCGCCGGCGTCCAGGGAAAAGTTAGTGTGCAGCGCGCCACTGGTGTCCGGTATGCCATCGCCGCTGGCAAACACGACGAGCCGGCCGCCTGCAGGGATGGTTTTGGCGGGAAAGGTCCATTTTGTCAGGGCGTTCGCATCGTCCGTCAGGTGCCAGCCGGTCATGTCCTGCGGCGCACCGGAGGGATTGTGGATTTCGATCCAATCGCTGTGCCGTCCCGCGGCGTCTGTTAGGCCGCTTGCGTTATCGGCCATGAATTCAGTGATGACCGGCACTGCGACCGCATCGCGCAGCGCCACGATCAGCACCAGCGGGCAAAAAAGAAGGGGAGGGCGCATGACTTGAGCCCATTAACATAGCATTTGGCCCGCCGCCGCGGAAGCCCTAAAAGCCGGTCAGGATCACCTTTCCGACTGCCTTTCCGCTTTGGAGCCAGGCGTGGGCTTCGGCGGCGTCGGCGAAGGAGAATCGCCGGGGATCACAGAGGGGCTTCACTTTGCCGGATTCCACGAGCGCGGTCAGGGCGCGGAGGATTTCGCCGTGGCGCTCGCGGCCTTTGTTATAGAGCAGCGGAATGATCATAAAGACCACGTGCAGCGTCAGCCCCTTCGCGTGCAGCGGAGAGAGATCGGCGGAGGTCCGGGTGGAGATGGAGACGACGGTGCCGCTAACACCGGCGGCCTGAAAACACCGGGCAACGTTCTCTCCGCCAACACTGTCGAAGACGATGTCGAAGCCCTTTCCGCCTGTAACGTCCCTAACGTAATCATCCACGGACTGTTCTTTATAATTGATCGTCCCCGCCGCACCCAGGCCGCGTGCGATTTCCGCTTTTTCCGGCCCGGAGATGGTAGTCCACACTTCTGCGCCCTGAGCTGCGCACAGTTGCAGCGCGAGATGTCCCACGCCGCCCGTGCCGCCATGCACCAGCACGCGCTGGCCCGCATGGACTTTCGCACGGTCGAGAAGACCCTCCCATGCGGTAATGCTGACCAGCGGAAGTGCGGCCGCCTCTTCCCATGTGAGGCCCTGCGGTTTTGGAGCGATGAGCCTGACGTCGGCGCACATGTATTCGGCCAGTGCACCGGGATGGCCTTTCACGCCGCCGGGCGAGCCATAGACGGCATCGCCGGGAGAGAACGCGGTAACGCCTTCGCCCAACTCTTCAACGACGCCTGACATATCACATCCCAGGACAGCCGGCGCTTCCGGCGCCATCGCCGCGAGCATGCCGCTGCGGATCTTCGTATCGACAGGATTGACGCTGGAGGCTTTCACCCGCACCAGCACTTGACCAGGACCCGGCGAAGGGCGCGGAATTTCCCGCCGCTCAAGAACTTCCGGCCCGCCGAATTCGCGGAGGACCATGGCTTGCATCGTGTTGCTCATACCTCTGTTTGATGCCGGCAAGTCTATTTCGAGCCGTGCTCCCGCAAGAGCTTTTTGTCTGCGGCATTCCAGAGACGCATGACTCCATCGTCGCCGCCGGCGGCGAGATATTTGCCGGAGGGATCGGCGGCGAGGCAAAAGACGAAGCCTTTGGAGCCGGGGAGACGGTCGTCGTTGAGGCGGACGGTGCTGTCGCCGCTGGCGGCGGCGATGGTGTCGCCGGTGCCGATCCATGAGACGGCGCTGACTTCGCGGGAGAAGGAGTTAATGCTGCGAAGCTGTTTGGCGTCGAGAAGGTCCCAGACGCGCAGCGTGTTGTCCGCACCGCCGGTGGCGAGGGCAAGGCCGTCGCTGCGCCAGGCGATGCTCAGCACGTGACTGGAATGACCTTCGAAAGAAGCGGTGCGTTCGCCGTCGCTGACGCGGAAGACGCGCGCCCAGCGGTCGCTCCCGGCGGTGGCGAGGAGGGAATCGTCCGGCGAGAAGGCGAGGGCGTTGACGGTGTCGGAGTGCGGGTCTTTAAGTGTCAGGACGGACGAGCCGTCGCTGACGTTCCAGATTTTGACTTCGCCGCCGCGGGAGGGAATGCCGCCGCCGGTCGCCAGCAAACGTCCGTCAGAGGAAAAACTCAGCGCGGTGACACGGCTGGAGAAGATGGCGGCATCGTCCGGATTACCAATCGTGCGTTCCAGCACCCACGGGCGCTGCTGCGGAAGGAGAACGGATTTTTTGTCAGGGCGTATGGCGAGGACCCGATCTCCGGCTGGGGTAAGAAGGGCATTGGCGATGGATTCGGCGGTATCGCAGAGCGCGCCGTTTTCGAGACTGTGCCACTGTGCCCGGGAACCATCGAGTTGGAGAAGGACGGATTTGCCGCCATTGAGCACGAGGGCGGACTTCACAGCGGGGAACGGAGCGGCGGCGGCTTTCTTCGCGGCTTCCTGGTCGGCCTGCGCTTCCGTTAGGGAGGATTGCGCGGCGATAAGGGCGGCCTCGGCGGCGACCTTTGCCTGGAGGGCCTGGCCGGCGAGCCGCACGGAGAGTTCAGCGTTGGTGCGGGCGTTGAGGAAAGTGCGTTCGGCGGCTGCGGCTTCTTTGGCGACTTTTGCTGCAGCGTCCTTGCGACCATTGTCCTCCGGCATGGCGCGAAAAGCTTCGGCAGCTGCGGCTGACTCCTCCTGTTTTCGCTGCCATGCGGCGCGGGCTTTTTCCATGGCAGTGCTGGCGGCTTTCACGGATTCGCTTTCTTTGTTAGCCGTTTCGGTCGCGGCTGCGGCGCGGGATTTCCGGGTGTCCGCCTGACGCTGTGCCGACTGCACCCGCCGTCCCGCACTGAGGACCCGGCGGGCGGCCGGATGCTCGCAGGTGACATCCCTAACTGATTTTCCGGTGGCGGCATCGAAGACGTGGAGCACGGCGTCGCCGGAACCCCAGAGCACCTGCGTTCCGGCGGGGTCGGTGACCGTCAGAAATACCGGCGGCTTATCGGCGAGACGGAATTCGCCGGAGGGTTTTGACATTTCCGGAGCGGCGTCTTTGGAGAAGGGATAAACGCGCAGCTTGCCGTCACTCCCGGCAACGGCGAGGAGAGTACCATTCTTCAGGAACTGCAAGGCCGTGAGCGGCACGGGCGATTCTGCACGGAAGATGGCTTTTTTTTCCGCAACACTCCACACGCGCAGACCGCGGTCTTCGGCGGCAGAGACGATCACCTGAGCGTCCGGCGAAATTCCAAGGGCTTTGACCGGGGAAGCGTGGTCTTTGAGTTCCACCGCCTGCGGCTTTTCCGCAGCGGTATTCCAAAACCAGAGGCGGCCGGCAGCATCCCCCGCCGCGACCCAGGGGCCGGAAGAAGCAAGAGAGAGCGGGACTTCGGGCAGAGAGACACTTTCAGTTTTAGTTAGGAACGGCGCGCGCCGCCAGAGACGGACGGTGCGGTACCCGCCTGTAGCCAGCAGGTCATCCGACCCAAAGGCCATCGCCATAACGCTGTCACGATCGGCAACCGGATGATCGCGGTAGAGATCAAGTTTTGCCAGGGCGGGATCACCCAGGCTTCCAAGGGCCGAGCCGGTGTTGACATCGAAAAGGCTGACTTCGTTGCCGCGGGCAGAGGCGGCGACGCTGCCGCCGGGCGAAACGGCCACGGCGCTTACTGCGGCGATCCGCCCCTGAAAGCCGCGCCACACGATACCCGCTTCCTGCGCCGGAGCAGTGCCCTTTGCACCCTGATCGATCCACAGTTTTAGCAGGCCTAACTGATCCTCGGAGAGATCGACAGCGTTGACCTTGTTGCCGGGAGGCGGCATCACCGGGTCCTCGACATGCGCAGCGCTCTTGATGAGCAGACTCTCTGCGCCGCGCCCCGCCACCGCGGCCGGTCCGCTGTCACCGCCCTTAAGAATAAGCTCGGGAGTCTCGAGGTTCAGTCCCGACTTTGCCTTGGTCGCATTGTGACAAGCGAGACAGTTCTGTTTGAGAACCGGATAGATCTCTTTGGCAAAATCGACGGGTGCGTCCCGCTTAATGCTGCTGATGGGGATGGGGACAGCATGCGCGATTCCGCAGCAAAGTACAATGCCCGCAGTCAGTAGATCCTTGAAGCAACCTGATTGCATATTGAAAAGGATTTTGTGTGACGAGCCCTCTACGGCTTCACCTCCAGGTTGAATTTGACGGGCCAGGGAATTTCCTGGCCGTTCCACGAGCATTTTGCATTCAACGTGGCCTGCTGAGTGCCCTGCGCGGCATCCGCAGCCGCAGAGATGGTCAGCTTTGCCTCTTTGGCGTCTTTGGAGATGGTGAGTTTTTCCGCGGTCACTCCCTTTGGTCCGGCGAGTTCCACGGTGACCGCCTCATTGAACCCAAAGCGCCTCTCAACCTTCAGCGTTATCTCTGCTTTCCCGCCGGGAGCTATTACCGCGGGCGACGGCACGGTAAGTGCGACAGGAGAAGGCTCGATTTTGATTTGAATCGGTGCGGACCATGCGGCCTCGACGAGTTCCTTTTCCTTCGCCTTCTCATCGCCCTTCCATTTGATAGTGCCGCGTGCAGTGACATAGCAGGTAAAAGTTCCTGGCTGGAATTCGTTCCCGTCTTTTCGTTTCAAATCGAGCACCAGCTTTGCCTCTTTGGCGTCGGCGGAAAGTTTTACCGGCTTTCGCTGGCGAAGACCAGGCAATCCGGAAAGGGCAGCCTCCCATTCGCCTTTGAAACCCTTGAGACTGGCATCGCGGATGAACTTCACGGGTAATTCGATGCTGCCGGCGAGCGCCGATTCGTAAACACGCGGCTCCGGCGCCTCCACCGCCAGCGGAGCGGCCTCAGCGTCGGTAACGGCGAGAACAAAACCATCCGTGCTCAGGCGCATGTCCAGGCGTTCTGCACCGGTGTCGCCGACACTCCACCGGGGAGTGACTTCCCGCGCGGGATGCGTTAGGGAACCGGCATGGCCGGTGATTTGAATACGTCCCGCCCAGGGTTTCACCTCCGGGGTGGATTGCAATATGATGACGCCGGCGGAAATGGTTGAAGGCAGGGTAATCTCCTGTGCACTCACGCCGGCGGGAAGCCCTGACACTTTCAGCGTCACAGGTTCATCGAAGCCATCGCGGCGCAGGAGAGCGACATTGATGACGGTGCTGCCGCGGCGGCGCAAAAGAGAAGTCCAGCGCTGCACCGTTTTGCCGTCGGTGACAGGACTCTCCGGCATGGCGAGAACCTGGAAGTCCGGTTTGGCTTCCCGCAACACGAGGCGATAGGGTGATCCACTGTAAAACCGGTCTGTAACCATGATCCGGTAAGTGACTCCGGGCTCGCAGGCGATGCTGCCGGACGGATCGCGGGTGCCGGTGCGGAAGCGTTCTGCACCCGCAGGGCCGGCGGTATCGTCAAACTCCGAAAGCTGGCTGCTCTTCTCTTCGCCTTTGGCCTCGCGCGTTACTTTATGAACCACCATGACCGGATCGGAGTCTTCCCCCAGGCGGTGGGAATGAACTTCAGCGACAACGGTGCGGGCTTTATCGACCGTAAAGGAAAACCAGTCTTCATCGAGACGCCCCGCGACGTCCGCCGGAAATGTTAGGTTTTGAGGGGATGTTGCAGCGTCGTTAGGTTCCTTCTCTTCCGCGGCGGCTTTTGCCGGCAACGGAGTAACAACAGCGGCGAGCGGCAGTGGCGGGGGCAGGGCGGGGGATTCCTGTGGGGAGGAAACGGTGAGTCGATAGTGATAGGGGCTGCCGCCGCGCCAGGTGAGATCGTGAATGCCGAGCGTGTATTCCCCTTCCGCGGGCGCGGTGAAATCGAAAGCCGGATCGCGATCCATGCTGATACGCCGCGCGGCAATTTCCTGGCCATCCGCGTTGCTGAGACTGAGGACGGCACTGAGAGGCGAGTCGATGCGCTGGGCAGCGCAGTCCACGGTGATGCGCTGATCCTTCGTGGCGGTGAAGCGATAGAAGTCCGCGGCGTCGGCTTCACAGATGCCGTTAACGGTAACGGGAAGAGTCAGGGGCATCGCGGCTGCGCGGCTGCGATTGGCGCCGTTGTCTTTTGCTTCAAGCAGTTTACCGGCAACGAAAACTGCGCTGGTGGAGATGCCGTAACGTCCGGAGACGCGCACTTCATGCAGGCCGGCGGGGACGTCGGCAGCGATGGTTAGTTTGAATTTCGTTCCTTCGACGGGAGTGGCTTTGAGGCCGGGGTGATCAAAGAGGAGTTCTTTGACGCCCTCGAGGTCGCTGCCTTCGATGGTAATTTCAACTTCCGAGCCAATGCGTCCGCCCTGGGGAAAAAGACCATCGAGGCGGGCCGTCGGGAGTTGCGCAATGGCGGCCGGGGCAAGCAGCAGGAAAAGGAGGAGACGTCCGGACATTCCAGATTGCTAGTGGTTGAAGAGAAACTCCTTGGAATTTATGAGCGCCCAGATGAGGTCCTCCCATGCAGCAGGCTTCCCTTCGCGGGCGGTCACGTAATCCAGCGCTTTTTTCGTTTCCTCTGCGGTTGGGGTTCTTGCGTTTAGTGTTAGGAAAACGCGGCGAATGCGGTCCTCCGGCGCGGCTTTGTCTTTGGCGAGCGCGGCGGCGCGGCCCTCGGCGCCGGAGAGTTTCTCCTGGAGGCCTTTTGAGTTCAGGAGGTGCAGACTTTGGGCGAGGCTGCTGTCCTGGGAGCGTTCGCATTCGCAGGCGCTCGTATTGTCAGGGCGGCCGAAAACAGTCAGGAAATAGTTGCCGGCGTTGAAGCTGTCGTCCGGCAGGGCCACCGCGCGCGCACCGGCGGGCTGGCCTGCGAATTTGGTGGGAATCCCGGTGACCGTATCGATCGCATCGAGGAGCACCTCCGCAGGAAGACGGCGCGGGAAGAAGCGGCTGAAGTTCTGGCGATCCGTTGCGTTATGTTCGTTAGGAAGGCTCGAAAGCTGATAAGTGCTGCTGAGGCAGATGGAACGAACGAGCGCTTTCAGGTTGAATTTGCTTTCCGTGAAGTGATGGGCCAGACCGTCCATGAGTTCCGGATTCGTCGCGGGATTGGTCACGCGCATGTCGTCCTCCGGCTCCACGAGCCCGCGTCCGAAGAAGTGCTTCCAATACCGGTTGACCAGCATTTTTGCGAAGAACGGATTCTCCGGAGCCGTGAGCCATGAAGCGAGCGAGCGCCGCGGATCGTCCTGCGGTTTTAGCGCGAGCACCTGACCGCCGAGTGGCGTCGGCTTCACGTTCTTCTGCGTCTTTGGATTCAGAGCGAAGGCGTCGCGCCACTGGTTGAAAACGGCCTCCTCGCCCGGTTCGTCCGCAGGTTTGCGGGCGACGGTGGAGAAGAAAGCGGCGAAGCCGTAGTAGTCCTGCTGGCTCCACTTTTCGTAAGGATGGTGGTGGCACTGCGCGCACTGGAGGCGCTGACCGCAGAAGACCTGAGCCACATCCTGGAGCTGGTCCTGCGACTTGGTAACAGCACGATACCAGCCGGTGGCGGGATTGCCGCTGATGCTGCCGGAGGCGGCGAGAATTTCGCGAACGAATTGATCGTAGGGCTTGTTGCTGTTGAGGCTTTCGCGCAGCCATCCGTGGAAAGCATAGGTGGTGCGCGCGGGGCTGTTGCCGCGTTTGTTGCGCAGCAGGGCGGACCACTTGCCCGCGAAATATTCAGCGTAATCGGTGCTCGCGAGCAGGCGGTCCACGAGCGCTGTGCGCTTGTCAGGATTTTTGTCCGCGGCGAACGACTCGGCTTCGGTGGTGGTGGGCACGCGGCCCGCGATGTCGAGTGTGACCCGGCGCAGAAAAGTGGCGTCATCACACACCGCGCTGGGCGGCAGGCCGAGCGTGCGCAGCTTGGCGAAGACGTGCCGGTCGATGAAATTACGCTCCGGCGGGAATTCGCCCATTGGCGCCCCAAGCGGAATGGTGGCGCGGAAGACGCCTGCCATTTCCTTGTAACGAATCATCACGGCGGCATCCCCGGTGAGCTTCGCGGCTTTGACGAGGCCGGTGCTGCTCACTTCCAGCATGTCCTTTGCAGCGCTGTCATACTGGACGGAAGTGGTGATATCGCGGAAGGAATCGTCGGAATATTGCGCTGTGACCTGGAGTTGCTGGGTGCTTTCCGGCTGGAGCAGCCGCTCCGGGGGGAAGACGGAAATGCTGACAGGATGCGGATCGTCAGGGTTTCCAGGCGGCGCGCCCTGTTCCATCCAGCGCACGAGCGCCAGATAGTCCGGCGTGCCGCGCTCCATGCGCGCTCCGCCGCCGTGTGGCATTTCACCGGTAGCCTTTAGCATGAGGAGACTGTTCTCCGGTGCGGCGGGAAATAAACGGCGACCGCGTGATTCAAAGACGAGGTGCTCGTAGTCCTCGCCAGGTTCAAATCCTAACAGTGACAGCTTGAAGCCGTTTTGGCCCTCGCTTTTGCCATGGCACCCGCCGCCGTTGCAGCCGTATTTGGTGAAGAGCGGGACGATCTCGTGAGTAAAGCTGGCCGTGCGCCACGAAGCGGCGCCGGTGACATTGATGGTCGCAGTCGCCTTCGTGCCGTCCGAGGTCGCGATGACCGTGGCGGTGCCATCCGTTAGCGGAGTGGCGACCCCGGTTTTCGAAATCGTTAGCACGGACGCCGGCTCCACGGTCCATGTGACGCTGCGGGTGACATCGAAGGGCGCTTTGTCAGACGGCACTGCGGTCGCCACCAGTTGCAGCGAGGCGTCCTTCCCCTTGAGGACGGCGGGTTTGCCGCCGGGGATGCCCGTGTGCAATTCGAGTTTGGTCTCCGCATACGCCGCGGGCAGCGCCAGAAAAGTTGTCAGGAAAAGGAAGCGCTTCATCCGATCAGTTCCTTCATGGGTTGCCATGTGCCATCCACAAGGTAATGCGGGCGGCCTGTTAGGTCAGGCACCGTCGTGGTCGTGGGATTGATGCCAAGATTGTGATAGAGCGTGGCGAAGATCTCCTCGAAATGCACCGGGCGTTCCGTGGCCTCACCGCCCTGGCGGTCGGTGGCGCCGATCGCCTGGCCCGTGTGCATCCCGCCGCCGGCCATGAGCGCGCAGGAAACGTTAGGCCAGTGATCGCGCCCGCCATCCTTGTTGATGCGCGGCGTGCGGCCAAACTCGCCCCAGGCGATGACCGTGACATCCTTGTCCATGCCCCGCTGATGCAAGTCCTCGACGAGCGCGGAGACCGCCTGGTCGAAGTCGGGAAGATTCTGCCGTGCGTTTTTGAAATTGCCGCCGTGCCAGTCCCAGAAACTGTAGCTCAGCGTGACGACGCGCACGCCCGCCTCCACCAGTCGGCGCGCGAGCAGGAACTGTTCGTTGAGGCGCGGCGCGGCGTCGCCCTGCACCTGGGCGGTGCCCTTGCCATAGCGCGTGCGAAGTTTGTCAGGCTCACCGGAAACGTCGAGAGCCTTGAGCAGTCGGGAAGACGTTAGGATATCAAAGGCCTGAGCTTCAAAATCGTCCAATCCCGACATGGAACCGGAGGCGTCGGCATCGCGGCGGAAGCCGTCAAACGCGGTGAGCAGTGAGCGGCGGTCATGCAGCCGTTCCAGGGTGACACCGTTGAGCGTCATGTCGTCCTTCACGCTGCCCAGCGGCATGAACGGACTGTGGCCGATGCCGAGGA
This sequence comes from Verrucomicrobiales bacterium, assembly GCA_035550135.1. Taxonomy (GTDB): domain Bacteria; phylum Verrucomicrobiota; class Verrucomicrobiia; order Verrucomicrobiales; family V1-33; genus V1-33. The sequence continues at coordinate 81,838 of DASZQB010000066.1, forward strand.
AACTGTTGCGCCCCTGGTTGTAGGGCGTGTGCTGCATCTTCTGCGAGAGATTCACATACGGCGGCACGGCGGAGCCGGTGCTCCCCTGGAGTTTGGAAACAACGGAGCCGATTTCCGGCCATCCGCCGGGCGGGGGTTTTTCGTTGAGGCGGCCCGTGAGACACTGAAAGGATTCGTGACGGTCTTTGGCGCCGACGACGCTGCGCACGAAAACAAGCTTGTCAGCGATCTTCGCCATGCCAGGCAGCAGTTCGCAAATCCTAACGCCCGGCACATTCGTCGCGATTTCCGAAAACTCCCCGCGAATCTCCGACGGCGCGTCCACCTTAATGTCAAACATGTCCTGGTGGGGCGGACCGCCAGGCAGGTAGATCATGATGAGCGCCTTTTGTGATTTTCCTTTTCCGGACTGTGCTTCCGCGCGCAGCAATTGCGAAAGCGAAAGACCGCCGAGGCCCATGGCGCCGATGCGCAGAAACGAACGGCGGGACAGGCCGTCGCAGAAAGAATTGGAGTGTGTGCGCGAGGATAGGGTGAGCATGCCGTAAAATTTGTCAGGAAAACTTGCCAGGTCCAAGGTTCTCCGTCTGCGGAGCTGGCACTGTTCTCGATTCTTTTTCCCGGTGAAGAACGAACTCCTTTTTGTTGCGATCCAGTACTGCCATGAGCCGGCCGTCCTCAAAGACCCGCACCTCGTTCTTTACTTCGTCGAACTCCAGTTTGGTTTCCTTCCACCGGTACGACTGATGATCGATATAGCACCAGCCCCAGTCGCCGCCGGGGGACTTCATGTAAAAGCTGACCTGATAGGGTTCGCCAATATTGTTCCAGTGCTGGCTGACGTTGTACTCTGACCCATCAGCCAGTTTCATCGCCGCCAGTGTGCCATCGAATCCCGGACCGCAGCGGTAAAACCACACCGAAACGACAGCGGTGAGGGCGACTGCGAAAAGGATGGCGAGGGCTTTGAGCATGATACGAAATCTAGCCTATCAATTCCGGCATGGGTTTGAACTGTTCGTCCACCAGATAGCGCGGACGCCCGCCGAGGTCATTGACGGTGGCGGTGCGGGTGTCGATGCCCATGCTGTGGTAGAGCGTGGCGAAAACCTCCTGAAAATCGACGGGGCGCGAAGCCGCTTCCCCTCCGAGGCGGTCCGTGGAGCCGATGACCTGACCGTGCCTCATGCCCCCGCAGGCAAGGGCGGCACAGGAAACGCGCGGCCAGTGATCGCGTCCCGCGTCCTTGTTGATCTGCGGCGTGCGGCCAAATTCCCCCCACACGACGACGGACACGTCTTTGTCCATGCCCGAGGAATGCAGGTCCTCGACGAGCGCCGTGACGCCGTTGTCCAGTTGCGGGAAGACTTCGCGGGCCTGGCCAAAGTTCCTGCCGTGCCAGTCCCAGCGATTGAAGCCAAGCGTCACGCAGCGAACACCCGCCTCCACGAGACGGCGCGCCATGAGAAATTGTTCCGGACATTCCGGGCCGCCGTCATCGCGGCATTTCATCGTGCCACCCCCATAACGGGCGCGGACTTTAGGATCTTCCTTGTCGAGGTTGAGCGCTTCCGAGAGTTTGCTGGAAGTGAGAACACCCATCGCCTGCTGCTGGAAGGCGTCCATCGCCTCCATCATGCCCGTGGCGTCCACCTCGCGGCGCAGGTTGTCGAAACTGGTGAGCAGCGCGCGCCGGTCCTTGAGACGGTCGAGCGAAATGTTGTTGAGCACCAGGTCACTGGCACCTCCGCCGTTTGGCTGGAACGGGGAATGGGCCGGGCCGAGAAAGCCGGGTTTGCCGGGGTCCGCCCAGGCCGTGTGTCCCATCTTCGGGGAAAGGCCGACAAAAGCGGGCACGCCGGGTGCGCCCTGGCCGAGAACCTTGGAAGCGATGGACCCGATGCTCGGCCAGCCGCCGGCGGGAATGTTTTGCCGGTTTCTTCCGGTCATACACTGATCGGCGGCGTGCTCGCCCGTCGCTCCTACGACACTCCGGATGATCGAGAACCGGTCCATCATCGCAGCCATTTTCGGGAAAAGCTCGCAGATTTCGATTCCCGGAACTTTCGTTTTGATGGGACTGAACTCCCCGCGGATTTCCGCCGGGGCGTCCATTTTGAGGTCCCACATGTCCTGGTGGGGCGGGCCGCCAGGCAGGAAGATCATAATGATCGACTTGCTGCTTTTTGCCGCCTGGTGGGCCTCCGCCTTGAGGAGCTGCGGCAGGGCAAGACCCCCGAGTCCCAGTGCTCCCAAACGAAGAAAACCCCGCCGCGACACACCGTCGCAAAAGCGGGAAGACTTTGATCCTGATATGCTTAACATGCGCTGGCGCGGGCGGTTAAGGTTGGACTTCGGAAACGCGACCCAACGGGGCGATATGGAAAACCATTCGCCGTGCAGGGTGCGCAAAGGTAATTAAGCGAGCTTGAGCATCCCCCTTTCGATTAATTTCGCCTTCCGGGACCCTTTTTTGCGGATAGGGTGCCGGAATTCCTTCAGAGGACGGTCGTTTTAATCTCTTGGATTCCAATTCCTTAGCGATTCCCATGCTCTGTCAACACCTCCAGCCCATTGAACAGGCCATCAAGGTCGCCGGCATCCGTGAAACCTATCGGGGTCAGCCATGGTCCATGAATTGCCGCGAATGGATTTTTGTGGACTGCTTTCTCGATACCGCCGCCATCCGCAATCGCATCGCTGTCCCGGACTGCGTGCAAGATCACTCCCACCGCGGCACCCACGACGGTCAGGAGCGCGGTTTTGTCTGCTCCGCCTGCCACGACGGCATCATGGGGCATTACGAAAAGTCGCCCGGCACCACGGTCTTCGAGGGCCCTCTCACTTGACGTCCTGGACCAGCCGTTTCCACACCGGCGCTTGGGTCACCTGTCCCCCGCTGAGAAGAATCTGAGACTTGGGGTCGGTGGCAATCGTCAGCGTTGATTGAGCGAGATTAAAGGAAAGCGTCAGGGGAACCGCCGCGCCTTCGATCGTTGCGCCGTCAAAGGCCAGCAGCATCGCCGCTTCGCGCACATCGTCAGGCAGCCCGTCAAGACGGGATTCAAACTGTGAACGCAGCGCCTTGAAGTCGTCCGGTTTGAACTGCACTTCCACGCGATACCCGTCCGTCCCCTCGGGCTCCAGCTTCGCTCCTTTCAGCAGCGCCTTCAGCAATCCCTCAGAAGCCTCTGTGATCGCTGACAAAACGACTTCGTGGTCGGAGGGGTATAGGTTCAATGCCGTCAGGGCATCCGCCCGGTTTCCCGGAAGCAGCAGCGCGGTGGCACAGTGCAAAACGGAACCCCTGCCAATGTATCGAAAATGCAGCGCCAAAGACCGCGGCAGTGTGACGTCTTTTCCAACCAGAAGATCGGAACGGAAGGTTTCCGGGGTGTCGGCGGTCTTCGCGGATGCCGCAGCCGGGCCTTTCTTCAGCGAGGGACCAGTCGCGGTCGCGGGCTGGGATACGGTTCCCTTTCGTACAGAAGTCTCCGCCGCCGATGACGGTTCTGCGTGGCTGCCGGAGCGAAAATACACCACCGCCAGCACCACATTCAAAGCCCAGCTGATGCAGGACAGAATCTTCATTTTTCGGGCGGCTTCCTCGTTTGTTCGACGACCTTTTCCAGGTCGATGACCTTGCTGAACCGGTTTTCCAAAAACGGCTTAATGGAAATATCCGTTACCTTGCTCCCCTGCATGTTGTCCCACTCCGGCCAGGTGGTGTCCCTGGGGGAGTGTTCCGCTGCGCTCAGCGCCTGCGCTCCAAATCCTGATGTCATCAGCGGTTGCCGCGCAAAAATCGCGAAGAGCGCACCTCCACGCTCCGCGCCGGCTGCTTCAATCAGATCGGATTTCAACTTCGCGCACATGGTTTCCAGCTCGTTAGGATAGGCGGGAATGACATATTGCTTTCCCCGCCGTTGCACCGTTTCAACGTGAATGAGCGAAGCTTCGCGGGATTGCACCGCGGCCATGAAAGCGGCGGTCGCTTTGTTCACTCCTTCCATCTCCGCTTCATTCAGCGCAAATGCCTTCACGGCCACCGGAGTGATGCCCTTGAACGGATCAATGACCAGTTCGTTGGGATGGGAACCGGAAATAAGAGACGATGGCACCGTCCCCTGATCGGAGCCGGAGCCGGCGCCGGATGCACCGGAAGACCTGGAGGACTTTGTTTTCGTGCCGCCGACCCGCCCTGCCCTGGGGGTTCCTTCCTCGACCAATGGCGCCTCCCGAACCGCCGGTCCCGTCGTCTGCCGGGTCTCGGACTCCGCCGGTGCACTGCGGGCCTGATAAACAAGGACGGCGAGCGCCGCGTTCAGCGCCAGTCCGCAAAACGCCACCGGCCGGGATGAAATGAAATCGCCGAATGTCATGCGTATCCTGCGGGATTCCAAATAGCACGATTCCCCCCGGTGTCATTTAATTTTGAGGCGACAAGGCGCTCGTTAGCGGGACACCTCGTAATAATAAGCCCGGCTGCGGCCATCGATGGTGAATTTCCCGTCCTTTACCTCCAGCGTGCTCTTCATCGGCACGCCGTAGTGATCCAGCGGACGCACCATGGCTGGCGCAGCACCGGCGATTCTGATCGTCGCCTGCACCGGTTCCAGCAGGAGCGGAGCGGTGCCGGTGGACAGAAGTTTCGTGCCGTCATCGCTGTATTTGGCTCCGGTCTGCTTGTCCTGACCGAGAGCGGTGATGAGGATGTGTTTGGAGTTCGCCAGCGGTTGATCGTCGAGCGGTGTGAAAAGCAGACTGACAAATTCCGTTTTCACCTCCAGGTCCACCGCAGGCAGTTTCACCGCGCCGCCGCACTTGCCGATGACGCCCTGTGTTTTTGCGCTGCCGACCAGAATCCGCTCGTGGCCGTAGTCCCACGTGAGCTCGCCGGTGTTGCTCTGCACGGTTTTCGCATCCTTTTGCCAGAGCTTGCTCAAATCGGCCTTTACGCTTTCCCCGCCTTTGAAGCTGACGGTCACGCGTCCGGCTGCAAAAACCTCCTGCGGCGTGCCGCCGGGTGCTGGGATCAGGTCATCGCCATTGTAATAATCCTGAAGCCACGCCGGAGTTCCGGAGACAACCTTGTCAGGAGTCGTGCGCCGCGCCGCCACCGGCGCTCCCTGCGCAATGTGCCCCTTGTGCAGCGCAAACGCCAGCGCCGGCCACTGCCCGATGTAATGCGGCGTATCCGTCGCGTAACTGCTCATGTTAGGCCAGCCGTCGCCCAGCCGCGTGCCGCTTTGGATAAAGTGATAGGAACAATCCCAGCCCTGCAACCCCATCCCGTAAAATGCCATGATGGGCGCGCATTCCAGCTTCCAGCGTGTGGGTGGACACATGGTCCATTCGCTCATGGAAAACGGACGGTCCTCCACCTGTTTGAGCGCGATGCTGAAAAGGTGCGATCCGGGCTTTTCCAGATGCGAACCGGCATAGACCTGCCCCTCTGCAATGTTATGCACGCCCTTGCCGCCTCCGGCGTAGTTGTGCCGGTCGATCATGCTCCCAACGGTATCTGTTAGGATGTTCGCCTGGTCCAGCAGTCCGGACCCTCCGAGCCAGTTGGTGGTCACCGTCTGCGCTTTAAATCCCGTGCCCCGGATTGCCTTCTCGCAGGCCGTGTAAAGCTCCGTCTGCATTTGTGTCAGGAACTTCATGATATCCGCCGCCCGCGCCGTGTTTCCCGCGTAGCGCCCCCGGATGCCCGCGCCGTCCATCTCCCACGGTCCCATCAAGCCGAGTTCACTGTCGAGCTTATCCGTGCCATCCAGTTTGCCCCACGCCTTTTTCAGCGCCTCCGTGGTGCCATATTTTTTCTTCGCCCATGCCGCGAACATCCCGCGCAGCTTCTTCCCGTGAGCCTTCCATTTCTTCGGAGTGGGACTCGACAAATCCCCCAGCGGATTCCAGAAAAAGATGCTGTCCTCGTTCTGATACTCAACACACAGCAGCGCCGGATCGTCCGCGTAGCGCAGTTCGGTGTAGGGATTCTTGTGGTTGAGCAGCGACAGCAGCACCTTCGTTCGGATGGCCCACAGCTCCGGCGACATGCTGATCAGCCCGTAGGTATCGCGCAACTCGGCTTTCCCCATCGGTTCCATCTCTGCAAACAGCGCCGGATCATAACCATCCGCCTCGCTGATGGGAAAGTGATAGAAGACACTCCACGTCGAATAGATTCCCGCTTTCTTCAACTCCGCGAACCACCAGTCGTAGGCATCCAGCCGCTTCGCATCGATCTTCCCGTCTTTGCTGACTTCATCGAAGAGCGGATGCTGCCGCACCACATTGTTGCCGAACTTCTTCAGATAACGAATCCGCAGCTTCTGCTTCTGCCGGTCATACTGATCCTGCTCCAGGTTCGCGCCGCAGCCCCAGAATTTCACGGCCTTGTCCGGGTGCTGCGCGAACACAAGTTCGCTGCCCTTCGCAATTACCGGTCCGTGCTTCCCCGCGGGCACTTCGATCAATGCGCTCATGTCGATCACCGATTCCGATGAAAACCTGTCCTCATCCGCCAGCAGGGGAAACCACTCGTCCGGTCCGCCGGCCGCCGTGGCGCCGGGCTTCAATAATCCGTTAGGCACGAAGCCGTCATTCGTCAGGACAAAACAGTCGAGCCCGCCGTGATTGTCCTTCGTTCCGTGCATTTTGAACTTCAGCGTGTGCGCCCCCGCCGTCAGTTTCACAATGCCCGCCTTCACCCACGCGATGAAACGCAGGTCCGGTTTGCCATCCGCTGCGATGTTCTGCTGGCCGCGCTTCTCGTTCGCAAAATCCACCGCGTTCCAATCCCCGGCATCCAGCGACCAGGAAAGTTTGGTCGCCGTGGGGTTCGCCCGCAGCCACAGCACATAGTCCCCGGCCTCTTTGACTTCCACCTTGTAGTCCGCAGTCCCCTCCTCTTTTGAAAAATTGCTGATCCAGTCCCCGCCGCTGAGCAGGTCTTTCTTCACCTGATCAAACCACCACGGATGCCGGTGCATCGTGTTGGCGGCGGGCGTTTCACCCTCCTGCCAAATGGAGGCGGCGCGCAGCGGAAGACACGAAAAGAGAAGAGCGGAGAGGATACAGCGCATAGCGGTGGCCAATACGGCGCAGATTACCGCACGCTTACGGCTGCTCCAGGCCCGTTTCAATTGAGCGTCACCTTCAGCCTCGCAAATCGCCGTGCGCCCGGCACGTGAGCGGGATCGACCACCGTGACCATTCCGGCCACGTTCGCTGCGCCGGAGGACGTGAAGGCCGGCACCCAGGCACCGGGATTCAGGCCGGAGGAAAACTCCACAGTGTAAGTGAGTTCCGGCGCTGCCAGCCGCGGAAAGGAAAGCGTCAGTTTTTCCTCCGTCCTTCCGGCGGTAAGCCACGGAACAGAATGCGCGTCCGTAGGCAGCGAACCGAGGGCATATTCAATGAGATTCACCGAGCCGTCCCGGTCCGGGTCAGCCATGTCCGCCCGATCGCCCGCGGCTGACGTGACGCCCCAGTGCAGGAACCGCCATTGTTCAATCGCGCTTACCGGCCCCGGATCGAATGGCTGCTGGAAACTGAGGGGTGCCGAGGGAGCCGTCCCCGCGATGTTCGACGCGATGGTTATCACACTGTACTGCGCTCCAGGGGTGAGCCCGGTTAGGGTGCATCCGGTGACGCCAGGCGGAAGATACGCTGCATTTTCATAGTTGCCGCCCTGCAGAGCGAGCTGCACCTCATACCGCTCTTCCTCAAGGGAATTGTCCTGCCAGTAGAGCAGCGCCTGTGTCTCATCGACGGGCAGCACCGCAAGCCCGGTGGCAGCCGCCGGCACAATCGGCCCGCCCTTGAGAATCGTGAAGTAATCGTCGTAGCGCGGCGGCGATCCGCCCGGCTCCTCGCTTTCCCGCAGGAACCGCACGTCCATCCGTTTGTCCAGCACGTCCACCACGATCGATCCCAACTGATTGAGCGAAAGAAAATGGGCCGGATGGTTCAGAGGTCCCCCGCCCGTTTGGCTTGCTGAGCCTGCCACCACGTAAACGGCCCCGGCATGGGGAGCCGAGCCGTCGGCCGGCTTGACATACACTCCCGTTCCACCCTCTCTTCCATCGCGGTTATTGAGCTTGTTAGCCGGCAGAAATCCGCTGGAGGACCCGTAATGCTCGTCAAGAAGGAACGAGCGTTCATAGCTCTCACTGTGAGCGCAGAGGACAAGGTCCACTCCCTTTTGCTCCAAAATAGGAAGGATGTTTTGCCGCATCTCACTGGATTGCGTTTCGGTATCGGAATTGTGCGAGCCTTTGGAATACGGCGGATGATGCCAGAAGGCGATCGTCCACGGCAGTGTGTTCGCCTCCAGATCAGCGTTGAGCCACTGCGCCATCGGGCCATTCGCGGTCCGGCTGCTCGTCACCGAATCCAGCGCCACAAAGTGAATGTTGGCGTGATCCCAGGAATAGTACCGCTCGGTGCCGGACGGCATGCCGCCGCTTTCTCCCGCCGCCGGAAAATCGAAAATGTCGTCCCAGGCAAATTTTCCGTTCACGGCCGGTCCCAGGGTTTCCTGCTCGCCGATGCAGGACCACAGCGGGATCTGCTGCATCCACGCCCCGAACGTGTCAAAGAAGGCGCTTTGATACTCGGCATCGGTTCCGGACGCGGCCGCATTGTTGCCCAGCATCAGCCAAATATCGGGATTCCGCTGCTGCTGTATCCAGATAAAGGAATCGCGCACGGCCCGCTGCTCCACGCCGCTTTTGCCCGCATCTCCAAGAGCCCAAATGCGGACGGGAGCGGCGGCGCCCGGCGCCGGCGGCGTTCGGAAAAAATAGCCTGGGCCGCCCAGAGCGGGAGTGCCATTGGATTCCACCCGGTAAAAGTACTTTGTATCCGGCAAAAGACCGGTCAGCCTGACCGAATGTTCCGTACCGGCAGGCGCGGGTTCGTTCACATGCTGGGAAAGCGCCGCAAGGGAAGTGCCATAGCGGACGCGGCCTGCGGCGGGAATGTCCGTCCGCCACCGCACCGTCATCGCCGTCGGCGACGCCTTTTGCAAATACGGTCCGCGGGTCACCAGCGGCAACGGAGGCGGGGTCACTCCTTTGATGATCGAAAAATAATCGTCAAACACCGGCGCCGCGCCCTGCACCGCCGCCTCCCGGAGAAACTTCACGTCCATCCGTGTTCCGCTCACATCCACCACCAGCGAGCCGAGCCGGTTCAGCGAAATATAGTGCGCAGGGTGGTCGAGCAGGCCACCGCTCGTCTGCCCGGATGAACCTGCCACCACATACACCGCACCCTGGTGCGGGGCCATTCCCGTGGCGGCCTTGAAATAGGGTCCGTCGCTGTCCTCCTGACCGTTGCCGGGATTCTTCCGGTGGGCGCTTGTCAGGGTCGATGACAATCCATAGTGACCATCGAGAAGGTAGGAGCGCTCGTAGCAGTGGCTGTGTCCGCACAGCACCAAATCCACCCCGTGAGCCTCAAGGATGGGCAGAATATTCTGGCGCATCTCTATCAATTCGAACTCCCAGTCGGAGTTGTGCGAGCCCCGCGTATAGGGCGGGTGATGCCAAAATGCCACCACCCACGGCTGGGTGTTGGCGAGAAGATCGGTATTCAGCCACTCAGCCATGGGTCCGTCCGACTCGCGGTTGGACGTCATGCTGTCCAGACTGATGAAATGCACCTTCCCGTAGTTCCATGAGAAATACCGCTCCGTTCCGGATGCTACACCGCCGCATTCCGCCTCGGTCGGAAAAACAAAGACATGATCGTGCGTGAATAAGCCCCGCTCATCCTGTCCGTTGTAGGTCTCATGATTCCCTATGCAGGACCAAACCGGCACCTGCTTAAGATACTCCGGATACATGTTGAAAATCGCAGCCTGGTACTGCGAGTCCATCCCGCTGTAGTAGGCATTGTCTCCCAGCATGAGAATCATGTCCGCCCGCCGCTGCGCGTGAAGCGGCGCAAACGCATCGCGCACCTGCTGCTGAGCAACGGACGCCGTGCCGCAGTCGCCCAGTGCCCAAAAGCGAATGGTGTCCGATGAGCCCTCCACCGGCGGCGTGTAAAAGAAAAACGACTCACCCTCCGCCAGCGTGCCATCGTCTGTCCGCACCGAGTAGTAATACTTGGTTGCCGGTCTGAGCCCGGTGAGGCGCACCTCATGATCCACCGCCTCCACTGCTTCCACCGCCGCATCCTGCAATTCTTTCGGCTCCATTCCGAATCTCACCGTTCCTTTCCCCGAAAGGTCCGTGCGCCAGCATACCGTGACCGCCGTGGGATTCGGCATTTGCAGATAGGGACCGCGCAGCAATACCGGCGGTGGGCCTTCGGCATACGCCGCCGGCAGCAGGGCAAAACCCGCTGCGGCAAGCAAGAGGAGGGATGATTTGGGGGGTGTGATCACGGAGTGAGGAATTTTTCGGTCCGCTGTTCCAGTGCAATGCATGCAGCCGTACCGCGAATTTGCGGCGGCAGCCGCCCGATGGCTTCGCGCGCCGCCCGCGCCGCAGATTCAGCCCCGGCTCTGTCTCCCGCCGCGGCAAGAAGATCCGCCTTCCGCAGGCACAGCGACTCCGGACGCGGAGCCCTGGCGATCATCGCGTCCAGCCGCTTTACTGCGTCCGTCGTGCGCCCGAGTTGAATTTCCAGCCTCAGCGCGTGTTCTTCAAAAACCGGCAGCCGGTGTTTCGTCAGGAACGTTTTCACCCACTCCAGTGCCATTGCCGGCCCCTCCACTCCCTGCGCCTCCGTTAGCCGCAACCGCAGCGCCACCGCGTCCGGGAACGGCTTTGCCATCATTGAAATCAACCCATCCAGTTCCCGCAGTGCCGCCGCCGTGTCCTTCAACTCTATCAGTGTCTGACAGTAATCGAACCTCACCAGCGCATGCGCCGGATGTTTCTTCAAAAACGCCTCCTGCGCCGCCCTGGCTTCCGCCAGTTTCCCCGTTTTCCGGTAAATCCGTGCGCGCATCGCCAGCGCCGTGTCATTCGCCGGGTCCGCCTCCGTCGCCTTCCCCGCGTCCGCCAGCGCCTCCGCATAATGTTCCGCCTGGAAATACAGCAGCGCCCGTTCGCACAGCAGTGAAGCATTGCCCGGCTTCGCGTCGATCTCCTTCGAAATCATCAAAATCGCCTCATGCACATCCCCGTGACCATGCACCGCCGCCGGTGTCAGACCGGCGAATGCCGCCGCCATGACCCGGAATGATGGCAACAGGTTACATTTTCGCCACATGAAGCGAATTTTAACGAATTCGCAGCCTCCACCGCAAGTACGGAACGCTCTCGAACCGGACAAATCAGGAATCGTATTTAACAATCCGGTTACTTCCCCGCTGCCAGCGGCTTGATCTTCAAATTCCGGAATTCCACCTTCATTGCCAGCCCTCCGTGAATCTGCAGTCCGATCGGCCCCGCTCCGGGATACTTGTCCGTCTTGTACTGCGACGCCTGCGTCCCGTTGATCCACACCGTAAACGTGTCCCCCTTCGCCACCAGCTTGTACGTGTTCCAGTCCCCCTCCTTCACCAGCTTGCCCGCCTCCTTCGCCTGCGCCTCCTCGGGATAGCCCTTCCCGCCGACGTAAAATGACCCCGTCATGTCCTTCTTGAGGCTCCGCGAAACCCCGAACTGCAACTGCAACTCCGGCTTCCGCACCATGAACCCGCTGTCTATCTCCCCCTTCCAGCGCGCATCCCCCTCCAACTCGAAATCCCCGTAACTCTCCTTCGTGTAAAGCATCGACCCCTTCTTCGCTGCGTCATTCTCCCCCACCAGCACCCCATCCACCACCTTCCAAAACGGATTCGGCTCCGGTGCCTTCCACCCCGTCAGATCCTTCCCGTTAAACAGGGATACCCACCCATCCTTCCCCTCATCCGCCGCCCTCACACAAAAACACATCGTTCCAACAACAGCGGCGGAAACAAACAAACGGCGGGTAACGGCAGTCATATTCATCCCCGCCCCCTGCCCGTTCCCCGGTTCCAACGCAAGTGCCCCCTTCATCCGCCTCTGCGGCACCCCGGATGCTATGGCAGCGGGTTCGGTAGTCTGTAAGAGGCAAGATAGTCCTCAGGCGTCAAAACCGGAACCGGTGAAGCAACGAAATCTGCGGTGTTTCGGGTCATTATCACATCCGCGTGCTCCGCCTCTGCAGACGCCGCCTGCAACGCGTCTTCGAAATCAGCCATCGGCAGGTCCATTGCCCGAAGCGCGGTGGCCGATCCTGTGACGGCCACTTCCGCCCAGCGCAGCAACCGGCGAAGGCAGGCAATAGTGCCCGTGTGGGAAAGCCGGCCCCGGCGCATGATATAATAGCAATTGGCCAGAGTGTGCCACGAGATCAGCGCCACGTGGGGCGCGCGGCACGAAGCCAGAATGGCCTTTCCGCTGGCTTGTGCTCCCGCCCTCGCCAAAAATACATCAAGCAGAACGTTCGTATCGATGAGAGTTCTCATGCCGAACCGTTCACTTCAAATGCCGGTCCGCTAAATACAGATACCGGGCCTCCGCGATTTCCGCCTCCGTCATCTCCGCAAGAATACCGGCGCTCGACTGCAGCCATTCCTCTGCCGCCTGTTCACGATCCTCCACGCCTTTCGAGCTCTCACTCCCAAGCGCACTCACCTTCTCTGCCACCAGTCGCCCGTCCCGCTCGCGGAACTCTACAACGAACCGCTCGTTCGCATGAACGACAAGATCTTCTTCAACTTCAATCACGAGCGTGCGCACGCCGCCAATAAATCCCCGAATGCTTGACCGTCAATATCCTTCCGCAAAAGGCAACTTGCCCCCCGCTTCCCCTTGACCCCTCCACGGCTCCAACCGCCGTGTCCATGCGGGCCCGCCTCCCTCATGTCTCATCCGCTCTATCAGCTTCTTCAAAAACTCGAGGATGCAAAAATTCACTTCACCCTCCGGCGCTGTCGCCCGGACACCGTTCTTGTCACGCTCACGTTGGTGGGCGAACGCGTCGAGATCGACGTCTTCGAAGACGGTCATATGGAGGTCTCCCATTTTGTCGGTGGAGAGGAATTCGTGGAGAGATTAATCGATGAGAACCGGGATTGATGGTTCGGGAGGTCCGGGCAAAATGATGCCAGGAAAATCAAATGCGCACCAATACCCTCCCTTTCGCCTTTCTCTGCTGTCTCTTCGGGAGCTGCGGCAGAGAGCAGAACGTGCCGCCACCACCAGCAGCCATTGCCTCCTCGCCTATGTCTGCTGAACCCTTCCCCGCCACCACACCCTTGAAGGAGTTCGAAAACCTTCCGGATTCTGCGATCTGCAAAATTGATGAAGCCGATTCTCCGTGGGGTGACTACGGCCGTATTCTGATTCACGGCATGTCTGCTCACCTCGGCAGAAAGGGCGGAGAGAGCGATCCCATACAATATGAGCGCACCGGTCCGTTCGTTCCTCCCATCACCTTTCCCGGTATTCGTGACATCATCGTGACGGATGCGATGAAGCAGGCCATGGAGGCTGCCGGATTTCGCGGGATTTCATTCAGAACCGTGATCCTCGCTCACATCGTCGAGGTGCCATGGCACACGTGGGATATTAAGGCGGAGGAGCCAAAATATTTCCCTGAGGGAGGTGAGCCTGAAGAGTACATTCTCGCTAAGGCGAACGACCCCGTTCTGGCCCGGCAGATCGGTCCACTCTGGGAGGTGGTCGTGCAGGAGGGTTCAGAAAAGGACTGCGACATGTTCAAGATTCCAGGATCCGGGAGAACGCATGTTTCCGGCAGAGCAAGGCTCTGGTTTCAGAAGTATTTTTCCCGCTGGACATCCTTTGAGCCGGCCCCCACCCCTAACAAGGGCTCTTAATATTTCACCCGCTGTCGAACCGCCATGCACCCCGCAAAAGTAGTCCGCTCCAAAGTCCGCAAACTGACGGACCTGCCCAACGTCGGAACCGCGACCGCGGGGGATCTGCGGCTCTTGGGCATCGATGAACCCCGCGATTTGATCGGCAAATGCCCCTATCAGCTGTACGAGACACTGTGCCGTTTGACCGCGGTTCGTCAGGACCCTTGCGTGATTGACGTATTCATGTCGGTGACACGGTTTATGGATGGAGAGCCGCCCCAAAACTGGTGGGCATTCACAGACGAACGCAAAAAGCATCTATCCGGGAAAAACCGTCCGTGACGCGTTCTTAGCCGCAAAGCGTTCCCCCGGCGCATCTCTCCGGTTTCAGACACTCCCGTTGCCAATCCGGAATTCCCATCCGGCCAAAGTACTGGTTCTGTGCCCATGAATCAAAGCAATGGAGCAAACAAGTGCTCGAAACACCCATCGTTACGTTCCGGGACGTAACGATACCCCGGGAAAATCGCATAAAATGCCCCGCAAAAAACCCTTTCCCTAACCACTCAAAAACCGCCTTTCTAGCAACTTTCGCCGGCCCATCCGCCGCATCTCCTCCGTCCGCTCCTCCCTTTTCCCGGTTCAAACCTTCCGTCTCTTCCCTCCAAAAAATTCCCTCCGGAATCATTTGACTTTCCTCCTCGTTAATCACCTCCCTAAGTGCAGCCGCGGGCTCCGTAATAAGACTTACCCTCAACGGCCACGCCACCAACCCGGCCCCTAAAAAGCTTACCGGGACCTGGTAGCGTTCATCCAACATCCACGCCCATCGGCTGGCCTGCCAGAATTCGACGGCGCTCCACCATGCTTACACCTCATCATCACTCCGAGCCAAATCCAGCATCTTAATTCTTCCTCTTACACACATATCGTCCGACCTTCACGCCCTGCCGGAAAGCGATGGCGCGCACCTCATTTCGTCCTCCAAACAGGGGAGGGACTTCGAACCTGTTCCTGAATGGCTCACGGCTCCTGCGAGCCGTCCCTCCATGCCAGCGTCCTGGAGCTTGGAGTTTGAAGTTTCTCTGAAGTTTGATGTTTGAAGTTTGAAGTTTTCCCCCCGGAAACCGCCAGCCGCCGCCCCCGGCAATACACCACCCTATCCAAACCAACCACCCCCTCCCCCCATGAACCG
>DASZQB010000067.1:0-30590 GCA_035550135.1 Verrucomicrobiales bacterium
AATTTTTTAAACCGCTCACGGAGCGGCACCGGCATGAAGCGATGGAAGTCAGTCATAGGAACAGGCCGGCATTCCTAACTCAAAAACTGTGGTCCGCAACCGGTCTTCCCGTTTGCAGGGGCCAATGTAAACAAGCCCTAAGCAGGAGAAACCCGAAGCCGACAAAAGACCGGACCGCGATCTCCACATGGAATCGCTCGGCGCCGTGCTGAAAAAGGAAGTGCCCTTCTTTATCAGCGCCGACCGCCACCACGACATCGCCGCTGCCCTGCGGCTGCAAACGGAATTTGGATTTCGTCTGATTCTCGACAGCGCCGCCGAGGCCTACCTGCTGCTGGATGCTATCAAGGCCGCGAATGTGCCCGTCATCGTGCATCCGGTGATGGCCCGCGCCACCGGCGACAGGGAAAATATCACGTTCACCCTGCCGGCTAAACTGCTGGCTGCCGGCATTCCCTTCGCGCTGCAATCCGGTTACGAAACCTATGTGCCAAAGACGCGTGTTGTTTTGTTCGAAGCCGCCATGGCCGCCGCGCACGGCCTCACGCCACAGCAGGCGCTCGCCGCCATCACCATTCGCCCCGCTGAGATCCTCGGTCTGCAGGCGCGTCTCGGTTCTCTCTCGCCCGGCAAGGACGCGGACCTCGCGCTTTATGATGGCGATCCGCTCGAAACCGTCACCCACTGCACCGGCGTCATCATCGACGGCAAAGTGGTTAGTGAGGTGAAGCGTTAGGATGCGTTAGGGTGTATTTTGCGATGGTGTCACGACGGTTATACCCCCAACCGGCAGAGCCGGAACCAAAGCAAGCCGCGCTTGTGCCATTCTGCGGAATGGCTTCGAAAGCCCGTGGCGCGAATGTAGAGTGATGGGTGCCATTAGGCCACTCGCTTTTGTTTTCTTTGGCGCGGGCAAAAGCGACTCGGCTGCGCCAGAGTCGCTCTACTTTTGTCCAGCGCTTCGACGTGACCGCCTGGTCAGGATCGTCGCAAACCTGTTCGTTGTTCGCACCGAAGGTACTCATACTCATACTCATACTCACAAACCCCGTGAGTAAGAGTAGGAGCAGGGCCTCCGTCATCCCTTTCGGTTCACCCACTTCCGGCCGCCGGCGAGTGCGGCAATGGTTTCCGTGAGGCGCTTCTGCTGCGTTTCCTCCCGCTTCGCCATGCCGACCCAGATCAGATACTCGCGCTGATAGGTTGGCGCGAGGCTTTCGAAGAACTTCCGCGCCGCGCTGTTCTTTTGCAGCGCTTTCTTCAGGATGGGCGGCATTTCCGGCATGGGCCGCGGTGCGCTGCGCACGAAGCGAGGCGGCGGCACGGTTTCATCCAGATGCACCGCCGCGCGCAGCAGGCGTTTCAGCGCCCATCGGTCGATCTCCTCCAGCGAGGCAAAGCGGATGGTCATCACGGTCGTATTCTCCGTGCCCTGATTGCACAGCACCCTCGCGTCCGGCAGTTCCGCCGCGCGGAAAAACGTGAGCCCCGCCCACTTCTTAAAACCGCCCAGCGCGCACACGGCTTTTTGTCCGGTGTAACAAAGCATGTTCCACTTGATGGATTCAGACAAATCCGGCTCCCAGGTGAGGATCCATTCTCTCACCGTCTCACACAAAGGCCGCGAAACCTCCGGGCAGGTCTCCAGCCAAAGATCAGGATCGATGGTTCGGGAGGGCCGGCAGTCCATAGATAACCTCCGTTCAAAGAAGCTTCACTGCCACCTGGGTATAATTGGTGGTCACTCCCAGGACCTCGAACTTCCGCAGAAAGGCCGCGGTCCAGTCTTCGAATGCCCGGTATTCATGGAGAATGCACTGGAATTCGTCGAAGATGATGATCGATCCGGCGGGCAGTATGGGATTGCAGAGCGCCAGGGTGTAGAGCGTGGCGGAATAGAGGTCTGAGTCGTTGTGGAGCACCACAGTGCCCGACGGAGAAAAGTCCCTCAGGAAGCCGGGAAGCGTGTCCTGAAAGAGGCCTGCCACGAACGAGACGCGCGAGTCATCGATCTGCGGCACCTGTCCGCCGGTGTCGAAAGTGCCGGCTTTCATGACTTCCGCGCCTTTGTGCCATGTTTCCGGAAGCCCGCGAAACGTATCGAAGCCGACAAACCTTGACTCGGGGCAGGTGTTTAATTGAGACCACGACCTGATGGAGCTTCCCTTGTAAACTCCGAACTCAAGGTAGGAAATGGGACCGTTTTGCAGAATCTTGCCGTTGAGGTGGGGGTAGAGCTCTTCGCGGGACTTAAACCATGGCACTCCCTGAAGGTATTGCTTTTTCCACGTGCGAAACTGCCCCAGCCAGGCGCCGTAACGGATAAGATTCGAGTCGGGAATGCAGCGGAGTCCGATTTTTTTAAGCAGTCCCATGGGGCTTTAGTTAAGCGATCTGAATATCCCGACCCATTTGCCGGTTTGCCGCGGCTTCGCAAGCCGCATTTTTCCCAAGCCTCAAGCCGTTCGTAACGGAATCGGTACTTGCAATGCCTAATCAAAATCAAATAATTGAAGAATGCCGCTCAATGAAACTCCGATCAGAATCCCTCTCGCGGGACCGGAGCCTGGCCCGCCACCTGAAGAAAGAGCGGATGGCAGCAGCCTGACGCAGACGAAACCTGCCGATTCGCCCGCTCCAGGCCAGCTTTCTCCGGAATCTCTCGTGGATGGTCCGTGGTTCGGACGGGTGAAAGAGGCCTATGCCGTCCGGCGCCCCAGTCGGCCGCCTTGGCTCTTTCCACTGATCGGGTTGTTGATTGCCGGTTCGTTGATCGCGCTGGGCGGGCATTGGAGGGTGGCAGGCTTCATCGGGGCGTCGCTGGTTGCCGTCATGACCCTGCTGGAGGCGGTTCGACCGAAAGCGGCCGCGGTGGTGCACCGCGGGCTGGCGGTATTCGGCCAGTGGCTGGGAAAATTCACCGGCTGGGTGATTCTGGCGCCGGCGTACATGATTGTGGGGCCGGCGGCTCGGCTGTTGACGCGTGTGATCGGAGGTGACCCGCTGGCTTTGCGCGCGAAAGAAAACCCGAGTTTTTGGACGTGGGCGGACGGGGAAAAGCGCCGTGTCCGGCAATCGACCCGCATGTTCTGCGCGGAACGGCTCACCGGCGGACGCAACTGGCTGTCGGCGCTCCTCGTGCTGTTATTGACCGGATTCGTGCTGGGCGAACTGGTGCTTCGGTTTTACTTCGGCTATCACAATCCGCTGCTCTACCAGAACGATGCGTACTGCGGCTACCGTCTCCAACCCCATCAGGATCTGGTCACTCCGCGCGGGCGGGTGCAAATCAACAATTACTCGATGCGTTATCATCGTGACGTGACGCCGGAAAAACCTTTGGGCGTATTCCGCATTCTGATGATAGGTGATTCGACGCTCTTCGGCGGTGAGTATCTGACAAACGGGCAAACTTATGCGGGCCTCGTTGAAGAACGGTTGAACCAGCGGTACGGGAGCGGCGGAAGAAAGTATGAAGTGTTACCGATCAGCACCAACGCATGGGGTCCGCTGCATCAGCTTGGCTGGGTTGAGAGGCATGGGACCTTCAACGCGGATCTTACCATGGTGACGACCCCCGCCGGTGACATCGACCGGCCAAAGTATCTTGTGGACAGCACCCGGTACATGGTCACAAAACCAGTGCTCGCATGGCAAACCATAGGAACATGGGGTTGCTGGTACGGTCACCGCAGGATGGGAACGGGCAACAGCCACAACTTTGGCTCGTACGATGAAGCGGAAATGCAGTGGCGTGCCGGCATTAAGGGGTTTGTGGATCTTGGAAAGCTCATCAGGAAGACCTGCCCGGAGGTGATGTTCGAATCTCTTCCTCAAATGGCCTGCGGTCAGGTAGCTCTGGAGGGCAGGGTGGAAGAGGGTTCGCAATTCAAAGCCCTTTTCGATATGCTCCAGCCGGAAATGCGAACGGCCGGATTTGAGGTGGCTTATCCGATCGAACTCTTTAAGGGCAGGGGAACCCAGAAAGAGCTTTTTCATGACGGCTCTCACCTTGAGGTGAAGGGCCATGACATTTATGCGGACTATTTGATTTCGCGTGTCCTCGCAGTATCCGCCGGCTTCCGGAAATACGCTGGTTTGCCGGACTCTGCACGCGCACTTGCCGCTTCCTCCGCGCCATGAACATCCTTGGAATCAGCGCTCTTTACCATGACAGTGCCGCTGCGCTGATCCGTGACGGCGAGATTATCGCCGCGTCCCAGGAGGAACGCTTCAGCCGCAAAAAGCACGACGAGCGTTTGCCCGCAGGTGCCATGACCTGGTGTCTTGAAGAGGGCAGCGTGGGGCCCGATGAACTGGACGCCGTCGTCTTCTTTGACAAACCTTTGACGAAACTCACGCGTCTCCTGGAAACCTACAGCCAGGTGGCACCGCGCGGTCTGAAGAGTTTCATGATGGGAGTTCCCGCGTGGCTCAAGGACAAAGGCTGGGTGGGTCTGCAGATTGAAAAGCACTTGAAGCGCACCGGCTACCGCCAGCCAAAGAAATTCTACTTCCCCGAGCACCACCAGAGCCACGCCGCCAGCGCCTTCTTCCCGTCCCCTTTTGAAGAGGCCGCCATCGTCACGGCCGACGGCGTCGGCGAATGGGCCTGCACCACCATTGGCAAAGGCGAGGGAAATCACATGGAATTGACGGTAGAGGGGCGCTTTCCGCATTCCATCGGCCTGCTCTACAGTGCCTTCACTTACTACACAGGTTTCAAGGTCAACTCCGGGGAGTACAAGCTGATGGGCCTCGCTCCCTACGGTGATCCCGTGTATGTGGACCGCATTCGCGAAAAACTCCTCCGCGTCCGCGAGGACGGCAGCGTGTGGCTGGACATGAACTATTTCGGCTTCCTCGACGGATTCCGCATGACCAATGACAGGTTCCACGCGCTCTTCGGCGGCCCGCCGCGCCGCCCGGAGAGCGATCTCACCAAAAAGGAGATGGACCTGGCGAAGTCCATCCAGGTGGTGACTGAGGACATCATGCTCAAAACCGCCCGCTATGCCCGCGCCATTACCGGAAAACGGAACCTCTGTATGGCGGGGGGCGTGGCTCTCAACTGCGTCGCGAATGGAAAAATCCTGCGTGAAGGGATTTTTGACGACGTCTGGATTCAGCCGGCCTCCGGCGATGCGGGGGGCGCTCTCGGCGCGGCCCTGTATGTTTGGCATCAGGTCCTCGGCAAACCCCGTGAGATGAAAAACGCGAAGCCGGATTTCATGAAGGGTGCCGCCCTCGGCCCCGGCTTCAGCAACGAGCAAGTGAAGGCTTTCCTCGAGTCCAACGGCATTCCCGCCACCTTCATGCCGGACGACCAGCGCAATGCATTTCTCGCCGAACAACTGGAAAACGAAAAGGTCGTGGGTCTCCTGCAGGGTCGCTGCGAATTTGGCCCCCGCGCGCTGGGCTTCCGTTCCATTCTCGCGGATGCCCGCAGTGCCAAAATGCAGTCCTACCTCAACCTCGCCACCAAGTTTCGCGAGAGCTTCCGGCCCTTCGCCCCCATCTGCCTCAAGGAGCATGCGCACGAATTCTTCGAGGAAGTCCACGATTCGCCCTACATGCTCCTCGTGGATCAGGTAAAGGCCTCCCGCTGCGCCAAAGCCAACCAGAATGAAGCGAACCTGGACATGGTCGAGTGGGTCAATCAGACCCGCTCGGACGTGCCCGCAGTGACCCATGTGGACTACTCCGCGCGCATCCAAACCGTGGACCGCGACCGGAACCCCCGTCTGCATGACATTCTGACCGCCTTCCACAAACGGACCGGCTACCCCATTCTCGTGAACACGAGTTTCAACGTTCGCAGTGAACCGATCGTTTGCACCCCGTCGGATGCCTACCGCTGCTTCATGCGCACCGGTATCGACGTTCTGGTTCTGGAAAACTGGGTCCTCACCAAACCACAGCAGCCCGGGTGGCGGGAAACGAAGAGCTGGCAGGAGGAATTTGGACTCGATTGATCATCCACGGCTATGCTGACGCTCAAATGGATCTTCAGAATGCTGGGCGATGTCCTGCGCTACGGGTGGGTGAACCGCTCGTTCGGGATGGTGGCGGTCATTTTCTTCCTGCTCGGCGTGGCCCTGCTGCTCGGCGCGGCGGCCGCCAGCGCTCCGTGGATTTACACGCTGTTCTGAGCGAAGACGGCTGATCGGGCGACGCAAGCCCCCGGCGGTCTTTCCACCGCATCGTTGTGCCGGAGGGTAACGCTTGGCCTCCTGATGGTAGTAAAAACCCCTACTATATCGTAGTGGAATTGCGGTGATTCAGAATTTATGGAAATCTTTATTATTTTACTTGCACCCTAAAACATGGTGAATATGATAATTTTTATACCAGTACATAATTATGAAAAACTTCATCATCATCGCTAACGATGCCGACGCCTGCGGGAATACCACCCTCACGGCGCTCCTGCATGGATACCTCCAGCGCAAAGGCCTTCGCCAAACCCTCGCTTTGACCTCACCGGAGCAGGAACTGCCGATGGACACCGTACTTCTCGATGTAGAGGATGGGTTTGCACCCCAGGAGGTGGTCGATCTCGTGGATCGCTCCCAGGTCGTAATCGTGGACGTCCACACCGGCGGCGCGGAAAGGTTTGAAAAGCATTTCTTCCGTCACCGCCTTGATGAGGCGCTGGATGAAATTGAGTGCGGTGTGACGGTGATTCTACCGATCTGCGACGACGCCGTGGTGATCCAAAACGCCCAGGAACGCGCTCGTGCGTGGAACAAGTGCGGAGAAGTGATCATCGCGCGTCTGCCGCTGCTCGCGGATGATCCGCTTCCCTATTCCGGCAGCCCGGCCGAAAAATACTTCACCCAGCTCGGTGCCACCGAACTCATTTTGCCCGCGGTGAACGACTGCATTCTCGACGAGATCGACGCCATGGACCTGGATGTGCCTCTTGCCCTCACCCAGCGCCAGCATTTAACCCGCTTCGTGCGAAATGAACTGCTCGCGTGGGAAGTGAGCGCCTGCGAAGTCCTCCGCGAAGTGGAGTCACTCCTGGTCCCGGCCACCAGTCGCGCAGACGACACGCGCGATGACGCCATCTTTGGCAAGTCCCTCGCCTTTTAATCTGATTACCCTGGTAGAAACCCCGGCTGCCTGCCCGTCTCCACGGGTATGGAAGGGCGGGCAGCCCCGGTTTCTGACTCTTTTCTACCGCCCGCTGCAGGCGGCAGTCCCATTCCTCCCCTGGGCAACAACCCAGGCGGCCTGTTTCGAACCATGGGTATGGAAGAAAACAGGCCGCCGTGGGTTTTTGTTTTTCCGGAAGCCGGCGAGGCCCGCAGGGTTGATTCGGAGGGATTGGCGGCGACTCTGTGGAAGGTTCGCCGCCGCGCTTCCGTATTTCTCTTCGATCCTCCGGCGTTTACTTTCCGGATTGTTCCACCATTGACCCTTGCACGATTATGTTCCGCATTCCAGGCATTCCCGGCAAAGACCTCTGCGATAAGGGTCTCGGCATCACCCGCCGCGATGTATTGCGCATCGGCGGCAGCGGCATGCTGGGACTCACGCTCAACAATATGCTGCGCGGCCAGGCCGTCGCTGCGGAAGCGGGCGCCAGCGGCGGCCCGGGCTGGGGGAAGGCAAAAAGCATCATCCTCTGCTACCTCCAGGGCGGCCCGAGCCACCTGGATCTGTGGGACCCGAAGGAAAATGTGCCCACGAATGTGGCCAGCGAGTTCAAGCCCATCAAAACAAAGATTCCGGGCGTCGATTTTACCGAACTGCTGCCGAAACTGGCGAATGTGAATGACAAGTTCACGATGATCCGGTCGATGAGTTATACGCCCAACGGCCTCTTTAACCACACCGCCGCCATCTACCAGATGATGACCGGCTACACGACGGACAAAGTGAGTCCCAGTGGCCAGCTTGAGCCGCCCAGCCCCAAGGATTTCCCGAATTTCGGCTCCAACATCGTGAAGCTGCAGCCGTTGGACGTTCCCATGCTGCCGTTTGTGATGCTGCCGCGTCCGCTGCAGGAAAGCAACGTGGTCGGCAAGGCCGGCACCGCCGGCTTCCTCGGCAAGGCTTTCGATCCCTACACGCTCTATCCAGAGGGCGATGACATGGATATGGAAAAGATGAGCCGTATTCGCATCGACGATCTGCAACTCCGCCCTGACATCTTTACGGTGCGTCTGCAGCGCCGGGCGAAACTGCGCGCCGCCATTGAGAAACAAATGCCGGAGATCGAGAAAGCGGTGGCCGCCTACAACCTCGACGAGTCCTACACCCGCGCTCTTAACCTCATCGTCAGCGGCCGTGCGCGTGAGGCCTTCGAACTTTCCCGCGAGCCTGACAAGGTGCGCGATACTTATGGGCGCAACACCTTTGGCCAAAGCCTCCTCCTTGCCCGCCGCCTCGTTGAGGCCGGCACACGGGTGGTGGAGGTCATCTGGCCGAAAGTGGCCAACAGCGACAACCACTCCTGGGACGTGCATACCGGTCTCTTCAAACGCATGAAGGACCAGTCCGCCCCCATGCTCGATGGGGGACTCTCCGCACTCATTTCCGATCTCGAGGAGCGCGGCCTGCTTGACAGCACGCTCGTCGTCGCCGTCGGCGAATTTGGACGCAGTCCGCAAAAAGGGGTCAGCACCAGCGGGAATGATAACTCCCCGGACGGCCGTGACCATTGGCCTTACTGCTACACCAGCGTCATCGCCGGCGCCGGCATCAAGAAAGGTTACGTCCACGGCAAGTCTGACAAAACCGGCAGCGCCCCGCTCGAAAACCCCGTGCACCCCAACGAATTGCTGGCGACCATTTATCACGCCTTCGGCATCGCTCCGGAAACCATCGTTTACAACCATCTCAAGCAACCGCGCGAACTCGTGAAGGCCGCGGCTGTCAGTCAGCTTTTCGCCTGACGGAACGGCCGGATTCAAATTGTTAGGAGTGACCCGCCGGAGCATTATTCCGGCGAGTCATTTATTTTAGTTAGGAAGGTTGTCGAATACCTTTACAGTTTCGGAAAATGAACCTTTGGTTAAGTTAGTATTTTCATCCGGTTAGGGGCTGATTTTCAGCACCTTGGAGAAACCGCTGCAATGCTGTCTCCACCCTGGCTTCGTTCGTGCTTTCAAGCGCGGCCCCTGCCCACCCATTAGCAATTACTAACCGATCAACGCATCGACCAACCCAATATGAAGTTATCGACCGCCCTTCTCCTTCCAATCTTTGCCGCCACCTGTCAGGCAGCCACTACCACCTTCAACGACACCATCACTGCGATTTATGGCGGTGGAAATCCGAACGGAGGCTGGACTTCGGTTACCGAAGGCAACCTCGAAATCGCATTGCGCGGCAAGAACCGTGACACCGGAGCTACCACCAACGATGGAGCTGGAACCTATTCATTTCCGACAGGATTTGCTGTCAATCCGGCCCGGGCCCTCTGGCAGTTTGAATATTCCATGAACTCGGACGCGGACGGCGGAGCAGTCACGAATCTGTCCAGCTATCGGTTCGTCCTGTCGTTCGACACAGATCCCTCACTGAATCAAGCCTGGAGCACGCTGGACCTTTCCTTGATTCCTGACAACTCCTTCGGAACCAGTGCCACCGCCAACGGTGCGGGCGCGGAAGGTCTTTGGAGTGCGCTCGCGGGCTCAAACACCGTCGCGCAGAACTCGCAGAATATGGTATTCTTTCCCGGATTTCCGAGTCCGAATGCCAACGGAACTTATGATTTCAAGCTCACTGCTTACAGCAGCACGGACACCGCTGGAACGACGCCGCTGGCGGACGTGGGCATGCGTGTCGAGGTTGGCGCAGGCGGGGCCGCTCTTCCCGATTCCGGCTCCACGCTCGCGATGCTCGGCTCCGCCTTTCTCGGCCTCGTGGGTCTCTCGAAGTTGAAGAGCAGGCGCAACGCGCGGTAATCACCCAGGCTTCTTAGCATTTCCCGCCAGGCCCGCCTTTCTTTGAAGGGCGGGCCTGTTTTGTTTTGACCCGAACCGGGAAGGCGACGGGATCGTCCCGGACATCCGGAATTGCCTGACTGCGGAGGTCTGTCCCAGAATGTCAAAATGAAAGCTCTGTCTCTTGCCCTCGCCGTAATCATCGTTCCCGCCGGAGCCCTTCGCAGCGAAGATTCCATGCCGGTCACCGGTGTGGAAGCTCAGCCGCTGCTGGTACACGTGCAGCGGTTGCAGGAAGCCCTGACATTCCTCGGTGAGCCGCTGCATGCTGACGAAAGCGCCGCGCTGGGCGCGTTGAAGGCGGACGACGGCGAGAAGGTGGCAGCCACCGTGCAACAGGTGCTCGACAAGCATTGCCTCGCCCTTGTGAACATCAATCCGGAGGCCCGCGTGAAAGCCGCTTCCGGTCCTGCGGTGCGCACGCTCAGTGAAGGCGGGTGGCGGCATTACCTCATCAAGGTGCACAACGAAGCCGGCAGCACCGCGCCGCTGGCCGTCGCCAGTCCCCAGGCGAAACCCGTTCCCAAAGCCCGCCAGGAGGAAGTGGCGGATCGCTGGCTGGAAGCCTCCATGTTCGATTCGCGTCCGCTGGAGAAAACCCTTAGTGGCCTGAAACTCGAATATCGCATCCTTGGACTTTACAGCCGCGATGCCGGAAAACGCAGTGCCGTGCTCGCCTTCAATGTCGGCCAGGGCACCCAGGATCTGGGATTTCGCGCAGACCTTACCGCCACGTTTGACTGCACCCCGGCCCGGGAGGTAATGCTGCGGCTCACCGACGAAAACGGCAAGCCCTCCACCGCGGCACTGGAGATCCGCGACCACGCCGGACGGGTGTATCCCTCGATGGCCAAACGTCTTGCGCCGGACTTCTTTTTCCATCCCCAGGTTTATCGCACCGACGGCGAAAAGCTGAAACTGCCGCGCACCGCCCTTACCGTTAGCTGGTCGCGCGGGCCGGAGTATCTCACGGGGCAGCAGAAACTCGATCTCACCGGAGATCAGCCGACAGAACTGAAGATTCAACTGAAGCGCTGGATCGATCCCGCCGGGTCCGGCTGGTGGAGCGGCGACCATCACATCCACGCTGCGGGCTGTGCACACTATACGAACCCCACTCAGGGCGTTCACGCTCCTGACATGATGCTCCACTGTATCGGTGAAGATTTGAAGATCGGCGCGAATCTCACCTGGGGCCCGTGTTTCGACTATCAAAAACAGTTTTTCACCGGCGTGGACGACAAGGTCTCCCGCCCTCCCTATCTCTTGCGTTACGATATTGAAGTGAGCGGGTTCGGCTCTCACCAAAGCGGCCACCTGTGCCTGCTGCGGCTGAAAGAGCAGATGTATCCCGGCGGTGACTCCGACAAGCACTGGCCCACTTTGTGTCTGAACACCCTGCGGTGGGCCCAGAAGCAGGGGGCGGTTTGCGGCCCGGCTCACAGTGGCTGGGGACTTCAAATCAAAGACACCAATCTGCCCACGGAGGAGTTACCTCCGTTCGATGGCATCGGCGCCTGCGAATACATCGTGGACGTCACTCACAAGGTTCCGGGTCCCGACGGCAACCCTGTGCCGGCCGTGGATTTCATTTCCACCGTGGACACTCCATGGCCCTACGAATTGAACATCTGGTATCACACGCTCAACTGCGGCTACCGCACGCGCATCAGCGGCGAGACCGACTTTCCCTGCATTTATGGCGAGCGTGTGGGTCTGGGACGGAGTTATGTGAAAGTAAAGGGGCCGCTGTCATATGAGGCCTGGTGCGAGGGAGTCAGCGAGGGCCGCAACTATGTCGGCGACGGGCGCAGTCATCTGATGGATTTCAAACTGGGAGATCATTCACTCGGCGACGGTCAGTGTGAAGTCAGCATGGACGCTCCCGGCAAACTCAAGGCCACTGTCAATGCCGCGGCACTGCTCGATGAAAAGCCGATGCCGGGAATGAAGAATCTCAGTCCGGACCAAAAACCCTACTGGCACGTGGAACGCGCGCGTCTGGGCGACAGCCGTGAGGTGAAGGTGGAACTGCTGGTCAACGGACGTCCCGCCGCCTCACAAAACATCAAGGCCGACGGAACCACGCGCCCGCTTCAGTTCGACGTCGATATTCAGCAGAGTTCGTGGGTCGCCC
The DNA here is from genome assembly GCA_035550135.1 of Verrucomicrobiales bacterium. Classification (GTDB taxonomy): domain Bacteria; phylum Verrucomicrobiota; class Verrucomicrobiia; order Verrucomicrobiales; family V1-33; genus V1-33. Next base: position 12,097 of record DASZQB010000067.1, read on the forward strand.
TGCGCATCCTGCCCAGTTCCCACACGAATCCCTTTTTCGTCACTGTCGCGGGAAAACCCATCCGTCCAAGCCGCCGGAGCGTGGAATGGTGCCTCAAAGGTGTGGAAAAATGCTGGAGCCAAAAGGAGCGCTTCATCGCCGCGAAGGAAAAAGCCGATGCGATACAGGCCTACGATCACGCGCGCATGGAATACCGCCGCATTCTGGGCGAAACCGATGCGGAGTGACCAGGGCCGCCAGCATCTCCTGGTGGATTTCAGCTTGAAAGGGCACGCAGTCACGGTGGATACCATCCGCCTCCATGTCTTTCGCGCTCTTCGATCTCGACCAGACGCTCCTGCCGTATGACACGCAGGTGCTGTTCTGCAATTTCGTACTCCGGCGGCACGGGTGGAGGAGGATGTATCTGCCGCTCGTTCTCGCTGCCGCTCCTTTGCGGGCCGTGCGCATCCTCGGAAACGGGGGCATGAAACGCGTGTTTCTGAGCTACCTCTGGCGCATGCCCCGCGCGCACCTCACAGAACTGGCGCATGAGTTCGCCGAGAAAGTCGTGCCTCCGCTTTTGTATCCGGAAATCGCCGCCGAAGTGGAGCGGCATCGTGCTGCGGGGCGCACGCTCATTCTGACGACGGCGAGCCCGGAGTTTTATGCCTCCGCCATCGCCCGGGTTCTCAAATTCGACCACTTTTTCGGAACGCGCATCCTGTTTCAACGCGATCCTCTTCCCCTTGTCCCGCGCATGGAGGGGGAAAACAACAAGCGCGTGGAGAAGCTCAAACGCATGCGTCACGTGCTGGGCTCTGATCTCTCCCTGCCTCTGCCCGGCTCCTATGCCTACTCAGACAGCGAAGCGGATTTGCCGATGCTGCGCTACGTAGAGCACCCGGTGGCGGTGAATCCGGATTCCCACCTGGAGCAGGCGGCCAAAGAGGAGCAGTGGACGATCCTCCGGCCACCGCGACCGCACACAACCCGGATACAATTCCTGTGCGAAGCCGCCTGGATGGCGGCGGGTTGCTGGAAGAGGCCGTAAAAGGACCTCTGCGACCACTCTAATTCAACCCCGGCTCCCGAAAACCGCGCGAGCCGCCCAGGAAGCTTCCTTTCAGCGGAAACGGCTCCGGGCGAACATTCATCGAGGCATCCCGCAAAGCCGACAGTTGAGCGGCGGTTACGGACTCAAATACTAGGGTGACTTCCCATCCCAGTTCGGCCGCCCCTCCTGTCGCATGGCAATCAACCACAATGGCCTCAAGATCCATGAGGCGATTCCGGCTGGCGGCAGGCAAATGAATGCCAAACGCAAAGGACGTACCCGGCTCATAGGCTCGCACACTGTTAAACACGGCACCGTGCTGACTGATCTGTTTTAACTCAAATTGCGGCAGGTGCAGTCTCGCAGGGGCTGCAGGGGACGCCGGCCAACCGGCGGAAGCCTTGGGATTTGTCATCGGTGTGAAAAGGAGGGAAATCTGGCCGATTTATGGGAAAAAGCTACGGCTGGACGGAACGCTGTCAAATTGTCAGGCCCCTTCGAAAACTATTTACGCCCGGGAATTGACGGCTCAATCCTGACATTTTCAGCGCCTCAGGCTTTTCCCTATGGATCGGACAGCCAATCCGGCCCAGGCCAATGCATCCCGCTCCGGAGTGGGGTGAACACCCCCTCCTGAAGGCATCTCCGTGGCCCGAAGCCCGCAATGACGCAAGTCATGAAGACTCGCGTGATCATACCCCGCCCGGGCCGTTGCGGATGGGCCCGCGATTCGATTCTTCATCCGCTTCCTTCGGGACTCGAAGATCGGACGCCGGTTTTTATCGTGGCAGTGAATTATCCGACAGTCAGCGTTAAGGATGCAGCCGGAAGAGAATGGCATCTGACACGATCTCAGGTGGACTGTGGAGTTTATTACGTAACTCCGGCCGGAGGGTGGATTCACGAGTCCAAGCCCAAAGCGCTCAACGCCCTTCGCAATCAGCTTCGCCACCACCTCGCCACGCCGCGGCCAGAGGGTTCCGCAGGGGAACTCTGGGACCAGAAAGCCTCTCACCTGTTGTGGGTCCTGCAGCGGAACGGCGAGGATATCCGCCACGCCGTCGCCGCACGGCACCCGGTTGAAGGAAGGTAACGCCGCCTCATACACCTTCCGCCGTATCACCGCCCCCCGGCAGTGATACGGCATTGGCGCAGCGGAAACTGCGAAAGCGCCTCATCCACGCGGACAGGCACCCCGCATCCCGCGAGCTGAATTATTGAGTGACCTTCAGACGGAGATACCTCCTGGCACCCGGCGCGATGGGGAAAGCATCCGAGGCGAGGATCGTTTGACTTGTAGCGGAACTGCCCGTCACTTCCTCCACGACGTAAGAGGGGCCTTCGTGCCACGTGCCGGCGTCATCCGAAATCTGCGGGATGATCTGAATAGCCGGATCAGCGAGTTTGGAACGCGTGTAACTTAGGGACAGGCGTCCGTTACTCGTATCGATCACTGGCCCGGCTGTTCTGGCTGTTGGATCGGTGCCCATCACGTGCTCCACAAGGTTCACATTTCCATCTCTGTCCGGATCGGCGGTGGCAGCCTGCTGTGCCGGAGTTAATGTGGCCATGGTCCGTGCGGCCCATGCGGCATACGTTTCCGCCACTGAAATCGTGACGGTGTCGGCCGCAGTGGGATTGCCGCCGGGACCGCTGGCGGTGATGCGCAACTCGTAGGTGCCGGAAGCCGTGAAATTTGCATCCGTGTCCTTGTTGGCAGGAGCAGTGAAAGTCACATTGCCCGGTCCGCTCACTTTCGTCCATTGCACGGTCACGTTACCGATAGGCAGCGCACCCGGGAAAACATAGGCGTGAAGCGTGGCGGGCGATCCCGAAGCAACCGTGAAGCCAAGCGGAGCAATCACACCGAAGGCGGAATCGGTTCCGGGGCTGGGGGCCGCGGGTTGCCAGCTTTCACGCAGACCCCACGTGCCGCGGGGAGCGGAGGGATTGACAATTTCCAGCGCGGCGCCTGCACGGGTTTCAGGATACCAGTCACCTTCGTAGCGGAAGTCGAGAATTCCCAGATTATGGTTGACCGTTTCGAGGCGAATCGACTCTCCGTTATTGTCCAGTCGTCCGCTCGTCCACTGAATGGCCGGCACGGCCGGGAACTGGTTGTGGAATGCTGTCAGGTCACTGGTGATCACGGTGTAAGCACCCGCCGCAAGCGTGGATGCCGGGAAGGTGCAGGTGATGCCGCTGCCAAAATGCACTCCCGTGAGGGTCACCGGCGCCCCACTGATGTTTTTCAATTCAATATATTCCGCCTGCGAATTGGAAGGCGGATCGAACCGGAATTCCGTGATGCGCAGCGCATTCATCACCTCCGTGTCGGTCGTGAGGTTCGTTCCGTTGCTGAAGCCCGGAGTCGGAAGCGGCAGGTATGTCACCGCGCTGGCCCCGTCCGGAGAGCGGCCCTGCGAAGCGTCAGGAAGACCGGGCAACACCAGCACATTGTCTGAGACCGCGCCCGCCGGGTTCAGGAATGTGATGGTATCATGCAGACTGGATACCTTGAAACTCAAATGGTCAGGTCCGGCCGCAGTGTCGCCGTCCGCCTTCAATTCCAGGAATCCGGCACCAGCCACAAAGCTCAACGGCGGGAATACGTTTTGCGCCGGTTCGTTCCGGAAATCCTGAGTAAGACTCCATCCGGAAATGCTAACCGGATTAGCCTCGGGATTATAAAGTTCGACGAAGTCACCGGCGACAATGAAGTCATTGGCACCGAGCCATTCATTGATGCGCAGAGTGGCGGTGCTGCCCAGTTGGCAGGCGGCGGTGTTGGCTGCGCCGGGCGTCGGAGTGGACAACTGCCAGACCGAACCGATGCGCGCGACCGACAAGCCGGTGACCTGCGGTCCGAAGGTGACGCTGTCGATGACGGTTCCGTCCTGTGCGTGCAGGGCGACGGTTTCGCCGCCCTTGTTCAGACTGAAGCCAAGTTGCGTCGCATCCAGCATAATGCGCGCCCCCGCCGCCAGTGGTGCGGTTCCGCTAAACACATACTTGCGAGGAGACTCGCTTTCGTCCGAGAGCGAGGAGCCATTGAGACTGGCTGGTGCAGTGCCCCAATTGTAAAGTTCGACCATGTCAGGCGCCGTCGCAGAGTCCGCCAGCACTTCACTGAGAACCACGGACGGAACTCCGGAATGCACGACAAAGTCGATCACAGTGGGTTCGTCCTGATACCAGCCTGCGTCATTGCGTCCCCACACGGAGAGCTTGTGCGGGCCATTGGTGAGTCCGCTCAAAGTGATCGGCGTGGCGACCGGGGTCTCGGCGCTTTGAGCACCGGTATCCACACTGTATTTGTATTCGGTATAACCATAAGTCCACGCAGCCTGACTGACGGGAGTGAAACTTCCTGCCGGGCCCACCGGAAGAACCACACCCGACGGCCAAACCTGACCGGGAGGCGTTTTCACAGTGATGCCAGGCGCGCGCGACCCCGCGCCGCGATCCTGACCCAAGCCTCCCGTGCTCAATGCCGGTGAACAATTCTCCGGTGTCAGTGCGGCGATTACCTGAGTGGCGGTGGCCGTTCCTGGAGTCGTGATCAGCGAGAGGCGCAGCATGGGATCACCCACCGTATTGCCGTTGCCGGTGGCTGTGGCCGGGGGAGCGGAGGGCAGGATATTATTGACCAGTGTCAACAGACTCAGCGCCGGATCATAATTCCTTGTTAGGTTCTCCACATCATGGATGATGTTGCCTTCGAGGTACATCCCTTTTCCTTCCCCATTCACGTCCGCATCGTCAAAGTTTACCACGCCGGAGGCCGTGTCCTCTCCGCCGGTCTTCGTGATGTGAGCGATGGTATTGTACAACAGCGCCGCGGAAGCTCCGTTAGGCTGATTGCCCTGCTTCATGGTGATGACGTTGTCGCAATCATAGAAGAGATTGCGAATCACGGTCACCTGACTGAAGTCTGCGTTGTCCGATCCGCCCGAGATCGCGCTGGCGCTGTCGGGCGAACCATTGCGGTGGGCGTGCATAAAGATGTTCCCCTCCACCCATGCATCGGTGCTGTCGAGGTCGAGGATGTCGTCGTCGGAACCGTTAAAGACGCAGTTGATGACCTGGAGGATCGGGCCAGGGCGGTTTCCACCGGTGAAGTCGATGGAGTCGTTGTACCCCTGAGTCTTGCCAAACCAGCAGTCGCGAATGATGCCCCGTCCTCCCGCAGCGATACCTCCCGAGCCATGGACCGGTTCGAATCCGGCGGTGGAATTCGGAAACACGCAGTCCCGCACGATGAATGAACTTCCGTCGAGTGACAGATAACCTTCGGCGGTGTTGCGGAAGGTGAGGTGATCCAGTTCAACATTCGCGCCACCCTGCGAATGGAAGGCGACGTCACCGTTGTTGTCAAAGATAACATAGCTCAGGATCGTCGGCTCGGCGGACGCGCCGTTCACGGTAATATTTCCCCAGTTACCCGTTTGCGAAGGCTTGCGGGCGAACGTGATTCCCGCTGCTGCCGTGCCCTGGGCAACCAGACGACCGCCTCCCGATACGTTGAGGTCCGCATTGGAAGCCATGAATACGGTGGCACCGGGTTCGATTGTCAGGGTGACACCGGATGGAACTGACAGCGTGGAGGTCACATTATAGGGACCGCCGGCCGCGGTCCATGTCTCACTGGCCGCCAGCGTCCCGCTCTTATCCGTGCCCGCGGCATCATACCAGATCGTAACCGTCTGACTTGCGAGAAGCCCGCCCTTCTCATCGAAAGCGCTGCATACCAGTGTGTTGAGGCCCGGCTTCAACACGACCGCCGTGCCCGCACTCCAACTGTTGTCGGATGCCGCCGGGCCGCTGTCAGCAGGGCCGTAGGGATTGGTGGAAACACTGACGCCATTTACCGTTACCGCAGCCGTCCTGGCGGGGTCAATCTTGCCGCCGAGTCCCGAATCGGTGGCCGAAGTGGCGCGCGGCAAACCATCCTGCACCGGCAGGGACGTGGCGGCGGTAAATGCCGTCGGAAGGTAGGTTTCGATCTTCGTGCGGCGCTGATCGAGGAATGCCTTGATATAGGTCCGGATTTGATTGCCGGTCGGCGTGTACTGGTCTCCCATCCAACCGCTGTCCAGCAACTGATCGACCGTAGCGTCGAACCTCGGTTTGGCAAAAACGGTATCGAGCAGATCCCGAAGTGCCGCTTTGAATTTTCGTCCTGTTACCGGGTTCTTGTAGAACTTGTCCATCTGGTCGGCAGTGGCACCGTCATTTGCCGGCCACGGATTGCCGGTAGCCTGGTAAATCGTCCCGCCTGCATCGGCCGTTTCGTCACCCAGCGCGTTCGCAAGTCCCCGGAGATTGAAACAGGTGTCGAGGTCGTGCGGGATGATTCTCGCACGGCGGTCCTTCGCCGGGAAGTAGAGAGAGTAGTCATCATCGTCACCGTTCGTGATGTTTGTTTCGGAGTGATTGATGATGGCAGAGAGGGCAAAGTGGCGGGCCCATTCATCGATATCCAGCGTGTCTGCGACAGCCGTGTGATAACTGGCAATGCTGGCAGTGGTGTTCATGTCCTGGAGCCAGGCGTCCAGGTCGGTCCAGTCATTTTGGGGAGCGTTGGTTTGTTTCGTCCATCCCAGATTGATGTACCCGCCCACTGCATAGCCCCCTGCGCCGATGGTGGGAAGAGTGGACGTTCCCCATGCCGATCCGCCAAAGCCGGCCCGGATTTTGCCGTAGCCGTTCCCGTCATCATCATCGGGGAACCAGCGTTTGATCACATCGCCCCCCCGGGGAATGAGATCGCAATAAAGGCCAAACGTGCGCACGTCGTTGTTTCCGTCCAGCACGCGGTTCTCTCCATTGATCCTCATTCCCACCACTCCTGCAACTTCACACGGGAGCCCGGCTGCTTCATAAAGGCGGCTGGCCAGATATTGGGAGAACACGTGCTTGACGTTCAACGTGAATGCGGTGCGGCCGTTCCAGGGATTGTCTTTTGGGATATCCATCCGCAAATTGATCGGCGTGTCGTTCCGGCTGCTGTTGCCGCGGGGACGAATTCCGCCGAGGTAGCGAATATCGTAATCATTGCCCTGCCTGAAGATGACCGTGCAGTTCGGCGAGACGTTGCTCTGGCGGCTGCTGAGGCCGGCGTTGAAGGAGGCATTGTCCGCCCCGGTCATGACCAGCATGTAAAGGGGCCGGCTGTCCGTCCATGGCTCCTCGTTCACCTGGTAAAGGCAGTTGGCGTTCTGCTGCGGATTCTCGCCGGTAAGGTTCAGGGTTGGAGCCGGCCATGTGCGGGAATTGGATGCTGCATCGGTGGCTCTCACGTAGAACTCCACCACCCTGTTAAGCGCCTGGGCGGGAATGACAGCTCCAAACTCTCCATCACCCGCCGCACCGTCACCGCGCTGCCCGCTGTCCGCCATCACCACTTCAGTGAAGTCCACCGTTTCCGGCGCAGTCCCGGACGGCAGCCACGTGCGGTAAAAGACTGAAGCGGTAAATCCGCTCACCTGCTCGTCAGTGATCTTTGCTGTTACAAAAACCTGCTGCGTGTGATCCGGCACGGCAGGACTGTGCTTCACCTTCGAAATGAGCGGAGCCGAGTTCGTTTGAGCTACTGCGGTATTCGCCGCTCCTGGCGTGGGAGCCGCCGCTGCCCAGTTTTGACCGGCATTGTGCGGCAGGGAAATGTTGCGAAGCTGGAGGGACGAGCCTCCCGCATTGCCGAGTTCCGGATCCGGATCGGCAGGCGTGCTCCATTCGAGACCCGGATCGGTTTGGAGGTTCCCCACCGGAGGAGGCGCCGCGCCGGGCGTGTTGGAAGCTCTCCAAACGTTTTCGATCTTGCGCGCCGCCCAGTCACCCTGATCGGCATATTCCACTTCCGCAACGATCTCATCTTCCGCATTGAGCAACCGGACGTTCTCCCCGCTGTTCGAGAGGCTTCCTGCATTCGCCCCCCAACCGGGAGCGATATTGCCGGCAGCGGGATACTTGGCCTCCAGTGCGGCCCTGTCGGCGGGAATGGCAAGATAAGCTTTACCGGCAAGCAGCGTGCCGGCCGGGAAGGTATAATTCACACCCTTGGTGAACCGCCAGCCCGACAGATCCACCGCGGCATCTCCATAGTTGAAGATCTCAATGAACTCCTCCTTCGCGCCGTTCGTGCCCGGCGGGTTGTACATCAACTCGGTAATCGCGACGGTGTTCAAATCCGCCGTCACATTCAACGTAACGGTAGTCGCCGTTGATTGCAGCGTGCCGTCACTCGCGCGGTAGCTGAAGGTCCTCGCCCCCGAAAAGCCTGTGACCGGAGTATAGGAAAACGAGCCGTCCGGATTGAGAACCAAAGTTCCGTCCTGCACATCGGTGACAAGAGCGACCGTGAGCACCGGGTTGTCCACATCCGTGTCATTACGGAGCACTCCGTTCGCGGCGGTAACGGCGAACGGTGTGTCGATGCGCACGCCGTAGGTATCCGCCACCGACACCGGCGCGTCATTCACCGCGGTAATCGAAAGCGACACAGTAACGGGATTGGAGCGCCGCGTTCCGTCAAACGCGCGGTAAGTAAAGCTGTCGGCGCCGAAGAAATTGGAGGAGGGGTTATAGTCGAACGAACCGTTTCCGTTTAGCGTGAGGGTGCCGTGCTGCACATTGGTTACGAGTTCCGCGGTGAGCGTCTGACTCTCCGGGTCGCTGTCATTGGACAGCACGCCTTGAGCGGCGGACCGGTTGATGGCCGTGTCTTCGGGTGTCGTGTAGGCATCCGCGGCGGTCACCGGCACGGCATTGAGAGAGATGGTGACTGTCGCAGGTGAAGACTGGCTGGTGAGGTCTTTAGCGCGATAGGTGAAGGTATACACACCACCCGTCGGTGCGGAGAAAGTGAACGAACCATCCGTGTTCAGCGTCAGCGTGCCGCTGGCAGGGGGAGTGACCACTTCCGCGGTCAGGACAGTCCCCGCATCCACATCGCTGTCATTCGCCAGTACTCCCTGGGCCGCCGCGACAGTCAACGCCTGCCCGGGATCACCTGCATAGGTATCGTTGGCGGATACCGGTAAATCATTCACAGCAGCCACATTGATCGTCACTGTTGCCGGGATGGAACCCCTGGTGTCGGTGGCACGGTAGGTGAACGAATCCGGGCCGTTGTAATTCGCCGCCGGTTGATAAGTGAATGATCCGTTGGCATTCAGGGTCAGCGTACCGTGCGAAGGCTGAGTCGCCACGACCGCCGTGAAGGGATCCTCTTCGGCATCGGTATCGTTGGCGAGAAGGCCTGCGCCTCTGTTGACCGTCAGCAGTGTATCTTCAGTCGCCGCATAAGTGTCTGCGTTTGCAATGGGCGGGACATTCGGGCCGGTAACCACGGTGATGTTAGCGGTGGCAACCCCTGAAAGCTGATTGGTGGAATCCTTCGCCTGGTAAGTGAACGAGTCCGGGCCGGTATAGCCGTTCGCCGGCGTATAGGTAAATGTTCCGTTAGGGTTCAGCGTCAGCGAGCCGTGCGCCGGCTGGGTCACTGCCTGCGCGGTCAGCGTGGCGGTTTGTCCCGGATCGGGATCTGTGTCATTGGCAAGCACGCTGGCGGCGGCGGCGCGTGTCAGCCGGATGCGGAGATCGAATGAAATGTCGGAACTTGTCGGCGCATTCTGGTGCATTTGCACCGCCAGCAAATTCGTGCCTTCTTCAAAAACAGTCGGCGGCAGCGTGAAGGTTTGCGTGGAATTGTTATTGATATTGCCCTCCACCTGATAGTTGAACGGCACGTCCACGGGTGCCCCCGTCATGTTGTTCGTACGCCCCGCCTCCGTGCCGTTGATGTAAAGCACTCCCCCATCGTCGTAGAGCATCTGGATCTCCACGCCGATCACGTTGAACCGGTTTGCGATGTCCAGATTGCGGCGGAAATAATATCCCATAAATTTGTCGCCCGCCTGAGGGTCGAACGCCGCGACAGGATTATCGTTAATCTGTGTGGCTTCATCTCCGTTCCCGTAACCGAGTTCGGCCGCTCCCACTTTCCAGTCGGCATTCTCCACAAATGCCTCGGTGCGCCATGCCGTGCCAAGGTCTCGATTCGCCAGCACCATGGAGTCGAAGTAGTGCCAGTCCGCGGATTTGTACGGCAGCACTTCGTCGGTGGTATTTCCTGCGGTGGTGGCCGTCACGACGAGGGGAGTGTTTTTTACCGCCGTGTAGGTATCCGTGGCAGCCGTCGGCGGGTCTGGAGAATCGGTGACGTTGATGGTGACCGTTACCGGATTGGACAGGCCGGTGCCGTCGTTGATGCGATAGGTGAAGGTGTCCGCTCCCGCAAACAGGCCGGTGGGCGTGTAGGTGAATGAACCGTCCGCGTTCAGTTTGAGAGTGCCGTTAGGTGCTGTGATTCCCAGCGCCGCAGTCAGAGAGGCTGCCGGGCTCTCCACATCCGAATCATTCACCAGAACCCCCTGTGCGGCATTGACAGTCAATGGCACTCCCTGTCCGGTTGTGTAGGTGTCTGCGCCTCCCACCGGCAAATCGTTTACCGACGCGATATTAATCGTCACCGTTGCCGGATTCGACTGCCCTGTGCCGTCCACGGCGCGATAGGTAAATGTATCCGTCCCGAAATAATTTGCCGCGGGTACATAGTTGAAGCTGCCGTCTGAATTTACGGTCACTGTGCCATGGGCGGGATCGGACGCCTTTACCGCAGTCAAGCCTGTCGCTCCAGTGTCATTTGCCAGCAGAGACACACTGCCTGGAACAGTGAGCAGGACGTCGTCGAACGTGGCCTCAAAGGCCTCTACGGTACCGCCAAATCCCGCCGAACCTGCGTTTCCATATCCACCGAGCGTTAGCGTGTGGGATCCGGCGGCCAGAGGAATATTGAAAGTGCTCTGTTTCCATCCGCTGTCGATGATGCCGCCTCCGTTGCCATTTCCCACCTGATATTGAACGGAAAGGTGCTGGCTCGTGGGCGGATGGGCCTCGCCGAACTGAGTGCCGTCCACATCGCAAAGCACTTCCTGATATTCGCCTGCATCGTAATCCGCTCCGGACATGAGCCTCGACCAGAAACTCAGGGTCACCGTTGCAGGCGCGGCCAAATTGAATGTCTTGCGCCATCCGCCGGAGACGGCCGTCCCGCCGCCGCCAAAGTTGAACACATTTCCCATCTGGACACGCAGTGCGCCCGTCGTATTGCGGCCGGTGTTCGAAGAATGGCTCGGCGCCGAAAAACCTTCATTACCGGAGGCAAAAAAGTTGGCGGTCACCGGAGTGAACCCCTCGGTGGCAGAAGGGGCCAGTTTCAGGTCGATACCCGCGTCGGAACTGTTGGCACTGTTCTGGTGCAGTTCGACGGCCAGAATGTTCTCCCCGTCCAAAAACGCGGAGGAGGGAATGAGAATAGTGGAGTAGGCGGTCTCGCTCCCTCCCTGTCCGCCGGTTACGGCATCGGGTTCGATGGCGACGTTGTCAGGATAGTTGACCCGGCCGGCAATCGCTCCATTCAGATAAATAATGCATCCATCATCAGCGAGCACCGAGACTGCCCAGTTTGGCGCCACATTCGCCTGTTCCGGCGTCATGGTAAATTTGTTTCGGAACAGATAACTGTTTACCGTATTGTTCTGATTGTTTCCGGTGATCCCCGTCAAAAGGTTGGCCGCCCCCGGGAGTCCATCCACTCCGCCGCCCTGAATTGGCATCGGTGCGCTCTTCCATGCGCCGATGGTCGATGTCGCCTTATTGAAGTTCAGCGCCTTCCAGTTGTGGGATTCATCATCCACCGGGTACTGGTTGGTGCCTCCGGCGGCCACGGTTTTCATGGCGTCGAAGTAATCCCAGTTTGCCGGCATCACGAACGTCGAGGCGGGTGGATCAAACGTGGAATTGACCAGATTCACCGCCGCATTGCCTGCGGCCACATCCTCCTGCGTGTTGAAGGTGTCATCCACGGCCGTCGGCAGGGCGCACACAAGGGAAGGAAAAACAACTGCTGAAATGAGAACAAGCGAAACAGATTTTGGCGGGTGCATAGCGGGTGCTGGGGAGACCGGATTGAAAGGGGGAAGAGGGTGCTTTCTTACTTCACCTCCCCCTGCGGACAGGACAGACTTTTTTTGATAAAAACATTAAAACGGAGGGGCGGGGCCTCTCCAATACCCGCTTCAAACTCTTGTGCTGTCCTCTGAATTTTATGGACGATGCGGGGATTCATGGCACCCCCAGCCGCAAACGGATGGATGCCGTTACCGCCCCTCCTGCATCTCCTCGATCCACACCGGTGGCAGACCACCGACCGAAACATTGTTGTGACTTAGCGTCCGTGTTTGGCAAGGCGCCTGTTAATATTACGGGTAACTCCCTCATCACGATTTTGATGTAACTTCCCATCCCGCGCTGAAGTCACCTTTTGCGGACCCTCCCGTTATGCTCCCTCCCGCCGATCCCTCCCTTTGGACACGCGAAGCCGCCGCGCATCTCCTAAACCGTGCAGGATTCGGCGGCACGCCTGCGGAGATTGAAAAACTCCATGCTCTCGGTCGTGAGAAGGCCGTCGATTCACTCATCGATGGCGCAGAGGATCCCTCCCGGTTTCCCCTGCCGGAGTGGACGAAGCCGGAAGCCCGGATGGAGCTGGCGAGGGAAATGGCGGATGTTAGGCGCAGTGCGGCCGGAGCGAAGAACGAACCGGATGCCGCCCAAAAGCGCCGCCAAATGGTCCAGATGGCGCAGCGCCGTCAGGCCGAACAGGCGCTGGAGTTGATCGGCTGGTGGTTCAACCGCATGAGCGCCACGTCATGGCCGCTTCGGGAGAAAATGACGCTCTTCTGGCACGGGCACTTCGCCACCAGTCTCCAAAAGGTGCGCCAGACCGTCTTGATGCAGCAGCAGAATGAACTCTTCCGCTCGCATGCGCTCGGAAGCTTTCGGGATCTCACGAAGGCCATCGTCCAGGACCCTGCGATGATGATTTATCTGGACACTAACAACAGCAACAAAGCGCACCCCAACGAGAATTTTGCGCGAGAGCTTATGGAGCTGTTTACGCTCGGCGAAGGCCGTTACAGCGAGGAGGATATTAAAGAATCCGCCCGCGCTTTCACCGGATACAGGTTCCGTCCTCTGTTTGAAAACGCTTCCCGTTTTGCCCCGTTCCAGCACGACAACGGGGAGAAAACCTTCTTCGGACAAAAGGGCCGGTTCAAGGGCGACGACATTGTTGATATCATCTTTCAGCAGCCGCACTGTGCACCCTTCATCACAGCGAAACTGTGGCGATATTTCGTCAGTGACAATCCGCCGGATGAATCACAGGGAAAAGCGCTGGCGGAAACGCTGACCAAAGCGGAGTGGAAACTCGGTCCGTTTCTCCGCACTCTGTTTAACAGCGCAGCCTTCTATGATGCGAAGGTGATGCGCAGTCAGATCAAGAGTCCGCTGCAGTTTCTCGTGCAGATGCAAAAGCAACTCGAAGTAAGCGGTAATATCCCGCCAGTGCTGCTTCTTGGTGCCATGCAGCAACTTGGTCAGATCCCGTTTCGTCCGCCGAATGTCGCCGGTTGGGAGGGCGGGCGCGCGTGGATCAATACCAGCACGCTGCTTGCGCGGTATAATATCGCCGGCGCTTTCACGACAGGCGACGCCTCGGGTCTCCCCGGTCCTCAGAACAGGGCCGGCGCAACGCGACCAGCAGCGGACCGGCTCCGGCGGTTTGCCGTCCGCACGCTCGCTGCTTCGCCCGGCGTTCTCGCGCCGGAAGCAATCCGCAATGATCCTGCGAAACTGATCGATGCGCTTGCATGGCGTTTTTATAACGGCCCCCTGGCGTCTGGCGATCGCGTGAAGTTCGAAGCTTTCGTCAAAGAGAAATCCACTGACGGATTCAGCGGCGATGACGCCGGCCGTCTCGCACATCTCATGATGTCCACCCCGCAGTATCAGGTTTGTTGATCCTAACATTTTCCTCCTCCCCATGAAAACACTGCGCACCCGCCGGGAATTTCTCAACGGCACCCTCCTCGGAGCAGGCGCCGCTTTCACCGCCCCCGCCTTTCTGCATCAGACGATGTCCGTTCTGCACGCCGCCGAAGCGGACAGGGCCGTCCAGGCCGTCACTGGACGCGACGCGCCCATTCTCGTAGTCCTCCAACTCGCTGGCGGCAACGATGGCCTCAATACGATCGTTCCGCACGGCGACGACGCGTACTATAAAGCCCGCCCCCGTCTGGCGGTTTCGAAGAAAAGCATCCTCACGCTGAACGATGCTGTCGGCCTCGCTCCGCAACTCGCGTTTCTGAAAGCCTCCTACGATGACGGCCGCCTGGCGATCGTACAGGGCGTTGGCTATCCCAACCCTAACCGCTCTCATTTTCGCTCCACCGAAATCTGGGAATGCGCCACCGACGCCGGCAAAGTCTCCAAAACCGGCTGGCTGGGCCGTTACTTCGACAACCAGTGCGCCGGCCTCGCTGTTCCTGATCCCACCGTCGGAGTTGCTGTCAGCCGTGAGCAGCCTCAGGCTTTCTTTGCCGAAAAAAACAGCGGCATCAGCCTCAGCAGCCCCCAGGCCTATCGCTGGGCCAGCGACAAAGACCCCGCCGCCCTCAGCCTTTTCGCCGACCTCAACGGCCCCGATACCGGTATGATGTCGGGTGCCAGCATTGGCATCCCCGGCGGCAAAGCCCAGCCCAAATCGGAGAGCACTCTCGACTTCCTCGAACGCACCGCCCTCGACGCCCGCGTCAGTTCCGACAAAATCACCAGCATCTCGGGCAAGAGCTCGCCCGGTGCCTATCCCCAGTCCCAACTCGCCCAAAGCCTCAGCCTCGTCTCCCGCATGATTTCCGGCGGCCTCACCGCCCGCGTCTATTACGTTAGTCACGGCGGCTTTGACACCCACAACAATCAGTCCGGCACCCACCAGCGCCTCCTCACGGAACTCGACGCCGCGCTCAAAGCCTTCTTTACCGATCTCAAAACCCAGGGCCACGCCGATCGAGTGTGCCTCATGACCTTCAGTGAATTCGGACGCCGTGTCGCCGAAAATGCCAGCGCCGGCACCGACCACGGCACCGCCGCTCCTCTCTTTGTCATGGGTGCCGGCGTTAAACCGGGCCTTTACGGTCAACAGCCCTCCCTAACAGACCTCGACAAAGGCGACCTCAAATTCACCACCGACTTCCGCAGCGTTTACGCCACCGTCCTCAACCGCTGGCTCAAAACACCCGCCGCCAAAATCCTCGGGCGCGAATTTCCGGATGCCGGTTTCATGGCTTGACAATGTTAGGCTGCGGCGCTTCGTAATCCACACCCACCAGATATAGCCCGTCCGCCGGCGCCGTGTGATGACTCTTATTTCCCTTTGGCGCGCTAAGCAATTCCTGCAGCCACGAAACCTGAGCCCGGCCCATCGCTACGCGCATCACGCTGCCGGTCAGCAGCCGCACCATTTTATACAGAAACCCGCTGCCGTGAAATGTCAGGGTCAAACACAGTCCCTCTTTCCCGGCACGCACGCTCCACAAATGCCGCACGGTGTCGCGCCCTTCGTCTTTCCCATCGCCGCGATTGGCTGCAAACGCCGCAAAGTCATGCGTGCCCTCACACAACCGGCAGGCCTCCTCCAACAGCGCCAAGTCCAGCCGGTGCGGCACATGCCAAGCCAATCCCGCCTCCAGCGGCGGCAGCACCTCATCATTCCAGATGCGATAGCGATAGGTCTTTCCCGTTGCATCAAATCGCGCATGAAACGCCTCATCCGCAAAGGCCGCCTCCATCACCCGAATCCCCGGTGGCAAATGCACATTCAGCGCCCTCCGCCACGCCGCGGTATCCATGCGTGACTCGCTGGGTATATCACAGTGCGCCACCTGCCCCAGCGCATGGACGCCGGCATCTGTGCGCCCCGAACCATGCACCGCGGGAGGTTCATCCAGTTTCAGGATGCGCCCCATCGCCGCCTCCAGATGATCCTGCACCGTGTTGCCCCCCGGCTGACTTTCCCAGCCGGCAAAGGATCGGCCATCATAGGCAATGGTAAGGCGAAGGCGCATGGCATCGCCGGCGCTACTTCTCGAGCGCCAGTTCCAGCACCTTGTTTAGCCGCTGCACCACGCTGCGCGGGTCCTCCACCAGGCCGGCACTCAACAGCGCCGTGTCCAGCAGTTGCCCCGCAATCAGCGCCGAAGCCTCGGGCCGGTCAGCACGCGTGCGCGCCAGTTTTATGATCACCGGATGCTTCGGATTGACATCCAGATGCACTTTCAGCGGCGGAGCCTCCTGTTTCATGGATCTCATCATCGCGCGAAATTGCGGCCCCATCCGCGCACCCTCCGGCAGCAGTGCGGCCACCGGACTGTCCACCAGCCGCTTCGATGCCGCCACTTTTTCCACACCATCCCCCAGCGTCTCCTTCATCCAGACCGCAAACTCCTCCGCTTCACTATCCGTTAGTCCCTCCTTCTTTTCCGCGTCCGGAGCATCCCCGAGGTCAAGATCCGCGGAATCCGCCGCCACGAGTTTCTTCCCGGAAAATTCGGTCAGGGATGAAACGAGATATTCGTCCACCGGCTCCGTGAAATAAACAACCTCCAGGCCCCGTGCCTTGAATGCCTCCAGATACGGCCCGGATTCAATGGACGTGCGGCTCGGAGCGTGGAGATAATAAATGTCTTTCTGCTCCTCCTTCATCCGCGTCACGTATTCCTCCAGTCCGGTCACCTTGCCGTCCCCGGTCATACTGGACTCAAAACGCAGCAGCTTCGCCAGCGCCTCACGATGCTTGTAGTCCGTGATCGCCCCCTCCTTGATGAAGCGGCTGAATCCGAGATAGAACTCGTGATACTTCTCCGCATCGTCCTTCGCCTCTGAGTCGAGGAACTTCAGAAACCGTTTCGTAATGACATCGCCCAGCTTCTGCACCAGCGCGCTGTCCTGCATCGTTTCGCGGGAGATGTTGAGCGGAAGATCATCGCTGTCGATTACACCGCGGAGAAAGCGCAGCCAGTCCGGCAGCAGATTCTTCGGATGCTGGTCGATGAGCACTCTCCGGCAATAGAGCGCCACGCCGGGGTCCGTTTGGCCCATGCCCCACGGCTCCGGATTTTCCTTCGGCACGAACAGCAGCGAATGAATCGCCAGCGGCGCGTCTGCGTTGAAGTGCAGCCGATAGCGCGGCTCATCCCACGCGTGCGCGATGAACTTGTAAAACTCATCATAGTCCTCGTCCTTGATCTCGCTGCGGTTCTTCAGCCACAGCGCCTCCACCTTGTTCACCCGTTCGCCGTTCAGCAGCAGCGGAAACGGCACAAAATTCGAATACCGCTTTAGCAACTCCTCCGCCTTCCACTTCTTCGCGAATTCCTCATGCTCATCCTTGAGATGAATCACGATGCGGCAGCCGCGGCTCTGTCCCGGCGCCTCTTCGATCGTGTACCCGCCGCGCCCGTCGCTCGTCCAGCAAAGGTCCTCCCCCCCCGGTTTCCAGGAGCGGGTATAAACCTGCACCTTGTCCGCCACCATGAACGAACTGTAAAAACCGACGCCGAATTTTCCGATCACATTCCCCGCCGCCGGCGCCCCGCTCTCCAGCGATTGCAAAAACGCCTTCGTTCCGCTGTGCGCGATCGTCCCCAGATTCTCGACCAGTTCCTCCCTCGTCATCCCGATTCCCCGGTCCGTGATGGTGATCGTCTTTGCCGTCTCGTCCGTGGTCACGCTGATTTCCAGCGCCGCGTCCGCTTCAAAAATATCGCGCTCTGTCTGCTGAATGTGCCGCATCTTCTCCTCCGCATCGGACGCATTGGAAACCAGTTCCCTCAGGAAGATATCGCGGTCCGTGTAAAGGGAGTTGATCACAATGTCCAGCAACTGCCGGACTTCGGCCTGGAAAGTATGCGTGGTGGCTTCGCTCATGTTTTATCGGAGTATAGAAAGTTTCAGGGGGGCGGAGACTAGTCAGGAGTTTGCGTCTGTCAAAACCCTGGCGGGATCATGCGAAGGCCGGGCCGGAACGGCTGATTTTCTTTTGCGTCCCCAGGGTTTTCGTTTAGGTGAAAGGCTTCCCGTTTCCCCGACCACCCGGACATGCCTTCCAAGCCCCGCGACCAGAATTCAGATTCCGAACCCCAGCTCCCGCTCGATCTCGACGCCCCGCAGGGCGCGGGGGATGAGGCTGGGCGCGGAGAGGAGCCGGCGCATGTGCATGCGCATCCCATGACGGCGGTGACGGGCACGGTGACGCCGCGGAATCTCCATCATGTGGGGGAAATGTACGGCAACTGGTTTCTCGATTATGCCAGTTACGTCATTCTGGAACGCGCGGTGCCGCACCTCAATGACGGGCTTAAACCGGTGCAGCGCCGCATTCTCCACACGATGGAGACCATGGACGACGGGCGTTTCAACAAAGTCGCCAACATCGTCGGGGAGACGATGAAGTATCACCCGCACGGCGACACGGCGATTACGGAGGCGCTCG
>DASZQB010000068.1:0-50740 GCA_035550135.1 Verrucomicrobiales bacterium
CGATCTTCAGGGACGCGGGTTTTGCGCTTGGCTCCAAAGAGTCTGCGCCTATCTGTGTTTGTGGCTTGCTAACCATAGGGCGTCAAGCTGGCACGCTTCGCGCGCGCTGCTTGACGTCCTTCATGCCATCTATTCACGGGGGACCGCTCCGCGGTCCGTATTCGTTGCACCGTATGCAATATTCCTGAACTCGGGTGTTGGAGAGTATGAGTAAGAGTATGAGTGGGAGTAAGAGTATCAACAGGAACGCGGCGCTGGCGGGTTACCGTTTTGGAGGCTGGAGTTCCTTTACGGTGGCGCCGAAGTCGTCGCTCATGATGAGGACGGAGAAGCGGGTGGTGGAGTCGAGGTCGCCGGTGCTGAGGCTGGCGTAGTCGAATTTGCCGCGGAGGTCGGTGTAGCCGTCTTTGTAGAAGACGGGGGTGCCGTTCTGGTCGGCGAAGACTTTGACATAGACTTTGGTGAGGGGGCGCTTGTCGGTGGCGTGACGGACCTCAAGGCGGCCGAAGCCTTCGCTGACCTGAACGTCGAGTTCGTTGGCGTAGGCGGCTTCGGCTTTGGTGAGGCCGCCGCCGGTGATTTCGACGAGGACGTTGGCGCTTTGATATTCGGCGGGAAGGGCGAAGACGTGAGAGTTCGTATTCGCGGGAAGCATGACTTTTTCAGACCTGTTAGGACGGATCATGCGGAAGCGGCTGGTGTCCTGGGTGACGAAGGGATTGGCGCTGAAGAGGAACTCCAGGTCCATGGGGTAGTAGTTGACGGTGACTTCGGTGAGGTTCCGGAAGTCGAGTTTCACCATCCTGCTTTCGATGCGGATGTTGCAGGCCGGTTCCTTCGCTGCGAGAGCGTCCTGGGTGGCGTCGCGGTCTTCGGGGCGCGGCACCGCGGGCTTCCTGCCTTCGATTTCGTCCAGTTGGGAAGTCATCTCGGTGAAGAGATTGCGCCAGCGATCCACGCCGTGTTTGGCGTGCGCAGTGGCGATGCGGCGGGCGGTGGCGGTGTCCTCCTGACACATGGCCAGCCATGCCTGAAGGTAGTCGTACTGGAGGCGTTCGGCGATTTTGGCCGGGTCCACTTTGGCGAAAAAGGCGACGGCTTCCTCGATACGGTCCTGGAGGGCGAGGTAGTAGGTGACGGCGAGAGTGTCCTCCTGATCCAACTGCGGACGATACGTCAGGATTTTCATCAGCGAGAGGTACTGCCCGCGCATTTTGTCATTGAGGATGGTGCGCTGTCCGCCGAGACGGTGAGCGCGCGCATTCACGACGGGGCTGTATTCCAGATGCTGATAGATGCGGCGCTCGACGGGATCGATTTTGATGGCGGGCGTGTCGATGTAAGCGCCGCATTGAGCAAGGAAGCCACCGCTGTGCATGAGGTAGTCGGTGACGCCTTCGGGAACATTGTGCATGAGGGCGTAACTCCATGTGACGGGGTGCCACATGTGGCGAGTGCGGAGCAGCGTGAAAGCCTTGCGGAAGAAGTCCGCGTCCTTCAAGCGCCATGCCATCAGATCGAGATTCAGTGTGAAGAGATTGTGCTGGTCGAGGAAGTTGATGACCTCCGCGGGATCAGCATTCTGGCTCACGTATTCCCACGAGGCTTTGTCCGCCTGCGAGGGCTTGCCCACCACGTTGAAAGTCACGGCCTGAGCCGAAGCGGCAGTCTTCGCGTTGCGGCTTAGATGCACCGGATAGTGCGTGAACTGTCCGGGGGCGGGGAAGTAGAACTGGAAGTCGAACGTGCCGGTGTGATAGGGCTCCAGCATGATGGGGACGTTCTGCGTGGCGCGGGTCTTGAGGACCGGGATGGCACCTTCCGGAATCTGGAAGAGGAGGTCCAGCTTTTGCCGGGAGGACGAGGGATTGGTGACGACGATTTGCGAGCCGTAAACGATGCCAGCCACGAATTCGCCGGTGACGAATTTGTCCGTCTTCTCGCCCGCCTGCTCGATGTAGCGGTCGCCCTGACGGTAGAAGTTCTGGCTGACGAGCAATTGCGCGCCTTCTTTGTCAGGCTCGGCGGTGCGGATTTCCTGGTGGAAGAGCAGTCCGCGTCCGGAAGGTGTCAGGGTGACAGCGTTGTCCTTGCGTTCGACCTTCACGAGTTTTGCCGCCGGATCAGCCGGGGGAAAAGGAACGTCCAGCGCGGCGAGGGCGAGCACGATTTCGGTAAAGCTGCCGGCGGCCTCTGCGAGGTGCGGGGAAACGAAGGGTTTTGCGCCATCCCAGAGCGCGTAGTCACGCCAGAAACGGTTGGGCATGACGAGATCGGCGTTTTGCTGCGCGATGAGGAGATGATAGTAGTTGTTTTCGGCCCACTCCTTCGTCTTTTCCATTTGGCGGAAGAAGCCTTTTGGACTTGCCGCCTTCGCTTTGACGAGGTCCTCCAGTTCCTTTTCTTCGCTGTCTCGACGCCACGCGCGGCCTCTGTCTGCCTTGTCGCCCGTTTTGCGGCCGTCTTCGGTGAGTTTGGCGACTTGCTGCTTCAGTTCCACCGGAGAAAACTCGACGCTGTCCTCCACCTGCAGCCCCAGGGCTCCCGTAACTGATGTCCCGTGTGTGTCTGCTCCGCCCGCTCCCTGAAACATATTGTAACCCCACTTGTTAGCGTTCTTTCTGCGGAGTTCTGTCGCCCCGTCCACGGCAAAACCGAGGGTCAAGGTAGCATAGTCGTCTGCGGGAGCCGCCCGGTCGCCAGCGGCGGTCTCCGATTCGGGCAGCAGCCCCTCCTTCCATGCGATTCCGTAATCGGCTGCCGAGTTGCGGCTCAACGACCGGCCCCGCAGCGCGGTCTCAAACAGGAAGGCATCCCGCTGGCGGTCCTGGGGCTGGGTATCGAGCCAGTCTTTGAGGAGCCGGCTGACGATGGGACGCTCCGATTCCACGCGGCGGGCGAGGAGAATGCGCTCCACGGTGTTAAGCTGGCTGTATTGCCACGGGCGGAGGTAGCCGCTCATGTCCGCGCCGAGCAGATAGTGATCCATGAAGGTTTTGTCCCGTTTGGAAGCGAGATACGGCTGGACGATGGACTTGAAGAATTCCGGATCTTTGCGCGCGAGGAAAAAGTGCAGTTCGTGGCTGGCGTATTTGGAATAGAGTTCCGCGCGTTTTGCGGGATCGAGTTTTGGCCATTCCTTCAGCCATGAGAATTCGGCGAGGCTGGGATTTCCTGACAGGTTTTGCAGAAGCGAGAAGGCAGCAGCAAGATCGCCCGCGACCTGGAAGGTGGCGGTGCGGGCGTCCTTAAAGGCGAAGGGAACATCCTTTTCCAGCAGCGTGATGTTGTCCTGCCGGCTGTAGTGCTGTTTTGGATCGAGGGCGTCGGTGAGGCGCCGTTCGCGAAGCTGGAGTTTTGGGGCCTGCAGCGAGAAGTCGCGGGTGGCGGCGGAATCACTGTCCACGGCGACGATACGTATGAACTGACGGTCGCCGAGGGCGGCAAGGTCCAGGACGACATTGCCGTCTTTGTCAGGGCGAAGATTGAGGGCAACGGGAGCAGGAAGACCGAGGAATGAAAGGTCAGGCTCCATGGAGATGGCGGCCTGCGCATTTTGTTCGGCAGGCTTGGCGGCGGGCGGAGGTGTGGCAGGAGCGGCGGGACGCTCCGGAGTCATGGCGGCCGCGTCCTCGCCGCGTGCGGCGTTCTTCTTTTCCGTTTTGGTATCGGAAATGGCCCATGGATTGAGCAGCAGACCGGGTTTAGGAAGAAGATTGCCCGGGAAGTGCTTCGCGGCTTTGCGCTCCAGCACGTAGCGGTATTCCTCGCCGATGGTGCGGGCGCTTTGATAGAGGCTGGGCCGCCACGCGGGGCTGCCGGCGAACGGCGCGCCGAGATGATCCTCTCCGAGGGCGCTGAAGGCGTCGAACTGCGGCAGGTATCGGCTGGCGAACACATGCACGCGCGTCTCCACGGAGGGATTTCCAATGTGGAAGACGATCACCTGCTTCTTTTCGTTCTTGTCCCTTACGGTAGCGTCGCCAACGGCAATGCCGCTGATGGCAAGGGGCGCGGAATTGGAAAGCTCCATAGTTAGCCCGGCACTGACGAGGTGACCTGCCACGAGGTCCCCGCCGCCAACACGCACGATGGTGCGTTCACCGGCGGGCACAAATTCCACGGCATATTCACCCGGATTGAGGTTGTTCAAAATGACGAAGCCATCCTTCACCTCCGCTGCGGCGGAGAGATCATAAACGGGAGTGCCATTGCGCATTTCCAGCACACTAACGTCGCCCGGCGCGACTCCCGAGTCACTGCGCCACGCGAATTGCACGGGTTCGCCGAAGGCGGCGTTGACAACCGCGGGAAGGCTGGCCCGGGTGTGCGGCAGCATGAAACTGCGCTGCACACCGGCGGCGCTTTTCACGTCGATGCGGCTGATGCCGTCGAGTTTACCCAGCATCATGGCGCCTTCGGCGTCCGTCTTGAACGTGGCGGAAATGGTTTGAGTGAATTCCGGTCTGGCGAAGGTGACGACGGTTTCGCGTTCCGGTCTCGGTTCGCCGTTGCGGCCCAGTTCGTGGAGGACCCACAGGCCGTTTTCACTGGACAGGTAAATGTCGCCGACCACATCGGTTAGGGTGATGCCGTTGACCTTGAGGCTGCCGGCGGCGTTGAGATGGACCGGCTGGGCGGTGATGAAACTCTTCATGTCACCCTCAAGCGTGAAACTCAGTGTGGAGAGGCGCTCGGGAACACTGAATTCCACCACGGTCTCCGCGTTGGCCTCCAGCTTTGCCAGCGGATAGACGGCGGAGGAGGGCACGCCCTCAAGATTGGTGGAATTGATAGTGAGGCGGACATTTTCCAAAGCCCCCACTGCGCGCGGACGGCCATTCAAAAGGAGCGCCGGGCGAACGGCCAGCTTTGCCGAAGCGCCGGGCAGCAGGGATTCCTGCGGCACATGGAAGCCCGCTGTGAGCTGCCATGCTTCTCCGGCGATGTCGATTTGCTCGAGTGAGGTAAAGCCGGAACTGTCCCCGAGGATGACATTCTGACTGCCGGGCTGAGTGGAGAAGGGGACGAGGATTTCGCCGTTTTCATCGCCTTCGAATCGCCGGGTGCCGAGCAGGACCCACGCGCGGGGCACCGGTTTCAGTTTTTCGTCGATCACGGTGATACGGGTGCCTGCAATGGCGGGCTGGGCGAGGTGCCGCAGGCTGCCCTTCCGAATGAGGGCACGGCTGCTTTTGCCGCCGCCAATGAACTCCACGACCCATACGCCGCGCTTTCCTTTGAGTTGAGGGAAGGGGAATGAGCGTTTGGCGCGCAGCAGCGGGGCGTCGTTGTAGTCGTACGATTGCTCGCTGTTGGCGGTGAGGCCGTCGAGATTGAGGTCAGTGTTGACCTGTGCCCCGGTGTTGCGGTGGACGTTCTCGGTATTGATCTCAAAAACTTTGACGAGGAGGCGCGGGACGTTTTTCACATACAGGTCGAGCGAGACATCGTCCTCCGGATTGAATGATTCACGGGACGCGGCCTCAAAATCAAGATCGGTGCGGTCCTTGAGCGTTTGATAGGACTCCGGGGGCAGGAGAGAAATCCAGCGCTGGGCGTCATCGGCGCCGCTGGTCAGTTTGGCCTCCGCGAGGATCGCGTTGATCCACTGATCGTTGACGTAAGGGAGAAATTTCTCGGCGTTTTCGGCTTTGGCGAGAACGCGGAGGAGGAGATCCCTGACCAGCAGTTCGTCGTTGCCGATGGGTCTCGAGGAAGTGAGGGACGAGAAGTCGGCGTTGAGATCGACCGGGTTTTTGGTGAGCGCGACCTTTCTCCATTCTTCATTGAGATAGGGAACCGGGCGGGGGAGTTGAAGGTAGGCGAGAAGCTTTGCTTCATCCACGATGCCCCGGCTGCGGTCGTGATAGAGACGATGATAGAGCACGTGGGCCTTGAGGCTGTTGAAGCCGGGTCCGAGGCGGTTGACGAACGCCTGGAGGCGGTCGAGCCATGCTTCGCGGACGGCGGGGTCGCGCTCCGCATCCTGGCCGAAAGCAGGGCGGAGTTTGCCGGCCCATGCGGTGACGAAGTTGCTGTTTTGAAGAAGAGCGGGACGGAGTTTGAGGAGATCTTCAAGCTGCGGCAGAGTCAGGAGCGAGTGAACTTTGAATTCGCCGAAACCGCCGGATTCCTTCGTGCCCAGGTCTGCGTTGACGATATCCACGAGCTTCGGGAAATCCGGACGCTGGAGACGGCTGAGCAGTTCCCGGCGGCGCGGAATGGTCAGCTCGACTTTGCCCTCGCGGAGAAGCGCGGTGAGGCCGGCGTCTGTGATGTTCGCGAAGGCATCCGTGCTCTGCAATGCCTGGGAGAGAAAGGCGTCCCATGAAATGAGCGCCGGGTCGAGTTTGGTGGCCAGGTCCGGGCGGGCATCCGGGGTGATGCGCTGGTGGTTGTAGGTGATGGCCAGTTTGTTGCGCAGGGTCTCCAACGCCTTTTGCGGGTCTTTAGCGTAGTCCAGGAGGACTTGGCGATTGAGGATTTCCTCGCGGTGCGGGCGGGTGCCGGTGAAACGCTCATTCCACTCCTTGATGATCGCCTCCATCTCCGCCTTCTTTCCCTGGTTTTGATAGTGCAGGGCGTGATAGTAGTAATATTCCTCAGTGCCGGGGACGAGTTCCTTGAGAACAGCATCCCGGTCCGCGGCGAGGGCGTACTTTTCGACAAAGCCTATCTGCTGCGCCGGAAGCAGGGAGGGCATGGCCGCGAGCAGCAGGGGAGCGATGAAACGGGGGATGGAAAAGGCGGGGAGGGCGTATTTCATGACAAGGACACGGGGACGGAATGATTGAATGGTGTCGATCATACATCCGGCCCGCGGCCTGCCCAGGAAGGAGGTGTAAAGAATGTGTCATGGCTTCCTGGTTTTCGATGCAAGCAAAGGTCGGGTTGCGGGTGTTCTTGTAGAGGGCAGACTGGCGCTGTGTCCGATTCCGCTCCCGATTTTGATTCCGGCTCCGCTGATGCTTCCCTGGACCCCGATCCGTCCGCACAGCCGCACGATGCTTTCTTCAAGGCGGTCTTTTCCGACCCTGACAAGGCGGGCGCTTTTTTTCGCAGGCATCTCCCTCCGGAGATTACCGGTCGAATTGAGTGGAGCAGCCTTGCGGTATTGCCGGCCTCTTTTGTTAAGCGCGACCTGCACCAGAGCCATTCCGATCTTCTGTTCTCCACCCGGCTGGAGGAGCGTGAAACACTGCTGTATCTGATTTTTGAGCACCAGAGTACTCCTGATCCGCTGATGCCGCTGCGGCTGCTGGGTTATATGGTGGAGATTCTGACGGCGCACGTGCGCGAAAATCCGCTACCCCTGCCGCCGGTCCTCGGATTTGTGCTGCATCAGGGGCCGGCACGGTGGAACACGCCGGTGTCGTTCGAGCACCTCTTCGACCTTCCGCCAGACATGGCGGAGGCACTGCTGCCATACCTGCCGAAATTCCGTCATGCCCTGCTGGACCTGACACAATGCGACCCGGCGCGGGAGGAGGACCGGGGAGATGTGAGGGTGGTATTGCAATTGATGAAATACGCACGGGAGCAGCGACGGATGGAGTTTTTCGTGTGGCTGGCGACAGAGTATGCCGGGCTGCGGGCGTTCCTGTCCGACCCTCTGCTCCGGCGCATTTTCACGTACAGTTTCGACAATGACCAGACTCTTGACGTCGAGGCGATTTACCTGCACCTTCAAAGTGAACCCCGTCTCAAGGATACCTTCATGACCACTGCCGAAACGCTGATCGCTAAAGGGGAGGCCAAAGGACAGGCCTTCGGTCTTGTGATGGGCAAACTCCAGATGCTGGAGCAGTTAATGGGTGGACCGGTCACGCCGCAGGATGCGCTGCAGGGCCTGAGTCTTGAAGAACTCGAAGAGCGTTATCGCGACATTCAGGCGCGGTATGATTCTCAGTTCAAACGTCCTTCCTGAGTCCTCCACTGTGCAGGAGTTGCTGCATCCTCGCAGGAGATCGCGCCTCGAATTTCGAAAACGGCGACACGAATTACTGCGACAGTGATGGAATTGCTCTGAAAATCAGACGCTCAAAAGGGAAACAGTGATTGATTATACGGAAAACTTGAGTAAATCTTCAGGATTCCTATTTTTATTCTTATGCCCCTTACTTCTGATGAATCTTACGTTGAGGTCATGCGTGAATACCTTGCCCATTGGAGCGGCACGGATGAGTTAACGGATCTGGTGCTGCCTGGCGGGGTGAGCCGGACGGAACTGGGGGAAATGGGAACGGAATTGGCGGGAATACAAGAGAGTCTTCAGGAGTTGGAGGACGAGTTGGCGCACCATGCCAATGAGACGTTGAAGCTGAAAACACAACTGCGCGATCGGCTGGTGCAATTCAACGTGGCGGCGCGGACCTGGTATGAAGACCGGCCAGAAGGAAAGGTGGTGCCTCAAGTGGAAACGCTTTCGGCAGCTCCCGATCGCTTTTGCCGGCCAGTGCGCGACGCCCTGAGGCTATGGGATGTCATGAACGACGGCGCTGCTCCGGCGGGGCTGACACTGCCGCTGCTGCTCCAGGAGGGGTTTTCGCGGGATGATCTTGCCGCCCTGATGGACGCTTACCAAAACGCCCGCCTGACTCACGAGGATACCGAATTCCAGTGTGACCTCATCCGCGCCAACCGGGACCAGGTGCAGGATTGGCTGCGGGAAACGCTGGTGGCTTATAACCGGATGGTCACTTCTCAGTTTGGAACCAATGCGGCGGTCACGGACACTCTGCCCCAGCTTTTTCCCACCCCCGGCGGCATCGCCGATCCGGTGGAACTCCAGGCGGCATGGGATTCATCCGCAAATCAGGCGATTTTGACGTGGGAGCCAAGCACCGCCCCGCGATTGAAAGGATACCAGATTCGCTGCCTGCCAGGTCCCGAATACCAGCGGCGCGGCAGCCGTCTTGTGGCCAATATTCCCCGCGATGGAGCATTGGAGTGCCTTACCGCCGATGGCCTCGACGCGCCAGGCACCGTGGCTTCCTATTGCCTCTATGTGGTGCAGGAGCGCGGACGTCACCGCGGAAGCAAGCCGGTAACGATCCGCCGGACGGATCGTTGAACAGGGGAATTATCTCTTGAGAGTCAACGTGGTGGCCTCCGCTTCCAGTCCGTCATCGAGAAGCAGTATCCCGGTGCCTTCAGCCGTGAGCAGGCCGCGGTTCTGTCCGTAATAACTGCTGGCGGTGGATTCGGCGGCCCATTGGCGGCTGCCGTCGGTGCCGACGAGTTCCACGGCATCGATTTCATTCCACCCCGGCACGCGGCTGGTGTCGAGCTCGATGCGAATTTGGTCGCTGCGAATGCCTTTGGGGACTTTGACCGCGCGTTCCACGACGCCTTCCTCCGGATTCTCACGGCCCTCCCAAATGATCTTTTCGCTGCCGTCGGGCATGATGGCACTGACCTTCGAAAGTGCGCCGGGATTGTAGCTTTCGAGGATGTTGATCTCGCTGATTTCGACGGATTTGGAGTACTTCAGTTGCAGCCATTCTTTCCCGCCGTCGGGTGCCTGGGAAGCCCATGCCGTCGCATGGTCCCCATGGTTCGGTGTATCCGGCGGACCGGCGGCGCGTCCGGGGCTCCATGAGGGACCACCCGGGCGTTTGGTGGTGGCGGCAGTCATGGCCATTTCCACTTTTTGTCTGAACTCGCGCCATTGCTCCGGGTTCATCACCTGCTGCCATGACCCCGCGGCGTCGCTCACCGTGAAAGTGCCGTCCCCATTGTCCACGACGTTGAAGGCTCCCGCTGTGGCGGATGGAAGGGCTTTGTCTGCTCCAGAGCGCTTTGAATTCTTGTCCGGAGTGCGCCCTGAAGTCGTATTTCTGCCGCCTCCCGCGGTGGGTTGAGAGACCGGTCCGGCCACCACTTTCGGCAGTGAATTCCGGCCCTGCGTTTCGGGCGGGATGTGACTGGCTTCCGAGCGCAGGCGGGCGTTTTCGATCAGAAGCCACGCTGCGCTTCCCGATGCCAGCGCCAATGAGACAGACAAAATAAAAGTACTCTGCTTCATAACCGCGGGAGTATGAGCTATTCCGGTCTATTGGCTGGCAGGGAGTTGTAAAAAGTTTGTTCCCGCCGGGAAACTGGAACCCGACGCGACTTTGAAAAAATCTCCGAATTTCTGTCACGAACTGTCATTCACTGCGTAGTGTGAGGCGTGGATTTGTTTGCTAATTATGGTTTCTATACCAAAATTGGCAGCATCCGTTTCTCCCTGTGGATACGCCTGCCTGCGCCATTTTTGACCTTCCCATTCCCTCTTCCGCCCCCGGGCGGAACGGGCATGCATGGTTGTACGGGCGGCGGATTCCGGTGAAGGCGTCCGGTGAGGCTGTGAAAGGGCCGGGTTTGGGGCTTGAATCCGCTGCGGAAAGTCCCGTCACAGGCACCCGATGCGATCATTTTCCCTACGCCGAGTTCGTTCCCTACCCCTGCGTTGACCCTGCGCCTCGAACATGCCCACCGCCGAATACCGTATCCTCGTGATAGACGACAATCCCGCAGCCCACGCGGACTTTGTCAGGATTCTCCACTCCGTCATTCCCCCCGAAAAAGGGGAACCGGCTGTGAATGGGAGGACGCATTCTCCTTTCGCCGGGCCAGGCTTTAACGTGGAATATGCGCCGCAGGGCAGGGATGGGTTGCGGGTGGTGCGGGAATCGCTGACTGCGGGCCGACCGTACGCAGTGGTTTTTGTGGATATGCGCACGCCGGGCTGGGGCGGCGTGGAAACGATTGAGCAGCTTTGGCGCGCGGACCCGCAGATTCAGGCGGTGATTTGCGCGGCCAGCGGGGATTATTGCTGGGATGACATTCAGGCGCGGCTGGGACTGGCGGAAAATCTCCTGCTTCTCAAGAAGCCCTTTCAGAACTCCGAAGTGCAGCAAATCGTGGCGGCGCTCACCCGCAAATGGCAGTGGAGCCGGCAGACGCGGACGCACCTCGAAGAAATGGAGCGGAAGGTGGAACAGCGCACCGCCGAACTGAGGCACAGTGAGGAGCGGTTTGCGACGGCCTTTCGAGCCGCGCCGCTGGCTCAGGCGATCCTGAACTTCGCCACCGGCCAGATCGTCGATGTGAACGAGGCCTTCACCAGCGTCACCGGATTTGCCAGGGAGGAAGTGCTGGCACATTCGCATCCCGTTCTGAACCATACGGGACTGATCACTCCCTTGCGTGAACCCCAGCCGCTTCGCTCGCGGGAGTGCGAGCTGCGCAGCAAATCGGGAGATCCCTGCAGGATGCTGGTTTCCACCCAGCCGACCACCGTTACGGGGCAACCCCACCTCCTCATCATGGCGGAGGACATCACGGCCCGCACTGCACTGGAGCGTCAGCTTCGCCAGTCGCAGAAAATGGAGGCAGTGGGACAGCTTGCCGCCGGAGTGGCCCACGATTTCAACAATATTCTCACGATCATCCAGGGGCATCTCAGCCTCCAGCTTGCCACCCAGGAGTTTCCGGAAAACACCCGCGCCGCGCTGGCGGAGACACTCGATGCCTCGGAGCGCGCCGCCACTCTGACGCGCCAGTTGCTGGCTTTCAGCCGAAAGCAGCTTTTTCAGCCCGTGCCGTTCGATCTCAATGGCCTTGTCGAGAGCCAAAGCTCCATGCTCCAGCGCCTTATCGGCGAGCACATCCATGTCGATTGGGAATGTCAGGAGGATGTGCCGCATGTCATGGGAGACGCTCCCAGCCTTGAGCAGGTGGTGACGAATCTGGTCATCAACGCCCGCGATGCCATGCCGCGGGGAGGACGCCTGCGCATTGCCACGGGACTGGTGGGCATTTCCGCCGCCAGGGCCGCGCAGAATCCGGAGGCGCGCGAGGGAAATTTTGTCCGCTTCAGTGTCACAGATACCGGCCACGGCATGGATGAAGCCACACGCGCCCGCATTTTTGAGCCATTCTTCACGACGCGTGAGGTCGGTCAGGGTACCGGCATGGGCCTTGCCACCGTTTACGGCATCGTGAAACAGCACGAAGGCTGGATCGAGGTCTTCAGCGATCCCGGACAGGGAACCTCCTTTTTCGTCTATCTTCCGGTTTCCGGACGGAAGGCGGATCAGTGTGATGCGCAAAACCAGCCGGCTGCGCCAGGCAGCATGAAGTTGAATGTTCTTTTGGTGGAGGATGAGCCCGCTGTGCGCTCCATCATGCGGCAGTTGCTGCGGCATTGCGGGTGCCATGTAATCGAAGCCGGCGATGCCCGGGAGGGATATGCCCGCTGGTCCGAAAACAAGGACCGCATCGACCTTCTCGTGACGGATATTGTGATGCCCGGCGGCGCCACCGGTCACGACCTTGCCCGTCAATTGCTCGAAGAGCGCCCAGGTCTGCGCGTCATCTACTCCAGCGGCTACAGCGCCGATCTTTTTCAGCAGGGAAGTGATCTTATACCGGGCCGGAATTTTCTCCCGAAGCCGTATGATGCCGACAGTGTTCTGAAACTGATCAGGCGCGTGGCTGCCCAAAACGAAGAGGCGCTATCCTGCTCTTGAATTTGAGAGGGTTCTCAAAAGTGATTCTTGATAATGGTTTTTGGATATCATCGGATTCCAATAATAATAAATTGCCAGCGACGCTGCCATAGGGTATGGATCATGTTAAGAAGCCTTGACATTCAACCAAATGCGGCGTTTTTTCATACAGGATATCACCATATTATTGTGTCTTACGCTGCCGCTGGCGGCCGTCTGGGCAGTGCAGAAACGGGTGGTTGGCGTGAAGCGTCAGAAACAAGCGGCCGCTGAGCTCGCTGCCGGGATTTCGCCGGGATTCAGCGGAATGCAGTTCGTGAATCTAAAGGTGAGCGATCTGGAGGCGGGACACGCGGTGGAAACATTCACCACCCTTGCAGGCAAACAGGAGCGGGAACTGGGACGCGACAATCCTGAAACGTTTTCGACCCGCAACAATCTCGCCAATGCTCTCATGGCAGACGGACGTCACACTGAAGCTGAGACAGCTCAGCGGGAATTGCTCACGGATATGGAGCGGTCCTTTGACCATTGCCATCCGGATGTGTTTCGCTGCCGCTTCAATCTCGCGCTCAACCTGCGCGGGCAGGGACGAAATGAAGCCGCGCGAATCGAAATGGAAAAAGTTTACGAAGGCTGGCGTTCCGTGCTGGGCGAAAGCCATCCGCGAACCCTGGTCGCCCGTTTGGTGCTCGACGATCTCCGTCCGGTTCTCTCCCTAACGCGCTGAGGAGTTGCGACCCTGACGGATGGCGGGTGAATGACCCGTGAGGAATTAGTTGTCACCGCGGCAATTTCACCGCTAATGAGAGGCGTATGTCTTCAACAGGATTGTCCTTTCCCG
The DNA here is from genome assembly GCA_035550135.1 of Verrucomicrobiales bacterium. Lineage (GTDB taxonomy): Bacteria > Verrucomicrobiota > Verrucomicrobiia > Verrucomicrobiales > V1-33 > V1-33. The sequence goes on from DASZQB010000068.1 coordinate 13,345, forward strand.
CCGTTCTTGCCGCTGCTTTTTTACTGGCAAATACAGTGCCGGCGCAAAGCGCAGATCCGGTTCCTGTTTCCGGGCCGGTGTTTATCGGCAGTCTTGCTGATTTAAGAGAGCGGGTGCTGGACGCGAACTGGGCCATTCAGGCCAAGGTCATGGAGTATGAAGTGAAGCGGCGCACTCAGGAGGCGGCGAAGGGAACCTTTGATCCGCTGCTGTCTGCGAGCTACAATTACGAGGACAGCAGGCGGCCGAATACCGTGGAGGAGAGGCGGCAATTGAGCGGTGTGCCATTGCTTGCGGAGAAAAATCATATTGGTTCCACCTCGCTGGAGACACTCACACCGCTGGGCTCGCGTCTCAGTCTCACGGCCAGCGTTAGTGAATTGCGCAACAACCTGCAGCAACTCACTACGGGGGGATTCGGGGCCACCGGTGAACGGGAAGTAGTAACCTTTGTGGGCGTGACCCTGACCCAGCCGCTGTTAAAGGACGCGGGAAAGCGGATTGCCACCGCGGCCATCCGTGTCGCCGCCAGTGAGACGGAGCAGGCATGGCAGGACTTTCGCCGTCAACTGATGGTATCCCTCAGTTCCGCGGAGCTTGCCTACTGGAATGTTTACGGAGCCACGCGGCAGGTGGAATATTCGAATCAGTCTGTGGAGACCGCGCGGAAGATGGCCAATGATGCGAAGACCATGAAGGAGGCCGGGAAGGCCGCGCCCGTGGAACTTTCCACCGCTGAGGCGGGTGTCGAGGAGCGTCTCGCAAGAGTTTCCACCGCGCGCCAGCGGCTAACGGAAGCAACGGCGCTGCTGGCGGGATTCTGCGGAGCCTCCGTCGCGGAGGGATTCGAAGTGGCAACGACCACACCTCCGCCGCCTAACAAGGTCACCCCGGACGTGCAAAGCGGACTGGCGAAGGCTTACAGCGCCAATCCGGACTATCTCGGCAAACTGGCGGAGAAGGAGGGTGAGGACGTCAGAACGGAGTTTATGAAAAATCAAAAGCTTCCTCAGCTCGATCTGAAAGCCAGCTATGGATTGAACGGCCTCGGCACGGATTTAACCCGGTCCACCGAAGACATTACCGGCACTGACTTCGCCGCGTGGGGAGTGGGCATCGAATTCAAGATGCCGCTCGGAAACCGTGAAGCGAAAAACCGCTACGCCGCTGCGCTGGCAAAACAAAAAAGCGTGGAGACATCCGTCAGTGATGTGCGAATGCAGATTGGCAATGCGGTGGATAACGCCGTGCAGAAGGTTATCACATCACGTGAGGCCCTCGCTTCCTATTACCGCTCCATCGCGTTGAATCAGGAGGTGCTCAATTCACGTCAGGTCGATTTGAAGGAAGGCAAGTCCGACGTCCGCCGCGTGCTTGAAGCCGAGGAGGACCTGAGTCAGGCGAAACTGGCTGCGGTATCCGGTCTCATCCTTTTCCGCCAGGCCATGCTGGAATATGAACTGGCCACCGGCCAGGTGCTGGAAAACCGGGGCATTTCAATCACGAAGGACGACATTGCAAAGAAAACCGCCCTGCTGGCCAAAGGAAAAAAAATCTCACCGGAGCAATACGAGGAGTATCTTGGCGCGGTGCGGGATTCTTTCCGTGGCAAGTAACCCCCGGGCATCTCATCATCGTCATCTCACGCCATGACATCCGGACAAACTCAGGAGAAAGTGAGCCGCAGCAGGGCCCTCCCGGCCTGCCTGCTGGGCGTTTTCTTTTTTTGTCAGGGGCACGTTTTCGCGCAGGACTGGCATCAGGGCCTGTGTCAGGCAAATGTGGATGCGTCGCTGAGCTTTCCGGTGGGAGGCGTCCTTTCTAAAATCCTCGTCAAAAAAGGCGATGCGGTGAAAGAGGGAGACGTCATCCTCCAATTGGAGAATGAAACGGAAACGCTTGAAGTGGAGCGTCAGCGTTTGGCGGTGGAGGCGGCCAAAAAAGAGTTCGAACGCACGAAGCAGATCTTTGAAAAAGGCGGCTCCGTCAGCCGCGCCGACATGGACCAAAAGGAGGCCGTCTGGAAAATCGCCATTGTGGAGGAACAGCAGGCGCAGGCGCTGTTGAAAAAACGGCAATTGGTCGCTTCCAGCGGCGGTACGGTGGTGGACCTGTTCGGTCTTGATCCGGGCGAGTCCGTCACCGCCAATGCGCCCGCCGCGCGCGTGGTGGACACCTCGCAGTGCCGGTTCATCACTTACGTTCCCGGGGATTCGCTCCACGGATTCGAAAAGGGCAGGGAAGTGGAACTCGTGTTCAAAACGAGGAAAGGCGAGGTCACCGTCAGCGGCAGTGTCTCCTTCGTTTCGGAAGCCATCGACGCCGCGAGCGGATTGCAGGAAGTCAACGCCCTGTTCGATAACAAAGACGGCCGTGTCACCGCCGGTCTGCAGGGAAAAATGCGCCTTAAGCCCGCCGCCAAATAAGATATGGAACCGGGCATTGAGAATCCCATGGCGGCGACGCCGGACGCGGTCGCGTGGCAGGAACTGGAAAAGCTTGCTTCCGCGAATTTGCCGCCAAAGGAATTCTGGAGCCGGTTCGCGATTTGTTTGCGGGATTGTCTTTCCGCCGCGGTGGTGCTCGCGGTCCATCGCGCTTCCGCAGAGCAGCCGTGGCGCGTGATTGCCTCCGCCGTGGACGGGCCGGCAGCGCGAAAATTGTCAGGGGAGGAATTTGTCAAAATGGCGCCTGACCTCGCCACCGCGGTTTGTCGGGGCGGATTGTTTCCGCGGCACCTAACGATGAACGACGGACGCCAGACGCTGGCGGTCGCCTCAGCGGTGTCCTCCCGCCGTGAGGGCGAGCAGGCCGTGGTCATGGCTCTGTGCAGTCTCTCCGCTCACGAAGCGGCACTCAATGCCCAGATTCGCGCGGCGGCCCTTATTCCTTCGAACTGGGAAGCGCGCCTTGCCGTCGAGCGCGCGGAGACTGACAGCCGCAGCCTCACGGGTGTTCTGGACCTTGTCGCCGTAACGAATGCGGAGGAGCGGTTTGGCGCCGCCGCCCTGGCTTTCTGCAACGCCGCCGCCGCCCAATACGCGTGTGATCGCGTGAGCCTTGGCTGGCATACTGCGGGCTATTCGAAAATTACCGCGATCAGCCGCCATGAGCAGGTGGATCGCAAAATGGAAACGCCGCAGCACATTGAGACGGCGATGGACGAATGCCTCGACCAGGACGAAGAAATTACCTGGCCGCCTTTGCCGGAGACCACGGTGATTTCCCGCGATCACCAGCGGTTGGCTGAAGAGGACAAAAGCGGGAATGTTTTGAGCGTGCCGCTGCATGAGGACGGAAAAGCTGTGGCTGTGCTGTTGTGTGAGCGCGCCTCAAGGCCATTCACCGGGGCGGAAATTCCCGGTCTCCGGCTTGCCTGTACCCAGGTGGCGCCGCGCCTGACCATGCTGCGCTCCCGCGACCGCTGGGCCGGAGCCCGTCTTGCCGGCTGGATGCGCAAGCGCGCCGCCGGACTTGTGGGGCCTCGTCACACGCTCGCGAAGGTTCTCGCCATTTTCATCGCCGCGCTGCTGGCTGTGCTCATCTTCTGGAAGACGGATTATCGTGTGGAGGGCAATTTCCTGCTGCGCAGTGATAAAGTGTCGAATCTGACGGCTCCCATTGATGGGTACATCAAAGAGGTCTTCGTCAAAAATGGCGACCCGGTGCGCGCCGGTCAGGTGATGCTGCGGTTGAACACCGATGCGCTCAAGGTGGAGGAATCGGCGGCTTTGGCTGAGCTGGAGCGCTTCACCCGCGAGGAGGACAAAGCGCGCGCCGCCAACACCGTGGCCGAGATGCAAATCGCCGCCACCATGGCCCGCCAGTCCGCCGCCAAGCTCGAAGTCGTCCGCTACCGCCTGGCTCAATCGGAAATCAGAAGCACCATGGATGGCGTCATCATCGAAGGCGATCTTCGCGAGCGTCTCGATTCACCGGTAAAGCAGGGAGACGCCCTTTTCCGGATCGCTCAGTTGTCCAACTTCATCGTCGATATTCAACTCGATGAACGCGACGCTCAGGATGTCAGCGCCGGCGCCACCGGTGAGTGCGCTTTTCTCAGCAAAACGGAGCAGTCCTATCCTCTGAAAATCGATCTCGTCCTTCCGTCCGCGGTGGAAAAAGAAGGCGTCAGCGTGTTCGCCGCCCGCGCGAAAATCCAGACTCCGGAGGAGTCGTGGTGGCGTCCCGGCATGAGCGGCGTCGCTAAAATAGACGCCGGGGAGAAGAGTCTTCTTTGGATTATCACACACCGCACCATCGACTTCCTTCGCCTGAAGTTCTGGTGGTGATCCGGGCTTCCTAACGAATGTCGAAGAGAGACGTCACGCTCTCGCCCTGGTGAATCCGGCGAATGGCTTCGCCGAGAATCTCCGCCACGGAGAGAGTCGTCACCTTCGGACCTTGCGCCATGGGCGTGGAGTCGGTGCAGATCAGTTCCTCGATTTCACTCTCTGCGAGCCGCTTGATGGCAAGATCATTGAGAATCGCGTGGCTGACACCTGCAAGGATTCGTTTGGCGCCGCGCTCGCGCAGGAGCTTTGCGGCCGCAGTCAGGGTGCCGGCCGTTTCCGTCATGTCGTCCACCAGGAGCACGTCACGGCCATCCACTTCACCGATGACATTGAGCGCCTTCACTTCCGTGGCGCTGCTGCGGGCTTTGGCCACGATGGCAAAATCACTGCCGAGCGATTTGGAAAACGAATGCGTCATCTTAATGCCGCCCACGTCCGGCGAAACCACCACGACGTTATCCCCTGTCAGCGCGTGCTGTTTCAGATAGCGGATAATCACCGGCGCGGCATAGAGATGGTCCACCGGAATGTCGAAAAATCCCTGAATCTGCCCGGCGTGGAGGTCCACCGTGAGCACGCGCTGAACCCCGGCAGCCGTCAGCAGATTGGCCACGAGCTTCGCCGTGATGGGCACACGCGGCTGATCCTTCCGGTCCTGCCTCGCGTAACCAAAAAACGGAATCACGGCGGTGATCCGTTCCGCGCTCGCCCGCTTGGCAGCATCCACCATGATGAGCAACTCCATCAGATTATGATTCGTCGGCGGACAGGTCGGCTGAATGATGAACATATCGCTGCCGCGCACGTTCTCGTTGATCTTCACGAACGTCTCTCCGTTCGGAAACGGATTCACCGTCGCATCGGAGCGTTTCACTCCGAGGTAGGAACAAATGCGGTCCGCCAGAGCCGGATGGGCGGTGCCGCTGAAGATTTTCATCGCCGCAAACATGGCGCGACTTCTGGCGGGTCTCAGTCCCTCCGGCAACCTTAAAAAGCGGAGCTTTGCGCGCGGCGCTCAATCTGTCTGAGGCCGCAGGCATCACCGGCTCGCAGGCTTATCCGAATCTTGTGTTACGCTCCTTCCATCTCTGCCTTTTCTTCGCAGAATTGCGAGTTATGCATAAGGCGAAGCGAAATGCTAGGGCGTAATATCCGCATTCGCGCCATAGGATTTTTCTGGTCAGTGAAGGCCGAATGAGAAAGATTACTGACGATGGTTTCGGGGGTGTTCACAGGGGATCACCCACGGAATTCGTCCGGCACCGCAGTCAATTCCGGCTGCGGTGTCTGTTTTTGAACCTGGGCGAAAAAGGCTTGGGTCGCATTCCAAGAACTTGTTAGCGGATTGTGCTGGGGACGTTTGGCAGTTGTCAGGGCGGCGGATTTTAATTAAAATTGTGGATTTTCCTAATCGAGTGTTCTTGATTTGGCTTAGAATGGAGGATTTCCCTCTTTTTTCCGAAGGTTTCCGTCTTTTTTGTTTACATCGATAGGGAAAATTCTTACTTTTGGAGTAGGAAAAACTGAAAAAGTTACAAAACAGAGCTTGCCGGATGGCCGGTTCATTGCTACCTAATTCTAGTAATTATAAAGATCGCCGCTTTTTTCCCGTTCCCATACGTTCTTTACCCTACGCCGCTACGCCATGAATCCGACCAGCCAAGCCCGCGCCGCGCTCCATCGTGCCCTCATTCCTGTCTTTTCCCTGACATTAGCCCTGAGCGCACCAGGGCAGGGAACCAGCCAGCCTCATCCTGGCATCGATGCCAACGGAAATCAGATCAGTGACGTTTATGAGGCCCTTTATCCTAACATCGGCAATCCGGCTGCAGATAACGATTCTGACGGCGCATCGAACAAAGATGAAGCTGCCGCGGGCACGAATCCGGGCAGCAGGACGGACATCCTTGGCTTTTCCTCGCTGACGAACAGCGGCACGCAGATTCAGGCCTCATGGCGCACGGTAGCCGGAAAGTCCTATCAAGTGCAGTCCACCGGCGATGCGTCCGGCACGTGGGTGAACGCGGGAAGTGCCGTGATGGGTGACGGCAATGTCGTCACCTCTTCGATTCCGGCTCCTTCCGCCAGGCTGTTTCTCCGCATCAGGGTCTCGGATGTCGATAGTGATGAAGACGGTGTATCCGACTGGGAGGAACGCCAGGCCGGCACGGATCCCTATCAATGGGACAGCGACGGCGACGGACGCAGTGATCTCGGCCGGGTGCAGTCTATTTTGGCCTCACCGAGCAGAGTCAATATTTACCCGGCTTCCTCGTGGGGCAGCGAAACCGGTCCAAAAACCGCCTCCTTCCGGATTACGCGCGAGGGGGGGCTTCTGCCTTTGAATGTTTCCTTCACCGCGAGCGGCTCGGCCACGCGCGGGACAGACTATACGCTCTCCGCCGTGAGCGCCACCCTGGCGGCGGGAGCCACGTCCACCCTGGTCACCGTCACTCCCCTTGAGGATGCCATTCTGGAGGATGCGGAAACCGTCACCCTAACACTCACGGCTGGTGCCAACTACACGGTGGGAGCCAATAACTCGGCTACCATTACGATCATCAGTCAGGGTCTGATCGGTAAATATTATGATACCTCCAGCGGCACGTATGCGAATGCGGCGAACTTCGATCCTGCGCAGTTGAAGATCACGCGCCGCGATGCCGCCATCGACTTTGATTGGAGCAAACCGGCGGGCACACCGCCCGGCACCGGCACCGGGACGCCAGGACCGGAAATCACGGATGACGACACGTTCACCATTCAGTGGTCCGGCTTCATCATTCCGAAGTACAGCGAAGTTTATACGCTCCACGGCCTCGCCGACCGGGGCATGATGGTCTGGTGTCAGGCGGGTCCCACGCCCGCGACTCCGGGCGACACCACCGGTGTCCGCGGCTCGTTCAATCTATGGGGCGGCACTACCAATCCGTCCACTGAAGTCACCGGTCCGGCCCTCTCCGGAAGCGCCGCGATGGTCGCCGGAAAGCCTTACTATTTCCGCGTTGAGTACCGCGACAACACCACATTCACCAATAACGCCAACATCAAAATGATGTGGAGCAGCCCCAGCCAGACGAAGGAAGTCATCCCCGCCGGCGCGCTCTCCAGTGAAGGATTCATCGGCACGGCTCCCGTGATTACTTCGTCGCTCGCCGCCGCAGGCATCTCCGGAGCGCCGTTCAGCTATCAAATTACTGCGAGCAACACGCCCACTTCGTTTTTTGCCACGGGACTTCCCGCCGGTCTTTCCGTGAATGCCGCGGGCCTCATTACCGGCACGGCCACCGGGGCGGGCGGCTACTATTCCGCCACCATCACGGCATCGAACGCCGTCGGTTCCGACTCGAAGAATCTCGTCATCTTCCTCGCCACCACCGGCGGCGCGGCGACGCGCGAAGTATGGAACAATCTAACCGGCACGGGCCTGAACTCGGTGCCCCTTCATACCGCTCCCACCGCCACCACGACTCTGACTCAACTGGAAGCGCCGGATAATGCCGGCGATAACTTCGGAGAGCGCATCCGCGGATACATCACCGCTCCCTCCGACGGTCTCTATACTTTCCTCATCTCGACTGATGAAAACGCGGAGCTTTGGGTCAGCGCCAGCGAAGAGCCGGGCCGCCGCCTCAAGCGCGCATGGGTTTCCGCCGGCAACCTCCCCGATGATGCATGGGATACCCTGCCTTCTCAAAGATCGGTCACCATGCGTATGTCCGGTGGCGATCGCTATTATTTTGAAGCTCTGCGCCGCGAGACCAGCGGCAATGACCACCTTGCCATCGCATGGCTCAAGCCCGGTGTGACGGACCTTTCCGGAGGGGAGATTATTCCTTCGTGGGCGCTCAGCCCCTACACGCCGCCGGAGGCCGGTGCCGTCGAAGGCACGCTTTACTCCGCCAAACTCGTCCCGCAAAACGGCGCGGGTTCGCTCGGCAGCGGCGTGGCTTTGCTTCTGGTGAATAACGAAAAGACTGCCGCCTCGCTAACCTTCACCTACAGCAACCTGACGGGGCCCGTGAGTTCCGGTCAGCACATTCATGATTCGCGCGTCATCAACGGGCAGGCCGGACGCATCATCTACGATGTGGATGATTTCCCTGCCGACGTTTACGGCTCGCGCCCGTGGGTTTTTGAAGCCTCGCTGAGCCACTCCGTCGCCGATATTGTCGCGGCCATCGAGGGAGGCTATGCTTACCTCAATCTCCACACTCCGGCCTATCCGGACGGCGAAATCAAAGGCGTCTTCTATCCGGTCATCGGCAGCCAGTTCTTCATCCCGCCTGCCAATCCCGTGCCCGCTGAACTGACGCTCCCATCAGACACGACCGCGCGGCAGGATGCCATCGTTCGCTTCCTCCAGCAGGCTACCTTCGGTGCCCGTTGGGATACGGACGGTGTTGCGCCGTGGGACCCGGACAGCATCGAGGCGGTGGAGGCCCTTGGCTACGCCGGCTGGATCAATGCCCAAATGGCTCTGCCCCGCGGACCCGATCCCGAGACGCTCAACCTGGTGCAGCAGCCGTCCGCGTCCGTCTATGCTCTGCCGACCAGCAGCCGCCAGACCCCCAACGCTCTCTCCAACATTTATTACGGTTCCGGCCCCCTCGCTTCCTACATCAACGAGTATTACACCCGTTATCCCCGGTCGGTCGCCGATGACGATAGTTCGACGCAGGGCGACGAGGAACTCTGGCGCGCATGGTGGTCCACCACCGTGAAAGGCCAGGATCAGTTGCGCCAGCGCATGGCCTTTGCTCTCAGCGAGATCATCGTCGTGTCCGAGGACAACGCCACTCTGGACGAGAATGCCCGGGCGATGGCGCAATATTATGACCTGCTCTATTACCACGCCTTCGGAAATTTCCGCACGCTGCTGGAGCGCGTCACGCTCAATCCCGCCATGGGCATCTACCTTGACATGCTGGGCAATCGCAAGCCTAACCTTTCCACGGGTTACATTCCCAACGAGAACTTCGCGCGGGAAATCCTCCAGCTTTTCTCCGTGGGCCTGAACCGCCTGCATCCGGACGGCAGTGAGGTTTTGAGCACTCAGGGGCTGCCTCTGCCCACCTATAGCCAGGACAATGTCGTGGGCTTTGCGCACACCTTCACAGGCTGGAACTACCCCGGCAGCAACAGCAATCACATCACTGCCATGGCGCCGCGCATCACCGACCACGCCACCGGTGAAAAACTCCTGCTGGAATCCGCGGTCATTCCGGCCCTCAGCCCGGCCACCGTGGACTCCTGCAATGCGGAGCTGGCCAATGCTCTCGACGTGATTTTCCACCATCCCAACGTGGGGCCTTTCGTTTGCCGGCAGTTGATCCAGCGCATGGTCACGGCGAATCCCAGCCCCGGATACATCTATCGGGTCGCATCCGTCTTCAATGACAACGGCAGCGGCGTGCGCGGTGATCTCGGCGCTGTCGCCCGCGCCGTTCTCCTCGACCCGGAAGCCCGCAACGCCGCGGCCCGTGCCAGCGCCGGGTTCGGACACCTCAAGGAGCCGGTCATGCGCGTCACGCAGATGCTCCGCGCCTTCAAGGGATTCAGCTATTCAGAAGCCAACTTTGGAAACACGATCGATCTCGGAAACTGCATCGTCGCCACGCAGTCTAACATCGATCTCTCGCAGCCGCTTCCGACGACGGACATCGACCTCGACGGCGCCGGCACCCAGGCGGCACGCACCTTCACCATCGTGGACGGCTACACGCTTGGCGGGGTCAACGGCGCGACGCCTCCGGTGGCTTTCGGTGTGGGCAATACCCTCCTCGTTCGCAATCAAACCAATCCCTCGGAGAACGGCGTGTATGTCTTCAACGGCAACGGCATTGCCCTGACCCGCGCGCCCAAGGCTGACACGGCTGCGAAGCTCAACGGCGCATGGGTGCGCGTGACTGCGGGCACGGACGAAAACAAGGATTTCCGCGTGACCTCCACCGTAGGCACTCTGGGCACTGATCCCGTTGTTTTCACCGAACAAACCGCCGCCAACACCCGCCGTCACGTTTGGGAAATGGGCTCCACGGGTGCTCTCGGGCAGACGCCTCTCCGTGCACCCACGGTCTTCAACTTCTTCGAGCCTAACTACGTCTTCCTGGGCGCTACCGGAAACAATGGCCTCTACGGCCCTGAGTTCCAGATCACCAGCGAAACGAGCGTCATCAGCGTCGGTGAATGGTTCTACAACCTCACCCGCCAGAACGGCACCAATACGCCCGAGACCTACAGCTACGGCCAAGGCTATCAGCACCCCGATCCGGTTAAGCGCGACATCAAACTGAACCTCGCCTACGAGGCATCGATTGCCACCGACTCGGGTGCTCTCGTGGATCGCATCTCCGGTCTCATCATGCCCGGCCAGATGACGCCCTCCCTGCGCGGGCTGCTGGTGAATTATCTCAACACCCTCCCGACGGCCACCAACGCCAATAAGATGACCAAAATCGGAGAGGCCTTCTATCTGATCTCGCTCACACCCGAGTTCGCCACCCAGAAATAACCGCTCTGCTGTTCAACCCATTACCAACTTCCAACCGATCCCTACGCCATGACTTCCCGCGAATTGCTCAGCCGGCGCAACTTCCTCCACCGCGCCTCCGGTCTCGCCATCGGAGCCGGTGTTGCCAACACGCTCTTTGACCTTCGTCTCGTCAATACCGCCCTCGCCCAGGCAGGCGGCAGTTATCCCGACTACAAGGCGCTTGTCTGCATCTTCCTCAGCGGCGGCAACGACGGCAACAACCTTGTGATACCCTACGATACCGACGGGTACCAGGCCTACGCGAATATCCGCGGCAACCGGCTCGCTCTCTGGAAAGACCAGGCTTCCATTCCTGTGGATCCTAACAATCCAAACGTCTATTACGGACGGGCGCTCAGCACCGCCCGCACGGGAGGTGAGGAGGCCGCGGTGCACTCCTCCATGCCGGAAATGCAGACACTCTTCGATGCCGGCAAGGCGGCGTTTATCCGGAACGTCGGCGTGCTTACCGAACCCATGACCCGCGCGGAATTCCGGTCCGGCTCTAAAAAGAGGCCGCCTCAGTTGTTCTCGCACAACGACCAGGTTTCGCAGTGGCAGACCTCCATTCCGGACAAGATCAGCCGCACCGGCTGGGGTGGACGCACCATGGACCGCATCCGCTCTGATTTTGCTCAGCAGAGCATCCCGACCGGTAATATTTCCATGTCCGTTTCCCTCTCCGGCTCCAACACGTGGGAAGTCGGTGATCATGTGAACCAGTTCCAGGTTTCCAGCGGCGGCGTCGTTTCCTTCACTAACTATAGTGGTGCACGGAAAACGCTCATCGATAAAATCCTGCGCGATCCGAGCCAGGGCGGTGATCCTTCCGTCAACGCTGAGCGGACGAATCTCAACATGGTTGACTTCCGGAACGTAAACGAGCGCGCGCTGCTCAACGGTTCCTCGCTCAGCGGCGCGCTGTCCAGCCTTCCAGCGGCAACCACCGCCGCCATCAACGCCGCCTTTACTCCCGCCGGTAACGGGGGCCTGAGTCAGCAAATGAAGATGGTCGCCCGCATCATCGCCTCCCGCAGTACGCTGGGCATGAAGCGCCAGATCTTCTTCTGTTCCGCGGGCGGATACGATACCCATGGCGATCAGCCGGTCAGCCACGCTAACTTGCTTTCGACTCTCAGCCGGTGCGTCAAAGCGCTCTACGATGCCACCGCCTCTCCGGAACTGAACGTCGCCGACAAGGTCACCAGTTTCACGGCCGGTGACTTCGGCCGCACCTGCAAGAGCAACGGTCTCGGCAGCGACCACGCATGGGGCAGCAACCACATGGTTTGCGGCGGTGCCGTGAACGGGGGGAAACTCTACGGGGCATGGCCGGTCTTCCAACTCGGAGGCCCCAGCGACACCGACAACGGCAGTGGTGCCACGGGGCGCTGGATTCCCACCGTCAGTGTGGATGAATACTCCGCCACTCTTTCCCGCTGGTTCGGTGTCACCGATTCCGACCTCGACACCATCTTCCCCAACCTCCGCCGCTTCCAGAACCGTAATCTGGGCTTCATGGCCTGAACCGGCCTTTTCACCAAAACCTCCGCGGGCAGGGCAGGGAACTTTTTCCTTTCCCAACCTTGCGAATTGCGCCGGCGGGGGGATATTGGGGAGACCCATGGCTTTTAGTTTTGACACCCCGGAAGATCGTGCCCGTCAGGCGGACAAGATTGTAAAAAACCCCTCCAACTACAAAATCTGCGAGGGGTGTGATTCCATAGTCCTCACCAAAGCGCATACCTGCCCCAATTGCGCAAGCTACCGGTTTCAGGAGAGTTCAGCTTCGGTCATCGCGCAGGCGAGGCTTCTTGGAAGGCGGGAACGCCGGTCGGTCATGGCGTCCGATTTCGAGTGAACGCGCCCCGGACGCTCGTCTTCATCGGTCCAGAGCGGACGGACGCGCGCTCGGTAAAACGAATTGCCGCCCTGACGGATCACGGCTGGCACGTTTTAGGGTTCACCTTCCATCGCGACCGCGGGCAGCCCGACCCCCCGCCGGCTTGGGAAAATGTCCATCTGGGGACTACCTACAATCGCCGTTATGTGCAGCGCTTTTTCGCCGTGCTGCGGGGATTCTGGACCGTATTCCGCCACCGCAGGCGCATCCGGGAAAGCGCCTGCCTCTATGCCATCAACCCTGACAATGCCCTCCTCGCGCTCTTTGCCCGATTCATTTGCGGCCGCCGTTTGCCGCTGGTGATCGAAATTGCCGATATTCAGCCCGTCATGTGCGGCAGCGGCCTGCGATCGCGGCTGCTGCGGAAAATGGAGCGATTCGTCCTGAAAAGAAGTCAATTGTTGCTAACGACTTCGCCGGGGTTTTTACGTTATTATTTTGAGCCGGTGCAAAGGTATTCCGGGCCGGTGTTTTTACTCGAAAATAAGATTTACCCCGCCGCGCCGCTCATTGCGGCCAGAAAACTCCGGAAGGCGCCTGTGCGTGGCGGAACGCCATGGGTGATAGGCTACTTCGGCGGCTTTCGCTGCCAGCGCAGTATTGATCTCATCTGCGGGCTGGCGGCGGCGTTGCCTGACAAGGTGGCGTTTATCCTGCGCGGGGTGGCGGCGGGAATCGACGAGGGGTTTTTACGCGAAAGCCTGCGCCCCCATTCGAACGTCCATTACGGCGGAGCGTACCGATATCCGGAGGAACTTGCGGACCTTTACAGTGCTGTCGATTTTAACTGGTGCTTCGATTTTTCCGCCGCGGGCACTAACTCGACATGGCTCTTGCCCAACCGGATTTACGAGGGCGGCCTCTTCCACTGCCCGACTCTCGCACTGGAAAACACGGAAACGGGAGAATGGCTGAAAAACAATGGATTAGGAGAGATTTTGAAAGAGGATTTGTTTAGTAAACTTAATGGTTTTTTTAATTCGCTGACTCTCAAAGACTGGGAGATCCTGCGGGACAGGTGCGCCGCTGCACCAGATCGTCTTTTCGCCGGTGAGGCGGACTATGCCGAATTGACCGCGAAGCTCGAGAACCTGGCTGCCGGGCAACGGGGATCTGATTAAACGAGTTTGTCCGGTATGGTGGAGACCGGCAGCAGACTTGGAGCAGCAGAACGCCTGAACGATCCTTTCCGGGATGGCTCTCATCTATATGAAATTACCCATCATCTTCAGTCTTGTCGTGGCCGGTGTCGCCGGAGCCGCTTTTTACGCGGGTGTAAAATACGGAGCATCCGAAGAGACGAAATCCTCCGCGTCAAAAAATGTTCCTGCCATGAATTCCCCGTCTCCGGTTTTGGGAGCAGGAGGCAAACGCCCGGTGGTGGGGATTTCCAAAGACACGGTGGTGCAGGAATTCTATAAGCAATTCGGTCTCGAGACGGGGACTCCCCTGACCCCCGACGCGATGAAGGAGGCGATGGTGACGGCCATCCGGGAGAGCGATCCCGTGCGCAGCCAGTTAATGTTCGCGCGTCTTATGGAGGAACTGACCGTCGAAAATGCGCCGGTCGCCTTCGCCATGATTCGTGACAACATCAGCGGTTTCGATTCCATGCGTTACATGCCGATGCTCGCCGCAAGGTGGGGAGAGGTGGATCCGACCACTGCGATGAAGGAACTGGCAAAGGCGGACGATCGAGGCGGACGCTGGGTGCAGGGCATGGCGCTGACCGGCTGGGCCGCCAAGGACCCCGCGGCGGCTATCGCGTGGGCCGGAAGCGTGGAGACGAATCCGTGGGAAAAGGGCATGATCACCAGCCAGCTCATCAACGGCCTCGCCCGTTCCAGCCCGGAGGAGGCCACCAAATACGCCGCCGAAATCAAGGATGCCAGCGAACGCTCGCGCGCGGCGGAATCCATCGCGCGGGAACTCATCCGCACCGCCGGGGCCGAAAAAGCCCAGGCATGGGTGGCTGGGATCACCGATCCGGACATGAAGCGCGGTGCCTTTCAAACCCTTTCCGATCAGCTTCTCCGGAGCGATCCGGCAAAGGCGGCGGAGTTGATCAAAAAGAACGCCAATGAAGAGTATGCCCGCGGCGCAGTGGGCAACCTCGCCAGCACTCTCGCCAAAAAGGACGTGCAGCAGGGCCTCGCCCTTGCCGGTGAGCTTTCCGGGGATGCCCAGGCCCGGGCCTACGGATCCGTTGTCCGTGAGTGGGTGGGCCAGAACGAAGGCGCAGGTGCTGCCGAAGCCGCTAAGTACGTGGAGTCCATGCCCGCCGGAGCGAACAAGGACGCCAGTTCGCGCGAACTTGCCATGCAGGCCGTGCGCGAAGATCCCCAAACCGCCATCGCATGGGCAGGCTCCATTCAGGATCCCGTCAAAAAGGAGGAGGCCTTGATCGACGTCGCCCGCCGGTATCTCCGCCAGGACCCCGAGAGCGGCGCGGCATGGCTGGCAACCAGCGGACTTTCCGAAGAAGCGCGGAAAAAAGTGCGCGAAAACCCAGGCTGGGGCGGCTGGGGTGGTCCCGGAGGAGGCGGACCCGGCTTCGGCCGAGGGCCGCGTTGAGCGAAGCCCTGGGCTGTCTGAACGGATTCGAAAATCCGTGCCCTTTTTGCGGTCACCTAATTGATTCCATCACCCGCGCTTTCACTTCATCTGGCAATGACGAGTTTTGGATCGCGGCGCGAGCCGCGTCAGGGTCTTGGTTTTTCCAGGTGGCAGCGGCGGATTTGAGGACTTCGATTTGTTTCTCGCCAGCGGCCATCGAGGAAGCCCATGTGAAGGCGCTGGCGGGATCGGTGGAGGCGATCTGATTTACCAACTGTCCGATGGCATAATCGCGGGAGCGATCCTGCGGGAGACTGTTGATCCAAACGGAGACGGCTTCGGGATCATAGCGCGCCCATTCGCCCGCGACTTTGCCGAGCGCTTCTTCGCGGAGTTTGCCGTCGGGAAGCGTGAGCGCCCATGCAGCGGCTTCAGAGGGGTTTTGGCCGGTCCATGCGGACGCGATGGATGCGGCGGACGCAGAGAGTTTGTCTATGGCAGTCGCCGAGTCCGCCTGTTGTGCGGTGGTGACCAGGCTGCGGGCGGCGCGCTGAGGATCGTCGATAGCGGTGGCATTCCAGACGGTCGAAAGCGCGGTGAAGCGATCATCGCCGCTAAGGCTGGCGGCCCATTGCTCGGCTTCGGCGGGAGAACGCGAAGCCCACGTGCGGGCGAGAGTTTCTGTCGCATTACGGCGCAGGTTGGCGTCGGTGATGCCGTTTAAGGCTTTCGCTGCCTCTGCCGGAGAGTGACCGGACCACGTTTCGAAGGCTGCGCGCGTGGCGGCTTGACGCGCCTGTTCGGTATCAAGGGTGGCGGCCCATGTGAGGGTGCCGGCGGGATCCGCCACTGCTTTGTTAGAGGCGATGTTGCGCCATATGTGTTCATTTGCCCGCGACGGCGGCAAGTCCCGGGAGAGCCTCTCCGCTTCCGCCGGGTCCTGGATGGAGAGCGGAGTGAGGAAACTGCCCATCCATTGTGTTCGCTCATAGGCAGGGAGGCTCATTACCCATTCTTTAGCGCTGTTCGGATCGGAATAGCTCATATGGCGCACCAAATAACCCAGCGCGTCGCTTCGGACAGCCCCCGGCGGAAGCTGCGCGATGGCCTCTTTGGCAGAAGCGATATCCGCACGGGAGGCGGAATACACGATCCGGGCGAGGCAACGTTGGCGCTCAGCAGGATCGGTGAGACTTTTGGTCCATTCGATGGCCTTTGGCCCATCCGCTGCGGCGAGACTGTCGGCAATGCGCGTCAGCAAATTCCGCCTTTCGCCGACCGGCTGTGCAGAAGCGAGAGCAGTGGCCTCCCTAGGGTTGCTTTGCGCAAGGGAGGTAATCGTCGTCAAAAGCGCGGAGGAGCGCATGGCGGGATCAGTAAGAGACCGCGCCCATGCCACCGCACCGGAAGGATCGCGCAGAGCCCATGCTTCGCACATGCTGCTGAGGCTTCGCAGCGCGGCATCCCTGGGCAGCGCCATCAGAGCGGCAGAGGCGGCACCCGGATCACTTGCCGCCCATGAACTATAGAGGCTGCTCCACGACGCGTCGCCGGACGGAAGCTTGAGGCGTGTTAACATCGCAGCAGCGCCGGGTCCGTCGGTTTGCGCCATAAATGAGGCGAGGCGGGCGGCAAGCTCCATGCGCATCTGGCCCTGCGGAATTTTCAACACGGCAGCCTCCGCGGCGGCTGGATCGTTGTCGGAGAGCCGCTGAATAACGGGAATCAATCCGTTCAAGCGACTCCAGTGGTCTTTTGCGCCCATGGCGGTGGTTAGGGCCCGGTCGGGATCCAGCTCAGCGAGCTTGCTGAAAAGCACGCGCCTCAGCTGCGATTCGTCCTCGTCCCACAGGTTGCCCCGGGAGGTCAACTGGACAGCTATCGCGAAGATGTCCTCAGGCTTCATGCTGTCGAGGGTCGCAAGAATTTTGCCCAGGGAGCGAATGTCATTCGGCTCTTTCTTCAGGAGGTCGTGCCACGCGGTGAGTGTGGCGGCTGCTGCATTGCCACCCGGCGGGATTTCCTTTGCCGCACTTTCCTGAATCGGCTGTACCGCGACCGGAGCGGTAACGATGCCAAATTTTCCGTGAGGCGAACTTTGTCCCGTTCCCGCGGGCGGCACCCAGTATTGATGGCCAAACCATCCGGCAGCGAGACCGGTCACGAGAGTGGCGGCGGGAAGCAGGGCCTTTTTCATTGCGCGCCCACTATGCGGGCGAGGGCTTCCCTGACGCAAGCTTTGTTCGCCGAATGTGATATTCTGATGAAGGTCGATCAGGGCATCAGTGACGGGAAATTAAACCATTTGCGCCTGACGGGACGCCTATAGTGGACGAAACACCGCTCTATGAAATGGTCTCTGCGCCTCGGGCGCTTCCTCGGAATTGATGTCTTTCTGCACTTCACGTTCCTGTTATTCATCGGGTATATCTTCGTGGTCACGAGAGGCAGTTTGGAGATGGTCGCGTTCATCCTGTCCGCGTTCACCTGCGTGGTGCTGCACGAGTACGGACATGCCCTGGTGGCGCGGCGTTATGGCATTCCCACGCGGGACATCACCCTGCTGCCCATCGGTGGCGTGGCGCGGCTGGAACGGATGCCGTCCGATCCAAAACAGGAACTGTGGGTTGCTCTGGCCGGGCCCGCGGTGAATGTCGTCATCGCCGCAGTGCTCTACGGGGTCTGTTATCTCGCGAATATTCCGGTGAAATTCGATGGCCTTCCTGAGGCGCGCGGGCATTTTGTTGTGCTGCTCCTCGGGTTCAACCTGACGATGATCGCCTTTAACATGCTGCCGGCCTTTCCGATGGACGGCGGGCGGGTGCTGCGCGCGTTCCTGGCGATGAAGGCGGATTACGCCAAAGCGACGCGCTGGGCGGCCACCGTGGGGAAGGGCATGGCGATGCTGTTTGCCTACTTCGCGATCTTTCACAGCGCCTCTCCCATGCTGATCGTCATCGCGTTTTTTGTATGGATGGGCGCCAGTGATGAAACCGCTGCAGCGGAGCAAAAATCCCTGCTCACCGGCGTGCGCGTGCGCGATGCGATGCTGGTGGACTTCAAACGCGTGAGTCCGGAGGAAACGGCGGGAACGGTGGCGCAACTCATCCTTCAGGGCTGGCAGGCGGACTTTCCGGTGGTCTATGATGGACAGGTGGTGGGCCTCATAACCCGTCAGGACGTCATCGCGGGCCTGACCTCCAGCCCCTCAATGCCCGTGAGTTCCATCATGCGTCAGGAGGTGCCCTCCTGCGTCTCCACTGAAAATCTGGATCATGTTCTCGAACGCATGCGGGAACAGGATTTGCCGCTGATGCCGGTGGTGGAATCCGGAAAGCTAATGGGACTCGTGACCCCTGAGAATACAGTGGAGTTTATTTTGATCCGGAGGGCCCTGGAGAAACGATAGTACCGGACCGGCCGGAAAATCCACGCTGCGGGTTTTTTCAGGGCGGGCCTGCGGAGTTGCGAAAGGGATTTGGCGGGTGTAGGAGCGAAGGCCTGACCAGCAGCCGGATTTGGATTCGGCTTAAAAGATGACTACCGGATTTCGTGTTTTGTTTTCTCTGTTTTTCATGGGCGCGCCTGCTACCGGGCGCGGGGCGGTATATGGAATGCCATGGATGGGAGAGGTTTCCGATGATGAACGCGGGAAGACAAGGCAGGGAGCAGCCTGGGGGGATGAGGAGGATGCGTTTCTCCGGTTTGCGACAGCGGCGACGAAAACACCGCCTGACAGAGGGAGTGAAGCGGGAAGCTGGCGGATGCCGGCGGTGTCGTTGATCGTGATGGACGGGACGGGGTCAGGCAATCTGGGGTTCAGAGACCGCGAGGGGCCGTTTCACTCGCGATGGGTCAATGGTGCGGACTGGGAGAGCGGGATCGGTGCGCCGAATGAACCGGTGGCGATGGGTATCATGTGGAACATGCCGTCGTTGTTTCTGAATTCCCCCGTCCATCGGGCGGCGGAGGTTCCAGGCAATTTGCCGGCCAGCGGCGACGGAGGCACAACGAAGGTGGACATGAATTTTGCTGCGGACCTGATGGCGGACGAAGAGACGACATTTTATCGTGCCGCTTCAGCAGGAACGGCGGGGGTCGATTTCGGTTCGCATGAATCGCCCGGAGAATCAGTGGAGTATCCCAGCCTCAAGCTGACGGTGGAGTCGATCCTCGAACTGGCGGCTGTCGTGCTGGGAATTGCGTCGTTGTTGCTGGGCGGGGTGTTTTTGATGATCCTTCACCGGCGGCGGCATGCATGAGGAGGTCAGGTGTGACCCTCAACGGCTCTTGCGGGGCATGGGGGCTGAATGAAGGGTGGGGCATGAGCAAAATTACCCCGATTCTTTACGTCAAAACCGGCTGTCCGTGGTGCGATGAGGTCCTGGAATATCTCGATGCCAAGGGGATTGACTATCAAAAGGTGACCGTTTCAGGGAATCCGGAGGCGATGGAGAAGATGCGGGAGCTATCGGGTCAATCCAAGGCCCCGACCATGGATTGGGACGGGGAGGTGCTGGCTGATTTCGGTGTGGATGAACTGGTGCCGTTTCTCAAGGAGCGGGGCGTGGTTTGATTCCCCGCCAGCCGGGCGGCGGAGTGTCAACGGTTTTTGTGGAACTTTTTCGTCAAATTCTCACGAATATGGATTATAGTTCCCTTCACGTTCGTGCGTCCGCGTTCGCGGATTAATCGTTCCTCACCGGCCCTTCCCTCCATCTGCTCCAAAAATGACCCGCCTGCGCTCTCTCCTGCCCCTGCTTTGTCTTTACTCAGTTCTTCCCGCCACGGCTGAGCCGATCATTTCGGAATTCATGGCCAGCAATCAAAGCGGTGCCCAGGATGAAAACGGCAACCGGCCGGACTGGATCGAAATTCGCAATCCGGATGCGACGCCGGTAGTGATGACGGGCTGGTCGCTAACGGATTCGGCTCAGGATCTCCGGAAGTGGACATTTCCCGCCGTCACGATTCCGCCAAACGGGCACCTGCTGGTATTTGCGTCGGGCAATGACCGGCGCACGGCGGGGCAGAATCTGCACACGAACTTCAGTCTGTCGGCAGGCGGCGAATACCTGGCCCTGGTGCGGCCGGATGGAACACGCTCCACCGAGTGGTCGCCCTATCCGCAGCAGTTTCCGGATATCAGTTACGGCACGTCCAACAGCAGCTCGGATGTGACGTGGGTGCAGCAGAGCACGCCGGTGAAGGCGTTTGTGCCGACAGACACATCGCTCATTCCGCAATGGCGCACGCTGGGTTTCAACGACACGTCGTGGACGTCGGGCACGTTTGGCGTGGGATATATGAATGCGGGAGCAAGCCCGAACCTGAGCGCGGACCTGGGCGTGAATCTTACGGCGAGCATGACGGGCAACGGACGGCACAGTTATTCACGCGCCATATTCAACGTTGCGGACAAGAATGCAGTGCTCTCCATCAAGCTGCGGATGAACTACGACGATGGTTTCGTGGCGTGGATCAACGGGGTGCTTGCGGCCAGCTCCGCGGGAGCGCCGACCACCGATCCCATCTCCAATACTGCCACCGTGAACGGTCACGGCCCGGGCACATTCGAGGATTTTCCCGTGGCGGCCCCTGCGCTCGCGGCGCTCGTGACGGGCAACAATGTGCTGGCCATCGAGGGCATGAACACGAGCACGGGCAGTTCGGATGCAATCGTGATTCCGCAGCTCATTGGCTCGCTCAACGCGGTGGGCGTCGGAGTGACCGGATATTTTTCCGTGGCCACGCCGGGGACGGGCAACGGTGGCGTGAATACGATCCAGCTTCCTAACAATGTGGTTTTCTCCCGGGAGCCCGGCACTTACACGGCGGCATTCAATCTTTCGCTGAGCGGTGCGCTGGCGGGTCAGGAGATTCGCTATGTGATGTCCGATCCGTCCGGCAGCGGAGCCAATGCGGCGCAACCAACGGCGGCTTCGACGCTGTACACCGCACCGATCCCGCTGACGATGACGAACGGAAAAATCATCCGTGCGGCGATCTTCGAGGGCTCGCAAAAGAGCCGGACGATTACGGCGCAGTATCTGCCGCTGGAGACCGCGGCCGGCTCCTCCAACACTTCCAATTTCACCTCGCAGTTGCCCATCATCGTGATGGATGACCATGGCGCGGGCCAGCCGGTGGACAGCGGCGGGAACAGCTACACGACATCGATGATGCACGTATTCCCCACGGTGAACGGCACAGCGCGCCTGGCCGATGCAGCGACCGGCAATGGGATTTCGGCGGTGTTTTCGCGCGCCGGAACGCGGGTGCGGGGCTCTTCATCCGCGGGCCTGGCGAAAAAGACCTACGGCATGGAAACGTGGGACGAAGTGAATGTGGACAGGGATGTGGCCATTCTGGGACTCGCGGCGGACAGTGACTGGATTCTGAGCGGGCCGTCGCTGTTCGACGATACCTTCATTCACAATGCATATATCTTTGAAGTGTCGCGCCGCATCGGACGGTGGGCGCCAAAGACCGTTGCGGTCGAAATGTTCTTCAATCAAAACGGCGGCAAGCTCGATTACTCGGACTATGCGGGTGTTTACATCCTAACAGAAAAAATCAAGTCAGGCAAAGACCGGCTGGACATCGCGGGGATCGATGTGGGCGACAACACGGGCAGCGCCCTGACCGGCGGATACATTTTTAAGATCGACCGTGCGGACGGCGGTGAATATTCCTGGACGATCAGCAACGCGAGTTTCGGTCTCGGCACGCTCCCCAACCAGGAGAGCGGCCAATCACTGGTGCTGGTGGAACCGGACCCGGATTTCGACACGACGCAGCAGCAGGACTACATTAGAAACACTGCGATCCTTCAGTGGAACAACGCGCTCTTCACGGATCGAGGGGCGAACTACACGACGCGGAACTATCGCAATCACATCGACGTGGGAGCGTTCGTGGATCACCATCTTCTGAATTCGCTGGCCTACAATGTGGATGCGCTGCGGTTGAGCGCGTTCTATTACAAGGACCGCAATAACAAGATCAATGCCGGGCCTATTTGGGACTTTGACCGCGCGCTGGGCTCGGACGACGGACGGGATGCGAATCCGTCGAGCTGGGGGAACATTCAGTATTTCTTCGATCGCGACTGGTGGCTGGGGCTCTTCAAAGACCCGCAGTTTGTGCAGGAGGTGGTGGACCGCTGGTGGCAGTTGCGTCAGCCGGGTCAGCCATTTGAGCAGGCTGCGCTGATGGCGCTGGCGGATCAGATGGGACAGCAGATTGGCAACGTGGCCGGCGGACGTGACGCTGCGCGGTGGCCGGATGATGCGGCCCAGGGCGGCGTCTATTTGAATGAAATCAATGCGATGAAAAGCTGGCTGACGTCGCGCGGAACGTTCATCGACAACGCCGCGCCGCGCCCGCCGGACACGAACGTGGCGAGCGGTCCGGTGAATGCGGGTTCCACGGTGACACTAAGCGGCACGGGAACGATCCGTTACACACTGGATGGCACTGATCCGCGACCGTTCGGAGGCGCCACGCCGGGCACGGGCAGCACCTACAGCACGCCGCTGGTGATCAATGCCACGACGGTCCTGACTGCACGCCGCCAGGGGACGTTCACACCGTTCCCGCAGGGTGCGGCTTCCATCTCATGGAGCGCGCCGCGCACGCGCGTGTATCTGGTGAATGAATTCTTCGCGGCGGCCAGCGATCTGGCGGTTTCGGAAATCAACTATCATCCAGACGCGCCGGCCGCGGCGGAGGTCACGGCGGCCCCTAACACCACAGCGGATGATTATGAGTGGATCGAATTGAAAAACGTCGGCGCGCGCACGGTGAATACATTCGAGATGGTCTTTCCCGCGGGCTTTCCACTCGACAAGGAATTGCGCCTTGCGCCGCGCACGCTTGCGCCCGGTGAGACCGCGCTGATCGTGAGGAACCGCGCGGCTTTCCAGGCGCGCTACGGGACATCGCAGAATGCGAGGATCGTGGGCGAATGGATCGAAGGTTCGCTGGATGACAGCGGCGAAGAACTGAAACTGATGGCGCGCGACGGTTCCGCGGTGGCATCTTTTGCCTACAGTGATGGCAACAACTGGCCGGGCCGCGCGGATGGCCACGGCTCGACGCTGGAATACACCGGCACGGCCTACGCGACCACTGATTACAACCTCGCCTCCAACTGGCGCTCGTCCTCCGAACTGCACGGCACGCCGGGCGCGAACGGCAGCGGCCCTGACAATCGTGTGGTGATCAACGAAATCCTCAGTCAGTCCACGTCGCCCAGAGTGGATGCGATCGAACTGCGCAACAACAGCGCTGCGCCCGTGGATGTGAGCGGCTGGTTCATCAGCGACGCTGGCGACATCGAGACGGCGGAGGAATACAGGAAGTTCGCCATTCCGCCAGGCACGGTGATTCCGGCTAACGGTTATGCAGTATTCACGGAAACCAGTTTCAATCCCAATGGCGCGTGGAATCCCTCGCCAGGCACGGCGGGTCCTAACGAGTTCGCTTTCGACGGGCAGCACGGGGACGACGCGTGGCTCCTTTCGAACACGGGCGGCGTCCTGAAGTTTGTGGACCATGTGGAGTTTGGCGCTGCCCGCGCGGATGAAAGCTGGGGCCGTCTTCCCAACGGAACCGGCGAGCTCACGCCTTTGGGCACGCGCACATTGCTGGACGAAGGCAGCGCCGTGACTCCGCGTCCGGGGCTTGGCGCGGCCAATACCGGCTCGCGTACCGGTCCGCTCATCATTCAGGAAATCCAGCACGCACCGCCTGGCGGCAATACGGATCTGGAGTTCGTGGAAGTGCTCAATCCAACGGCCTCTGCGGTGTCGCTGATCAACTGGCGGCTGCGCGGTGATGTGGATTACAATTTCGGAGCCGAGTCCATTCCGGCGGGCGGCGTGATCGTGGTGGTTCCCTTTGCGCCAGGGGATGAGACGAGAGCGGCTCAGTTCCGCAGTGCGTACAGCATCGACGAGTCTGTGGTGCTTGCCGGACCGTGGGACGGCAGCGATCACCTGACAACGAACGGCCAAGTGACGCTTTACCGCGCAGAAGCACCGCCGGCGGCTGAGCCGTTTTTCATTCCCATGACGGTGGAGGACCAGGTGAACTATCGCGGCAGCACCGAAGGCTGGCCCGACACGACGGCTGGCAACACACTCAACCGCGGCATTCGCGATTACGGCAGCAACGCATCCAACTGGATTTCTGCGCCACCCACCCCTGGCAATGTCATCATTGGTTACGCGGCGTGGAAGTCGATGATGTTCCCCGGAGGGGGGCCTGGCAGTGGCGACCATGACGATCCCGACCAGGACGGTTTTGAAAATGCGCTGGAATACGTGCTCGGCCTTCCGCCGCTCACAGCGAACAGCACGGCGAGCCTGCTGCCGCAGTTCACCCGTCAGCCAGGCGCGGGAGGCACGACGGATTATCTGTTTACCTTCACGCGTCCGCTAACGATTCCGGGAGTGACCTGCACGGTTCAAAAGTCCTCCGATTTGATCACGTGGACGAACGTGGCCGATGTGCCCGTCAGCAGCACCGCCACCACGGAAACGCGCCAGGCTACAGTGAACAGTGCCACCACGGGACGCATCTATCTGCGGCTGAATGTGAGCATTGCGCCGTAGTAGCGACGGACGGGACCGGTGAGACCGGCAAAATTGGTTGAGCATTCAATTCCTTTTTGGTGTCCAAAGAGGGATGCGTGCCTATAGTCTCTCCATGTCCCAGCGCCGATCGCTCTTTTTTGCCAGTCTCGCCCGGATGACGGGTTCGGGGATTCCTGTGGTCAAAGCGGGGGCCATCATCAGAGGGCACATCCGGGACGGGGCTTCGCATCAGGCGATACGCGCGCTGGAGCAGGGGATCGAACGCGGGGAAAGCATTGCGGAAGCTCTGCGGCCTTCACTGACGGACCTTGAATACCGGATGGTGGGCGCTGCGGAGAACGGAGGCCGGTTAAGTGCCGGTTTTCAGCATTTGGAGCGTTACTATGCACTGCTGGCAGCGTCAAAGAAGCGCATCCAGCGGGCAGCGCTCTATCCGATAGCGCTGCTGCACGTGGCCGCCGCGTGCTCCGGCGTGATCGCTTATCTTTCGGGTCAGCCGGCTCTGCCTGCACTCGCAACGTCGTTCAGTATTCTGTGGGCTTTCCTTCTCCTGCTGTGGGCGGGCACCGGAATGCTGATGAATGCAGCGGCTCGATCCATGGTGGCGGATGGCATTCTGCGCGCTCTGCCGGTGGCGGGCAAAGTTTGGAAAAATCTGGCGCTCACACGCTGGAGTGCCGTGATGCATTTCCACGTCATTTCCGGTCAAAAATTTTCAACGGGTCTGGAAGCCGCAGCCGAAGCGTCGGGCAGCGCGGGTCTGGCTGCTGCCACCCGGCGGCTCGCTTCCCGCGCCGCCTCGGGTCAATCAATTGCGGAGGGAATGCTGGAGGAACACATCTTCCCGGAATTTTTCACCGCCGGATTTGCCACCGCCGAGGCCAGCGGCAATCTCGATACGGAGACGGCTCACCAAATGGAAGCCTGCATGCAAGCCGCCACCATGGATATGGAACTCCTCGGCGAATGGCTCCCTCGCCTCATCTACTGGGCTGCGCTGGGCTTCGGTTTGTGGCAGGCCCTCCAGATGATAGGGTACATTTCGAAGTTCTATCAGGGAGGGTGGATAAAGGACCTTTGACCGGCGGTGCCGGAAGCACCAAGATCCAAGCTTCAAGCACCAAAGAAACATCAAAGCCCGAAGCTCCAAAAGGGGTGCGTCGGGGCCGCTGATTGCCGTGGGGCTGTTTGATGTTTGGAGCTTCTTTGGTGCTTGGATCTTGGTGCTTTCAGCCAAGCCGTTCTAAAACTTCAGATCTTCGCCGAAAATGTGCCTTGCGGCTTCGGCCACGTCTTTGTCTCCGCGGCCCGAGAGGTTGACGATGATGATTTCGTCCTTTGTCATTTTCGGCGCGGCCTTGATGGTTTCGGCAAGGGCGTGGGAGGATTCGAGAGCGGGGATGATGCCCTCGATGCGGGCGAGTTCCTGGAAGGCGGCAAGCGCTTCGGAGTCGGTGGCGTAGGTGTATTCCACGCGGCCCTGTTCGCGGTAATAGGCGTGCTCGGGTCCCACAGCGGCGTAATCGAGACCGGCGGAAACGCTGTGCGTTAGCTGAATCTGGCCATCGGCGTTGGCGAGGAGCATGGTTTTGGTGCCCTGGAGCACGCCAAGTTTGCCGCCCTGGAAACGCGCAGCGTGTTTGCCGTCTTTGATGCCTTCGCCGCCGGCCTCCACGCCGGTCATCCTGACAGAAGCATCGCTAAGAAACGCATGGAACAGGCCGATGGCATTGCTGCCGCCGCCGACGCAGGCGACGAGCAGGTTCGGCAGACGCTCCTCCGCTTCCAGAATCTGGCGTCGCGCCTCTTCGCCGATCACCTTGTGAAAGTCCCGCACGATCATGGGGAACGGATGCGAACCGAGCGCGCTGCCCAGGATATAGTGCGTGGTGCGGACGTTGGTGACCCAGTCGCGCATCGCTTCGTTCACCGCCTCCTTCAGCGTCGCCTGCCCGGCGGTGACGGCACGCACCTCCGCTCCCAGAAATCTCATGCGGGCCACATTCAGCGCCTGCCGGCGCATGTCCTCGGCTCCCATGTAGATCACGCACTCGCAGCCGAATCGCGCCGCGACGGTAGCGGTCGCCACGCCGTGCTGCCCGGCGCCTGTTTCGGCAATGATGCGCTGCTTGCCGAGGCGTTTCGCAAGGAGGATCTGACCCATGGCATTGTTGATCTTATGCGCGCCAGTATGCAGCAGGTCCTCACGTTTCAAATAAATGCGCGCGCCGCCGAGCTTTTCCGTCCACCGCTCTGCAAAATAGAGGGGTGTGGGACGGCCCACATACTGGCGCAGCAGATAATCGAGTTCGCGTTGAAACGCAGGATCGGTCTTTGCTTTCTCATACTCCGCGGTCAGCTCCCGCAGCGCATACATCAGCGTCTCCGGCACAAACATTCCTCCGTACCGGCCAAAATGGCCGTGTGCGTCAGGAAGGGTTTCGGGAGCAGTGAGGGGGGTGTTCATAGTCCGCAGGGTGACACTTGAATGCAGAGGCGGCAACCCCAAGGAGCACTTGCGGGTTTTTACCGGTGCTGCCTGTTGGCGGGGTGGAAAAGGGTGAAGGCATATTGATTCGCAAGACGCTGCTGACGGACACCAGTTTGATCGTTCACTGGTGCACGCGGGAGCATGGGATCATCCGTACGGCCGCGAAGGGCGCGCGGCGGCCTGGGAGTCCGTTTGCAGGAAAGCTGGATCTTTTTTACAGCGCGGAGATCGAGTGGGTGCGGAACCGGCGGGGGGATTTGCATACCTTGCGGGAGGTCTCGGTCCTGCACTTCCGGCACGGGATTCAGCAGGACTACCTGCGGCTGCTGGCGGCGGCTTATTTTTCGAGGCTCATCGGGCAGGTGGCGGAGGGAGAAACGCCGGTGGAAGGGCTCTACGACTTGTTGCGGCGGGCGCTGGACTGGCTTCACGGGAATCAGCCAACCCGGAAGGCGGTGCTCTTTTTTGAGAGGGAAGTGGCGAGAGACCTCGGCATACACGGCGAAGAGGAGACGACGCCCATCGGAGCGATCGGACAGTTGTACCACCGCATCCCGGAACAGCGGGAGAAACTGCTGCTGAGGCTCGGGGACGATCAGTAGCGCATGTGAACTTGTCAGCCCGAATCAAAGCGGTTATTCCGGCGGCATGAACAGGCGATCTCTCATTTTTGCAGCCGTTTTCGCAGCGCTTTCCTTTCCGGTGCAGGCCGACGAAGCGGTGAACAAACTGCTGGCCGCGCACGAACAATCACTGCGCTCCGCGCGGCTCCCGCTTCACAGGAAACTGATGAACGAACTGCAAAAACTGCAAACACAGTATCAAAAGGCGCGCAATGATCTCGCACTGTCGGAGACGAACGATGCCATCACCCGGGTGAAGGACTGGATCGGGGAAGCCTCGCAGCCTGTGGGAGCCGGCGCCGGGCCGCAACCCGGTGATTTCAAGCTGATCTATTACAATGGCGAAGGCAGTTTGTTCGGTGCATGGGACAACGGGGATTTGAAGGTGCAGAGTAAGGGATTCAGTTGGACGAACAAAAGCGCCGTCGTGGAAGTGATCAACACACGCGTGCTGACGGGCGCGTTTGAGGCGGAGATCACCTACACCGGATCGGTCTATGCGTTTTCCGCCATGGAGGCCGACTACGCCAAATATGTGCAGTTGTTTTTTCATCCGCCCGCGGATGACCAAAAGCACACGATCAAAGTGAAACGGACAGCAGCGGGAGTCATGACCGCGGAACTGGACAAAAAACCGGTGGTGCTCATGCCTGCCAACAATGCCCGCCAGGACATGTACGTGCGCCTGTCGCTGCGTTTGCTCAAAGGCGCCAAACTGGAACTCCACGAGATGAACATCAAGGACTTGAGCGCGAAGAAGTGACGAAGGCCGGCTGCGCGGAAGCTCCGGGCACCAATTCACAAGCGCCAGGGAAGTCTCAAGCTTCAAACATTAATGACATTCGCCGCGTTTGGGGCCAGTTTTTTCTCGCCATCCTCCCGGTGGCTCCGGCTATTCTGCAAGGCGGTCCTCATTTTGTCTCCCTTCCCCTTCTGCGCCTATGAATCGATCCCTCAGTTTTGCCCGGGCAGTCATTGCCGGACTGGTGTTTGCCTGCGCGGCCCCGCTCTTTGCCGGAGTGGACAGTGTAGTGACATTTAACGAAATCCAATACCATCCGACGGCGGCACAAACGGCGGGCGAGTGGATCGAACTGAAGAACCAGAACTCCACGGATGTGGATCTGTCGGGATGGAGATTGGATGGAGGCGTGGATTACGTGTTTCCCGCAGGAACGGTGATCCGCGGCGGCAAGTATCTGGTGGTGGCGGCGAATCCGGCGGCGCTCATGGCGGCAACGGGCCTTACCGGAGTGGTGGGCCCTTTTGAAAATATCCTGGCGAACAATGGGGAATCGGTAACGCTTAAAAACAACAACGGGCGGCGGATGGATGAAATCTCGTGGAACGACAAGGAGCCGTGGCCGGTAGCCGCGGATGGCTCAGGAGCGACGCTTTCGAAGATTCAGGAACTGCATGACAGCGGCACGCCGGAAAACTGGCGCGCCAGTGTGGAGGTGGGCGGCACACCAGGCGTGTTCAATTTCACGGAGCAGGTGAACGGCGGCACCACAGTGCAGAACGGATTGCCGGGCGCGCTGGCCCGCTATTACAAAGTGGACGGCAACACCACGGATGGCTCCGGCAACGGCTTCAACGCCACGCTCATAGGCCCGCCGCCATATTCGAATGAGTTTCCGCCCATCGTCGGCAGCGGTCAGTCCATCGATTGCAACGGAGCCAGCCAATACATGCAGATCACGGATGCCAACCATCCGTCAGCCTACACGATCGGCGCGTGGGTGAAGCCGGATGTGATCAAGGCGCAGTCGATCGTCGTGCGAACCGACGGCAGCGGTCCGACGACTTCGTGGTCTCACCAGTTGCGAATGAACGCGACGGGGCGATTCGAGCATTACACTTTTGACGGTGCGGCGAAGACGATCACGGGCACCACGGTTGCGGTCGTGGGGCAGTGGTATCACGTCACGGGAGTGGCGGCCAACGGCGGTCAGATGCGTCTTTACGTGAACGGCACGGAGGAGGGCGCGGCGCTCGGAGTCGGAAACCTTTGGAGCAGCGGCACGCGCTGGCTGGTGGGATCGAATTCCGGCAATGCCATGGGATTTTTTGACGGCCGGATCGATGAGATCGCGTTCTGGCTCGGTCCCATGGATGCATCGCAGGTGGGGCACATCGCGACGGGTTTCCGGCTGCCCACAGACGGAGCGGTCATCAATCGTGCTTTGGGGCGCGCGGTCATTGCGGGAAGCGGCGCTTATCCCAATCTTGCGTTTAACGGCATTTCAGGATCGGGTGATTTTTCCGCAGGCAATGTCACGGATGGATCGGCCAGCGATGTCCTGGGGGCCAGCTACTGGCTGGGCCGGGATGGCATTACGAATGAGTCCTTCGTGCTTGATCTGGGCAATCCGGTGGAGATTTCGCAGATCCTGCTTCGTAATACACACCATACGCAATTCAATGACCGCGGAACGGCCGGCTTTCGCCTGCTGGCATCGTCCGCGGTGGACGGGGCGAACCAGCCATTGAACCCGGTGGAAATTCTGAACGGCACTTTAACCACGCGCACCATCGCGGCGCCGACCCCTGCTGGATCGCCCGTTCCGGCGGATTCCTTCACATCCGCCAACGGGCTGACGCCGGTGACGGCGCGATATTTGAAGTTTGAAGCGCTCACGTCCGCCTATGTCACCAACGTGGGGTTGAATGAGATCGAAGTCTTTGGCAATCCCCAGACTGGAGGAGGAACCGGAAACGGCAGGACGCCGCCGGCGCAACTTGCCATCAATGAACTGACGGCGGCGGGCGCGGGACCGTTCTGGCTGGAACTCTTCAATTATGGAGCCGCGCCGTTTGCCTTGGGAGGATGCGTTTTAGAAACGAGCACCGGTGCGAGTTATACGTTTCCGGCGGGTTCTATGGCGGCGGGTTCCTTTCAGACCGTTCAGGCGCCGGTGCTGGGTTTTACACCGGCGGACGGCGATAAGATATTCCTCTTCTCACCGGGGAGGACCAATGTGATCGACGGGGCGGTGGTGAAATTGAAGCACCAGGCGCGCAAGCCGGGACTCACGGGCGGAGAGCCCGGAGGCTTTCTGTCACCGGCCCTCGCGGCGGAGCAAACGCCAGGCAATCCGAATCAAATCACTCTGAACACCGCCATCGTGATCAACGAGATTATGTATCACCGCCGGCCGCAATTCCTGCCGTATGTGGAGAATCCGGAGGAGTGGGTGGAACTCTACAACCGCTCGGCGAATGCGGTTTCGCTGGACGGATGGCGCATGGATGGCGGCTTCGCCTTCGACTTTCCGCCCGGTACCAGCATCGCGCCGGGAGCGTATCTTTGTGTATCCAATGACATGGCGGCGTTTTCCGCGGCCCATCCGGGAGTGCCCGTGGCGGGGAACTTCTCCGGCGGGCTGAGCAACCGCGGGGATCAGATCATTCTGCGGGATGATCTTGGAAATGCGGTGGATGAAGTCTTCTACCGCGACAAGGAACCTTGGCCGCTCTACACGGACGGACTGGGTTCGAGCATCGAATTGCGGAATCCTGACATGGACAATTCAGTGCCGGAGAGCTGGGCCGCCAGTGATGAGAGCACCCGCTCCGCGTGGCAAAACTATACCGTCACGGCCACCGCGGCGACGCCGATTTACTCGGCGACAGTCAATCCGTCGCCCGGTGCAGTGACCAGCTTCCATGAACTGCGCATGGGCCTGCTGGAGGAGGGAGAGGTGCTCGTGGACGATGTTTCTGTCAGGGAAATCACCACCGCTCCAGGCACGGAGTTGATGCAGAACGGCGCCTTTACCGCAGGGAACACCGCCGCATGGCGGCTGCTGGGGAATCACGAGACCTCCGACGTGATCACCGATGCCGGCAATCCGGTCCTCCGTCTGCGGGCGCTGGGACCGCTGCTCTATATGCACAATCTTTTGGAGACGAGCCTGAAGTCGGGCACTGCGCTCATGCCGGTGGTCAATGGACGGCAATATACAATTTCTCTGCGGGCCAAATGGCTGCGGGGATGCCCATGGCTGCACACGGAGTTCTATTATAACAAGGTGGCGAAAACGTTTCTTCTCGATCTCCCGGCAACCAGTGGCACTCCCGGAGCGCAGAATTCCGTGTATGCCGCCAACACCGGCCCCGCATTTTCTCTGATGCAGCACGCACCGGTGGTGCCTAACGCCAATCAACCCGTCACGGTGACCGCGCGCGTCACCGATCCACAGGGCGTGGGGAGTGTGACGCTGCGGTACAGCGTGAACGGCGCAGCGTTCCTGCCGGTGACGATGACTGCGGGCGCGGCGGGCTTTTACAGTGGCGTCATACCGGGGCAGGCCGTGACGGCGATCACGCAGTTCTATCTGGAGGCCACAGATACCGCAGGTGCGATTTCGACATGGCCGGCGAAAGGCGTGAATTCGCGCGCTCTCATCAAAGGGAACGAAGGCGCAGCCGTGGCTAACAAACAGAACCTCCGGGTCATCACGACCGCCGCCGATGCGGCGCAACTGGCCAGCACGACCAACATGATGAGCAATCGGCTGCGCGGCTGCACCATCGTTCACAATGAGCGGGAGGTATTCTACGACGGCACCATCCGCCTGCGCGGGAGCATGTACAGCCGCAGCAACAGTTCCCAGGCGGGGGAGAGCATCCACTTTCCGTCGGATCACCTTTTCCGCGGCACACAGCGCACCGTCTCCGCGCGCCGCTCCGGCATGAACGAGATTATCGTGAAGCATGCGATCAATCGCGCGGGACGTCTCCCGGACAACTACAACGACGTCATCCATCTCATCAGTTTCCGCTCCGACATCGTGGGCCCGGCGCGCATGGAAATGGAGCGCTTCAACAACAGTTGGCTCGATGAATTTTATCCGGAGGGCTCGGACGGCACGCTGTTCAAACTGGAGGGCATCCGGGATCCCTCGCAGACTTTTGCCAACGGCACGATTCCGGCGGGCAACCCGGAAGGCATTAAGAACTACACCACCAGCGGAATGGGCTGGATCGTAAATCTGGACCTCGCCGACCTGGGCCCGGACGGCGAGCAGTACCGTCACGGTTTCCGCTTCCTGAATAACTTCTCGCGGAATGACAATGCGCGCTTCGTGCAGCTTTGCCGTGCCCTGAGCCTGCCGGTGAGCACAGTGGCGCAGCAGCAGACATTTGAGACCACCATCGAGGCGCTGATGGATGTGGACGAGTGGATGCGCACCTTCGCCATGATGTCCCTGTTTACCATCGGCGATGTCTATTCCCAGCCGCCCGGGACCGTGGGGAACATCAGCAATCCGCACAATCTGAACTTCTACATGCCTCCCACGCCGGACGGAAAGATCGCCGCCATTCCATGGGACTGGAACTTTGTGTTCTCGGGTGTCTCGCTGACATCGAACGGCGGCCTTAGCGGTGACAAGAATATCCAAAAGGTCATCAGCCGCCCGAAATTCAAACGTCTGTTCCTGGGGAACTTCAAGAATCTGATCGAGACCTCCTTCAACGCCGCCTACATGAATCCGTGGCTCGCTCATTACGGGAGCCTCACCGGTGAAGGCTACACGGGCTACGCCGCGAACATCACCAACCGGGGCAACGCCGTGCTGAATCAAATCAACTCCCAGATTCCGCCGGTCGGCTTCAGCATCACCACCAATGCCGGCGCGGATTTTTCCGTCAACGGCGCCAATGCTGTGCTGGAGGGAGACGGGTGGGTCGATGTGTTTGAGATTCGGCTGAACGGCTCGCCGGAGTCTTTGCCGGTGACATGGACGGATCAAAACTCATGGATGCTTACCGTTCCCCTGGGAGCGGGCGTCAATAACGTGGTGCTGACAGCCCACAACCGTCAGGGCACACAAATCGGCACCGATACCATCGTCATTACCAATACTTCGCCCGTCGAGCAGGCCGGGCCTGACAATATTGTCATTTCAGAAATTCACTATCATCCGCTGGCCGGGGAGGAATTCATCGAAATCATGAACATCTCAGCCACGAACCAGGTGGACCTCAGTGGCTGCGCATTCACGAACGGCATCGAATACAATTTCGCGCCGGGGACGCTGCTCAATGCCGGCGCCCGGATGGTGATTAATGGAAGCCAGTTTTTGAACGCCTCGGCGCTAAGCAATGGCGGTGAGCGGGTGACGCTGGAAGCGCCCGGAGGTGTCATCATCAAGACCTTCGCCTATGACGACGAGCCGCCGTGGCCCGCCGCAGCCGACGGCACCGGGCCGAGCCTCGTGCTCATCGCGCCGCTGACCAATCCCAATCACGAACTGCCGCAGAACTGGCGCCTCAGCACCGCTGCCGGGGGGAATCCTGGCGGAGAGGATGTGCTGCACTTCACCGGAAATCCCGCCGCCGACGATGACCTCGACGGCTGGAACAATCTGCTGGAGTATGCGCTGGGAGCGAGCCCCGTCATCACGTCCGCGCTCACGTCGGACGGCCTGACGTTCACCATCACGCGCGCCCCGAATTCTGACGATGCAGAAATCCTCGGCGAAGTCAGTTCCGCTCTCACCGGCTGGACGCCTGCGGATCTCGTCGCCTCCAGCGCCACCACCCTGACCTATCGTGTCCCCGAGGCCCTCCTGGCAGAAAAACACGTCTATCTCCGCGCCACCGTTCGATTGCGGCCATAGCAGAGTCCCCCGCTTCGGCGTGCCCCGGATCAGCGTCAAAACCCAGGCCGGCAAAGCCGGAACCGAAATTGGAGCAGAGTGCGCGAGAGCGAAGCTTTTGGACTGTGGCGGGAGCCGAAACGCAGTGCAGACAGCCAGCCGCAGGCTGCCCGAAGGGCGAGCAACGCGAGGCAACCGTCAGCGCCACGCCGCTTTGGCGCCGGACTCCGGGACGACGAAGTCCGCCCGTTTTCACAAAAACCTCCGATGCGAAGCATCCTTCATCCCCAACAACGTTGCAGGCATGTTCGTTATTGGTGCCGGGGGTGCCAGTCACCCAACCCCTTCCATGGGATTATCGTTAACTGAGCCGTTTTAACGGCTGGATACATTGTCTTTGTTTCGTTCCCTGGTATTGCCCTCCTGCTTCACCAATGACGCGACGAAAGTGTAACCACAACATATGCCAAAGAGAGCATAAATTAACGCCGCCGTGCGGCCCGCCGTGTTGCCATCCGCTCTCTACCATATAGAGCCGGCCTAACATGAACCTTCACGGTGCCGGATTCTTTGGCCGGAAATGCTCCTCCACCTGTCCCCACGACTCATGCAGGGCATGCTGCGCTGCGTATCGCGTCCACTTCGCCCAGGCCATTTCCTCTTCCGCGTTCCGTGGTTTTGTCCTGGACTCATAGCGCTTTGGCGGCTCCTCCGGCGGCTTTTCAAAAGTCACATTTCTCACCGCTTGTTTCTGGCTCGTGGTGAGATGCCAGGAAAGAGGATTGTCCATTCCCGGAAAACGAAATACCGCCGTGCGTACTTTGATATTCAGCGGAGCAGCCTCGAGACGCCGCACCACGTTCGCATATTCAGAATCGTTGTGCCACGTCTGAGCCGCGCTGCGCATCTTGAGAAGCCCCGTGAGCGGCACGCCAGCCTGATACAGAAATCCGGTGTGGCCCTCGCCGTTCCATTCAGGCGTCAGCATTTGGGCGAATAACGACTCGCTGGACGCCCGCACCTGCACCACGAGCAGCCGTTTCGGCGGATCAGGCCACGCCTGCGCTTGAGGTTCGCCTCGGGCCTTTGCCTCCCAGTGTTTCGCCGCCAGAGAGAGCCACCGATTCAGCGACGCCATGCCATAGTTGTCGTAGTAGCCGCCGTCCACGAGATGCATCAGTCCGTCTTTGTCCGTGGCGGGCGCGGCCGCGGGGCAGACAAAAGGAAAAGAGGCGGAACACCGTGCCGCCGTCACCACTGGCACGTCCTCACCCGGCCGCTGTCGCCGGTATTCCCAGTACGGCGTGTCTTCCTCATCGGCAAGGTGCGTGGTCGCAAACACCACCGGCTGGCCGTTGTCGGCATTCATGCAGTTGAAGAGCACCGCCGGGCGCCGTTTTGCTTTCGCATCCGTGCGCCAGGAGCTCATGCCGGCCTTTGCCAGTTGATCCTCTCCGCTCATGCCCGCCGGCGGCTTCACCCATTCATCCTCAAGCAGCGAACCCCGGTCCCGCTGCCCCGGCAACACCGGGAAGAACGTCCGCCAGATGTCATGATAAACCAGCCCCCGGATGGAAGCCCCGAGGCTGGAACGCACCGCCCGTCCCTCCGTCAGATTCAGCGTCGTGTCCTCATCGTAATTGGGACCCGCCGGCCCGCCCTCCCGCTGATAGCTGTCCACCCAGTACATCAGCCCGTAACTGCCTCCGGAAACACCGCTCACGCAAACCACATGTTTGGCAAAACTGTCATTGGCCCGCGACAGCAGATTTTTGCCCCGGCATTCCTTTTCGAGGGTTCGCAGCACATGCACCGCCCACGCGCCGGAGTGAATGCCCCCTCCTTCAGCAGCCACCACCACCGGGCAGCTATCTTCATCCCCGCTCAGCAGTTCCTCGGGCCCCGGCACCGCCTTTTCCTCCGCCACTCCCTCCTCCGTCGTTTGCGGATAAGGCTCCGAACGGAACCGGTACTGCGTCCATGGCAGGAACCGCGAAATCAGGACCAGCACCAGCAGCGGCACGAACACCGGTATCCGGAACCGGTCCAGTGCGAACGCGCACGCATTCAGCCACCATACCATGACGAGGACGAATATCGTCAAATAGACCAGCACCGGCACTTCGATGCCCAGCAGCGGTCCCAGCCAGTAAATCACTAAATATAAAACCACCAGCGCCAGAGCCAGCAGGATCGCCAGCCTGTGGCCGGATCGCAGCTTTCCCGTCTTCGGATCGCAGTATCCCTCCGGCCCCACCAGCCACGCCATAAAGCACCCGAATTTCCCGGGTATCCAGTTAATCCACTCCCACGGCTCCGCCTTTGCCGCGTTTTGAAATGTGGTGGCCAGCCACTGGGGCGATTTCGGATCTGCATACAGCGCCGGATCATTGCCTCCCCCGGTTTCCGGATGGTCCATCCCGCGACGATGCACCCACAACACGAACACATAGAGCGCCAGCGCCACCAGCAGCCCCAGCGCCGCCATCAGTGCCAGCAGCCCCGCCAGCCCCCACTGGATCTCCGCCAATTCCGCCATGGGCGCCACATTTGACGCCACGTCTCCCGTCAGACTTCTCCACTCGCCCGGGATCGCGCTCTTCGCCGACACCCGTATGCACTGGATCACCATCAGCACCCCCAGCAGCGCCCACGGCCCGTATCCTTTGATCCAGTCCGGTGTCGGATCACGGATTTTCTCCACCCATTTCGTAGGTTCCAGCCCCGTCCGGTCCGGCCCGTAAGCCACCACCACCGTCCCCAGCAGCTTCAAACTGAAACAC
>DASZQB010000069.1:0-11093 GCA_035550135.1 Verrucomicrobiales bacterium
GAGGATGGAATTCGTGTAGGTGGTATCGACGCGGAAGTAGGCATCGACGCTCGCATTGACCTTGCCGGTCACATTGAAGGGAATGAAGGCGATGCTGAAGGGGATCGACTTGCTGGCGCTCCAGTTTTTGATGAAGTGCGAGGAGGCGTACGGCAGCGCCCGGTTGGAAACGTTGAAGAGGCTGAAGCCCAGCGCGCTGAGGTTGCCGGAAAAGCTGCCGGTGCCGTTCGAGAGGGCTTTCACGGTGCCGGTGCCGCTCAGCGCGGTGACCGATCCGCCGAGGACTTTTCCGACGACGTTGCCTGAAGCAGTGACAGCGTAGCTGCCGGGGACCGTGCCGCTGGGAGCGATCTCGTTGTCAGAGACGCTGAAGGTGGCCGAGGCGCCGAAGTTGCTGTCGCCGGTGGAGGCGGAGTGGGTCTTGTTGAAGTTCTGGACGGCATGGGCCGGCGAGGCGAGAACGACAGCGGCGGAGATGAGGGCGGCGGTGGACTTGATGATGGAGCGTGTTTTCATGGCGGTGTTTTGGATGGTGGTTTGGTTGTAGTTGTTGTTTTGTATGTTTTTGTATTGTATTCTATTTTGTTTCTGTTGTGCGTGTTTTGGTTTGGAAATCCCGGTTTTGGGTCGGGGGATCGGTGTGAGCGGGGTTGCTCAAAGAGGGGCGGAAACCGCTTCGCGAATGAGGCCGGCGGCGTCTCCCTGCGCGGTTTGCAGGAGTTGCAGGAAGGTCTTGCGGATTTCCGGAAGAGTGGCCTGATGCGGGGCGAGGGAGGCGATGGCGAACTCCTGAAGGGATGTGGGGGTGTTGTCGCTGCTGACGAGGTTGAGCACGCTGCGCAGCGTATCCGGAGAGGCGAGCTCCGGGCTGGTTAGGACCTCCACCGCCCGGCGGCGCACGTCTTCCGAGTTGTCGCTCGTCATAGCGCGGTTGACGGCCTCCAGGGCGACCGGTTCGCCGGATGCGGCGAAGAAATCCAGAGCGGCGAGGCGGACAGCGGTTTCCTGATGTTCAGTGGAGAGCGTTAGCGCCTGCTCCATAACGGCGGGTTCCTTGATGCCGGCGTTGGCGAGGGTGCGGAGAGCCGTGGCGGTGTCCTCGGGGGACATGTCGCTGCTCATCGCGAGCCGCGGTGAAAGGGTTTCCGTGAGGCCCGGGCGGAGGTCCGGATTTTCGCGGGAGAGCGTGCCAAGAGCGAAGAGGGCGGCATCGTTCAGGAGAAATTCCGCACCAGGATTTTCGGCAGCCACCGTGGCTTTGAGGGCGGTGGTCAATTCAGGACTCTTGATCTCGCCCACGCCGCCGGCGGCCACGGCGGCCTGCATCAGAACGGAGGGAGGGAAAGTGCCGCGGGGAGCTGCGAGGATGGAGGCGAGAGCGGCCTGCGACTCGGGATGCGTCCGGCCTGCCATCTCAAGGGCGTGCGCTGCGCGGGCGGTGACTCCGTCCGCAAGGGCCGGATTTTTGAGTGCCTCGGCGACTTCGGCGCTGCGAGACGGATTGGCGAGGAGCCAATCGCGGAGTTCGTTCATCGCCTGAAGCGTGTCGGCGTGTTCCTTCGCGCTCGCCACTGCCGAGGACAGGTCGTTCATCATTTTAGAAGCGGGCACCTCTCCATACTTCTCCACCAGGCGGGCGATGCGTTGGCGTTCCCGGGCGGAGGCCTGGCGGGATTTGGAATGGCTGGAAAGATCGGCGCTGGCGACAAGACCGGCGCGCATGGCAGGATCTTTCGCGAAGGCCGTGAGGCTCTCAGGAATGACGGCATCCGAAACCCGGGTGAGTTTCATGGAAGTGGCGGCCGTGCAGACGGTGCGACCCTTCCATGCGCATTCGAGTTTCTCGGTGCCGCTCAGCGAGTCCATCCAGAACGATCCCGCCACCGCAGTGGTCGAGGATTCGAGTATGCGGCGGGACGGCACCCCTTCCGGTCCTGGGACCGCCTTGCGGGATTTTACGAACCTGTTACCGGATTCCGCACGGTAATGGCAGAGGCACTCGAGGCCCTGAGTGGTTTCGTGCGTGTCCCATTCGGCTCCGCCGGAGAGGACGAACTCGATTCCGAACAGACTCTCGAGCATCACCCGGTCTTCGCTGGCCAACGTGGCGGGCAGGTCGCAGGAAAGCAGTCGGCCATCGCGGCCCAGGCGGACGAGGCCCGGAGTTCCATTCAGCATGCTCTCGACGACCTCTTCGCGGCGCTGAGCGTTTCCGGCGGCATCACGTTTTGTATAGGTGACATCGCTCAGTTGCATTCCCAGGGTGACGCCCTTCGGGTTCGCTTCGATGAGGCAGACGCGCAGTCGGCCGGAAATCGTCGTAACTCCGCACTCATCCGGCACCATGTCGGCATTTCCGGCGGCCAGATTGATCGACTGCTCGAACTGATAAGAAGCCTGGGACTTCGCCGGCCAGAGCCACTCGCGGAGCTTGGAATTCACGGAGTTGAATCCGGCGGGAGCGCGACCGGCACCGGCGCTGGAGGCATCGCTTTGAGGGTGGAAGAAGGTGTATCCGCCGAACACTGCGAGTGCTGCGACGAGGGTGCCGACGGCGAGGATCGAGCGGCGGCGATTGCCGGCTGGATTCAGGTTTGTCGTCTTGCTGCTGGTGGAAGAAGCTTTCATGGTTTTGGCTGGAAGAAGGTGGAAGTGAGAGGCGGTTTTTGGTTTCCCTTGCGGCTCCTGGCCGCCGTCACCTGCCGGCTGATTTGGCGGTGACATTTCCTTCTTGGTCGCTTCGTCCGCGGAGGTAACACGCCTCCTGAAAATTCTTTGGAACCCGGTCGATCCGCCCGAGTTCTGGTTTGATGTGGTGCGATTTGGTTTGATTAGGTTTGATCCGGGCCGAAACGCGCGCTTCCCGCCTGCTCGGATGAAAGGGAACCGGTGAGAAGAGGCCCGGGTTGAGGGGGGGGTGAAAACCCGCGGTCCATTGCAGGTTTGATTTGGTTTGATTTTGCCGGATTTTTCCTGACTGCGGGCACGCCGGAGGGTCGCAGAAGGCGGGCTGTGACACGCAGCCTGGGTACCTGCATGGCGGCAAGACGATGGAGTTGGAATGTTCCATGGGAACGCAAGGATGCGCTTCCCTGCAGCCTCTTGCGGTGAACGAAGAGACCGGGGGAATAGGTAAACGGTAAGATTTAAGATGTAAGATTTGACCGGGTCCGGTGGTGAAGAGTGAGCATGGTGGAGCGCGTCGAATTCCGGGAAACCAGTCGACGGGCGCAGATGTGGGATGAACGCCGCCAGATTCCGGTAAGCTTTTTAGGGGCCGGATTGGAGGCGCAGCCGGTGAGGGTAAGTCCTTTTACAGAGCCCGCGGCTGCAATCACTCAGGTGATTAACGGGAAATAAGTCAAATGATTGCGGCGGAAAATGATCCAAAGGGGAATCGGAGAAGCGTGAATCGGGAAATCGGAAAGGCGGATGGAAGGGGATGACTGGAATAGACGGGAAAATTTGTTAGAAAGGTGATTTTGGGGCGGTCAATGGAGGCGTTTTTTGCGGAGATGCCCCCCCTATTTTCCCGGAGTATCGTTACGTTCCGAAACGTAACGATGGGTTTTGACGCGCCGATTTCACAGGAATTCGTTTGGCCGGGGAATATTAGTAGAGTGAGTGTGCCGAAGGCCACTCGCTTTCGCTGCATCCGTGTGAGGCGAAAGCGACTGGGCTGTGCCACAGGTCGCTCCACATACCGTTGCTGTGCGGTGCTGACCCGGATTTCTCACCATCCGGGAAAAATGTGGACGGTGTCCCGCGCTTTCAGCGCTGCCTGTTAGCACCTCTCTTAAGAGGAACGATCCTGTTTGCGACGTTGTTGGGCGGCGTGTCTGTTTTGTCGCCCCTGCCGGGGGAATGGCGCTTACTTAACGCCTAGAACTTTCTTGCTGAGGGGCTTGCGCCGTTTCGGGCCGGGGATGGTGGTAAAGAGTTCTTCGCGGCTCAGACGCTGCATTTCCTTGAGCCGCGCCTGCAGCGAGCGCCAGTTGGCAATGGCCTCCTTGAGCCACTCATACTGCTCTTTGGAGAGGGCCACGCTAACGGTTTTTCCCTTCACCTTGCGCGTCCACTGATAACACGGGCCGCCGGCCCCGGGACCGCGGTCCTGCACATACCCTTCACTGATCCATCCCGCGCCGGCCAGCCCCGCGCACAACTGACGGTAGCGCGCGGGGCGCGGCAGGAAGGCGGCGGATTTTTTCACGCGCCCAATGAGGATCATCCTGGCGTTCTGTCAAACAGGGCGGTATATATACCGCCTTGTTGCCATATCAAACTCCCATGCCTATGCACACTCCCTTTCTTCCCGGACTGCGCCGCATGCTCGCTCCCATGCGCCCGTCCTTCCGCCGTGCGCGGGAGAGCACCGCCGCCCTCACGCTGACCCGCATCGAGGATCGTTTGGGTCCGGCTCTCGAACCCGGACTTTTGCAAAAGCCCGCGGCCAACGCCTGCAGCCGCGAGCGTCTCTATGCTTTGGGCTGCATCTTCTGGTCCTGGATCTGGCAGATCCTCCAGGCCAAAGCCTCCTGCCGCGAGGCCGTCCGCCAGATCCAGGCTCTGCGCGCTCTGAAAGGACGGCCCCCCGCCAAAGGCGGCACCGCCGGCTACTGCCGCGCCCGCGCCCGGCTGCCGCTGCCGCTTCTCGAAAAGGTGTTGCCGGCAGCGCCCGCGCCGCGCAAAAGGCGGCCCCCGCCCGCCCGGCCGCGCTCCAGGGCCGGCGGCTGAGGATCGCCGATGCCTCCGCCGTGCGGCTGCCCGATACTCCGCAAAACCGCGCCGCCTTTCCTCCCGCCAAACACCAGGGAGCCGGCCCCGGCTTTCACTGCTCTATTTGAGCGCGCTTTTCTGCGCCCTCTCCGGCGCGCTTTTGGCCGTGGCCGCCGGCAACTGTCATCAGGGTGAATGGCGTTTGTTTTTGACGCTGCGCGCCCATCTGGCCCCGGGGGACATTCTCTGCGCGGACCGGGGCTACGGGAATTTTGTGATGAGCGCATGGCTGCAAACTCTCAAGGCGGATATCATCGCACGCGTGCCCACCGGCGCGCGCCGGGTGGACTTCCGCGGCACGCGGCGCAGGCATGGCCGCGGGGACGCGCTCTTTGTCTGGAGGAAGCCTCCCCGCCCTTCGCCTCTGCTGGACCGCGAGGAGTGGCGGGCGCTGCCCGCGGCCCTCACCGTGCGCCTGCTGCGCCACCGCGTCACGCGCAAAGGATTTCGCACCAGGGAATTCACGCTGGTGACCACGCTCCTGGACCCGGCGCTCTATCCCGCCCGGGAACTGCTCGATGCCTATCTTTCGCGCTGTTGAAGTCCCCGAACTGATTGATCGGAATCACCGCGATACGAGCAGCGAACTCACGGGTCCCGTTTTGTTCCCCGAAGCCGCAGGATGGAGTGCCGTTGAAAGCTTCGTTTTCGTTGGGAAAAACCCTTTTCCCCCGGGTGCCTCTGCGTTCGTTCTCCCTAACAAAAACAAAAGCGCCGCCTGTTTTCCAGGCGGCGCTTCGCTTAACAAATATCACTGCGCTCAGGCCGTCGGCACTTCCGCAATCGTCTTCAGAATGCGGGAGGCGATGGCATACGGGTCGCCCTGGGAGTTCGGGCGGCGGTCTTCGAGATAACCCTTGTAGCCGCTGTTGATGAAGCTGTGCGGGATGCGGACCGACGCACCGCGGTCGGCCAGACCGTAGTTGAACTTGTCGATCGACTGGGTCTCATGCAGGCCCGTGAGACGCATGTGATTGTCAGGACCATACACGGCGATGTGCTCGTTCATGTTCTTGGCGAACGCGGCCATCAGCTTCTCGAAGTATTCCTTGCCGCCGGTCTCCCGCATGTAGGTCGTGGAGAAGTTGCAGTGCATGCCGGAGCCGTTCCAGTCCGTGGCGCCCAGCGGTTTACAATGCCACTCGACATCCACGCCGTATTTCTCCAAAAGGCGCGTGAGAATATAGCGCGCCATCCACATCTGATCGGCGGCGGTTTTGGAACCTTTGCCAAAGATCTGGAATTCCCACTGACCCTTCGCCACTTCGGCATTGATGCCTTCATGGTTGATGCCGGCGTCGATGCACAAATCGAGGTGCTCTTCCACGATCTGGCGGGCGATATCACCCACGTTCTTGAAGCCCACACCGGTGTAGTACGGTCCCTGGGGGGCAGGGTAG
The DNA here is from genome assembly GCA_035550135.1 of Verrucomicrobiales bacterium. Classification (GTDB taxonomy): domain Bacteria; phylum Verrucomicrobiota; class Verrucomicrobiia; order Verrucomicrobiales; family V1-33; genus V1-33. The sequence continues at coordinate 6,180 of DASZQB010000069.1, forward strand.
CCATTCTCCGGGAAGCCGAGGGGGCGGCCATCCTGATAGAGGAAATACTCCTGCTCGAACCCAAACCATGCGCCGGGATCGTCCGCGATGCCCGCGCGGGTGTTGGACGGATGGGGGGTCACGCCGTCCGGCATCATCACTTCGGACATCACGAGCACGCCGTTCTTGCGGGTGGAGTCCGGGAAAATGGCGACCGGCTTCAGGATACAATCGGAGCTTTTTCCTTCAGCCTGCTGGGTGGAACTGCCGTCAAATCCCCAGTTTGGGAGTTCTTCGAGCTTCGGGAAGTCCTTAAATTCCTTGACGAGGGTCTTGCTGCGGAGGTTGGCGACGGGGGTGTAACCGTCGAGCCAGACGTATTCGAGTTTATATTTGGCCATGGGTTGGTGGGTGTTCTGCTTGCAGTTGTGTGCTCCCGAATGCGGAATGAAACCCGCGTGCGGTGGCAGTGCTGCGTGAAAGCACCGATTGTGCCAGATGGGAAGCGTTTTTTTGAGAGGGAAAGCGTAACTCCCCGCCGAAGAGGGCTTCCCCAATACTCCTACTCTTACTCTTACTCTTACTCTTACTCCCTGAGCTTGAGAGTATGATCGAAACCTGTCCATGATCCCGGGGTTGCAACGAGACCCCCGGTCGGCCAATCTGAACCATGAGTTTTCAAGGTCTTCCGTCCTCCATTTCCCGCCGTGCCTTCCTCGGAAAAGCGGGGATCGGCTCCCTCGCGCTCACCTCGCTGCTGAATCCCTCGCTTTTCGCCGCAGCAAAGCCCGAGCGTTGGACCGGCGTCATCACCAAACCGCATTTTCCCCCAAAGGCGAAGCGCGTGATCTGGCTCACGATGGCGGGCGGGCCGTCTCATTTGGAAACCTTCGATTTCAAGCCAAAGCTCCGCGAACTGCACGGCAAGCCCATGCCGGAATCGTTCACGAAAGGCCAGCAGTTGGCGCAGCTCCAGGGCGCGGCGCTGAAGTGCTATGGCCCGCAGTGGGACTTCAAGAAATTCGGCAAATGCGGTGCCGAAATGAATGCCCTCTTCCCGCTCATGGGTTCCGTCGCGGATGATATGTGCATCATCCGGTCGATGCATACCGATGCGATCAACCACGATCCGGCGCATTGCTTCATCAATACCGGCTCCGCCATTCCGGGCCGTCCCAGTATGGGCTCGTGGCTCACTTACGGGCTCGGCAGTGATGCCGAGGATTTGCCCGGGTTTGTCGTCCTGACCTCTCTGGGAAGGGGCGGACAAAACCAGCCGATCGCCGCGCGGCAATGGTCCGCGGGATTCCTGCCCAGCCGTTTTCAGGGCGTGCATTTGCGCAGCAAGGGCGACGCGGTCCTTTATCTCAGCAGCCCCGCGGGTTACTCCCGCGAAATGCAGGGCGATGTGGTCGATACCGTCGGCAAGCTTAACGCCCATCACGACGCCGCGGTGAACGATCCCGAAATCAGCACCCGCATCGCCCAGTACGAAATGGCTTTCAAAATGCAGGCCAGCGTCCCCGGTCTCATGGACATGACCGGCGAACCGCCTAACATCCGTGAACTCTACGGCTGCACTCCCGGCGACGGCTCTTTCGCCTCCAACTGCCTGCTCGCCCGCCGCCTTGCCGAGCGCGGCGTTCGCTTCATTCAACTCTACCACAAAGACTGGGACCACCACGGCGGCGTGAAGGATGGCGTGAAACTCAAAGCGGAGGAAATCGACCGCGCCTGCATGGCCCTCATCACCGACCTCAAACAGCGCGGCATGTTTGAGGAAACCCTCATCGTCTGGGCCGGTGAATTCGGCCGCACCCCCATGAGTCAGGGCGGCGACGGCCGGGACCACCACATGCTCGCCTATTCCATCTGGATGGCCGGCGGCGGCATCAAAGGCGGCGTCCAGTGGGGCTCCACCGACGAACTCGGTTACAAACCCGCCCTCGACCCCGTCCACGTCCACGATGTCCACGCCACCATGCTCAAACTCATGGGCGTGGAACACACCCGGCTTACCTACCGGCTGCAGGGAAGGGATTATCGCCTGACGGACGTTTTTGGGAAAGTCGTTAGTGGTATCCTCGCCTGAGGAAAAGCACCAAGCTCCAAGAACCAAGCACCAAAGAAGCTCCAAACATCAAAGCACCAAAACAAATTCCGAGGAGGCGTCCGGACGCTTCCTCCAAAGGGGATTTGGAGCTTGGAATTTGATGTTTCTTTGGTGCTTGGTTCTTGGAGCTTGGTGCTTCCGGCGAAGCCGGTCCTACCTCCTCTGCCGCGCCAAAAACTCCTCCGCCAGCGCTTTATAGGCGACCGCCGCCTTCCCGTTCGGATCATACTCGATCAGCGGCTTTTCAAAACTCTGGCTCTCCGCCACCGAGATGCTCCGCGGTATCGATGTTTGATACACAATATCCTCAAACGCCCTCCTCACCTCCTCCACCACGGCGCGCGCGTGGCTCGTGCGCCCATCGTACATCGTCATCAATATTCCCTCCAGCGCCAGCGTCGTATTGATTCCGTTCGCCTTGATGTGATCGTGAATGTCCACGATCCGCGCCAGCCCTTCGAGACCGAAATACTCGCATTGCAGGGGAATCAGCAGCCCGTCCGCAGCGGACAGCGCCGAGGTCATCAGAATGCCCAGCGACGGCGGACAGTCGATAATAAGAAAGTCAAACCTTCCCTCCTGCTTCAGCGGCAGCAGCACCTCACGCAGCCGCACCAGATGATTGTCCGCCTTCACCAGGTCCACCTCCGCACCCGCCAGTTCCGTCTGCGCCGGAATCATCCACAGCCCGGGAAACCGCGTCGCCTGGATCTTTCCTGCCAGCGTATCCTCTCCTATCAGCACGCGATACAGACTCTGTCCCTCCGTGGCCCGCACTCCGAGCGCTCCCGAGGCATTCCCCTGCGGGTCAAGATCGAGCAACAGCACTCGCACCCCCCGGGCCGCAAGACACGCGGCGAGATTGATGGCGGTCGTCGTCTTCCCGACCCCTCCCTTTTGATTGGCTACGGCAATGATCTTCATTCGAGGAACAAGCGCGCCACTTCACACGCCCCCGCACCGTACGCCAGCGCCATTTTGGAAAGCCTGTATCGTTAGGAACGAGTCGGCCCGGTCCACCCTCTGTCGCCTCATCGCAGCATCTCCCGCCATCCGAAGCACCAAAAAGCCCTGCCCGGGCACAGGGGCTCCGGACAGGGCAGGGTTGCGGGGCAAACTTGCCGGAAGGGTGGGGGCCTCACCGGCAACGCAAGGTGCCATGAGGGGAAGGGGGGCACGCGCAAAGCATTGCACAGAGCCGGCCTTAAGTTTTCCCCATAGACTCCCGTATTTTTCGCCCGGCATCGTGCGGAACGCATCGCGTTTGTTGCAAATCGCCTGCTATCGGGCTGGAAACAACCATCCGCGTTCAAGGGCTTGAGTGCCTCGTTTCCATGCGCATCGCTGGCGCCGCGATGAACAAAAGTCCTTTCTCTTCCCGTCCTGCCCTCCGCCTCGTCACCTGCGCCGCCGCAGTCATCTTCAGTAACTCTCTTCACGCCGCCGACGAGTGGACGGACATCTCGACTCCGCTGCTGGAACGCCTCACCAAAGAAGGCTCCAAAACCGAATGGCCCGGCGGCTGTTCCGGCGTCGTCGTCAACCGCACCAACGGCGACGTCACCATCAAAGTCGTCGGCCTCGGCCTGTGGCGAAGCACCGACCAGGGAAAAAACTGGCAGCAAATCGACGGAAAAACCATCTCCGGCCGCGATGAAACCGGCTGGGCCACTAACATCGATCAAAACAATCCCGTCCGCATCGCCAGCTTTTCCCTCGACGGCACCGCCGGCTGGACCACCGACGGGGCCAAATGGCAAAAGTTCACCTCCCTGGGCCGCAACTGGGACTTCGGCTCCATCGATTGGGCCGCTCCGGTCCCGAAAACCATCATCGGCGCCAAACACGAAACCAACCCGCCCGGCGAAGTCTATGTCACCAGCGACGGCGGAGCCACATGGAAGCAACTGTCCATTCACCTCGCCGGAAAATCGGATCGCCTTTCCATGGCCGGCTGTCTCAACGCCACCACCTTCATCTACAGCAATGGCGACGGCATCCACCGCAGCATCGACTCCGGCGCCACATGGACCAAAGTCTCTAACATCAATCCCCAAACCCGCATCCCCGTCCTTTTCCGCGGCGTCCATTACCTGGGCAGCGCCGGCAGCCTCCTCGTCAGCAAAGATCTCGGCGCCACATGGCAGGAGCAGGGAAAAGTAAATATCTGGCAGGGGCCATTCTTCGGACGCGATGAAAAAGAAATGACCGTCGCCGGCAAGGACGGCATCTTCCAATCCAAAGACGCCGGCGCCACATGGACCAAAGCCGCCCCCCTCAAACCCAGCGGCAAAGGCTTCTCCTTCAACCCCAACTGGTTCGGCTGCTACGCATGGGACCCCGTCAACAACATCATCTACGCCTCCTGCATGGGAAATCCCGTCTTCAAACTGAAGCTCTGACCCACCGCTTTTAGGGCCGGCGCATATAGATGTTAGGATGAATCGGTCCGTAGCACGGCCGTCTGGCCTTGTAAGTTGACGTTCCCGGCAATTGCCACGGAACGTTACTCACAAGGCCGTCCGGCCTTGTTGCGGGTTTCCGCATACCTAACAGAGATGTTCGTCCGCCTGTGCATACTCGTCCCCGTCGTTCTCACCCAGGGCACTGACGAGCCTTGGAGCTTTCACGTTTGGAGCTTCTCTGGAGCTTGGAGCTTCCGGCGCTGCACGTCGTCTCGTCATTCGTCGGTGCAGGTTCAGGACATAGTTTACACTTAGGTTCAGGACATGGTTTACACGTGGTGCGCCGGTGTAAGGCCGGGGGACTATGCCGTGGCAACCCAAAAATCTGATGGAAACAAGAACCGAATTTGCGCTTCG
>DASZQB010000070.1:0-37309 GCA_035550135.1 Verrucomicrobiales bacterium
GCCAGCAGCCGCACCTCCGCAATGATCGGCAGCGGCGGAAACCGCCGCGGATCGAGCGTGCCTCCCACCGTAGTCTGAATCGTCCCCCCGATCCCCGCAGCCATCGCCCGCTGCACCGCGGGTGCATCCACCAGAGGCAGCAGCACGCGTCCGGTGTAACCCGCTTCCATGAGCTTGCGCAAGATCGCGTTGCTGTCACCTGAGGCTCCCGAACTCGTGGCGTCCGCCGCATCCACCAGCGCGATCGTGCCCGGCGTGCCGGCATTGGCGATGCGCGCCATTTCATCGAGGCTCACGAGCGGCACCTGCATCTTTTCGTGATTCACCCAAAAGCCCCCCGCGATGCGAATGGCCTCACGCTCCGCCAGCTTCGGATCATTATCGGTCACCACGAAAGCATAAGTCTGCAGCGCCGGCACATCCGTGAAGGGATTGCCGATGAACATGCCGGCGGAGAGCCCCCGCGGACCATTCTCCACCTCCTGGGCGAGGCGAATGCTCTGCCCAAACAATCCCGTCGCCGTGATGAGTTCATCGCCCCTCACCAGCGCCGGAATCGCCACCTTCGCCGTGACGGGCTTCACCCCACCGGCCATGATCCGCAGCAGCAATCGCGCGGCGCGCTGGCCGGTCTCAAAGAAATCCACATGCGGATAAGTATGGTAGGCCACGATGGCATCGCTATGCTCGACCATCCTGTCTGTTAGGATTCCATGCAGATCGAGCGACACCACGATCGGAATTTCCTCACCGAGAAGCCTCCGCGCTTCCCTCAACAGCCAGCCCTCCGGATCAAACTCCCTCTCGCTGGCCATCGCGCCATGCATGCAAAAATACACCCCATCCACCGGCAGTGCCGCGCGAATACTCTCCAGGAACTCCGTCGCAATCCGCTGCCACGCCGCCTCCGCCAGCGTGCCTCCCGAGGTAATGAAAAACGCACTGTAGCCCGGCACCATTTCCACGCCCGGCGTCCCCTCCAACACACTCAGCGCCCCGCCAACCTCATTCCTCACCGTGCGATGATAACTCAGCAACTCATCCCCGCGCCGGACTGCAAAATCCCCATAGCCGCTCAGGTGCGGATTGAAGGTCGAGACCTCCTGTTTACATTCAGCGATGAGTATCCTTGGCATCAGTCGGCAGATTATTCAGTGCACCGCCCCGTAGTCACGCGGAAACAGTTTTCTGATGCCGCCGATCAATCCGAGTCCCGCAACAACATAGGCCGCAGCCGTCAGGCTCAGCAAACCGTCAATGCCGAGCGTCTGTTTCCAGAGCCCGCCGAACAGAGTCGCAAAGCCTGACATGATCGCGCCGCAGAAGTTCAGCACGCCCACGGCGGTGGCGCGCGTATTGGCCGGCACCACGTCAAACGCCGCCGGGAAAATATTGCCCATCAGAAGGCCGCTGAACAGACCAAAACCCGCCGCGGCGAAGCGTGTGCTCATGAGCGTGTCGCTGTTCCCCAGCGCATGAAGACAGGGCGCGCAAAGCACAAGGCTGGCCGTCATGAGCCACAGGCGCGCGGCCCTGCTGCGGCGATAGAGCGCATCCGCCAGCACTCCGCCGCCCAGCAGGCCAATCGCCGTCATGCCCTGCAGATAGACCGTCGCGTTCAGGGCCGCATCCGCTTGATTGAGTTTGAATTTCCCCTGCAGGAAATCCGGCAGCCAGCCGTAGAGCAGCCAAAGCCCGAAAACGAAGACCGGAAACACCACGCACAAAAGCAGATAGGTCCGCACCTTGAGCAAAACCGGAAGCACCGGCGCTCCGCCGGCCGGGTTCACTTCAGTGTATCCATTCTCATCCACTTTCCGCAGAAAGAGAAAGTAAGGCAGCGCATAGAGCACTCCCGCTGCACCCAGCACGAAAAAAGCCCCGCGCCAATGGCCGCGATCCGCCATCCAGCCGCCGAAATAACTGCCCGCCACCGTCCCGGCGATTTGCGCCGTCGTCAGAGTGGCGATGGCCCGCGAGCGCAGGGCCGGCGGATGCGCATTCGCCGTCAGCGCGATCGCCGGCTGCATGAACAGCGACTCAGAAATCCCCATCGCCGCGCGCAGCGACAACAGCATCACCGCAGAGCCCGCGAAACCCATGGCGACCGTGACCATGCTCCACACGACGAGACTCAGCACGATAAGCAGGCGCTTGGAGAATCGATCCCCTAACTGCCCGGCGATGGGACAGCCAAACGCATAGACCCAGAGGAAGATCGTACCCGCCAGTCCCTTCTGAATGTCCGTCATTCCGAGGTCTGCTTTCAGCGACGGGAACATCGCAAACACCGCCTGCCGGTCACAGTAGTTCAAAAAATAGGCCACCCACATGAACGCCACCAGCAGGGTCGCCTGCCGTGCGCCGGGGAATGTGGCGGCGGCATCACCTTTTGACATGCGATTTTTCGCTTTGCAGCCAGGTTTCGAGTTTGCCTATCCAATATTCCCAGCGCTCGCAGCGTTTGGCGATGTAGTCATCGAGCGTGCCCGTGGTGTCTGAGTTAAGATTTGGGAGGTAGCTGTGCCGGAAGCGCTCGTGGTAGCGGACCTGATCGACGACGGGCTTCCTGTTCTCCTCGATGAAATAAAGCGTGAGCACTTCACGGTAGGTGGAAGCTCCCATCGGGCCGGTGCCGCGGTATTCCATGGTGATGGTCCAATCCGTTGAATCCGTGGGCCTATTGAACCGGAACGAATCGGTATATTCGTGGCAGCCAACGACCGGAGACGTAAATTCGTGCCACCATATCAGCGTGCCAACGCCCTCAACCAGGGTAATATTTTTTTCCCCGGTGCGTCGCAGGAGCCGGTGGAAGCGCGCGTCCAGCGCTTCCCAGCGATCGAAAAGCTGGTTGACCCTGGCGGAATAGAACCGGGCGACCCGCTGATGGCGCCGCTTGACTGAAAATGCACCGCCAACGGTGTTCACCGGTTTGTAGAGCATCATCGCGGTGTCCAGCCGGGCATGATGACCCCCTTCCCATTCCCGGGGAGCCGGTGCGCTGCAGCCAGCGAAGGCGAAGAAACCGGCGGCCAGCAAAAGGATTCGGATGGCGTTGGTCATGGAGAGGGTGTTCATGCATCGAGGACCCGCTTTGCGCTGACTTCTTTGGCGACGACGGCCACGCAGTCACCCTGCTGCGTGAGACACGGCGCGCGCATCGTGATGAGATAACCCGAACTCTTCGCAATGATCGACTCCGGCGCACGGTCGGGACGCTCCAAATGATGGATGAAGCCGATGGTCTGCCCGCGCTTCACCTTAGCACCGAGATCCACACTGATTTCAAAAACACCCGACTCCGGCGCCAGGAGATAGTCTTCACGATTCAGCGCCTGCGTGAGAATCGCCGGCGGCTTGCCCAGGCTCTCTCGCGTCTGCTCACGTCCCTTCAGAACTCCCACATGGATCAGCACATTGCGAAGCCCGCCCTGCGCGATGCGATGCACACTCGCCGGAATACCCTCACCTCCTCCCAGCTCCGTAGTCACCACCAGCTTCTCCTGGTTCTCCGCCTCCACCGGCAGCAGCCCCGTGCCCGCGATGTCCGCATAGATGAACGCAAAATCCGTATTCCACGCCAGCATCGCCGCAAACATGCGCGCCCGCTGGTCGCGATCCGCCACAAGGTGCATGTGCGCACAGGGCACAAACTCCATGCTGCGGCCGCCGGAGTGGATGTCGATCACCACATCGCCCAGCGGAAACAGCACCGTTGTTAGGAAATGCGCAATCTGGCTCGTCACCGCCCCCTCCGCCTCGCCCGGAAACGCGCGGTTCATGTTCATTCCATCGAGCGGCGACAGCCGCGTGCCCGCCCGCGCCGCCGGAAAGTTCAGTGAAGGAATAAGAATGATGCGCCCGCTCACCATCTCCGGCGTCAGTTCGCGCGCCAGCTTCATCGCCGCGATCTGCCCCTGATATTCGTCCCCATGGTTGCCCCCGAGTACCAGCACCGTCGGACCTTTGCCCCGCGCCACCACCGTGACAGGAATCATCACATTCGCCCACCCGCCAAGATTGTGAGAATAAGGCACCTGCAGAAACCCCTGCTGCTTGCCCGGTTTGTCAAATTCGAGAGACGTGATGATCATGGAACACTCCCGTTCTGCCAGGAAATCGAACGGAAGGCAACGAATGAAATGCACCGGAAGCATGGCAGACGGCCGTGCTGCAGGGGAAACAGAAACAACGAAAACTTTCCCTCCCAGGCTTGATTCTTATGGCTTCCCTGATGTTTGATCATTGAACTTTGAAGTTTTCGCCGCAGGCGACACCTCTCCAACAACATGCTCTTCCGCCTCCTCACCGCGCTTTTCATCCTAACATTTTCCGCGCTGCTCTCCGCCGCTCCGCGGAAGAATGTCCTGTTCATCTTCTCGGACGATCAACGCTCCGACACTATCCGCGCCCTCGGCAATGAGCACATCGAGACGCCAAACCTCGATTCCCTGGTCCGCCGCGGCACGGCCTTCACACGCGCCTATTGCATGGGCGGCATGCAGGGTGCCGTATGCGTGCCCTCCCGCGCCATGCTCATGACCAGCCGGTCGCTCTGGCGCATCGATGAACAAATGAAGTCCCAGCCGACGTGGCCGCAGCAGTTCACGGCAGCGGGTTACGCCGCCTTCATCACCGGCAAGTGGCACAACGGCCAGGAATCCCTCCTGCGCTCCTTTCCGTCCGGCGGAGCCATCTTCACGGGCGGCATGGGCGATCCCTTCAAGCTTCCTTTCCAGGACGTCACGGCCGAACATCGCCTGACAAAACGCGCGCCGAAACCCGGCAAACACGCCGTGGAGGAAATTGCCGACACCGCGATCTCCTTCCTGACAAATCATCCGAAGGACAAACCCTTCCTCCTCTATGTTGCGATGGAAGCCCCTCACGATCCCCGCACCGCTCCGCCCGAATATCACAAAAAGTACCTGTCCGCTCTTCCTCCCCTTCCCCCCGATTTCCTTCCTCTCCATCCATTCGATAACGGTGAGATGACCGTGCGCGATGAAAAGCTGGCCCCTTGGCCGCGCACCCCTGACAACATCCGCTCTGAGCTCGCCGACTATTATGCGCTCATCACGTTCATGGATGCGCAAATCGGACGCATCCTCGCCGCGCTCGAAAAATCCGGAGCCCTCCAGGACACCATTGTCGTCTTCAGCAGCGATCAAGGACTCGCCCTCGGCAGTCACGGTCTCATGGGAAAACAAAACCTTTACGAAAGCGGCATGAAAGTTCCCCTCATTTTTGCCGGCCCTGACATTCCCGCCGGCCAGCGCCGCGATGCCCTCTGTTATCTCATCGATGTCTATCCAACTCTCGCCGAACTCACCGGCGTAAATTCCCTCGCAGCCTCCGAAGGCATCAGCCTCGCCGGCATCATCTCCGGAAAGACTGCGTCCATCCGCAGCCACATCCTAACCGGTTATCGGAACGTCCAGCGTGCTCTCACTGATGGACGCTGGAAACTCATCCGCTATCCGCAGGTAAACGTCACCCAGCTCTTCGATCTCCAATCCGATCCTAACGAATTAAAGGACCTCTCCTCGCTCCCGGATCACGCCGCCACCCAATCCGCTTTGCTCGCCGAACTCCGCCGCCAGCAGACGCTCCACGGCGATACCCTGCCTCTCGAAGTGGCGAAGCCTTCTGCGCCGGAATGGACTCCTCCCGCCAAATGAATCCGGCTATGCCAGGCCCGCGGCTTCCCTAACCAAAACTTCCGTCGTCTCCCAGTCAATGCACGCGTCGGTAATCGAAACGCCGCTCTTCAACTCCCCTAACGGACACGGAAACGCCTGACTGCCCGCATGAAGATGACTTTCCAGCATGGCGCCGCAAATGCCAGGCAGCCCCGCGGCCCGCAGCGCGAGGATGCTCCGAAAGACACCAGGCATTTTCGCATGGTCTTTGCCGCAGTTGGCGTGGCTCGCATCGATCATGACCGTTTCCGGAAATCCGCCGCGCCGCAGGGTGCCGATCACATTCTCAACGGTCCCACGATCGCAGTTTGGCCCGCTGTCGCCGCCGCGGAGAATGACATGGCAGTCCGGATTTCCAGTCGTGGTGACCATCGATGCCCGCCCGTCCGGCGCGATGCCCAGAAATGTCTGCGGAGCCACCGCCGCCTTCATCGCATTCACCGCCGCTTCGATGCCGCCTGCGGTCGTGTTCTTGAATCCGACCGGCATGGACAAACCACTCGCCATTTGCCGGTGCGTCTGACTTTCAGTCGTCCGTGCACCGATGGCGGACCAGCAGGTCAGATCGGCGATGTATTGAGGAGTGATCGGGTCCAGCATTTCCGTGGCCGTTGGCACGCCAAGCGCGATCACTTCCCTCATAAAAGTCCTCGCCATCCTCAGCCCGGCGGGAATGTCGTTGGTGCCGTTCAGATGCGGGTCCATAATCAGGCCTTTCCAGCCCACGGACGTCCGCGGCTTTTCGAAATAAACCCGCATCACCAGCATCACCTTCCCCGCCACCTCCTTCGAGAGCGCCACCAGACGCCGCGCATATTCCATTCCGGTTTCCACATCATGAATGGAGCACGGCCCCACGATGATCAGAAACCTGGAGTCCCGCCCCGCGATCACATCCGCAATCTCTCTTCGCGCCGTGGCGACAAAGTCCTCCTGCTTCGCGGAAACAGGAATCTCCTGCGCCAGCAATTGAGGGGACGGCAGCGGCGTATTCGAGCGGACGTGCAGATTGGAAACTTCGGTCATGCCCGGTTCCTGCGTCATCCCGGCGGCGATGTAAAGGAGAAGCCGGGCGGCGGCGCCCGGGGCTCCCTCCGCATGCGGACTTTACCCCACTTGCCATTTCTTGCGCGCACCTTCGGCCTCCTTTACGCTCGGCCCGTCATGCTTTCCGAGGCGCATCCGCCGCAACCGTTCCACGCCACCCAGGGGGGCCGTTTCACGCAGACCCGCTGGAGTCTGGTCCTCGAAGCCGGACGCTCCACCCCGGATGCCACACGCGCGCTGGAACATCTGTGCCGGATTTACTGGCCGGCGGTGTATGGATTTCTCCGGGGGAAAGGCCGCAACCGGGATGACGCCCAGGATCTCACCCAGGCGTTTTTCAGCCACATCCTGGAACAGGGCAGTCTCCACCGCGCCGATCCTCAGCGCGGTAAGTTCCGCACCTACCTGTTGAGTGCACTGAGTTGCTTCACCGTTGACCAGTACCGGCGGGAAAACCGCCTCAAGCGCGGCGGCGGCATCGCTTTTGTCGAAATCGACGCGGACGCCGAAGAGAACTTTCTTCAACTGCCCTCCACGGATCCTACGCCGGAGAAAATCTTCGATCGCCGCTGGCGCCTCGCTCTGCTGGATCGTGCACTCAAACGTCTGGAAAGTGAATGCCGGGACGCCGGCAAGGGCGACCGTTTCGACGCGACTAAAGAATTCCTAACGTCGGAACCGGAACCCGGCGACTACGAGCGTGTGGCCGCGGAAACCAAACTGCCCTCCAGCCACGTGGGCGTACTCGTTCACCGTCTCCGGCAGCGACTGCGGCAACTCGTCCGCGAGGAAGTCGCGGAAACCGTGTCAGGTACCCGGTCTGAGGTGGATGAGGAACTGCGGCAGTTATTTTCGTGAACGCAGCAAAATTCAGGTAAGCGCCCGCCGTGAAAAACGATAGACCTGTCAAATCGACATCGTCTGCTGTGACCGTTTCCATGGCCATCTGCCCAAAATGCGGAGAGCTCTCCTCCGGTGCTGCCCTCGGGGGGATGTGTGAAGGTTGCCTCGTGCGTGTGGGGCTCGGAATCGGAGCCACCCTCGACGGCGAGGCGGGAAATCAGGACATCGCATCCATCTTCGATGATCTGGAGGCGGGCGAGCGGCTGCCGCGGCAGTTCGGCGACTACGAATTGCTGGAGGAAATCGGCATGGGCGGCATGGGCATCATCTATAAGGCGAAGCACTCGCTGGATGGAAAGATCCTGGCGCTCAAAATGATCAAGGCCGGCGAATTAGCCAGGCGGGAGGACGTGCGGAGATTCAAAGTGGAGGCCGAGGCAGCCGCGAAACTGCGGCATCCGAACATCGTCACCATTCACGACATCGGAGAACGGGACGGCCTGCCCTACTTCAGCATGACGTATGTCGGCGGGCCAAATCTCAGTCAGCTCGTGCGCATGCAGCCGCTGCCCGCGCGACGCGCCGCCACGCTTCTCAGAAAGATCGCCATGGCTGTGCAGCACGCGCACGATGAAGGCCTGCTGCACCGGGATTTGAAACCGGGGAACATCCTCATCGAAGCCGGCGACGAACCGCAGGTCACGGATTTTGGTCTGGCCCGTTCCATTCACAGCGACAGTTCGCTCACCCGGTCCGGAGCGGTTCTGGGCTCTCCGAGTTACATGTCTCCGGAACAGGCGGAGGGCAGAATCAAAGACATCGATGTGCGCACAGACGTGCACGCCCTCGGCGCGGTGCTCTACGAAATGCTCACTGGCCGCCCTCCCTTCCAGGGTGAAAGCGCGGTACACACGATGCGCCTCGTCTGTCAGACAGACCCCGCGCCGCCGCGCCTGTTGAATCCGGATGTACCGCGGGAGATGGAATCAGTTTGCCTGCGCTGCCTCGAAAAACAGCCGGCACGCCGCTACCGGTCCGCCCGCGACGTGGCGCAGGAAATGGAAGCTTTCCTCGAGGGTCGTCCCGTCAGGGCGCGTCATGTCGGACCGGCGGGCAGACTGTTGCGGTGGTGCCGCCGGCAGCCTGCACTCGCGGCGCTCAGCGGCGCTCTCATCCTGGCTCTCGCCGGCGGTATTATCGGCATGGCCCTTGGTTGGGGAGAAGCCCGTCGCAAAGCCGCAGACGAGCGGGTGGCACGCCATGCGGCGGAGGAAGGCGAACGCCGTGCCAGCCTCGGAGTTTACAATGCCGATATGATGATGGCCGCCATGGCGGCTGCGGAGCCCAACCGTTCACGTCTCATCGAATTGCTCGACACGCATGACCCCGCGGTCAATCCGAAGATACCGGATCTTCGCTCTTGGGAATGGTATTACCTGAAGCAGCATCTTCGCGGTGAGGAATTATTCACTCTGGGGCATCATTCCGCTCCCGTCACCGCCGTCGCCGTTTCGCCCGACAACAAGTGGGCCGCCTCCGCGGACCGCAGCGGAATCCTGAAGGTGTGGAACATGGAACGCCGGGCGCAGGTGACCGAATTTGCCTCCGAAGGCAGGAGACCCGCGCGAATCGTCTTTTCCCCTGACGGAACCTGGATGGCCGCAGCGTGGGAAAACGGTCACACGCTCCTGTGGCGAACCAGCCACTGGATGGCCCCTGCCCTGACATGGAATCGCACCAAATCCAACCACCTCTGTTTTGCGCCGGACAGCACCAGTCTGTATCAAACGAGCGGCAGTGGCGTGACCCGCTATCCGCTTCCACGCGAAGGTGAACCGTTTGCACCTTCTGAACTGCTTTTTTCACTGCCGCCGGATTGGTGGGTGCTTCCGGTTTATGAGCCCGGCAGCCGGCGTGTCGCGCTCTTCAACGGGGCTCTTGCCTACTGGGACGGTGACCGCCGGGAATTCACCGGACCGGAATGGCGCCCCGCAGGGGTGGACAGTTTTGTGACCATGCTGCGGGCGGACGCGCGAAATCAATTCCTCACCGGATGGTTCAATGATGAACTGCTCTATGTCTTCGACTCCAAAACGCTGCGTCCTCTGCACCGGCTCCGCGGACATCGTTATGCGGTTTTTGATGCCGCTTTCTCCCGCGACGGCAAACTGCTGACCTCCGCGGGCGTTGACCAGACTGTGCAGGTCTGGAATCTCGAGACAGGCGAAACCATCCGTCGCCTTTCCGGTCATCGCGAATCGGTGCTCGCCGTGACACTCTTCGCGAATGATGAGCAGATTCTCAGCGGTTCCTTCGATGGCGCCATCCTCGCATGGTCAGTGCATCCGCCGCCGTCCGTCGAGGGCCAGCTTCCGAGAATCAAAGCGGTTGGCGGACTGAGTTCGGATGCGGGTGCGCTCGCCGAGCGAATCATCGACGGACCGTTCACCATCCGCTCCATTTTGTCAGGAAACTTAATGGTGCGGTTGGATTCATCGACATTTCAGGACACCGCCGTGGGCTCCGGAGGGACCCTGTTAGGTATTCTCCACAAGGACGGCGGTCTCGAAGTCCAGACCCGGGTGGACGGCAGCTACCTGACCAAAAAGCGCATCGATGCAGGACCGGAAGCCGGTGCGGGCAACATTACCTTCTCCCCCGGCGGAGAACTGCTGCTGCTTCAGACCGGCTCCACTGTGATTGTATATAACTCAATGACTTTGGATGAGCAGCGCCGCTTCTCCTGGAAGGATGCACGCGGAGCTGCGCTCTTCACCGCCATTACGCGGGATGGGAGCCGCATTGCTTTTTCTCATGAGGACCACACCGTCAGCGTTTGGAACGGAATAACCGGCACGGAATTGGGCCGCTTTGAGAGTGACGGGAGCGAGCGGGTTTCCGTGGCCCTTTCACCCGATGGAAGATGGCTGGCGTGCAGTTCGTTCGAGGGAGGCGGCCGGTTGTGGGACCTGAGCGTCTCACCGCCACAGCTTCATTTCACCTCTCCGTCGCACGATGCCTCATGGTCCGTGGCGTTCACACCGGACGGCCGCCGGATGATTCTGGGACTCGACGACGGAGACCTCGCCTTTTGGGATACCGGCACGCGCACCTGTGTGATGAAACTCCGGAATCAGGGCGTGCCCGCGCATCAAATGCTCTTCGATGCCGCCGACCACGCACTGGTGGTGATGACCGCAAACCGGGTAACCCGTCATCCGGTGGCCGCGGGCTTCATGCAGCCTTCCACAGCATCGCGTCAATAACCGCCGGCAATGATCAAAGTTTCCCCAGTGCCTGCCGCCGCTCCTCTTTGGTCATGGGTTTCATGGCTTCCACGCGGCGATAAAACCGTTCAAGGTCGCCGTGTTCCTCCCGGATCATCCGTTCGAACGCGGGCAGCAGCGTGTAATAGGCCGCTATGCTGTTAAGTGTGGCATTGTTCCCGGGTTTGGACGGGCGTCTGAGGTCCGGCTTGCCCGTGGATTGCTTGCGCAAACGCCGGCCCTCTGCGCGCATGTGTTCAAACTCTGCAGTTTTCAGGGCGCGCAGTTTCTCCGGCGGATCACCCGCATGCCGCGCATACAAATCCTTCAGCCGTGCGCGCGTGTCGAGCACGATGCGGACGATCTGACGCTGGAGCTGCCTTTGCGCCTGATAAGCCTTCAGTTCCTTTGTTCGTCCCTTCGCTTTCAACCAGCGGACCGCACCCTCCTCGCCGACGGCAGTCGCAAGGGCTTCATTGAAATCCGTATCCCCGCTCAGATACAGCCCCTGGTGCGTCAATTCATGGAAGATCAGTTCGGCAAGCTCCGCGTCACTGCGGTGCAGGAACGTGTTCAACACCGGATCGCGAAGATAACCGAGCGTGGAGTATCCTTCGGTGCCCGCCAGATAGACATCGTAACCGTTGGCCTTCAACTCAGCGGCTTCGTGTTTGGCGTTTTCCTCGGAAAAAAAACCGCGATACTTCAAGGAACCCACCAGCGGATACCACCACGTCTTTCCCTCCACACTGAACTCCGGCGCAGCGTAAACGACCCACACCACATACTTCCGCTTCAGGTCACAGTAGTGATCGTACTGCTTATCCGCCGGCAGCAGGAGCTCCTCCGCCGCAAATTTCCTCAGTTCAAGCACGAGCTCCAGTTTCTTTCGAACCGCCTCCGATGTACTGGGGTCTTTCAATACCCGGGCGATGGGCTTTGCTTCGGTCAGGATCTGTCTCTGTCCGCGCCACGCCTGCGCGTAAAAGGAAACCGTGCGGCAGGAGGAAAGCGCCGCCGCGAGTGCAAACAGGACCGTTAACTGAAAAAGCGGGGACAGCATGACCGGAGGTCTAGCATTCCTTTGTCCTGGTGCAATCGCCGCGTCTTTCTTCCCGCCGTGCAATTCGCGCACTGTGCTCATTTCAGCGCTGTGCTTTCTGCCCGCTTCGGCCGGCGTTTCTGTTCACTCCAACGGCAACTCGCCTCCACTGAAATCGAAGTTCGTCTGCTTCTTTGGCCGCAGCGAATACCGCCCGCCCGCCGCACGGCGCAGCGGTTCGAACACGGCTTCTGCTCCGGCCATGCGAATTTCGCAAACCACCTGCAACAGCCTGCCCAGCTTTCCCTTGGGAAACCCGTTGTGCTTAAACCAAATCAAATACTCATCCGGCAAATCATAGAGCGGCACACCCTTTGGCGGAAAATGCTGCGGCCCGTACTTCCCGAACGGCATATGCCACCGGCCAATCTCCGTTAGCGCCTCCGCAAGGTTTGCCTGCCAGTCGCTGAGAAACGCTGCTTCGTCTTCCATGAGTGATCTTAACATGTGCCGGCTTCCCCGCCAACGTGTTGTTCCACCGCATGTGGAATTGAATCGGCAACTCGTGCTTGTTTCCGGGGTCAGGCCGGAAATGATGGCCCAATTGCCGCGCGATCTGAATGACCGTCACTCTTTTCATCCCCTGCTTCATCGATGCTTTGTATCCTCAGGCGGGCATCAGCATGGTGCAGATTCTGGAGCAACTGGGACACACCGTGGTGTTTCCTGAAGAACTCCCCTGCTGCGGACAGCCGCCGTTCAACTCAGGTTACTGGGAAGAAGCCCGCAAGGTCGCGCGGCCCGTACTAAAGAGACTGGAGAATGCAGAAGCCGTTGTCATTGGCAGCGGATCGTGCGGCGCAATGCTGAAGGTGTTTTACAGGGAGTTGTTTGCCGGCCATCCAGAGGAAGCAGTTGCCGCAGCTTTATCGGCGAGGACGTGGGAGTTTTCGGAATTCCTCGTCACCAAACTCGGCGTCGGCGACCTCGGCGCCACCTTCGAGCGCCGCGTCACTTTTCACGATGGCTGCCACGGATTGCGGGAACTGAAAACAAAGTCCCAGCCGCGCGAATTGCTCAAACACGTGCGCGGCCTTGAACTCGTCGAAATGACAGAAGCCGAAACGTGCTGCGGCTTCGGCGGCACTTTCGCCACCAAGTTCGCCGGCATCTCCACTGCCATGGGCGAAGCAAAATGCGCCAGCGCAGCGGAGACCGGCGCGGATGTCATCGTGAGTAACGACTCCAGTTGCCTCATGCATCTCCAGGGTCTGCTCACCCGCCAGGGCCGCCCTATCCAAACAATGCACCTGGCGGAGGTGCTTGCCAGTCGCTGATCACTTGAAGGTATGACTGAAACATTGCCGACAGTCCAGTTTCACAGCGACGCCGATCGCCTCTCTGCGGATTTGGTGCACCGTGAGCGCATTCAGAATGCGATGAGGAAATACCATGCGGCGCGCAGTCCGCGGCAAGCGGCGTTTCAGGACTGGCAGGAGGCGCGGCAGACGGCGGCGGAGACGAAGTGGGCGGCGCTGAATGAACTGGATACAAACCTGCTGGAGTTTGAGAAGCAGGCGACGGCGCGGGGAACGCAGGTTCACTGGTGCAGCACCGGGGAGCAGGCGCGCGCGGTGATTGTGGATATCATCCGGCGGCACAAGGCACAGCGCATCGTAAAGTCGAAGGTGATGACCTCCGAGGAAATTCACCTCAACCAACTTCTGGAGGAACTCGGCTTCAGCGTGGTGGAAAGCGATCTGGGGGAATACATCCAGCAGCTCAAGGACGAGCCTCCCTATCATTTCGTCTTTCCCTGCATGCACTTGAGCCGCGAGGAAATCAGCGACCTTTTCCAAAATAAGCTCGGCAGCGCGCCAACGAATGATCCGGAGGAATTGACGATGATCGCCCGCCGTGTGCTGCGGCGGAAATATATCGAGGCGGATATCGGGTTTACCGGTGCCAACTTCATCGTGGCGGAAACGGGGATGATCTCCATCACGGAGAACGAAGGCAATGCGCGGCTTTCCGCTTCCCTGCCCCGCGTCATGATCACGCTGGTGGGAATTGAGAAAGTGGTGCCGCGCCTTGGGGACCTTGCACTGTTTCTTCCGATGCTCGCGACGGCGGGAACGGGCCAGCCTCTGACTTGTTATAATACCGTTTATGGCGGGCCGCGCCAGCCTGGTGAGGTGGACGGACCGCTGGAATGGCATGTGGTTTTGCTCGACAACAATCGCACCGCCCTGCTTGCCGATCCGGAGCAGCGGGATGCGCTTCACTGCATCCGCTGCGGCGCCTGTTTGAACGTTTGCCCGGTTTTCAAAAACATCGGCGGTCTCAGTTACGGCACCACTTATCAGGGACCCATCGGCAGTGTTATCACGCCGCACCTGCGCGGGCTGCAGAAGTGGAAACATTTGTCAGGCGCGTCGTCTCTGTGCGGAGCCTGCACAGAGACATGTCCGGTAAAGATCGATCTCCACCACCACCTGCTCCAAAACCGCCGGAATGCCGTCCGGCAAAAACGCGGCCGCCTCGAAGGTCTGCTTTGGCGCGGTTTCGCTTGCCTGATGAACCATCCGCGGCTCTACCGCGCCGCATTGAAGATGAGTCGCCTCCTCCAGCCCCTGCATGGTCTCGTGAAGGGAGGAGCCCTTGATCCCGCGCGCAAATGGACGAAGTCCCGGGATCTCCCCGCGTTGGCTCCGCAATCGTTCCGCGACTGGTGGCGCCATCGCTCTGAAACCACCAACACCAACCACCGACCCTAACCTCATGAGCTTTCCCATTCGCAGCCCGCGTCACCAAACCGGCGGCATCTATGTCTTTGCCCGTATTCTCGACAAGATTCGCCTTAACGCGGAGGGTAAACTTCCCGCCGGCTATCACGTGGGCGTCATCCCTGGAAACCGGACATTCGATGACAGGGTCTGCAAGTTTCTGAACGTGGAGTACGACGCTCTCGCCGCCCGCGTTCTTCAGGGTGGCACGGATGACGAGGTCCTGGAGTGGTGCTTTAAGAATGGCCGGCGACCCTCCGCGGAGGACATCGAGATTTGGAATGGATTCATGAGCAAGCGCGGATGGCGGGACTGGGCACAGTCGGGTTTTGACAAGTCCCGCGCGGATGCCGGTTTCGCGGACCGCGAGGACCTCCAGTGCTACTTCGATCTCATGGATGCCGAGGAGGGCCGTGCGTGAGCGACCGCGAGGCCATTCTCTCGCGCATTCGCGAAGCTTTGACCATTGTCGCGCCGCAACCCGGCACGCACGATCACCGGCCTCTTTCGAGTGCCCGGCGCGCCGCTTCCGATGCGAAGGAATGGCTGCCGGCCACAGGCGGGTCGCCGGACGAATGGCTTGAGCTGTTCCGCAAAAATTCCCTGGAACTGAAGGCGCAATTCCTGACTGCGGACGGGCCCGCCGCCGCCTGCGCGGATGTGGCAAAGCTTGCTGCTGCCGAGGACTGGCAGCACCTCGCAACCCATGCCGGGGAGCTCTCCTCCGGCGCCGCGGCGGCGTGCGGTCTGCCGGTGCTCACGCTCAGCGAAGGCTATGACGTAAACGAACTCGAGCGCTGCGACGCGGGTATTACAGAATGCGATGCCCTGGTTGCCCAGACCGGTTCCGTGCTGCTCACCGCGCGCAGCGGCGGAGGGCGCGCACTGTCCGTGCTGCCGCCGCATCATGTCGTTATCGCGCGGCGTGATCAATTGGTGCCCGATTTGCCCTCCGCCTACAGTCTCCTTCACGCCAAATACGGTCCGCAGAGATGGCCGAGCATGATAACCCTTATTACCGGTCCGAGCCGCACTGGAGACATCGAACGGATTCTCGTCCTTGGCGCTCACGGCCCCAGGAAACTGACGATCGTCATGTGCTGATATCTGCATATTCGCTCGCAATTTGCAATCCGGAGAACCTGGAATCCGGGCAGCGAAAACGGGAAAACGAAGAACATTCCCTGGAACTTCCCATGCAGAAGTCCGGCCATGCCGTTAGCCACTTCTTCGCCTGACAAAAAACCCCTGCCACCCGGCATTCGTCCGGTAACCGACAACGCGCCGGGAATCAAACGCCTCCGGCGGCGCAACGCGTTCATTTACCTTGATGCGAAAGGCAGAGCAGTGCGAAGCCGGGCGGTTCTCTGCCGCATCCGGTCGCTGGTCATCCCGCCGGCGTGGGAAAACGTCTGGATTTGTCCGCGGCCCGAAGGACACATTCAAGCGACGGGACGCGATGCGCGCGGAAGGAAACAATACCGCTATCATAACGACTGGGTGATATGCAGAGAGGAGGAAAAGCGCAGGCGGCTTGTGGAACTGGCAGCGGCTCTGCCGGCCCTCCGGCGAAGGGTGCGGCGCGAACTGAACGGCGAAGGTTTGAAGCGGGACAAAGTGCTCGCTCTGATGGTGCGTCTGCTGGAGCTCACGTCCATACGGGCCGGCCACCAGGAATACGCGGTGCAGAACGGGTCGTTCGGACTGGCTTCCATGAAAGACGGCCACGCGTTCATCAACGGCGGCAGAGTGGAATTCCGTTTTACCGGAAAGGGTGGAAAGAACCATGTGGTGGGAGTGGATGATCCTTTTTTAGCGCGACTGGTGGCGCATTGCCGGCGGCTTCCCGGCAAAGCCCTTTTTCAGTATCAGGACGACTTTGGCCGGCCTCATCGTTTGAAGGCGTCGGATCTCAACGCGTGGTTGAAAGAGGTGAGTGGCCGTGAAATTACCGCCAAAGACCTTCGGACATGGACCGCGACATTCATGGCCTTTTCCCTGCTTCGCAGGCTGCCGCCTTTCCGCTCCCAGGCGGAAGCCGCCCGCAATGTGAACGCGGTGATACGACAGATAGCGGGACAATTGGGGAACACGCCCGCCATCTGCCGGAAATCGTACATCAACAGCGCCGTGCTCGACGCCTACCTGCAGCGCGACCTGACAACAGCGGGCCGGTTCAGCGCCCGTGGAATAACGAAGGACGAAGCCGAATTACTTGCTTTTCTCCGGCACCGGGCTCCAAGATGCAAAAACGCAAACGCAGCCGGCAACGGGAACGCTTCTGCCTGACGGGAGCGCATCGGAGAACACAGAAATCGAACCTGCATGGAAAATCTGATACCGCCTCCGGACACAGTCATCATTGGCCGGGATATCGCTCCATTCATTGAAGCGGGGGTGCGCCTCGCATTTCCCGGGTCCCGGGTGATTATGGCGGGACCAGCGGAGGAAGCGCCTTCACAGGAACGGGAAGGCGAACGGCGGATGATTATTCCCGGCCCCGCGGACGACGCGGCCTCTCTGCAGAACGTTCCGGCAAGCGGGAATGGATTTCCTGCGGCTGTGGCAGTCCTGCCGCAGTACTTGAGAACCGCAGAACAAATGCCTGGGGCGGATGTCGCGCGCATGCTTCAGTGTGAATGGGAGACGCATTTCCTGAGGAATGAAAATCAGAGACTGTCCAGCGACCTTCATGTCATCGCGCGCCGCATTGGTCATGATATCCGGATGCATCTCAGCGGTATCGTCAGCAGCGCGGACCTGCTCGCCGATTTCATCCCGGAGCCGGAAGACCCGCAGCGCCGCCTGACACGGTCAATTCTCAACTCGGTGGATGAAATCCTTGTCCTGCTGGACCGGGTAAAGGTTATCACCATGACCAACGGAAAAGTTCCCGCGGGTCAGGACTCGCTGGTGGGAGATGTCGCCGAAGCCGAGGGGCAAAGACTGGAGGCGAAATTGCAGGAACAGTCCGCCACGCTCAAACAACCTGATCAGTGGCCGCCGGTATCGGGCGTTCATCCCTGGCTCAAGGCCATCTGGTCGAGCCTCCTGACAAATGCCGTGCTGCACGGAGGCGAAGGAGTAAGAATTGAAACGGGCTGGCGCAAAAACGGCGACTGGCGATTTTGGGTGCAGGACAACGGCCCCGGCGTGGCCCCCGATCGCACAGACAAGCTGTTCCCGTCCATTCAATCCCTGCAGGAACTGCATGGAGCGTCAGGCTCCGGACTCGCCATTGTCAGGCGGCTGGTGGAACATATGGGCGGAAAATGCGGATACGAAACGCCCGAGGGCGGCGGCGCCCGCTTTTGGTTTACGCTTCCGGATTCCAGCGGCTGACCGATGCAGAGACCGCATCGTCCTCACTGAGTTGCGGGCGCCGGGCTGGCCGCATCCGCGCGGCTTCCAAGCGTTGCGGCGATGGCGAGAAGTTCACGGTGCAGACGCGCAAACTCAATGGGTTTTGTCAGGTGATGTGTGAATCCTGCCTCGGTGCTGCGCCGCACATCCTCCGGCATTCCATAGCCGCTCAGGGCGATACCGGCCACCACCCGTCCGTCTGCCGCCTCCCGGAACGGTGCCATCAGATCGAGACCCAGGCCATCGGGCAGGCCGATGTCGCTAAGCAAAACATCGAACGGTTTCCTGCCAATCAGCGACCGCGCCTCCGCCACAGACGAGGCGACATCCACCTGGTGGCCGCGTCTTTGGAGCAAGCGCGTCAAATTGGCGGCTGTATCGTAGTGATCCTCCGTAAGCAGAATCCGTAAAGACTCCGTCGCCGGCTCTTCGCGCGGCAAATCGAAGGGCCTGCTTTCCACTTCGCCCGCCGCTGCCGGGAGTTGAATGGTGAAAATACTTCCCTTCCCTGTGCCCGGGCTCTTCGCCCCGATGCGTCCCCCGTGCATCTCGGCGAGCACCCGGCTAATGGCCAGTCCCAGTCCGAGGCCCACACTCTGATCGTCGTGCACCTGTTCGAAGGCATCGAAAATCTTGTGGATCCGGTCTGCGTGAATGCCGATTCCGGAGTCGGCAATTTCAATTCGCACCATACCGGTCCTGTCATCATCCGCGGTCGTTACTGAAATGAAGCCTCCGCTCGAGGAATATTTGATGGCATTGTTGATCAGGTTCCAGAAAATCTGCAGGATTCTCGCAGGGTCCACCCTCATTTTCAGCCGCGTCGCTTTGAGGTCCAGACGCAAATCGATGTTCTGTTTGAGAATGTCCGGTTCGCAAATGTGTGCCGCCCGAAGGATCAGGTCATGCACATCCGCAAATTCCAAATGGAGTTGCAGCTTGCCGCTCTTGATGCGCGCGAGATCGAGCAGATCGTCGATGAGGCGCGCCTCAAGCTGCACATTCCGGCGGATGATTTCAACAAGCTGCCGCACTTCGTTGGAACATTCCTCCTCATCCAGCAGAGCCACAGCATGGAGAACAGGAGAGAGCGGCGTGCGCAACTCATGGGAGAGCATCGCCAGAAACCGGTCTTTGGCGATGTTCGCCGCCTCAGCTTCGGCGCGGGCGGCCTCCGCGAGAATCCGTTGCGCCCGTTCGTCTGCACTGCGCAGCAGTTGTTCATTCTTCAATGCCAGCTCTTCATTGCTCGCCCGGAGTGCGGATTCCGCCTCCTTCCGGGGCGTGATATCCACAAGGGAGGCGAGTTCAAAGGTTCCCTCCGATGTCTGGAAACGCCCGAAGCCCACCTCCAGCGGAATGATCGAGCCGTCCTTGCGCCTGCCGTGCAGTTCAAACCGGTTTTCCACCGACGGTCCGTTAGGCACCGCCACGCGGGAGGGGAGTTCGGCAGGAAGCAGGATGGTCAACGGTTTTCCCAACAATTCATCGCGTGAGTATCCGAACAGAATTTCCGTCCCGGTGTTGACCAGCGTTATGCGACCGTTCTGATCGGTCAGCACTTTCGAATGAGGCGCCGCCTCCACCACAAGCCGAAACCTCTCCTCGGCTTTTTTGCGGTCCTGGATCTCCGCCTCCATCGCCGCATTGAGACGCGCGAGATCCGCCGTTTTGCGAAAAAGGTCCGCAAAAACCCCGACCTTGGACCGCAGAATGGCGGGATTCACCGGCTTGGTAATGTAATCGACCGCGCCGACGTCATATCCCAGCATTACGTTTTCCTCGTCGTCGTGGTGGGCCGTGAGGAAGAGAATGGGAATGTGCTGGGTCTTGCGGCGCCGCTTGATAAGCTGCGCCAGTTCGATGCCGCTCATGTCCGGCATGCGCACGTCCATCACAATGGCCGCGCAGTCTTCCTGCATCAAAGCGATCAGTGTCTGGTCGGCATTGGACGCCTTGATGATCCGGTAATCGGGCGCATCCAGAATCGACTCCAGGACGAGGAGATTTTTGTCATCGTCGTCAACGAGAAGAATGGGGGTCCGGTGCGGCATGGAGGATTCAACGGTGCAGCCAAACGCGGAGCAGTGAAAGCAGTTGATCGGTGTTCACAGGTTTCGCGATATAGTCGCTGGCACCGGCCTCCAGACATTTTTCCCGGTCTCCTTTCATCGCCTTGGCCGTCAGAGCAAGGATGGGCAGAGAGTGAAAAGCCGGATTCTTTCGAATTTCGCGCATGGTCTGGTAGCCGTCCATTTCGGGCATCATGATGTCCATAAGCACCATAGACAAATCCGGGGTATTTTCAATCAGATCAATCGCCTGCCGTCCGTTTGTAGCGCTGACGACCTCCATATGCTGATTTTCCAGCACAATGGAGAGTGCGAAAATGTTGCGCGCGTCGTCGTCCACAATGAGAACTTTGCGCCCGTGCAGCACTTCGTTGGAATTGTGCAGCCGCTTGATCATTTCCTGTTTCGGGAGCGGCAGTTCGGAAACCACACGGTGCAGGAAGAGCGACGTTTCGTCCAGCAACCGCTCCGGCGACTGCACGTCCTTCAGCACGATGCTCTTGGCGACGGATCGCAACTGGCGCTCCTCGTCGCGCGTCAGGTCCTTGCCGGTGAAGATGACGACCGGTATCTCACGCAGCGAGGGCTCCTGCTGAATCTTCTGCAACAGTTCGAAACCGCTGATGTCCGGCAGCCGGAGGTCAAGCACGGCGCAATCGAACGGCTTGTCGAGGAGCGCTTTGAAAGCCTCTGTTCCGGATGACACGGTGGTAATATCAATGTCATCGTGCCCCAGCAGTTCCACGATGCTTTCCCGCTCCATGTCGTTGTCCTCAACGATAAGAAGCTGCTTCCGGCGGGCGCGGGAGAAGGCCTTCATCCTCTCAAAGGCGACATGCAGATCCTCCGTGGTGGCCGGCTTCACCAGGTAGGAGAATGCGCCGCGGGACAGACCATGGCGGCGTTCCTCATCAAGCGAAATGATCTGCACGGGTATATGGCGGGTGCTGGCTTCAAGCTTAAGGTTGTTCAGCACGGTCCAGCCAAGCATGTCGGGCAGGAAGATGTCGAGCGTGATGGCTGTGGGATGGTATTGACGCGCCATGGCCATGGCTTGCTGCCCCAGTCTCGCGACGAGGCCCTTCCAGCCTTTATCCCGCGCCAGTCCCAGCAGAACCCGTGCATAATGGGGATCGTCCTCCACGATAAGAAGCACTGCATCGCCTGGCCGGACGAGGTCACGGTCGTCCGGAATCTCCTCCTCTGCGAGCGTGGCGCGCACCGCGGAGGCAGTGGCGGCGGCGGCACCGGATTGCGCCTGGGACGACTTTGCGATCGGAGAAACCGCCGCTCCAGTGAAGTGAAGGGGTAGATAAAGCGTGAACGTGCTGCCCTCACCGGGAGTGCTGTTGAGTTTGATTTCGCCGCCGAGCAGCATGGCCAGCTCGCGGGAAATCGCCAGACCAAGGCCCGTGCCGCCGTATTTCCGGGATGTTCCCGCATCCGCCTGCTGGAACGCCTCGAAGATGAGACGCTGCTTTTCCGGCGCAATGCCGATACCCGTATCGGAAATCGCCATGCTGATGACATTCGGCGAGCGCTTGAGGACCGGGTGATCCGAACTCCATCCTGCCGGCGCGGGCGTCACACGCATGGTCACGCGGCCTTTTGACGTGAATTTAAATGCGTTGGACAGCAGATTCTTGATGATCTGCTGCAGGCGCTTCAGGTCGGTCGTGAAGTGGGCGGGCAGCGCCGGATCGAACTCCAGCACGAACGGCAGATTCTTCGTGTCCGCGATGTGGCGGAAGTTCCGTTCCACCGACTCGCGCAGCATCGCGAACGTGACCTCCTCCGCATCCACCGAGACCGTGCCGGATTCGATCTTGGAGAGGTCCAGAATGTCGTTGATCAGATTGAGGAGGTCCGACCCCGCTGAGTGGATGTTCTTTGCGAAATCGATCTGCTTGTCGGAAAGGTTGCCCTGACTGTTTTCAGACAACTGCTGTCCGAGAATGAGGATGGAATTCAACGGCGTCCGGAGCTCGTGAGACATGTTCGCCAGAAACTCGGACTTGTACTTCGAGGTGAGCGCCAGTTCCGCGGCCTTTTCTTCGAGCGCGCTCTGACCGGACTGCAACTCTGCGGTAAGCTGCTGGCTTTGCTCCAGCAGGCCCTCCGTGCGCATCGTGGCCTCAATGGTATTGAGCACCACGCCAATCGACTGAGTGAGTTGCTCGAGGAAGTTGAGGTGCGCCTCGGTGAATGTATGCAGCGAGGCAAGTTCAACGACCGCTTTGGTCTCCCCCTCGAAGAGCACCGGCAGCACCACGATATTCATCGGTGCCGACTCTCCCAAACTGGATTGCACCGGCGTATAATGAGCGGGGACCTCTGTGAGAAGAATACGCTGGCGGTCCACGGCGCACTGGCCCACGAGACCCTCACCGAGAGCGAGGCGATAGGAAAGGTCGCGCGGAGTGGCGAAACCGGCGAGCAATCGCAGGCCAGGCTCGTCGCCGCCGGTCTTCTGATACATCGCGCCCTGCTGCGCCGCCACCAGCGGGACCAGTTCGGAAAGCAGCATCTGGCCCACCGCAAAAAGATCGCGCTGACCCTGCAGCATCCGGGTGAATTTGGCGACGTTGGTCTTGAGCCAGTCCTGTTCCTGATTCCGCTCGGTGGTCTCGCGGAGGTTGTCGATCATCGTGTTGATGTTGTCCTTCAACTCCGCCACCTCACCGCGGGTTTCCACCTGGATGGAACGGGTGAGATCCCCCTTGGTCACGGCAGTGGCCACCTCGGCAATGGCCCGGACCTGAGTGGTTAGGTTCGCGGCGAGCAGATTTACGTTGCCGGTGAGGTCCTTCCACGTTCCGGAGGCACCGGGCACGTTGGCCTGGCCCCCGAGACGGCCCTCCACGCCCACTTCCCGCGCCACGTTCGTGACCTGGTCGGCAAACGTTGCCAGCGTGTCGGTCATGTTATTGATGGTCTCCGCGAGCGCGGCCACCTCGCCTTTCGCCTGCACCGTCAGTTTCTGGCGAAGGTTGCCGTTCGCCACCGCCGTCACCACTTTCACGATACCGCGCACCTGGTCGGTGAGGTTCGCGGCCATGACGTTCACGGAGTCGGTCAGGTCCTTCCACGTGCCGGCCACGCCGGAAACCTGCGCCTGACCGCCCAGCTTGCCCTCCGTGCCCACCTCCCGCGCCACCCGCGTCACCTCCGCGGCGAAGGCATTCAACTGGTCCACCATCGTATTGATGGTGTTCTTGAGTTCCAGAATTTCGCCCTTCACGTCCACCGTGATCTTCCGGGAAAGGTCGCCCCGCGCCACCGCCGTGGTCACTTCCGCGATATTCCGCACCTGGGCCGTCAGGTTGCCGCCCATGGCGTTCACGGAGTCGGTGAGGTCCTTCCATGTGCCGGCCACGCCAGGCACCACGGCCTGCACACCGAGACGGCCTTCCGTTCCCACTTCCCGCGCCACCCGGGTCACCTCCGAGGCGAATGAACGCAACTGTTCCACCATCGTATTGATCGTTTCCTTGAGCTGCAAAATCTCACCGCGCACGTCCACGGTGATTTTCCGCGACAAGTCGCCGTTCGCCACCGCAATGGTTACCTCCGCGATGTTCCGCACCTGAGACGTGAGGTTCGAAGCCATAGAGTTGACGTTGTCCGTCAAGTCCTTCCAGGTTCCGGCCACACCGCCCACCTCCGCCTGGCCGCCGAGTTTCCCTTCCGTTCCCACTTCCCGCGCCACCCGCGTCACTTCGGAAGCGAACGCGCTCAACTGGTCCACCATCGTATTGATCGTTTCCTTGAGCTGCAAAATCTCTCCTTTCACGTCCACCGTAATCTTCCGCGACAAATCACCGCGCGCGATGGCCGTCGCCACATCAGCGATGTTCCGCACCTGACCAGTCAGGTTGAACGCCATGGAGTTCACATTATCCGTCAGGTCCTTCCACGTACCGGCCACGCCTGGCACCTGCGCCTGACCACCGAGTTTACCCTCGGTTCCCACTTCCCGCGCCACGCGGCTTACTTCCGCGGCGAACGAACGCAACTGGTCCACCATCGTATTGATCGTTTCCTTCAACTCCAAAATCTCTCCGCGCACGTCCACCGTGATCTTCTTGGAAAGGTCGCCATTGGCCACCGCGATCGTCACGTCGGCAATGTTCCGCACCTGCGCCGTCAGGTTGGACGCCATGGAATTTACGTTGTCCGTCAGGTCCTTCCACGTGCCCGCCACGCCCGGCACCTGAGCCTGGCCACCCAGCTTGCCCTCCGTGCCCACTTCCCGCGCCACGCGGCTCACCTCCGATGCGAACGCATTGAGCTGGTCCACCATCGTGTTGATCGTGTCCTTCAATTCGAGAATCTCTCCCTTCACGTCCACCGTGATCTTCCGGGAAAGGTCTCCCCGCGCCACCGCGGTCGTCACCCCGGCGATGTTCCGCACCTGGGCCGTCAGGTTATTCGCCATGAAGTTGACGTTGTCCGTGAGATCCTTCCACGTTCCGGCCACACCCTGCACCTGCGCCTGACCGCCCAGCTTGCCCTCCGTTCCCACCTCCCGCGCCACCCGCGTCACCTCCGAGGCAAACCCGTTCAACTGGTCCACCATCGTATTCATCGTTTGCTTGAGCTGCAGAATCTCACCTCTCACATCCACCGTGATCTTCCGCGAAAGGTCGCCCTGCGCGATGGCCGTCGCCACGTCGGCGATGTTCCGCACCTGCGCCGTCAGGTTCGAGGCCATGGAATTCACGTTGTCCGTCAGGTCCTTCCACGTGCCCGCCACTCCGCGCACCTGCGCCTGACCGCCCAGCTTGCCCTCCGATCCCACTTCCCGCGCCACTCGCGTCACTTCCGAGGCGAACCCGTTCAACTGGTCCACCATCGTGTTAATCGTGTTCTTCAGTTCCAGAATCTCACCCTCCACGTTCACCGTGATCTTCTTGGAAAGGTCACCGTTCGCCACCGCCGTCGCCACGTCCGCAATGTTACGCACCTGGGCCGTGAGGTTTGAAGCCATGGAATTCACATTGTCCGTCAGATCCTTCCACGTCCCCGCAACGCCGCGCACTTCCGCCTGACCGCCGAGCTTTCCTTCCGTTCCCACCTCCCGCGCTACACGGCTCACTTCCGAGGCGAAGCCGTTTAACTGGTCCACCATGGTGTTCATGGTGTTTTTCAGTTCCAGGATCTCGCCCTTCACGTCCACCGTGATCTTCCGCGAAAGGTCGCCCTGCGCGATGGCCGTCGCCACCGTCGCAATGTTCCGCACCTGCTCCGTGAGGTTGTTAGCCATGAAGTTCACGTTGTCCGTGAGATCCTTCCACGTGCCCGCCACACCGCGCACTTCCGCCTGGCCGCCGAGTTTGCCCTCCGTTCCCACTTCCCGCGCCACCCGCGTCACCTCCGCCGCGAATCCGTTCAACTGGTCCACCATGGTGTTCATGGTGTTCTTCAACTCGAGAATCTCGCCCTTCACCTCCACCGTGATTTTACTGGAAAGGTCGCCCTTGGCGATGGCCGTCGCCACGTCCGCGATGTTCCGCACCTGATTGGTCAGGTTCGACGCCATGGAATTCACATTGTCCGTCAAGTCCTTCCACGTGCCGCCAACCCCGGGCACGATCGCCTGACCGCCGAGCTTACCCTCCGTGCCCACCTCCCGTGCCACCCGCGTCACTTCCGAGGCGAACGCGTTCAACTGGTCCACCATCGTATTGATCGTATTCTTCAACTCCAGAATCTCGCCCTTCACGTCCACCGTGATCTTCCGCGAAAGGTCGCCCCGCGCCACCGCCGTGGTCACGTCCGCAATGTTCCGCACCTGACCTGTCAGGTTGGAAGCCATCGAGTTCACAGAATCCGTCAGGTCCTTCCAAGTGCCCGCCACGCCGGATACCGCAGCCTGACCGCCCAGCTTGCCCTCTGTTCCCACTTCCCGCGCCACCCGCGTCACTTCAGAGGAGAACGCATTGAGCTGGTCCACCATGGTGTTAATCGTCTCCTTCAGCTCCAAAATCTCGCCCTTCACGTCCACGGTGATCTTTCGGGAAAGGTCACCCCGCGCCACTGCCGTCGTCACGGCGGCGATGTTCCGCACCTGCGCCGTGAGGTTCGATGCCATGGCATTCACTGAATCCGTTAGGTCCTTCCATGTGCCCGCCACACCCGGCACTACGGCCTGGCCGCCGAGTCGGCCATCCGTGCCGACTTCCCGCGCCACCCGCGTCACCTCCGAAGCGAACGAGCGCAACTGCTCCACCATCGAATTGATGGCCTCCTTCAACTGCAAAATTTCACCGCGCACGTCCACCGTGATCTTCTTGGAAAGGTCGCCATTCGCCACGGCAATGGTTACATCCACGATGTTCCGCACCTGCGCGGTGAGGTTGCCCGCCATCTGGTTCACGCTTTCCGTGAGGTCCTTCCACACACCGGACACCCCCTTCACCTGAGCCTGACCGCCAAGCTTTCCTTCCGTTCCCACTTCCCGCGCCACCCGCGTCACCTCAGACGTGAACACTGAAAGTTGATCGATCATTCGGTTCACCAACTGCGCCGAATGCAAAAACTCCCCCTCCAGCGGGCGGCCGTCCGCATCCAGCGCCATCGATTGCCCGAGGTCGCCCTTCGCCACCGCACCGATGGTGCGCATCACATCCGTCGTCGGACGCACAAGGTCGTCCATCAGACCATTGAGCGCGTCCACCTCTTCCGCCCAC
This sequence comes from Verrucomicrobiales bacterium, assembly GCA_035550135.1. Lineage (GTDB taxonomy): Bacteria > Verrucomicrobiota > Verrucomicrobiia > Verrucomicrobiales > V1-33 > V1-33. The sequence continues at coordinate 26,817 of DASZQB010000070.1, forward strand.
TCGCCCACCAGCGCCGGAACGCGCAACCGCTGGCTCAGCCTCCCGTTTTTGCCAACCACCTTGCAAATGCGGGCCGTCTCCTTTGCCCGCCGCCGGTTGATGCTCAGCACCTGGTTGAACGCGTCCGCAATCTTGCCGTGAGTGCCCGACCAGCCGGAGGGTAGTTCACGCGAAAAGTTTCCGTTCACCAGCCGCAGCATGGCTTCAAGAATCTCCACGGAGTGATCCTCGGATGGAACCGTGTTTCCATTCGACGATGGACCGGCGGCGGTCTTGCGGGGTGAAACCGGTCTTCCGTTCGCTTTCGCTCCGCTGGATTTCGTGCGGGCGGTGGTGGCCGGGCGGGCTGGCAATGGAGCGCTCTTCATATGGCGTATCGGCGGGAATTAGATCAGAAAAAGTGAAGACTTCCAAAACAGGAAAGTGCGGCGCGGAATTTTTATTCCACACCGCTGCAACAGGCACGGGCACGCACGGCTTGACGCGGTGGACTGAAAAACCGGGTTCCGAAAGGCGGCGCAGAGAGGAGGTGCCATATCGAGTCAGGTCAAATCCGGAGGTGCCTTCGGCGGTTGTTCAACACTGCGCACCACCCGCCGGTTCATGGCCCTCCCGACCAAATAACCCGCGAGTCCCAAAACGAAAACGGCCCCAATCCATACCCCGATGGCCGTTCCTCTCAACGCCTCGTCACGCAGCACGCTTTTGAATGAGGCAAGATATTCACTGACGGTGTGGCCGTCCTTATAGCCGCTGCCCTGAAAGTAATAACTCAGCGGGTACCCTCCTATCGCCCCCGCCAGCATCCCAAAGCCCGCCAGCGCAAACGGACCTCCCGCACCGTCCGCTGAGAACCGCCCCGCCCCTGCAATGAGGATCGTGATATAAGCATACAGGTAGAGCGCTGCCTTTTCTCCGGCACCGGCCACATCCCCGCCGTGCACCTTGAACAGGGCCACGCTCATGTTGATAATCAGCACCGCCGCCGCAAGGCGCGTCACGATTCCCCCGATCAGCAGCAAACTGCAAAACACCTCTGCAAACACAACGAGCACGAGGCTCAAATGCCTCCCGATTCCCAGCGGATCGCCGAAATTCTCCACTGCCGCCGGGAAAGTGATAAACTTCTCCCACCCGTGCAAAACCAGCATCGAAACCCCGGCCGCCACACGCAAAAACAGCAGGGCAAGGTCAAAACTGCGGGGAACGAACCCGAAATTGACCAGCCACAGAGAGGATTTCATGGGCTGCGCCTTCTGCAAAAAGAAGACCAGCTGATGCAGGAAAAGGGCCATCGACATTTTCCCGGTTCAATGCTGGATTGTAATCGGAAACGCGCAGCCCGCCCCGCCCTGCCGTGGATTGCCCGGCGGGCATTTCGCTTACCCTTTCCGGGCATTTTGCATTATGCAATAGCAGGGCCAATACCGGTTCCCGGCATTACGCATCTGCGGCGCAACCTGTCTCCCCTCGTTACGCGGACCAGCGGGAGTGAAGAAACCACCCCAACCCCAAACGGCCTCAAAGGAAGCAGCGGACGAGGCGGCTTCCTCAACGTCAGAGCAGCGGTGCATCGGTCTGAACCACGTCCACGAAGTCCGCTATTGGTCCGTCGAATTGTCCGCGACCGAGGAGGAGTTGCGCGAAGCCGTCCGCAAGGCAGGCCCCGTCGTGAGTGACGTCCGCCGCTACCTCGCCCTCGTTCGCCATTATCTTGCGAATTAAGTGCTTCCGGCTGCTGCCCGACCGGTTCACTCATCAGGCCCTGCTGGACAGGAAACGTCCGGCCACCCGCGGAGCAATTCCTGGCCCCGCGGAACGCAGGATTGTTGCACTGACGAGGGCGATATCAGGTGAACACCCGACGTGGCTTTCATTGATTCACTTCAGCATTTTTGACAGACTTTAGCATGGCCTCTGACTTGGAGATCCTAACCCGGTCCGCATTGATGGTCGCGGAATCGAGAAAGACCCTTGCGGACTACCGTTCCAGCCGCATCCGGATGCGGGCGATGGTCACCGCTGCGGGCGCGAGTCTGGAGACGTGGAAGAGGGAAATGCACAAGACCCGGTTGTCTGACAAGCTTGACACGGCAACCCCGGCCCTCGGCTCCGCCGCACGCGCAGCCGGGAAGATTTCACCGGAGGTCCTGGTCCGGTTTCTCGAGCTCTGACCGGTGGAGATTGATTTTGACGCGATACACCTCGGTCATGTGCTCCATCCGGCGCAGGAATGCGTCCAGTTCCCGGATGGTTGACCGCGCTCTTCGGCCTGCCTCACCGACGCGGCTCCGCGCAGTTGAAAGCCAGAGCATCGCCTCTGTATAGGTCATGCAAAAACACTCCAGTCGATTGGCAAAATGGCATGGTGCGCGCTGCAGGGTTCGAACCTGCGACCCCATCCGTGTGAAGGATGTGCTCTACCACTGAGCTAAGCGCGCCTTTTCGGTGCGGGGCGGCGAGAGTAATGGGCCGGGCGGGGGGCGCAACTGGGAAATCAAATGGAACACCGCAGGTTTGCGGGACGGCACCGGGCTGGAAAGAGCCTGAAAAAAGTCAGGGTGACGGAATCGTTGCATCGCCGTCTTTGGATCAAAATCGATACCTTTTTAGTCTTGCCAAGGCGGCGGGACACCCGCAAGAAATGGCGGCGCTGAACACAAATTCCGTTATGAAATCCACTCTCTCCGCCGCTATCGTTTGCAGCGCCGCGCTGACGCTTACCGCCCCTTCCGCCATGAGCAAATCCCCCGCTGTGACCCCGTTTGGAAAATTAAAGGATGGCCGCCAGGCTGATCTCATTACCCTGGAGAACAAATCGGGCGCGAGCGTCCAGGTTACCAATTTCGGCGGAATTGTGGTGAGTTTCAACGTGCCGGACAAAGCGGGGAAGAAGGACAGCATCGTGCTGGGAAAGGAAACCCTGGCGGAATATGAGGCCGGGCATCCGTTTTTCGGGGCTCTCACCGGACGCTATGCGAACCGCATCGCGAAGGGGAAATTCACCCTTGGGGACAAGGACTACACCCTCGCGGTGAACAACGGCCCTAACAGCCTGCACGGCGGCAAGCAGGGCTTTGACAAGAAGCTGTGGACCGTGGCGGGCACCGGTGAAAAAGGCGGCGCGGGATTCCTCAAACTCACCTACACCAGCCCGGACGGCGAAGAGGGCTACCCGGGCACGCTCAAGTGCACCGTCACCTATTCCTTCAACGACAACAACGAACTGCGCATCGATTACTCCGCCACCACGGACAAGGCCACCGTCGTGAACCTGACCAATCACAGCTACTTCAATCTTGCAGGTCACGGGCAGGGCACCATTCTGGATCACATCATCCAGATCTACAGCTCGCAATACACCGACACAGACGCCGACCTCATTCCCACGGGCGAAATCAAGTATGTCGAAAACACGCCTCTGGATTTCCGCAAGCCGGTGCGCATCGGCGACCGGATTGATCAGAAGGACTTTCTGCCGCTGAAGTACGGCCAGGGCTACGATCACAACTTCATTCTCGATGGCAAGGCCGGCACGCTCCGCATGGCAGCGGTGGTCACGGAACCGAAAAGCGGAAGGACGCTCGAATGCCTCACCACCGAGCCGGCCGTGCAGTTTTATACCGCCAACCACATGGCTAAAAAGGAGAAGGGCCGCGCCGGTCGCACCTACGATTTCCGCGGAGCATTTTGCCTCGAAACCCAACACTATCCGGACAGTCCGAATCATCCCGAATTCCCCTCCACCACCCTGAAGCCCGGCGAAACCTACAAACACACCTGCGTTTACCGCGCCGGCATTGCGAAGTAAGGGCCTTCCTACTCTTACTCTTACTCTTACTCCTACCCCCTGCTCTTGCTCCCTTCAGTTAGTTAGCCTCCGACGCAACTCCGCCTTCCCCTACTTCCCAATACAAAATCGCGAGAAAATCACCCCCAGCAAATCCTCCGTGCTGACGAGCCCCGCCACTTCCCCAAGCGCCGTGAGCGCATCGCGGAGATCCATGGAAACGAATTCCGGGGCTGCGCCCGCGTCAAGTTGTTGCAGTCCTGCGCTCAGGGCGGCGGCAGCGCGTTCAAGACAGGCTTTGTGACGGGCATTGACCGCCGCCTCCATGCCGGTGAAGCCCGCGCCGCCATCCAGCATCCCAACCATAGCGGCAGTAAGGGTATCGATCCCCTGCCCCGTCAGGCATGAAACTTCCACGCCTCCGGCACCGCGCCAGGCCTCATGCAGGCCAAGGTCCGTCTTATTCAAAACGAGCAGGACCTTCACGCCGGACTCCGGCGGAACAGCCACGCGCTCCGCTGGAGGCTGACTGGCATCCACGACCTCCAGCAGAAGATCCGCATTCTCCACCATCCGCCGCGTGCGGGCCACGCCCTCACGCTCAATCACATCGCCGCTCTCCCTCAACCCCGCAGTGTCCACCAGCCGCAGCGGCACGCCCTGAACATTGATGACCTCTTCTATCGTGTCCCGCGTGGTGCCTGGGATTTCGCTGACAATCGCGCGTTCGCATCCCAGCAACCGGTTGAGGAGACTGCTCTTTCCCGCATTTGGCGCGCCGGCAAGCACCGTGCGGGCGCCCTCGCGCAGGATGCGGCCCTGGTCCGCTGTCGCCAGAAGCCGCTGAATCCCCTCGGCCACCTGCGTGATATTCCCTCTGAGTACAGCGCCAGTGTCCGGTGAGATGTCCTCCTCTGGAAAATCGATATAGGCTTCGACATGTGCCAGCACGTCCAGCAATTCGTCGCGCAATGCGGTGACCCGCTGGCCGATGGCGCCATCCAACTGCCGCTGCGCCGCGCGCAGCGCCATATCGGTCTGCGCGGAAATCACGTCCATCACGGCTTCCGCCTGGGTGAGATCGAGCTTTCCATTCAGCCACGCCCGCTGCGTAAACTCCCCCGGCTCCGCCGCCCGCGCGCCGCTGCGCAGCAGAGCTTCCAGCACACGGCGCGTCACCAGCATTCCTCCGTGGCAGGTGATCTCCACGGTGTCTTCGCCCGTGAAACTCGCCGGACCCTTGAAATACGTCGCCAGCACAGAATCGATCTCCTGCCCTGAGGCATCGCACGCGGCGCCGTAAACCGCACGGCGCGGCGTCAGTGATCCTCCGCGAAAAACCCGCTGCGCCACCGCCAGCGCGTCGCCGCCGCTCACGCGCAGCAATGCCACTGCGCCGGTGCCTGCAGGAGATGCCACCGCGGCAATGGTATCCTCCGGCGTCATGACCTTTCCTTCAGCCAGTCGCGCAGCACCCTGACAAATTTTTCGTTCTGCGGCATCGTGCCCACGGACACACGCACATACTCCGGCAGCTTATAGGCCCTCATCGCGCGAAGAATAACCCCCTTCCGCATGGCATAGGCAAAGAGCGCGTCACCGTCACCCACTTTCACGAGCACAAAATTCCCGTAGCTCGGCGTGAACTCGAGTCCCAGTTCCGCGAACGTCCGCTGCAGGTATTCACGGCCCTCGCGATTCAGCGCGCGCGTGCGCTCCATATGTTCTTCGTCCTGCAGCCCCGCCAGCGCGCCGGCCTGGGCAATGGCATTGGCGTTGAACGGCTGCCGTGTCTTTTGCAGCACCTCCGCGAGATGCTTCGGGGCGAGACCATAACCGATCCGCAGGCTGGCCAGACCCTGGATCTTGGAAAACGTCCGCATCACTACCACATTGCGGCCCTCGCGCACATACTTCAGCGTATCCAGCGGCACATCGAGGAACTCATAATATGCCTCGTCAAAAATCACGATCACGTGGTCCGGCACTTTCGCCATGAACCGGTCGATCTCCGCCTGTTCGCACAGCGTGCCCGTAGGATTGTTAGGATTGGCAATGAAGACCTCCTTCGTCGCAGGCGTGATCGCCGCCGCCATCGCATCGAGGTCATGCTTAAAATCCGGATCGGCAATCTCGATGGTCTTCGCTCCAAAAAGTGTGGCCATCAGCTTGTAAACGACGAAAGCATGCTCTGCCGTTACCACCTCATCACCGGGCCTCAGGAAAGCGTGGCCCACGAATTCGATGATCTCGTTGGAACCGTTGCCCAGCACCACGTTGCCCATCTCCAAACCAAATTTCTCCGCAATGGCCATGCGCAGTTTGTAGCCTCCCCCATCCGGATACAGTTGCGCCTGTCCCAGGGCCTCGCGCATCGCCTCCAGCGCTTTGGGAGAGGGCCCGAGCGGATTTTCGTTCGATGCCAGCTTCACGATTTCACCCGGTTCGAGGCCCAGCTCACGCGCCACCTCGTCGATGGGCTTCCCCGGCTCGTAAGCCACCAGATCCTTCAATTGCGGGTTCGCAAAACTCCAAATGTCACTCATAGACCGGCCAGAGTGTGGCGGAAGTCCGGGCGTGCAACCAGGGAAACGGTTTGTCTCATGGCAGCGATTCATGGCAATTCAACTTGCCACCCTGGCATCATCCCTCAGAATGCGCTGCAACGCCAAATATGCATCCCAGGGTCCTCTTAGCGCTCGGCGCAGCGGTTATGCTCAAGGCTCCGGTCCTGCGCGCCGCCAGCATTGCATGGATTGGCGGGAATGCGGATTGGAACGATGGTGTGTCCAACGACTCAAAATGGAATCCGGCCGACGAACCGGACACCAACGATGCCGCCGTCTTTAATACCGCGAATAACATCGAGATGAGGACGAGCAACGCCGTTAACGGGCTGACGCTCTCGGGCGGCGCCACACTTTTCCTCAATGGATTCAGTCTCACCGTCGATGGTCTCTCCACCATCGGCGCCTCTCTGTGGCTCGACGAGCCCCTATCCCTTTTTTCCGCGCAGTCGGTCAATGTCGTCTCCGGCGGACTGCTTTTTGTGGATGGCGGTGAAGTGCGGCTCAGCGTTCCCGGCGCTGGCTCCGATGCCATCCTCAACATCGCCTCCGGCGGCACGCTTTCCGGAAACGGCCTGATCATGATGAATGACAACACAGGCGGTTCCGTAACCCTCATCATCAACGATGGCACTCTCACCGCCATCAATCCGGTCGCCGTCATTTCCACCACGCCACCTCCCGCTACGCTCCATTTGGACACGGCGAATACTTTCGGACGCATCGACCTCGACGGCACCAGCGAAACCGGAGCCGTAAATGTTAGCCGAAATCAAACACTCGATGTGGACATCCCCCTAACGGATGCCTTCAATGGCGTCCTAACCATGTCTCACAACACCACTTTGGATATTGCCGGGCCATGGACGCTTGGTACCGGTGGCTCCATCCATGTGAAAAACGGGGCCGTGTCCCAGCCGGTGGTGATCCCCGCGGCGGCCTCTTTCATTACCGGCGGCCCGCTAACCCAAACCGGCGGTACATTGACGGTGGCTGACGATAGCGGCATCCTCCAATTCGACACACCTTTCACCATGTCCGGCGGGAGCTTTGTCACGAACGGCCACGTTTATTTCAACAGGAACGCGATCCTCGGCGGCACAGTGGGCGTTGGCGGCGGGGCACCTTCACAGGTGCAGGTTCGGTTCGACAGTGTTCTGGAGTTCAAATCGACAAGCACCATCCTCCTTGCCGGAGATCTCCAACTCTCAGGCGTGGATATCAGAATCGAGGCCGGGGCCGCCTTTTCGGGAACCGGTTCCCTGATCGTTCCGCCATTCAGCCACATCTATCCGGCGCATAACTCCCTCATCGATGTCCCGCTCGACCTGCAGGGAATTCTGACGACCGCCGGCGATGACCGCGTGGGAGTCGTCAATCTCCGGGAACTGAAAATGGTTCCGGCGAGCATCGTTTACTTTGAGATGGCGGGCGCTGAAAACGATCAATTCGACCGGCTCGCCGTGAGCGGTGCGGCACACGTGGGAGGTGAACTTCAATTGGACATCGACGGCGATTTTGATCCGGAACCTGGAACCAGTTTCGACCTCATCACGGCGACTGGCGGCATCACCGGCCAGTTCGCCGGCACCGTTACCTACGGCCTGGCCGCCGGAAAGATCTTTGAAATTTCCTATGGCCCCACCTTCGTTCGCGCCACCGTGCATGCCGCTAAGCACTTTGATCTTTGGATTCAGAAGTTTCCCGCATTCACCGATCCCGCCGACCGTCTGAGAACCGCCGACCCGGACCACGACGGCCTGACGAATCTGGCCGAGTTCGCCCTGAACAGTAATCCCGCAAAAAGTTCGTCAGGAGCGGACCGGCTTTTTCCAAAAGTGCTGTGGGTGGAAGGCGAGGAGGTATTCACGCTCACTTTTCCCATCCGTTACACAGCATCCGTGTTTCCGCCCTTCCAGCCGCCCGGCGAGGTGCGTCTGCTCGAACCGGAGGATTCGATGACCTATCACGTCCAGGCAACGGACACCCTGAACAGCTTTCCGCTCGCGGTCGAAGAAGTGAGCGCGCCGTTCGCCGTCCCGTTTCATCACAGCCTTCCCCCTCTGGAGCCGGGATGGCGGTACGCCACTTTCCGCACGCCGGGACCGGTCGCCGGCGACCGCTCGGAGTTCATGCGTGTGCTCGTCAAGCCTTAGAAGTTCCGTTAGAGAAACTTCGTGCGCAGATATTCGAGGTGATATTTCGCCTGCGTCGTTTCACCGGTTGCCTGCCGCATAAGGTCCGGAGCGGAGTACCGGCGGCCAGGCGCATGCACATTTTCGCGCAACCAGGCGAGCAGAGTGGCGTACTCACCTTTCGCCAGTTCCGCATCCAGCGCAGGATGAGCCTTGCGCGCGGCGCGCATCAGTTGCGAGGCATTGAGATTGCCCAGTGTGTAGGTCGCGAAATAACCGAATCCCCCGAAGCTCCAGTGAATATCCTGGAGGCAACCCCGCGCGTCATCCGGCACCTCAAGCCCCAGCAGTTCGCGGAACTTTTCGTTCCATGCAGACGGAATACCGCTCACCGGCAAATCTCCGTTGATGATCCGGCGTTCGAGTTCGAAGCGCAGGATAATATGCAAGTCATAGGTGACCTCATCCGCTTCCACACGGATGAAACTCGGTGATACGCGCCGCGCCGCCGCCGCCACCTGCGCCGGCGTGAATTTCGTTAGACCCGGAAAGTGTTTGCATGCGCGCGGCAGCCAGTGCTCCCAGAACGCCTCGTCACCCCCGATGTGATTTTCCCACAGCCGGCTTTGACTCTCGTGAATCCCCAGCGAACAGGCATCTCCCGCCGGACGCCCCCATTCGTCTTTGCTCAGCCCCTGCGCATACATGCCGTGACCGGCCTCATGCAGCACTCCATAGAAGGACGAGAAGAAATCCGCAGTGTCATAACGCGTGGTGAGCCGCGTATCGAACGGTCCAAGGTCGGTGCAAAACGGATGGTTCGTCGTGTCGATGCGGCCGGCGTTGAAATCGAATCCGAACGCTTCCGCGACTTCTTTGTTGAAGGCCTGCTGCGCAGCGATCGGATACTCGCCTTTCAACAAATCCTCCGGCTGGCGCGCAGAGACCTCCGTGGCCGGTCCCACCAGCGCTGACTGCGCCGGACCAAGCGTAGCAAACACCGCCGCGATGTCGGCCGTGCGGGCACCGGGTTCGTACTCATCAAGGAGCGCATCATAGCGGCAGCCCTCCCAGCCGAGGCGATCGGCCTTCTCCTGAACCAGACGCACCAGCTTTTCCAGCATCGGCTGGTAATGCGCAAAATCGGATCGTTTCCTCGCCTCTGCCCAAATATGCGTAGCCTGCGCCGTGGTGCGTGAAAGTTCCTCCACAAACTCCGGCGGCAGTTTGGTCGCCAGATTGTAATCCCGCCGCCACCCGCGCACATTCGTGTCTTCCGCCGGGCCGGCGGTATAACCGTTAGCTTCGCATTCGGAAATCCACGTCCCGACTTCAGGCGCCGTCGCCAGCCGGTGCTGCTGTCCTGCCAGCCACGCAAGCTGATCCGCCCGCCAGTTCGCCGCCTTGTCCGGCAGAAAGGTTTCCTGGTCCCAGCTCAAAATGGCGCCGGAGCTGCGAACGAGGGCCACTTCACCAAAACGGCGGTGGAGATTTTGATAGGATTCCTGGCTCATGGCCGAATGCCTGGCGCTTGCAGACGGCGCTGGCAAGCGAAGCCGTCAGGCTCCCGCCGCCGGATTAAACTTGAGCCCCGGCCCGCTCCACCCTAAATCATCCCTATGGAATTAGCCACCGTCCTCATCGTCGATGATGAAAAGAACACCCGCGAAGGGCTCCGCCTTTCGCTGGAGGACGATTACGATGTTTACATTGCCTCCGACCGGGCCGAAGCGCTGGAAGTCCTGAAAAACGAAAAAGTGGACGTCATGGTCACGGACCTTCGTCTTGGCGCGGACGACGGCATGGAATTGATAGGTCAGGCGCTCGCGATGCCTTACAAGCCCGTGGTCATCATGATGACCGCCTACGGCAGCGTGGATACCGCCGTGGAGGCCATGAAGCGGGGCGCATGGCACTTCGTCACCAAGCCGCTGAACATCGAAGAACTTGACCTGCTCATCAAACGCGCCCTGCGCAGCCGCACGCTGGAGCAGGAAAATG
>DASZQB010000071.1:0-65762 GCA_035550135.1 Verrucomicrobiales bacterium
AGAAGCCCGTGGAGATGAGATCGATCGCCTCGCGCAGCTCCAGGTGCTCGTTGTAGACGTCGCGCGGCCGGTAGCCCGCCTTCTTGCGCGCGATCACCTCGTCCGCGGTGAGCCCGAAGAGGAAGAAGTTCTCGTCTCCCACCTCCTCGCGGATCTCCACGTTCGCGCCGTCGAGCGTGCCGATGGTGAGGGCGCCGTTGAGAGAGAACTTCATATTGCCGGTGCCGCTCGCCTCCTTGCCGGCCGTGGAGATCTGTTCTGACAAATCGGCTGCGGGATAGATATAATGCGCATTTTTTACGTTGAAGTCGGGGAAGAAGACGACTTTCAGCCGGTCGCGACTCGCGGGATCGTTATTCACCACATCGCCAACCGCGGTGATGAGTTTGATGATGCGCTTGGCCATGAAGTAGCCCGGAGCTGCCTTGCCGCCGAAGATGAAGGTGCGCGCGGGTTCATCCGGCTTTGGGTTGCGTTTGAGGCGCAGGTAAAGCGTCAGGATGTGGAGCACTTTGAGGTGCTGCCGTTTGTATTCGTGGATGCGCTTTACGAGGACGTCGAAGAGGGAGTCCGGTGAAACCGTAATGCCCGTGCGCTCGGCTATAAGCCGGGCGAGCCGTCTCTTATTGTTCAGTTTCACTTCCCGCCATTCCTTTAGAAAGTGAGCCTTTTGAATGAACGGTTCGAGCATACGCAGACGGCTGAGGTCCTGCGGCCAGCCGTCGTCTATATGCGAGTCGATCAGTTTCGCCAATCCGGGATTGCCAACTGCGAGGAACCGCCGCGGCGTGACGCCGTTGGTCACATTACAGAATTTATCGGGCCACATTTCTGCGAAGTCCCGCAGGACGGTTTGTTTCAGCAGTTCCGAGTGCAGTTCTGCGACACCGTTGATGGTGTGGCTGCCAACGCAGGCGAGATGGGCCATCCGCACGCAGCGCGGTCCGGTTTCATCTATCAGTGAGAGTCGTGAGACACGCGTCTCGTCGCCCGGAAAGGCTGCGCGCACTTCCGCGATAAAGCGGCGGTTTATCTCGAAGACAATTTCGAGATGGCGCGGGAGCAGTGAGCCGAACAGCTCGACCGTCCATTTTTCAAGGGCCTCGGGCAGCAGGGTGTGATTGGTATAGGCAAAGGTTGCCCGCGTAATGTTCCACGCCTTATCCCATTCCAACCGGTGCTCATCGACCAGCAGCCGCATCAACTCGGCGACCGCAACGGCGGGATGGGTATCGTTCAACTGGACGGCCCATTTTTCGTGGAATGTTTCGGGAGTATTGCCCAGCAAAATGTGAATGCGCAGCATATCCTGAAGGGAGCAGCTTGAAAAAAAGAATTGCTGCTTGAGGCGAAGGACTTTTCCACGGTGTGCTTCGTCGTTGGGATAAAGCACTTTGGTAATCGTTTCCGACTCGACTTTGTCCTCGACCGCGCGGTCGTAGTCTCCGTGGTTGAACGCGCTGAAATCGAAGGACTCAATGGCCTCCGCCTTCCAAAGACGCAGGGTATTGCAGGTTCCGACGCGATAGCCAAGGATCGGTGTGTCATAAGCCACGCCGCGCACTTCGGTCTCCGGCACCCAGCGCACGCGGTTTCGGTTTCGTTCGTCTGCAAAGGTTTCCGTGCGTCCGCCGAACTTCACTTCATACGCAATCTCAGAGCGCGGAATTTCCCACGGGTTGCCGTTTCGCAGCCACTTGTCCGTGGATTCGCATTGCCAGCCATCACGGATGATTTGGTCGAAGATGCCAAATTCGTAGCGGATGCCGTAACCGACGGCCGGCACTTCGACGGAGGCGAGCGAATCCATATAACAGGCGGCGAGGCGGCCCAACCCGCCATTTCCCAGGCCGGGCTCCTCCTCCTGCGCCAGAATTTCGTCCAGATCGTAACCGAGATTGCTCATCGCCTGGCGCGCGACATCCGTGACGCCGAGGTTGCACAGGTTGTTGGCGAGGTGCGGACCGAGGAGGAACTCCGCAGAAAGATAGGCGACACGGCGTGCGTCGGCGCCTCCGTAGTTTTGCATGCTTTCGACACTGGATGCAAAGAGGCGGTCGCGAACTCTGAGGGCCAGAGCGACATAGAGATCATGTTTAGTCGCGGTTGCCGCCAGCCGGCCCAGACCAAAGCGAAGGCTTTCGAGGAATGCTTTTTCGAATTCTTCAGCAGTCAGTCCGGCTGCGGCCGCAGCTTTCGTCCGGGTCCTTTTTACCGGCGATTTTGTCGAGGAGGCTTTCATAAAATGAGAGGCGGCGATATTGTTAGAGAAACAGTCAGGGATGCAGAATGCCGATGACCACCTGAACACAGATGATTTTGGCGATGGTCATGGACGGGAATATTGTGGCGTAAGCGGCATCGACACGGTCGCTCTGCAGGGCGCGGTTGGCATAGGCGAGAATGGCGGGATTCCCCGCGGCGCCCGAGGCAACGCCATAAAGATCATCGGAGGATAGTTTGAACACGTGTTGTCCGAGCAATAGAACGACGAGCATAGCGGCGAGAATGATCACGGCACCGATACCCGGAAGCATGAATCCGGTTTCAGAAACCGTCTTCACAAATGGCCCGCCCGATCCGAGGCCGAGAGCGGCGAGAAACAGGGTCAGGCCAAAGTTCCGGAGTGTGATGTTCGCCGAAAGCGGAATATGCCATGACAGCGAGCCAATTCTTCTGAATTGACCGAGAACGAGGGCGACGAGGAGGGGTCCTCCGGCGAGGCCAAGCGAAAAGGAACCAAGGCCTGGGACGGGAATTTTCAGCAGTCCCAGCAGGACGCCAAGAGACATCCCGAGGCCCACCGAAGCATACGAGAACTCAGCGGTGGATTTTAGCGAGTCGCCAAAGTGCCTGCGGATATGCGGAAGCGCCTCGCGGGAGGCGACGACTCCCACACAGTCTCCGTACTCCAACAGCAAGTCAGGATGCGGAAAAAGCAACGAATCACCGCGGCGCACCTCGGCGATCTTTGCGTCCATACCCTCAGGAAATGCAACTTTCCACAGAGGCGTGCCGACGATTTCCGGACGGGAGACGAAAACGCGCACCAAATCCAGGGCCTTCCGATCCTTTATCAGTGTTCCGGGAGCGGCGGGACCGAGGGCGAGTTGGGTTTTCTCGAGTGTCTCCGGCGCACCGACAAGCAGGACAGCATCTCCCGCTGTCAGGCGTGTGTGCGCTTCGGGCAGTTTGTTGGCGCCGCCCTGGCGGATGGCGATCAGTTCGACGCCCGGCGGAAGGCTGGAGATGAGGTCAGCCACGGTTTCGCACGGCGGCTCGCTGAGTGCAATTTCAAGAGTTTTTACCGAGCCGGGTACAGCAGCGAGCCGCGGTTTGACAAAGCGCGCAAAGGCGAAGAGACAAAAGATCGGTCCAATAACCCCGAAAGGATAGGTGGCCGAGTAGCCGATAGCAGGGTCGGCGCTTCCGGCGGCGTCGATGGCAGCCTGAAGTGCGGCGGTATTGGTGAGTGATCCCGAAAACAGCCCCATCGAAAGAGGAACTGAAATGCCAGCGACCTTTCCCAGCAGGAGGGTGACGGCCAGCGCCGCCAGCACGCCGGCGCAGGCTATCAAATTCCATTTCAATCCCGGGCCTCTAAGACCGGCGAAGAACTGCCTCCCGTACTGAATGCCGATCCCGTAAAGAAACATGATGAGACCGATAGAACCAACCATTCCCGGCGGGGCGGCTTTTGGGGTCATGGCCCCAACGAACAGCCCGGCGAACAGGACGGCTCCGACGCCGAGGGAAAATCCCAGAACAGACACCTGGCCGAGTGCATAGCCGAGCCCGATGACCGCGAAGAGCGTGAGCATCGGCGACTGTTCGAGAAGTTGTCTGACGGATTCCAGCATGCGGGATCGACCGGTGACGGATTGTTAGTAAAATCGCTCAGACTGGCAGGTGGATGAGAGCACGGCCCGCCAGAGTTCACCGTTGAGGTCGATCCGCTTGGATCCCTGGGCGATGGCGCTGATGGGGACGTGGACAAACTCACCGTTGAGATAGCTGATCACGAGACCTGTTTTGCCTGCCATGGCTGCGTGTACCGCGTGCCGGCCCATGCGGTCGCAGAGCAGGGAGTCCTCGGTGTTTGCCGGGCAGCCGCGGATTTGGTAGCTCGGATCGAAGTAACGCATGGCAACTTCAATGCCGCGGGCCTTGAAGTGAGTATTGAAAGCGTCGCGCAGGAAGTGTCCAATGTCTTTGAGTTTCACGTTGCCTGAGGCGTCCTTTTCTTCGCCTTTCCCCAGCAGTTCCTGTCCGGCGCCTTCCGCCACGACCACAACGGCATGGTTCTTCTTTTCCAGGCGGTGTTCCATGGCAGCGAAAAGGCCGTTAGGGCCGTCCAGCACAAAAGGCACTTCCGGCACGAGGCAGAAATTCACGTCCTGGCTCGCCACCGACGCCATGGCGGCAATGAAACCGGCGTGGCGGCCCATCAGTTTTACCACCGCCACACCATTGTCCACGCTCCGGGCCTCGGTGTGCGCACTGTTAATGACGTGGACGGCTTCGGCGACGGCAGTAGTGAAGCCAAAGGTGCGGCTGACAAATCGTACATCGTTATCAATGGTTTTCGGTATTCCAACGACTGAGAGTGCATACCCGCGGCTTCGTGCTTTTTCGAAGAGTTCGTTCCCCCCCCGCTGCGTGCCGTCACCGCCAACGGTGAAGATCATTCCGACGCCGCAGCGGATGAGGAAATCCACTGCTGTGTTCATGTCCACGGGACCGCGTGACGTGCCCAGCATCGTGCCGCCGTCCTTGTGGATGTCTTCCACAATGTCGTCAGTAAGTTCGAGGGGCGGTTTACCGCGATCAGGATCAAGTCCCCGATACCCGCCGCGGATGCCGAGCACCGAATTTACCCCGTAGCCGCGAATGAGTTCGCGCGTCACCGAGCGAATGACGTTGTTCAATCCTGGACAAAGCCCGCCGCAAGTCACGATGGCGGCGCGCGCATTCTGCGGATCAAAGTAAAGCTTTTGGCGTGGTCCGGCTTTTTCAAACAGCAGGGAATCGTCCGGTGGCTTGCCGTCCGGCCAAACCACTGCGGAGGGAACGCAGGCATCGGCAGTTCCGGCATAGAGGATAGGCGAACGGCGACGGGCTTCGCCCAGTTGAGTGATGGTTGCGACCTTCATGTTAAGAGAATGATGGCGGGCACCTGTGCGGATAGGAGGCTGCCCGAAGCCATCCCCGCCAGGAAGGCAGAAGCCGGCACACCCATCGCGTGGGCGCGAAGGGCTGAATTTTTTGAAGTTCAAAGAGCCAGCCCATGATCTAAATGGTCAGGGTCGATCCGTGTTAGGAGACTTTGTCAGGCCGGCGGGTCGGGGCGCAGTCATGAGGGCGAGGGCCGAATAGGATTTCGTTGCCGATCCTGGCAGAGCCCGCTGCCGGCATCCATTATACCTTGGTTCAATGCGGGCCCTCGCCATTGAACCGGCGGTGTTTTTTTCAGGAATTCAGCCTCTGCGGAGCGGACCCCTTCGATGACGCTGCCGGAATGGCCCTCGACGTTTTTTAGGACACCGGCGACCCGTTCACACGCGAGGATTCTCGCTCGCAGGCAAATCGAATTCGAAACAAGCGCCGCCTTCCAGCGCATTTTTCGCGCTGATTTTTCCGCGATGCGATTCGACGATGGACCGTACGATCGCCAACCCCATTCCCAGCCCATCCATTTTGGTGGTGTAGAATTGCTCGAAAAGTCGTTCCCGCGTTCCCTCCAAAATGCCCGGGCCGCGATCCTGGACAGTGACACGGATTGACTCGTTGTCGTTCAGACGGGTCGTAATTTTCACTTTGCGTCCGGCCGCCGGTATCTCCCGCATCGCATGAAAGGCGTTGCTCACGAGATTGATGAGGATCTGCTGCATCTGAACCGGATCGGCCTCGATGAGGGGCAGATTCTCTGCGAGCGCCGTTTGCACTTCACACGAATAAGCCGCGGCATCCGGCTGAACCATAAGGACAACGTTCTCGACCACTTTGTTGATGGCGATCCGGCCGCGCATGGCGCCGCCATGCTTGATGGCGTTCCGCACGTTCCGGATAATCTCTCGAGCACAGCGCCCGTCGGACTCGATGTCCGTAAAGATCTCGTGCAATGTGCCCGGTTCCGTCGCCCGTCCATCGGTGAGACGCGCTCCGGCACTGGCATTGGCCATGATCGCCCCGAGCGGCTGGCTGAGTTCGTGCGCGAGAGAGGCGGTCATTTCGCCGAGCAGACCCGCGCGTCCGAGGAGTTCGATCTGCTCACGCTGCCGCCTCGCATCCTCTTCCGCGCGCTTGCGCGGAGAGATGTCCACAACCGTCGCCAGCACGAGCATCCCCCGCGGCATCCGGACCGGATTCAAACCCACTTCGACGGGGAACTCGCTTCCATCCTTTCGACGGGCGAAGAGCTCTCTGTGGGCGCCTTCGATGATTCTGTTCTGCAGTGCAGCCAGGAAGTCCGCTCGATCAGCCTCGTTCTCTGTCGCGAATCGCCCGGGCAACAGCGTTCCGATCGGCTTTTCGATCAACTCCTCGCGTTCATAACCGAACAACTCCTCAACGTGTGCATTCACCAGCACGATACGGCCGTTATCATCCACCAGCAACGTGCCGCTCGGTGATGATTCCGTCGCCAGCCTGAAGAGCTCCTGCGCCTCTTTTCGCTCCGTCACATCCATCGAAACGCCAATGAGCCGGGCCGGCTTTCCGGCTTCATCGGCCATGCAGCGTCCCCGCCCGTTGATCCATCGAATGGATCCGTCCTTAAGCACGACGCGATATTCGATTTCGTATTCGGCCTGCTCCTGGACGGCGCGATCGATGGCAGCCTCCCGTGCGGCGCGATCCTCCGGATGGAGGCGGGCGCCGAGGGACGCACGATCAAGAAAAGTTCCGGGATCGAACTCAAAAAGTTCGCGCACCTTGTCGGATGCCCAAAATTGGCCCGTGGCGGTGTTGAATTCCCACACACCAAGGCGAGCCGCTTCCGCCGCGAGCGTCACTCGTTCCTCGCTTTCACCCAGCGAACGCTCGGCGCGGCGGCGGCGCACGAGGTTCGCCATGAGCGCGGAAATGAGTACGGCCTGCGCGGCACATACGGACAGAGCTCCGATGATCCATCCGCGGTACTGCTGCCAGACGGTGGGCGTGCGGAAGAGCACCGTGCTGCCTGGCGGAAGCCGCTTTTCATCGATTTTCCATCTGTGCAGTTCCCGCCAGTCATACCGGGGCGACAAAGGCGGGATGACCATTGGCGGGAAACCTGACGCGGGTTCGCCGCGCAGGATGCGAATCGCCATGCGGGCCGCTTCCACGCCTTCGGCCTCCGCCTGGTAGAGGCGCCCGCCAACGATCCCGAGGCCCAGTTGATGTTGATAGATGGCATTCACCGGTGCGTTGGCGACCGCCCTGATCTGCTGCAGCACCTCATCACCGTTGTGAGTGACGCCTGATGCATCCCTCATCATGAGAACGACAAGAATAAATGAGCGGGGCGGCAGAGTCATCGTCCGCTGCAGAATCCCGTCGAGCGAAAGGTCGTTCAGCCAGGTGAAGCGCACCCGATCGTCAAACGACTGAAATTCCTTGCGGAGCGCCTCAGTCCAAAACTGCTCGAGCGGTGAAGCGCCGATCACCACAGCGATATTTTCCGTGTCCGGCGCGATTTGGAGAATGTCCTCCACCCATCCGGGGACATTGAAAGACTCACCCACAAAAGCGGCATTCTGCTCAAGGGCGCCGGCAGGCAGCCGCCGCTTGTCCATACCTGCGTAGATGATCGGGGTCGTTGCGGGAAAGAGACGATCGCGGTGATTCGCGACAAAAATCCCCGCCGGCGAGCCGATCGGCACGACGAGGTCCGGCTGCCATTTTGCCTGGCGCTTGCGCAGGAGATCAACCAGAGCCTCCTCCATATCGAGCGTGGCGTAGCGCGCCACATCGAGTGAAACTTCGTCGAGATCGACCGGCTCTCCTATCTTTTTTGCCAGTTCCGTTTCGAAGGCTGTGGAGTGCGTAGTGAACGGCGGCGCGGCGTTCCCGAAGGAATGGACGATGAGAACACGCCTGGGAGTGGCCGCGCTTGCGAGGCCCGCCGGAAAAAAGAAGCCGCAGCAGGCAAGCGCCGGGAACATCCAGAGGCCGCGTTTTCCGTGAAACAGCATCCCATCATCTGCCCGAAGCTTTAACAAGAGTCAACGTTCCGTATCCGGATCGATGGTCGTGCTTTTGTGCTCATGCCGGATCCAATTGTTATCCTTCGCTTTGAATGCCTTCGATAAATCCGCGGGCGCCCTGTTTGACGTTCGCGGCGTTTGCCTCGTCAGTGTCGATGTGCATCGCCAGCGCAAACGAGGGGTCCACGCGCACCAGCACGTCCCCGAACACCAGCTCGCGATCGCCATCGATGCGAACGCGCACGACTGATTTGTCCCGGACACCATAGCGAAGGGCATCTTCCGGAGCCATATGGATGTGGCGCATGGCGCAGATGACGCCGCGGTCGAGTTTTACGCTGCCGGCGGGTCCATCGATGATGCAGCCGGGAGTATCCGCAATGTCGCCGGATTCCCGAACGGGAGGATGGACGCCGAGCTTGAATTGCTCTGTCATCGCGATTTCCACCTGCGTGTATTTGCGCGCCGGTCCAAGAATGCGAACCCGCTCGATGCGGCCCTTTGGCCCGGCGATAATGACCTGTTCTTTGCAGGCGTACTGCCCGGGCTGGGAGAGATCGGCGTGTTTGGTCAGCTGATGTCCGGCACCGAACAGGGCTTCGACGTGTTCCTGCGTCAGATGGATATGATGGGCGGAAACCTCGACGGGAAACGGCTCCTGTTTCTGTGCTTCGAGAACGCTGGTGATGTAAGACCGACTCAAGGCGCGCAGGGCCTCGCGCGCCATCATGCGTTCTTCGTCAGCCGGCACTACCAGCACGGTGACGCGGGAATCGTCGCCTGAGATGCGGCAGACTTCATCAAAGCCGCGCGCACTTCGGTTGCGGCCGGCATCGAATGCAATGCCCATGCATTCAAGACCCTGGAGGGCCAGTGCCCGCACCTCCGCACTGCCTTGGCCAATGCCGCCGGTAAAAGCGACGGCGTCAATGCCTCCCATGGCGGCGACATAGGCACCGATGCATTTTCGAACGCGATAACAGTACGCCTTGAGCGCGGACATTGCACGGTGATGGCCCCCGTCCGCCGCCTTCAGGATCTCACGCATATCGCTCGAAACTCCCGAAAGGCCCAGCAGGCCGCTCTTTTTGTTCAGAATTTCCTCGCATTGGCCGGAGCTGAGGTTCTCCGTCCGTTCAAGAAATGCGAGTACTCCGGGGTCCACATCGCCGCATCGTGTGCCCATGATGAGACCCTCCGCGGGGGTGAACCCCATGCTCGTATCCACCGAGCGGCCGTGGTCCACGGCGCAGAGCGAAGACCCGTTGCCGAGATGACAACTGACCAGTCGAAGAGCGTTAGGACGGCGTCCGAGGAATTGCGCAGTGCGAAGGCTTACATAATGGTGGGACGTGCCGTGAAAGCCGTAGCGGCGGATGCCGTGCCGTTCGTAGTACTCCCACGGAAGGCCGTAGAGCCATGCGTAAGCGGGCAGGGTATGGTGGAATGCTGTATCGAAAACCGCGATATGCGGAACCGCAGGGAACAAGCGGCGCATTTCCCGTATGCCCGCCGCGTTCACAGGATTGTGCAGTGGAGCCAGAGGGCTTAGGGCCTCGATTTGCGCGAGCACTGCATCTGTAACAAGCGTGGCTTCCGTGAATTTTTCTCCCCCGTGGACCACACGGTGCGTGATGGCGCTCACTTCCGCTGCGCTGTTAATAACGCCCGTTTCCTTTGATGTCAGGGCGTCCCGGACCGCCGCTAAAGCCTCCGCGAAACCGCCCTGCGGCAGCTCACGGTGCACGTCGCCGCGCGATCCGCGGTGGACGAGCTGCGTGCCGGCAATGCCGATGCGCTCTACGGCGCCGCGGGCGTGACGCAACTCGTTTTCCGTGTCGTAATAGCTGTATTTAATTGATGAAGATCCGCAATTGATCACAAGAATCCGCTCCGGGCGTTCTCCCTTGAGAGCGAGGCCGTACGGATCATCACTGAGTTGCAGCGCTGCGGCCGCTTTTTCCGGTTCTGCCATAACCGATTTCATCCGCGCAGCGATCGTTCGGGAAATCCGCTGTACTGCTGATGGCTCGCTGACAATCACTGATTGAAACAGGGATACGGGAACCAACAAGATCACGCAGCGCGTGTCAGCGATCATATCGACGGCTGAGACGTCGCCCGTCATCAGTGCCAGTTCGCCGAATGTTTCTCCCGTCTCCAGGCGGGCGAGGGTGTGCCGAACTTCGCCGTCTCCTGCGACCGATACGGTGACGGCGCCGCTAAGCACGACTCCCAGTTGGGCAACCGTGGAACCGCTGTGCACAATGGCCTCGTTCGCCTCGAAGGAGCGCACGTGCGATCCTTTGATCAGCAACTCCAGCCGTTCGTCCGGAAATCCGGCAAAGAGAGGCGTTTCTGTCTTCAGAAAGGCGATGATCTCCAGCTCATTCATGCTTCGATGACGTCATTGATTTCCGCGGCGGCCGCCTGGCGGTGCCGGCTCTTTCACGTCAGGGTGAAAGTCGAGTGCACGATGGCGTGCGGGAACAAACCGTCCATTATACGATGGTTTATTATTCATCAGCGCACCGGCTTGTCTGTTCCTGAAAACAGGAAGGAATTCAGTGGAACGATGGCCGGGAAATCGCACTCAACCGGCAAGCTGTCCGCGCATTTCCGCGGCATACTGATCTGCATTCAGGCCGGAGAGCAGGTGAAATGTTTTGTCGGACAGTTTCACCAGGGCAGCGATGCCCCCGGCTTTCAACACAGCTTCACTGACTTTGCCGGCGTCGTTGACGACGAGGCGGAGTCTTGTTTCGGCGCAGGCATCCACGCGAACGATGTTTGCTTTTCCGCCGAGTCCGGCAATGAAAGCGGCAGCCTTTCGCGGAGCGTCGGGATCGCGGAGCCTGGGTTCCAGGCCGGCGGGCGGGGCCTTCACGGGGGAAGGTTCCTCGACCTCATCGGCTTCGGGTCCGGCAGTTTTGAGATATTCCTGCATCTCCGTCTTGAGGTTCTCGCTTCGAGTTCCGAAAATGGCCTGCATGCCGTCACCGACCACCACCACCCCGGCGGCACCCAGCGCCTTGAGCCTGTCGGCGCTGGCTTTGGTGACGTCTGCAAGTTTGACACGAAGCCGGGTAATACAGGCGTCCAGACTAAGGATGTTCGACTTGCCACCGAACGCGCGAATGAGTTGAAGCGCAAACTGGTCACCGGAAACAGCCCGCGCTGCCGCCGTTGATTCCTGTTCGGGCTCGCGGCCTGGTGTTGGCAGATTGGCGCGGCGAATCACCCATGAAAACACTCCAAAATAGAGAGCCGCCCACAGCGGACCAAGCAACAGAAGCCACAGAGCGCCCCTGGATTGCGGGAAGAGCACGATGTAATCAATGAGTCCGTGCGAGAAGGTGAAGCCGTGTTTGATGCCCAGGGCCACGCACAGGAAGTAGGCGACGCCGGCAAGCAACGCGTGAATCACGTAAAGCCGCGGAGCGACGAAGAGGAATGCGAATTCGATGGGTTCGGTGATGCCGGTCAGGAATGAAGTGAGCGCTGCGGAAATCATGATGCCGCCGACTTTTGTCTTCTGGTCAGGCCGCGCCGTCTGCCACATGGCCAGCGCCGCGGCCGGCAGTCCCCACATTTTGAACAGATACCCGCCCGTCATATTGCCGGCCGTGGGATCACCCGCAATGTAGCGGGCGATCTCGCCGTGCACCGGGCCTGCAACGGGATCGACAAATGTGCCGGCCTGGAAAAAGAAAGGCACATTCCACACGTGATGCAGACCGAACGGAATCAGGGCGCGTTCCACGACACCGTAGATGCTGAAAGCCAGCGCCGGACGACCTTCCACTGCCCAGTGCGAGAAGGCGTCAATTCCGCGGCCGATCGGCGGCCAGACGAAACTCACGATCACTCCGGCAATAATGACAGCGAACGCAGTAATAATGGGAACGGAACGTTTTCCGGCGAAGAAACCGAGATACGCTGGAAGCTGTATTCGATAAAACCGGTTAAAGACAGCCGCCGCGATCAACCCCGCAATGATGCCGCCGAAGACACCTGTCTCAATAGACTGAATGCCCATGATGGATTTGGTCTCAATGTCCCGGGCGGTAGCGCAGATGCCCATGGCGGCGAGGAAAACGACGTAGCCCACCGTGCCCGCCAGGGCGGCCACGCCGTCATTTTCAGTTAGGCCAATGGCCACACCGATGGCGAAGAGGAGCGGAAGGTTTCCAAAAACAGCGCCGCCTGCCGCTTCCATGACTTGCGAGACGACCGTCGGCAACCACCAGAATTTGGCGGCTCCCACCCCCAGCAAAATGCCGGCGACAGGCAGCACTGAAACCGGAAGCATCATGCACTTGCCGATTTTCTGAAGGAGCGAAAATGCGCTTTTGAAGAATGGCATGTTAGTGGTTGGTTGAGAATGGCTGATCAGACTTCCTCTGCCGGAACCATGGCGCGGACCTCCTCCGCTGTAGCGGCGGCGAGCGCGCGCGCGGCGAGTGCACGGCAGGCTTCCATGTTCAGGGAACGGATTTGCGCCTTCACGGCGGGAATCGACGGCAGGCTGACGCTGAGTTCATCCACGCCTATCCCCAGCAGAATGGGCACCGCGCGCGGATCGCTCGCGATTCCGCCGCAAATACCTGCTTTCACGGACCGGCCCGCGCTGCGGGCGCCGTTGACGGTGTGTGCGATTAGTTTCAGCACGGCGGGATTCAAACCATCCACCTGAGGCGCCAGTTTCGGATGACCGCGGTCCATGGCGAGGGTGTATTGTGTCAGGTCGTTGGTGCCGATGGAGAAAAAGTCCGCTTCTCCGGCGAACTGAGCCGCCATGACGGCCGTGGCCGGCACCTCCACCATGATTCCCGCTGGAATGGGAGGCATCCCCAGACTTGCGGCTTCCTCCGCAAGGATCGCCTTCACGTCGCGGATTTCACCTAAAGTCGCGATCATCGGGAACATCACGCTTAACTTCCCGAAAGGCGAGGCCCGCAGAATGGCACGAAGTTGCGTGCGCAGTACCTCCGGCCTGTCAAGTCCCACCCTAACGCCCCGCTCGCCGAGGAACGGATTGTCCTCTTTCGGGATTGGAAGATAGGACAGCGGCTTGTCGCCTCCGACATCGAGCGTGCGAATGATGAGAGGATGAGCTTTGCCAACCGCTTCGGCGATGGACTTGTAGGTTTCAAACTGCTCGTCCTCCGACGGCGCGTCGGAGCGTTCCATGAAAAGAAATTCGGAGCGCAACAGGCCCACGCCCCCGGCGCCGAGTTCGGTGATTCGCCTGGCATCCTGAAGGCCACCAATGTTGGCGAGGACCTCAATGTGCGAGCCGTCGTTTGTCCGGGCCGGTTCCGACGCACGGGCGAGATTCTCTTTGCGCCGCCGCTCCGCGCGAACCTGTGCTTCGCGAATGCGCGTTACTTCATCCGGGGAGGGGTGCAGCTTGAGAGTGCCTGCATTTCCATCGAGGATCACGGTGGTTCCATCGGGAACATCCAGTGCCGCCGGATCGATGCCGGCCAGCGCGGGAAGTCCGGCGGAGCGCGCGAGAATGGCCACGTGTGAAGTGGCGCCTCCGCGCGTGGTGCAGAAGCCCACCACCCTGGAACGGTCGAGTCCTGCGGTGTCGGTAGCCGTCAAGTCTTCAGCGATCAGGATTGTGTTTGGCTTGTAATCGGGCTGGCGGATTTCAGCGCCCGTCAGCAGGGCGAGCACACGGAACCCCGCATCACGCAGATCATTGGCGCGCTGAGCGAGCAATTGATTTCGCAGCGCTGCCAGCCGGTCTGCATGAGTCGTGATCGCCTTTTTCCATGCAAAGGCCGCGCTCTTTCCTTTAGCAATTCCAGCCTCGGCGATTTCAAGAAGGTCTGGGTCTGAGAGCAACTCCTCGTGTGCGGCAAAAATGGCGGCTTTGGCCGGCTCCGATTTCGCATGAAGCCTTGCACGGAACGCGGCCAGTTGTCCCTGAGCCGCGGCAATGGCTTCGGCCAACTGCCGGCGCTCCGCGTCCACGCCGCTGCCATTCTCAGCCACTTCGATTTCCGCCTGGCGGACCTGAGACACCTGACCAACGGCGAGTCCGGGCGAAGCCGCTACACCTTCCAGCAGGTTGGGGCTCGCAGATTTTCGTCGCGGCGGCGGAGCCGCGGCGGCGGGAAGTGCGATGGTTGCGGGCGCGGGTGCCGGCGTGCAACCTTCATCGCCGCACCCCTGGGCAAGAACGGCGGCGAGTTTATTCGCTGCTTCCTGTGCATCCGGTCCGCTGGCCAGCACATTAATCTTTGATCCCTGAACGGCTTCCAGAGCCATGATCGAAGTCACGCTCCGCGCATTGGCCTGCCGGTCCCCCAGTTGCAGTTTGATGCTGGACTTGAAACTTTTCGCTATATTGGCCAGCACCGCGGCGGGACGGGCATGCAAGCCGGTGGGGTTTGGAATGACGATGGCTTCGGACGTAACGGTCGCTGCGGAGGATGGGGGAGCGGCTTCCCCTTCCGCCAACAGGGTGACCGAAAACAGAGCATTTTTGCCAGCAACGACGTGGCCGCTCGCGCGCTCCCACGATGTCACCCGTTCACCGTTGGTGATGATAATTTGTGTCAGGAGACTTTTTGCGTGCGTGGCAACGAAATCGAGGTCGAACTCGATCAATGGCGTGCCGGCCTGCACTTTATCGCCCGTTTTTACACGTGGCTGGAAACCCTCACCCTTCAACGTCACGGTGTCGATCCCTATGTGCATGAGCAGTTCCACGCCTTGCGGTGTGCGCAGCGTCACTGCGTGACCCGCAGCGTGCAATCCCACGACTTCTCCATCGCACGCAGCGACCAGGACGGCATCGGTGGGATCGACCGACATTCCGTCGCCCACCATCTTCTGAGCGAAGACAGGATCAGGAATACGTTCAAGGGGCCAGACCTGGCCTGACAACGGGGAAACAATAGTGAGACGCGACATATGCGTGACAGAATGGTGGTTGCGGAACGCGGGGTGCGGAGAATCACCACCACGCCTCAGCTTGAATGCCGTAGGACCACCCGTCGGTTGCATTCTCGTAGGGCGAGCCTCCGATCCGTCCGCGCAGACCATCGCTCCAGTTTGCATAGGTGATGAAGGGACGGATCACCGGACGGCTGAAAAACTTTCCTCCGCGGGAGAGCTGGGGAGCGAGAGTCACTTTGAACAGGTGCCCGTCGCTGCCCAGCGGCTCGCTGTCCACCCAGTCCATGCCCGCTTCCAGCGCAAGGCTCCAGCGGTCATTGAAGAAATAAACAGGACGAATTCCGAAGGAGGCCCATTTCTCATTGGAGTTGGGCCCGCCGTATTTGGTGTCTTCGTACACACCCACGGCTTGCATCGCGAATTTCGAGGACGGCTGGATGGTAATGTGATCGGTTACCCGGAATCGGGAGGCATCGCTCAGATCGGGCCCGGACTTGTCGAGGGTACTGGCAAAATTGTAGGCCGCGCCCTCGCCGTACTGGATGCTAAACTCGTTGTAGCCACCAAGGAGCTTTTCCTCCTTTGTGCGGTGGATCAGTCCGACGGCCCATCCCGTGGTGTCGTCCACGCTTAACAGAGTTCCATCGGGATTGGACACATTGCGAACATCGCCGCCGCCTGCGTGTGAGTAGTCGAGCCACAGCGTCATCTTCCCGCCGAGCGCCTCGATGTCATAGAGGCGCACATCGAAACTGGATTTCGCCAGATTGCCGTCATCCGTCGCATAGTTGTCGATGCTTCCTCCGAACCATGCCAAAGCCAGCTTCCCGACATCGCCGACCGGCAAATCTTCAACACCGCCTCCGTAGCCGCTCATGTCGAGGTAATAAAAGTCGTTGATGTGAATGTCATGACGGCGGTAGTAGCGCTGCCCGGCCCAGAAGCGGATGTCCGGGGTATTCTCAAACACGTTGCCCGCCTCGATGTACGCCTGGCGCAGCGCAAAATCATTGCCCTGCGCCTGATTGTTGAGTGAGTCATAACTGCCGTTCTGTCCGGTGCTGTACGAAACCATGACGGTGGAGCGAACGTAAGGTGACTTCAGGGGATCGTCTTCGCGCAGCCAGTTATGCGTGAGGCCGATCTCCCCGTAGGTTTCGGCTTCGTTTCCAAGGCGGTATTTGGCGCCGGCTCCGGGAGCTTTGAACGCCTCTATTTCTCCCCCTTCACCGTTCATTCCGAATCCTGACCGAAAGTAACCGTGAAACTCCAGCGGTCGCGGCAGGTCGTAAAATTTTTTCATATCGAACGGCCAGTCTGACGCGTCGCGGTAGATGTCTCTCGTTTCCGTGGCGCTCGCCTGAAGCTTGCGTTCGATAGACTCAATCGCCTCCCGATTCTCCTCCGATCGTTCCGCAGCGGCGACCGCAGCGGCGGACGATGTGCCCGATGCTGCCTCCAGTTTCGTGATCCGCTTGTTCATGGAGGCAATCTCAGTCTTCGTCGGTGCTGCGGTGCCGGTCGCCGGTGCACTCCCTCTCAGACGGGAATTGTCGCCCTCGAGAGTTGCAATCCGGCCTTCCAGCCGATCGATCTTCTTCTCGTAAGCGGCTTTGAGCGCACTCGTTTCCGCTTTGAATTCGGCGCGGAGTTCCGCTCTTAATTTCTCCAGTTCCGCGTCGGCTGCGAAGGCATTGGTCAGGCATGGCATGGCCGCCAGGGCCATGAGCAGGGATGAAGGTCGGGCGTAGTCCATTGGTGCTGCGTTTGGCGTGTGTCAGGTCAGGAAACTTTTCGTGGATTCGTCATGGTTTCGGGTTTCAGGAGGTCATCCAGGCGCTCTCTCGTCAGCCAGCCCTTCTGGAGGACGAGGTCGCAGACGCTTCCGCCGGTTTTGAGCGCCTCCCTGGCGATCATTGCGCTCTTCTCGTAGCCGAGCACCGGATTGAGCGCTGTCACCAGTCCGATGGAGTTGCGCACGTATTCCATGCAGCGCTCCTTGTTGGCTTCGATGCCGGCAATACAGCGGCTGTGCAGAATGATAGCGGCGTTCCGCAGAAGTGTCAGGCCGAAGAGCAAATTGAAGGCGATGACCGGCTCCGCCATGTTCAGTTCCAGTTCGCTGGCTTCCGCTGCCATGGAGACGGTGACATCTGCGCCGATGATCTGATAACAGATCTGACTAACCACTTCCGGAATGACCGGATTCACTTTGCCCGGCATGATCGAGGACCCAGGCTGCATGGCGGGCAGGCGGATTTCGTAGAGGCCGCAGCGCGGGCCGGAGGACAGCCAGCGGAGGTCGTTGCAAATCTTCGACAACTGCACCGCCGCGGTTTTCATGGAACTGCTCATGAGGGCGAACTCTCCGGAGTCCTGCGTGGCTTCGACGAGGTTTTCGGCGAGTGTCACGGGAATACCGCTGATTTCGGCCAGGCGCTTTGTGCAAAGCGCGGCATAGCCCGGTGGACTGTTGATGCCGGTGCCGATGGCCGTTGCGCCCATGTTGCAGGGCAGAAACTCCTCCCCGGCACGAGTGAGATGACGAATGCCGTCGCCGATCATGACCGCGTACGCGCTGAACTCCTGGCCAAGTGTCATGGGCACGGCGTCCTGGTTTTCCGTGCGGCCCATTTTCAGGACGTCCGCAAACTCTTTCGCCTTCGTGTCGAGCGCGGTGCGCAGTTCGCGAAGCGCGGAAAGCGTATCGCGCAACGTCAGGATAACGCCGAGTTTGATGGCGGTGGGATAAGCGTCGTTGGTGGATTGCGAACAGTTGACGTGATCGTTAGGGTGGCAGTGCTGATAGTCGCCCTTGTGGTGGCCGAGGATTTCGAGCGCGCGATTGGCGATCACTTCGTTGGCGCACATGTTGGTGGAGGTGCCTGCGCCGCCCTGGAACATATCGATAACAAATTGATCGTGCAGCTTGTTGGCGAGAACCTCATCGCATGCGGCGGTAATGGCTGTGGCGATTTTCGCATCGAGTACACCAAGCTCACTGTTGGCCATCGCGGCGGCCTTTTTGACATAAGCCAGCGCCCGCACGAAATGCTGGAAGTGATAGAGCCGGATGCCGGAAAGCGGGAAGTTTTCCACACCCCGGAGTGTCTGCACGCCGTAATAGACATGGTTCGGCAACTCACGCTCGCCCAGCGAATCGTGCTCCGTACGAATAGCCGAAACAATGCTCGCGGCCTTCTCGCCCGCAATGCGCTCCGCCGCGAGGCGCAGCCGTTCACTGATCAGCGTCGCGATCCGGCCTACGACGCGGTAATAGATCTCGGACTTTTCCACGCTAACCTGTTCCAGTTTTTCGCGCGGAATTTGCCAGACGGTGGCACCGGTTGGCGTCACAGCATTGGTGGAATGCGGCGAGTCATCCAGCAGCGTTCCTTCGCTAATGAGCGCACCCTGGGTCAGGGTTGCCAAAGTCATGCTTCTCCCATGTGCTCCGCGAATGATTTCCACCTCGCCCTCCATGATGATGCCCACCCAGCGGCGCGGGGTGGATTCGTGAAACAGGTAATCGGCGGCCTGATAGGTCACCGCATCGCCCTGCTGAAGAACGGCAATGAGATCGCCGGGCGTGATGCCGGCGCGTTTGGCGGCGGCGGCGATGGTATCAGGATTCAGAATCATGATCTATTTGGTAAAGAAAAAGCCGATAAGCAGCCCGATGGTGACAGCGCCGATGGTGCAGATAAGGCCGGGCAGCATGAAAGAGTGATTCAGCAGATACTTGCCGATCCGCGTGGTGCGCGCGCGGTCGAACTGCATCGCGGCGATCAGCGTCCCGTAGTTAGGAATGAAAAAGTACCCGTTCACCGCGGGAAACATGCCGACCAGATAGGGTGCCGGAATTCCGAGCGACAGTCCCAGTGGCATCAGCGCACGAGTGGTGGCCGCCTGGCTGTAAAGCAGCACCGAGGCAACAAAGAGACCGATGGCAAACGTCCACGGCGCGGCCTGCGCCATGCCGCTGAGACCGCCAATGATCAACTCGCGATTGGCATTGATGAACGTATCACCCAGCCACGCGAGACCGAGGATGCCGATAATGGCCGTGACGCCGGACTGACAGGTTTTGCACTTCGGCACTTCACCCACGGGTGCCCTGGTTGCCGTTAGGATCACCGCCGCTACAGCCAGCATGACGATGGCGATGGTGATCGGCATCGTCAGCGGTTTGTCAGGCGCGCTGGCCACAGTACGAAATTCCGGGAAGATGCCTGCCAGCACCACGAGGACGACGCCTCCGAGAAAAATAAACGAGCTGGCCTTTGCGCCCCTCCGCAACGGAGGAGCGGCGGCACCTTGTGACTTGCCCGGCGGTTCGAGTTCGCCCGAAGCCAGCAGCTTCTGATATTCGGGATCATCCTTCAGATCCTTCCCGACACGGAGTTGGACGATAGCGGCGATGATCACCGAGATGAGCGTGGAGGGAATACAAATGAGGAGGATTTGCACCAGACCCATGCCGTGCGACGCGAGCAGTCCAATCATGGCAGCCGTGGCAGCGGAGACCGGACTGGCGGTGATGGCCTGCTGCGAGGCAATGGTGGCCACCGCCATGGGACGTTCCGGACGAATGCCGTTTTCATGCGCCACTTCATAGATGACCGGCAGCAGCGGGTACACGATGTGCCCTGTGCCCGCCGCGAAGGTGAAAACGTAGGTGACGACCGGTGCCACGATGGTTACCTGCTTAGGATTCCTTCGGATGATCTTCTCGGCAACGCGCACGAGGAAATCGATGCCGCCGGCCACTTCCATTGCCGATGCCGCCATGATCACCGTAAGCACAATCAACAGCACTTCGCCGGGGATTGCGGCGGGCGCGATCTGAAAGAAAACGACTAGGACGAGCAATCCAACGGCGCCCCAAAGCCCCAGGCCGACACCGCCGGCTCTGGCTCCCATGGCAAGAGCTCCGACGATGACGAGAAACTGGAGGATGAATGCGAGATTCATGGGTGGAGCCTGTCAGGTTGCTTCTGTGGCGCGCAGAAGACTCCACTCCATGACGGTGCCCCTGGGGCCGGCGGGCCTGTCATCACGCCTTGCAGCGTTATGATTGCTCTGTTTCATCAGAGCAAACATGAAAGACCCGCAGCGGACCGTCTATTATACGAAGGTTTATCTAACCCTCACCGGATTCGCGGCATGGGATTTACTGCGGCCGGTGTGCGCAGTCCCACGTTATTCGATTTTATTCCACGCGCACGTTTGACCAGTAGCTGAACTCATACATCCACTCCGTAGCGTGGTTTTCCAGGCTGAGAGCCACTTTCCGGCCCTTCCAGGATGAGAGGTCGATTTCGATTTTGGTCCAGCGTTCGCCTTCATGGCCGATGGTTTGGCGTTTGGCTTCCTTGCCGTTGACGGTGACGCGGAGTTCCCAGTCACCTTTGTCGTGACTGGCGACGGCGAATTTCAGGGCAGAGGACTTGTCGGCGGGGAGGGTGAGTTCGCGGGTGAGTTTAGCGGGGGTCTTGCGGTCCTCGAAGGGGTGAATCATGAGGACGTTTTTGCGGCCCTGGTATTCAGCGAGCTTGTGCGGTGTGCCCTCGAATTCCGGGGCGGTGACTTTCCAGTCGGGATTCCAGAGAGAGACGGATTCCCAATCCACTTTTGCGCCGCGCGGGACGCCGTCGGCAGGCGGTGCAGGGGGAGGAGCGGTATCGGTGACAGGAGCAGCGAGGGCGGCTTTTTTCTCTTTCGTTAGAGGGCCTTCCTCCGGCGGGGCGAGAACATACCAGATGAGGTCACGGAAAACATCGTCCGGCAGTTCGCCGAAGCTCATGGGCATGAGGCTTTGGTGGGAATTCACGGAGTCCTTGATATCGCCGCGGGGAACGACGGTGCGGACGCCGCCGAGGCCGAGCAGAGTCATTTGCGTCGGAGTGTCCTCAATGACGCGTCCAGCGAGGGTGCGCCCGTCTTTGGTGGTGACGGTGAAGTTCTCATAGCCGTTGCCAATCACCTGGTTGGGATCGATGACGTTATTCAGAAGGGAATCGAGACTGCTGCGGCCATTGCCGATGAGCTCCGGCCCGACTTCCTGGCCGCCGCCGTGGAACTTGTGACAGGTGCCGCAGGTGACGGTGAACATGATCTTGCCGGAGGCGAGGTTAGGCTCACCGGTGAGCGCCGCCTTTCGCTTGGCGGCGATGAGTTTCTTCACGTCGGCGGTGGATTCATTCCATGCGCCGAGCAGTTGCTGCGCACGGGCTTTGAGGTCGTTGTTCTGCGCGAAGCTGCGACGGACACTAACAGGAATGTCGGAGCCGCTGATTTTGCCGCTGGCGACCCATTTACCCTCCACACCGTCGAGGAGGCGCGCGGCCCAGTCTTTGCGGGTCACGAGCACTTCGGCTGCGGCGGTCTTGAGAGCAGGTGAATAGTTCTGCCAGGCTTTGAGAATGGCGTTGGCGAGGTCCAGGCCGCCGAGTTCCCCTGCGGCACGGAGAACCTCCACGGTGAGATTGTCAGGAGATTTGGATTCGAGCAGTTTCAAAATGCCGGTGCGCGCGGCATCGCTCTTCAAACGCCGCACCGTGCGAACGGCCTCGATGCGCTCCTGCAGATTGGCGCTTTGATCGAGCACGGTACCCATGATGGAGGCAATGGCGTTAGGATCGCCCCACAGCGTGGCAAGGCGTCCGGCGAGATTGCGCACTTTTTCGTCTTTGCTCTTCTGCCAGTGGGCGAAGAGGGCAGCCGGATCGGCCTTCGCCGGCTTCAAGGCGCCCGCCTCCTGCGCCTTTAGCATTCCATCGAGCCCGTGGGCCGTCAGGACGTCGTCGCCTTTAACCTTGTCAAGGAACGCGAGGAGCAGGTCCATGTTCTCTGACTTGCGTGTATCAGTAATGCGGCGGGCGGTTTTGTAGGTGAGTATCTGACTGAGGGGCTTCGTCTCAAGGGCCAGACCTGCCAGCCACGGCAAATATCGCTCGGGCATGATGGACAGTTCGCTTTCCATGGCCATCCAAATGCCAAAGGCGAGAGTCCGGTCAGCGTCTTTGGAGGAACGCATGAGAGCGGTCAAAAGAGGCTCGATGTCAGGCCCGGCCGCTTCAGTCCTGCGAACGGTGAGTCCGCGGCCATATCCCCACTGGCGGGTGGCGACAGCGGCAGCGTGGCGGACACCTGCGTCAGGGTCGGCTGCGAGAGCGATGAGGAACGGAGGGTAACTTTCCTGCCACGGATTGGGTTCAGCCGATCCTCCGTTAAGGCAGAATTCACCGGCCCATCGGGCCGCGGTCTGGCGGGTGCCGGGGTTGTCAGATTTCGCAGCCGCAGTGGCCTCTGCAATCGACATGGGCTTATGCTCAAATGATGCTGCCATGCGCCGAACCCAGTTGTTCCGGTGTTCCGCCAGTGCCTTGCGTTCCGTAGCGCTCTTTGCCATTACATTCAGTTCGGCTGATTCGCGCGATCTTCCCGCCATCTTTTTTCCCTCTTCGCTGCCGGTATAACAAATCCGCCAGATGCGTCCCTTTTCACGGTCCACACCCTCCGGATTCGCCTGGGCGTTTTGATAGCACGGATACTTGTCGCACCAGTCCATGACCCAGAGGAAACCGTCGGGACCCGTTTGTGTGCTGACCGGGCGGAACCAGCCGTCGTTGGCACGGAGGAAGTCGCGTACGGGAGCGGATTTAAAAGTGGCGCCGGCGGGCGTCAGGCTTTCCTCGTGGATGGAATTATCATGGATGTTGCCAAAGAAGGCGTGACCGTGAGTGTCCGCGGGATAGATGCCGCCCTGATAAATCTGAATGCCGGCATAGGCGGCGCGGAAGTGCTTGTGATTGACGATGCTCGGCAGCAGTTCGTAGCCGTAGGGATTCTCCGGTGCGCCGCCCTGACGCTGATACATGCCGCCGGGAGCCATGTGGAAAAGGTGGTCAATGACGCACGCTTCCACGAAGGCATTGCCACGCGCGTCGAAGTCCACACCCCAGGGATTGCTGGTACCGTCGGAATACACTTCGTGGGTAGTCACCAGAGGGAAAGTCTGGTCCTGCTTATCTGCGTGAGGCGGATTGCCTGCGCCCGCAAACTTCACCCGGTAGATGCCCGCATTCAGCGTGTTGCCCTGGTCTTTAGGTTCACTGGGGCGGCGAACTTTGCTGTGGGTGAAGACCCCGTGCGTGAAGTACATGTAACCCTCGGGTCCCCAGCAAAAGCTGTTAAGCAGTTCGTGGCGGTCCTCCAGGCCAAAGCCCGTGAGAACGGTTTTGTATTGGTCGGCTTTGTCATCGCCATTGGTGTCGCGGAAGTAAAACAGATTGGGAGCCTGACCCACGAAGACGCCGTCGTATCCAACCAGCACAGCGGTGGCGAGATTTAAGCCCTCGGCGAAAACGGTGCGTTTGTCGGCTTTGCCATCGTTGTCGGTGTCCTCGAGGATGACGACCTTGTCACGCGGGGAGTTCGCATCCGTTTTTACTACGGGGCGGAATTTCTCGTCGGTGGCGGTTTTGGAATATTCGTTAGGAGTTTTCGCGCCCCGCGGATATTCGTAAAGCTCCACGGCCCAAAGGCGCCCGCGATGGTCCCACGTCATGGCCACCGGATTTACGATCATCGGTTCGGACGCGAAGTTGCGCACCTCATAGCCATCCGGAACCTTCATTTTCGCGATCGCCTCCTCCACGGAAGGGCACTGGTTCTGAGCGGGTTTGTAAACGCCTTCGAGTTCCCTTGCGGGGGAGAGGAGAGCAGAGGAGAAGAGAGGGAGACTTGTCAGGAGGAGACGTCGGTTCATGGCGGTGCGGATACGGGCCGGCGAAGGGAATATTTCGCGCGGAAGTTTCAGCATAGGAGGCGCAGTGCGGGAAGGAAAATACGGAAATCCGCAGAAATTGAATAGGTCCCGGCCAGACGCCGTCTTTGAAGGATCAGTCCGCAGTTCGCCCCATTGGCAGGCCGCGGACCGTCTCCGAAGGTTCCCAGCCAACAAACCAGCAATCTTAATTCCTCCGTATCATGAGTGTGTATCGCCTCCCGCCCGTTAAGAAAAAGCAAACCAAGGACTTTTCCTGCTGGGCCGCGTGCCTGGAGTCATGGACGCATACGACCAAACTTGCCAATCTGAGCGAGAGTGCATTGCTGAAGTATTACGGTCTGCCTTCCAATGGCGGTCTCAACGAAGCCAATCTCACCACGCTGCGCACCTGGCTGGATACCACGCGCAAAATCAAAAGCGACCTGATCGGCACATCCGGACTTGATGGAGATTGGATCGAGGAAAAACTCAAAAAGAGTTATGTGCTCGTCGTGTATCAGACTAATGTGGGATCCACCGAATGGCACGCTCTTCTGATCTACGGAAAGGACAACTTCCTCTATTATATGGAGCCGAGGACGGGGGAGAACACCCACAAATCATTCTACAATCTTACCAGTCCCAACGGTTTCTATCTCTTTTGGACGGAATAACGGGGCAGGGGAGAAGGCTTTCCTCGATGCTGCTGCGCGGGCTCGCATTCATGGCACTCACGGCAGCGGCAGCGCGCGCCGAACCGTTGAGGAAGGAGGATGGCCCATGGGGAATCACGGACGCCAACCCGCTTTCCATGCCAATGCCCGGCGCGCACGGCCTCCGCGTGCTCTCGCCTTCGGTCCTGGAACTGACCCTGATCACCACCAGAAAACCGGACGGGGAGGTGGAGCAGTGGGACTTCGTCACGAACGAAGGAAAGCCGCGCCTGCCTCCGCCGGCAACGTTCACCGTCACCGCAGACGGTGTGGCGCATGAAGTGACGGCCGTGGGATTCAAGCGGCGCGTGCTGTATGCGCCGCTCGCAAAGCGGGATCTGCGCATTGGTAACTATCTCTATCTGGAACTGGCAAAGCCGGTTCAGGAGGGTACGCAGGTTTCAGTGAAGACAGCGGATGCTTCGCTGTGGAAAGCCGGGACAGAGTATTCGGCTAAAGCGTCGCGGCTGCGCTGGACTCCGGTGATTCACGTGAACCAGACCGGTTATGAACCTTCATGGCCAAAGGTGGCAATGGCGGGATACTATTTGGGAAGCACCGGCGAATTGCCGGTCACGGCGACGGAATTCAAACTGGTGAAGGCGGACGACGAAAAGGAGGTTTTCACTGGCGTCCTCAAGACGCGACGGGACGAGGGATTCGAGATTGCGGTAAAGCCCTATCAAAAGGTGATGGAAGCGGATTTCAGTATGTTCAACGTGCCCGGTGAATACCGTTTGATGATTCCCGGGCTTGGGGCGTCCTATCCGTTTTTCATCCATGAGGGAGTCATGGCCGCGGTGGCGCGCACGTATGCACTGGGGCTTTATCATCAGCGCTGCGGAGCGGCGAACGGGCTGCCATTCAGCCGGTTTGCCCATGCGGCCTGCCACACGGCTGCGGCGGAGGTGCCAACTCCTGAATTCAAGAAGGTGGCCAAACACCTGGCGGATATGTCTTCAGATTGGAAAAAGAACCCGCGTCATACTGCTCCGCAGTTGAAGGATGTGAGCGCGAGTCTTTACCCGTTCATCAATCAAGGCAAAGTGGATGTCTCAGGGGGTCATCATGACGCCGGCGACTACAGCAAGTACACGATCAACAGCGCTCAGTTCATCCATTGCCTTGTTTTTGCCGCCGATGCCTTCGACGGTGCGGGTGAACTGGACAATCTCGGCGTGCCGGAGAGCGGCGACGGGAAAAGCGATCTGCTGCAAATCGCCAAATGGGAGGCCGATTTCCTAACGAAGATGCAGGACGCGGACGGAGGCTTCTATTTTCTCGTGTATCCGCGCGAGCGCGCCTACGAAAACAATGTCCTCCCTGACAAGGGTGATCCGCAGGTGGTCTTTCCAAAAACAACTGCTGTGACCGCCGCCGCGGTGGCGGCACTGGCGCAGACGGCCTCTTCACCGCGCTTCAAACGCGAGTTCCCGGCGGACGCCGCCCGTTATCTGCTTGTTGCGCGCAAAGGCTGGGACTTTCTCCAGCAGGCCATCGCGAAGCATGGGCGGGATGGTTCCTATCAAAAGATCACACACTATGGCGACACGTTCATGCACGACGACGAACTGGCATGGGCGGCCACGGAGATGTTCTTCGCCACGGGTGATGAGTCCATCCACACGCAATGGGTGCTGAAATTCGATCCGTCGAGCCGTGAGATGAAGAAGTGGTCGTGGGTGCGCATGTTTGAATCGTGCGGCTGCGCGATTCGCAGTTATGCCTTCGCCGTCAAATCCGGACGGGTGACGATGGATAAACTCAACGCGGCTCATCTGGAGAAGTGCCATTCCGAAATTCAAGCACAGGCCGCGGATCAGATACGCTGGGCCGCGGCGAGTGCCTATGGCACCAGTTTCCCGGATGTGTCGAAGCGTTTCCGCACCGCTGGCTGGTACTTTTCGGATGATGCGGTGTTCGACATTCTCACCGCAGGCGCACTCAAGGAGGATCCGGCGGCGCTATCCGCGATCCTTTCCAATCTCAACTATGAGGGCGGCGCCAATCCTAACAATGTAACGCTCCTGACCGGGCTTGGCTGGAAGCGGCAGAGGGAAATCGTGCATCAGTATGCCATGAATGATGCGCGCGTGCTGCCGCCGTCCGGTATTCCACTGGGCAACATCCAGGAGGGGTTCATGTATCTGGAGCATTACAAAAAGGAATTGGGCGCGCTGACATTCCCGCCGGACGGCGGGAATGAGAACCCTTACCCGTTCTATGACCGCTGGGCTGACAGTTTCAATGTCACCACCGAATTTGTCGCGGTGAATCAGGCTCGTGCGCTTGCGGGCGCAGCGGCGCTGATGGCACGGACGCCGCTCAAGACACAGCCATGGCGCTCGGCGGCAGCGGCGATTACCGGTGTGCCAAAGACGGTTTCAACCAACGGGCCCATTACCGCGCGGTTGTCCGTCGAAGGACTGGATGTCGCGAACGCGCGCATCGTTTGGGAAGCGTCAGGGCAGCAACCGGTGTTCGGGGAAACATTCACCTTTTCTCCCGCCGCGGGAGCGCACTGGATCGAAGCCGAAGCGCAATGGCCCGACGGACGCCGTGCTTTTGCCCGCGTGGAGTTTGAGGCCGCTTCCGTCCGTTAGGGAGGGCGAAAGTTTTGGGTTTACGCGAATGCGGTCACGAATCTCATTCCGGCGGAGGCCCATCCAGGAAGTGTCAGGACACAATGAGAGTCTTCAAATCCCCCGTCATCCTAACATTTTCGTTTCTTAGTTTCGCTTCCAGTGCTTTCGCGACGCTGATATCAGCCCCGGTGAACATTACCACGGGGACGGGGTCTTCGGCGACCCAATCAAGTACCCTGGGTGCGCAGTATGCAGCGAACAACGGAATCGATGGCAACACGGGGAACTTCACCCACACCAGTCCGCCGGAAGCCGGCGGCGCCAACGCGTGGTGGCAGGTGGATCTGGGCACGGACCGCACGTTTTCGACCATCCGCCTTTATAACCGTGCCGACTGCTGCGGCCCCCGGCTTCGTGACCTGACAGTCACCGTGATGAATGCCAGCAACGGGGTGCTCTTCACGCAAAGCGGCATCAACGGCGGCGGCGCCCTGGGCGGACCTGCGTTTATCGATGTGCCTCTCGGCTCGTCACTTGCCGGCGCCCGATTCATCAAAGTGGAGCGGACGCCCTTCGACCCCAACACTCATGACGGCGCGACGCTTTCTCTGGCCGAAGTCACTGTAGGGAATATTTTCAACACGCTGCTGCCTTCCGGCTCAGACCTGACTCACTCCGGAATCGCGAATATGTCGGTGTCCCAGTCGTCTCTTTATCAGGGCAGTTCATTTCCGGCGGGCAACGCAGTCAACGGTGTCACAGGAAACAGCGGGGACTTCACGCATACGGACAGCAATGACTCATCTGCGTCGTGGACGGTGGACTTCGGAGAGGTAATGAATCTTTCCAATTTCATCATCTCGAACCGCGTGGGATGCTGTCCGGAGCGCCTGCGGGACATCACCGTGACCGTGAAAGACGGCCTTGGGGCCAGCATCTACACGAGCGCTTTGCTGAATCCTGAGAATGCGCTGGGTGGCCCCGCCGATCTGACAGGGAGTTTCCCGGGCGGGATGCAGGGCCGTTATGTGACGATCAGCCGGATCGCGGATCCTGATCATTCGGGAGCGGGGTCTTTTCCAACTCTGGACGATGGCAATGTGCTCTCCATGTCGGAGGTGAGAATCTTTGGTTCATCCGTGCCGGAACCGTCGGTGGCGATGCTGGCGCCGTTGGCTTTGGCTTGTGTTCTCCGCCGCCGCAGGTAGGCTGCGTTGGATCGCTTTGCATGGAAAGCCCCGTGGTCTGGCGGCCCCGGGGCTTTCCATTTTGCCCCCCTTACCCATGAAGTTGCTTCTTATTCCGGCGCTGCTGTTCCTTGCCTGCGCCCTCGCTTCCGGCGCGCCGGTGATCAATGAATTCATGGCGGCGAATACGCAGACGCTCGCGGATGAAGACGGCGCGTATTCAGACTGGATCGAGATTTACAATCCGGATGCCGTTCCGGTGAATTTGACCGGATACGCCCTGACTGATGCGGCGGACACGCCGCAGAAGTGGGTTTTTCCATCCGTCACGCTTCCCGCGGGCGGGTATCGCATCGTCTTTGCTTCGGGCAAAAACCGCACGAATCCGGCAGGCACGCTGCATACGAATTTCAGTCTTGCCGCGGGAGGCGAATACCTGGCGCTCATTGGCCCCGGAGGCGCGGTGGTGCAGGAGTTTGCGCCTGCGTTTCCAAAGCAGCAGGACGATCTCACTTACGGGCTTGGCCGTCGCACGCTGACAACGGATCATCTCGCCGGCAGTGCCCCCGTGCTTCTTGTCCCACAGAGCGCGGCGCAACTTTCCACAGAGTGGAATCAGCCGGCATTCTCCGCTGCGGGATGGACCACTGCCGCCGCGCCCGGAGGCATCGGCTATGACCGCGCCGTCGCGCCGCCGAACCTCATCAATACCGCGTCCACCGGCACGGCCACGCAAAGCTCCACGTATCCTAACTATCCCGCGAATCTCGCCATCGATGGACAGAATGGAAACTTCAGCCATACGGATGGCGTCGCTGTTCCCGCATGGTGGCAGGTGGCGTGGACCGCGGATCGCACTATTCACACCATCACCTTGAACAACCGGGCTGATTGCTGCCAGGCCCGCCTGCGGGATGTCATTGTGGAAATCCTTGCAGCGGACCTAACCACGGTCGTGTGGAGTTCCCCGCTGCTGAATGCGGAAAACAGTCTGAGCGGCCCGGCGGCGATCACTGTCGATGTCGTCGCCGGAAACGCCGGACAGCCGGTGACAGGGCGCGCAGTGAAAGTGCGGCGCGTGCCCGATCCGGATTTTTCCGGCGCCGGTGCCGTTAGCGGCAGTATTCACGATGCATACGTTCTGACCCTGGCGGAAGTCGCCGTGATGGTTCCCGACCCTAATAATACTCCGCCTCCGCCTGGCCTTCAGAATCTGGCTCCCGGTGGTATCGCCACGCAGACCTCCACGCTGGGTAGTTTTACTGCGTCTCTCGGGATCGATGGCAACACCGGTAATTTCACGCACACGCTCAATACGGACCTCAATCCCGCGTGGACATTGAATTTGCGGCGGCGCGCCATGCTGTCGGAGATAGCCATTCATAACCGAACCGGTTGCTGCGGCTACCGCCTGCGGGACATCACCGTGCAGGTGCTCGATGCGGACGGCGTCACTGTGGTGTGGACATCGCCGCTGTTGAATCCGGAGAATGCGGATGGCAGCCCGCAGTTGCTGGATTTGGACATTGCGGGGCTGGCCGGTGCGCCGGTCATCGGGAATTATGTCAGGATAAAGCGCACCCGCGATCCGGATTTCTCGGGGCAGGGAGGAACAGGCAGTGCCGACGATGCCTCTGTGCTCTCCATGGGAGAAGTGGAGGTCTATGGTGATCCGGTGGTGAATTACGACAGCTTCATTGCCACGGATATTGAGTCGCAGGCATGGAACCAAAACGCCTCCGCGTTCACCCGCTGGAACTTTGACGTGTCGAACCCGGCGGGTCTCGAATCATTGAAACTGGCGGTGCGTTATGATGACGGCTTTGTGGCATGGCTCAACGGGGTGAAGATCGCCGAGCGCAACGCCCCGGCGTCTCCTTCATGGAACAGCACGGCAACAACGAACCGCGACGATGCTTTGGCTTACCGTGAGGAGATCATAGACCTCGGTGCTTTTATGAGCGGTCTCCAATCCGGCAGCAACGTTTTGGCCGTGCAGATGCTGAACAACGCCGCCGGGGACGAGGATTTCCTCTTCAACGCCCGGCTCCTCACGGCGACAATTCCGGATATCGTTACCGCTTACCTTGGGACGCCCACCCCCGGCGCGGTGAATGCGGGAGGCTATTTCCTCGGCCGCGTCGCGGATACATCCTTCAGCACGAAACGCGGCATCCAGTCTGCACCGTTCAATCTCACCATTACGACAGCCACTCCCGGAGCACAGATTCGTTATACACTCGATGGCTCCCGCCCCACTGCCACGACGGGTTTGGTTTACAACACGCCCATTCCCGTGAACACCACCACCGTCGTGCGTGCCGCCGCGTTTCTTGCGGAATGGCAGCCAACAAATGTGGATACACACACCTACATCTTTCCCGCTCAGGTGTTCGGTTCCGCAGTCATGAACCAAAGCATCATGACGAATCCCGCTTACCAGGCGCGTCTGCTTCCAGCGCTGCAGGGATTGCCGGTCGTTTCCCTTGTCTTCGGCGGCGACATCAATCGCACGGAACGTGAGACCTCCATGGAACTGATCGGATTCGGCGACGGCGATATCCATGAAGATTGCGGCATGGCGCAGTTTGGCAGTTACGTCACCAACTTCGCCAAGCGCAGTGTGCGCCTGTATTTCCGAAAGGAATACGGCGCAGCAAAGCTGAAATACCCGGTGTTCAGGGGATACGATCACGACCTTCCGGCCACCGATGAGTTCGATGCGCTCGATCTCCGCCAGGGCTCGCACGATATGGTGGAGCGCGGTTATTATCTTTCCAATCCGCTCTGCGACGACACGCTCCTCGACATGGGCCATCTCAATCCGCACGGGCGCTTCATCCACGTCATGTGCAACGGGCAGTACTGGGGCATCTACCACCTGCGCGAGCGCTGGGGCGCATCCATGCATGCGCAATATCTCGGCGGTCAGCCGGAGGGATATGAGGCGATTGTTTCCAACAAGGGAGGCGGTCCGTGGTCGGCGGGCCTGCCATATGACGGCACCGGCGCGTTTTGGAATACGCTCCTGACAAAGCGCAGTGACTGGCTGGGCATCCAGCCGTATCTCAATGCCGCGGAGTTCATCGACTTCATGCTGCTTTTCATGTCCGGTGATTCCGAGGCGGAGCAGCGCTCTGTGAGCCCCAACACGCCAGGGAGCGGTTTTAATTTTTACCTCAACGATGCCGATGGCTGGACGCGATCCCCGCCGGACCGCACGCTCAACGAGGGGCCGGACAACATCATGCAGATGCTGCGCACGCAGGGACATCCGGACTACAAAACGTTCGTCGCCGACCGTATCCAGAAGCACTTCTTCAACGGTGGTGCCATGACACAGGCCGTGTTGCTCGCCCGGCACGATGCGCGGGCGACCGAACTCGAAATGCCCTTCGTGCTTGAGGCTGCCCGCTGGGGCTACCGGACGGTGGACTCATGGGTATCAGCGAAAAAC
This sequence comes from Verrucomicrobiales bacterium, assembly GCA_035550135.1. Classification (GTDB taxonomy): domain Bacteria; phylum Verrucomicrobiota; class Verrucomicrobiia; order Verrucomicrobiales; family V1-33; genus V1-33. The sequence continues at coordinate 31,817 of DASZQB010000071.1, forward strand.
TCGTATCGCAATTCCATCCTGACAAATCTCACGGCGACAATGCTCACGCGCTTCAGGACAGCCGGTCTGCTGCCCGCGGCGGATGCGCCGGTCCTGAGTCAGCATGGCGGCAATGTTCCCGCCGGATATGAACTGAGCATGTCCGCCTCAGGGAGTGTTTTTTACACGACGGACAACACCGATCCCCGTCTGCCCGGGGGCGCAGTTTCCCCGGCGGCCAAATCCTATACCGCCTCATCCCAAACGGATACTCTTGTGCCGGCGGGGGCGCTCTGGCGCTTCAGTGACACGGGTGCGAATTTGGGAGGCAGCGATGTGGTCGTTGGGAATGCCGCCTACAGCACCGCCAACTGGAAGCACCCCGCCTTCAACCAGAAATCTCCGCAGTGGGGCGCAGGCAACGCGGAACTCGGCTACGCTGACAGCCCGGTCACCACAGTCGGTTATGGTGCCGATCCTAACGCGAAGTACATCACCACTTATTTCCGCCGCAGCTTTACGGCGACGAATCTCTCCCAGCTCACCGCGCTCAATCTCCGGGTGAAGCGCGATGATGGCGCGATCGTTTACATCAACGGACGCGAGGCCGGCCGTTCGAACATGACTCCGGGTCAGGTCTATCAATACAATAACCCCGCGCCTGCGGGTGTCAGCGGCACGGACGAGGACGCCTTCTTCGTCATTCCCGGAGTGCCGGTATCACTCCTTCAGGAGGGTGAGAATTGGATCGCCGTGGAAGTTCACCAAAATGCCGGCAACAGCAGCGATCTTTCCTTTGACCTTGAGCTTACCGCCGTTCGCAATGTGGCCACCGCGGATCACATCATTCTGACCAAAAATACAGTGATCAAAGCCCGCGTTCGCAATGGAACGGAATGGTCGCCGCTCACAGAGGCTTTCTTCACCGTTGGCGGTGCGCCACCCGTCGCGCCTGGCGATGTTACCATCTCGGAAATCCACTACAATCCCGCGCCGGGCCTCGACACGGAATTTGTAGAACTGATGAACATCTCCAGTCGCGCCATCAATCTTCGCGGCTGCGGCCTGTCTGATGGCTTTCCCGCCCGGTTCCCGGCCGCGCGGGATACCATTCTCGCATCCGGCCAGCGCACCGTGCTCGCACGCAGCCTCCGGGACATGAATGCCACCTACGGACTGGGCCGGCCTGTTGGCGCGCTCGGTCCCCAAAGCAATCTCGACAATGCCGGCGAGCTGCTGACCCTAACGGATTCCGCGGGTGCGCCGCTCGTGGCTGTCACTTACGACAATAACACACCGTGGCCACTTGCTGCCGACGGCACCGGGCCCAGCCTCACCCTGAGTGCCCCGCTCATAAATCCTGCGCTTTCCAATCCTCTCGCGTGGCGTTCGAGCTCTGTGTCCGGGGGCACTCCCGGCACCGGCGAGCCTAACGAGACCCGGTTCACTGGTATTCCCGATGCCGATCCTGACGGAAATGGCTGGACGAATTTCCAGGAGTATCTCTTCGGCAGCGCCGGAAACGCCCCCGCAAGCTCATTGCAGACACTCAATGTCAGTGGCTCTGACGCGCTCTATCAGACAGTCACGTTCCGATTCAATAGGCTTGCCGCGGATGCTGTCCTCGAAGCCGAATCCAGCGACGACCTTCTCACGTGGACTCCCGGGCATCTCGTCCTCCACTCCCGCGAGGATCACCCGGACGGTACGTCCGCCATCATTCTCCGTTCTCCACAACCTTTCGCGGCGCCTTTGGAATACCGGAAGTTTCACCGGCTTCGGATTGCGCGATAAACCTTGCCACGTCCGTAACGTATTATCAAAATTCACCGCCATGAAACGCCGACATTTTATTTCCGCCTCCGCCACTGCCGCTTTTGGATTTCAGTTTGTGCCTGCGCACGTGGTCCGTGCGCAGGGAAACAGAGTTTCTCCCGGCAGCAAAATCCGCATTGCGGCCATCGGCTGCGGAGGCCGGGGTGCGGCGGACCTCGACGGCATGAAGGGGGAGGACATCGTGGCGCTGTGCGATGTCGATGACCGTAACGCCGCAGAGTCCTACAAGAATTTCCCGAACGCCAAACGCTTCAAGGATTTTCGCAAAATGTTCGATGAGATGAGCGACGGCATCGACGCTGTGCTGGTGGCGACGCCTGATCACACGCATTGCGTGGCAGTCCTTGCGGCGATCGAGCGGGGAAAGCATGTGTATTGCGAAAAACCGCTGGCACACACCGTGGCGGAGGTGCGGGCCATGCGGAAGGCAGCGCTGGAAAAGAAAGTGATTACCCAAGTCGGAAATCAGGGGCATTCGTCGCATGACATCCGGCGATTCTGTGAACTCGTGTGGGCTGGCGCTATCGGCAAGGTGACCGAGGTGCATGCCGGCTGCGATGCGTTCAAGGACGTGTATTGTCAGATCCGGAAGCGGGAGGAACTGAAGCAAAAGCCTCCGGTGCCGAAGGAACTCGACTGGGAGCAATGGCTGGGACCGCTGCCTTTGCGTCCCTATCACCCCGCCTACGTGCCGTTTTCGTGGCGCGGCCACACCGCCTTTGGCACCGGCTGCATTGGTGACTGGGTGTGCCATGTGCTTGATCCTTCGTTCTGGGCGCTCAAGCTCGACATGCCAACGGCCGTCACCGCCGAGACCAAAGGTTACGATCCGAAGACGGATGGTGAATTTTATCCCGCCGGTTCGCGCATCACTTTTGAATTCCCGGCCAAAGGCGACCGCGGTCCGGTGAAAATCGTTTGGTACGACGGTGACTTCTCCATTCCGCAGCAGGACGAATTGACAAAAGAGAATCGAAAGGTGGTGGGCACGGGAGCGGTGGTGATTGGCGAAAAAGGAAAGATCATGCACGGCTCGCACGGTGCGGGAGGCGTGGGACTGATTCCCTCCAGCCGCCAGAAGGAATACAAACGTCCTGAAGAATCGATCCCGCGGCTCAAGAACGGGGACCATCATAAGGATTTTCTTGATGCCGTGCGCGAAGGCCGTCCGGCGGGCTCCAGCTTCGAATACGGCGGCGCACTAACTGAAATTGGATTGCTGGGCATGATTGCCATCCGGCGTACAGGTGTGCGTCTTGAGTGGGACGAAAAGCAGATGAAGTTCACGAATGATGCGGAGGCCAATGCCTTCCTCACGCCCGTTTACCGGGAGGGCTGGAAGAAACCATTTTAAGGCATTTTAAGGCCTTTCCTACGCGAGGATTTCCTTCACCACATGCCCGTGAACATCGGTCAGGCGACGGTCGATGCCGTTCTGTCTAACCGTTAGTTTCTCATGGTTGATGCCGAGAAGGTGGAGCACCGTGGCGTGAAAATCATAGCAGTAGGTTTCGCCCTCCGCCGTTTTGAAGCCCCAGTCGTCACTGCGGCCATGGGCCACGCCGGGCTTGATACCGGCACCCCAGAGCCATGTGACGAAAGTGCCGCCATTGTGGTCGCGGCCCAGCGAACCCTGCGCAAAAGGAGTGCGTCCGAATTCAGTCGTCCAGATGACCAGGGTATCCTCGGCGAGGCCGCGCGCTTTCAGGTCGCGCAGCAGGGCGGCGATTGGCGCATCCACGCTGGCGGCCATCGGGGGAAGTTCGGTTAGGATGTTGCCGTGGTTGTCCCAGTTGTTCACCGCTCCCTGCGGACCGCTCCACACCTGCACAAAGCGCACGCCGCGCTCGATAAGCCGCGTGGCAAGCAGGCAGCGGCGGCCAAAATCCTCCGTCACTTTGTTCTCCATTCCGTAGGCTTTGCGGACGTAGTCCGGTTCGCGCATCACATCGAACGCTTCCGGCGCGCTGAGCTGCATTTTGGCGGCGAGTTCGTAACTGGCAATGCGCGCCTCCAGCCGGCTGTCGCCCGGATGTTCTGCAGCATGAGCGCGGTTCATTTTGTCAAGCAGCGCCAGGCTGGCGGCATCCGACTCTCTCTTGGCGAAGGCGAATTTGCTGCTGGCGAATAGATCCGGCACCGGCTGAGGTGCTGCAGCGTTGATCACCGTGCCCTGGTGTACTGCGGGCAGAAAACCGGCTGAAAAGCATCCGCGCTGGTTATAGGGCAGGCCGCGCGCGTCCGGCAGCACCACGAACGACGGCAGATTGTCCGCGATGTTCCCCAACGCGTAAGAAATCCACGAGCCCATACACGGAAAGCCAGGGAACAGGAAGCCGCTGTTCATCATGTAGGTGCCCGGGCCGTGCACATTCGTTTTGGATGTCATGGCCATGAGGAAAGCCATTTCATCGACGAGCTTCGCCTGCTCCGGAAACATGCTGCTGACCCATCGTCCGCTCTGCCCGTGCTGTTTGAACTCGAACGGGCTCTTCATGATCGCTCCCGCCGGTGCCGTCTGTCCCTCCGGCTTCTCCTTCGGCCCCAGCATTTGGCCGTGGAGCCTGACAAGTTCCGGCTTGTAGTCGAACAGGTCCATGGGGCTTGCGCCGCCTGTCATGAAGAGCTGAATGATGCGCTTCACCTTCGGCACATGGTGCTGAATGCCGGCTGCCGCAGCGTCGCGCGACAACATGTGTGAGAACGCAAGCCCGGCGAATCCGCCGCCAATGTTCCAGAGGAACCTGCGGCGTGAAAGGGGAGATAGAGCGGAGGAACGCATGGTCAGTTTACGAAGAGGAATTCATCACTGTTCAGCAGCAGGCGGCAAAGCGCTGCGAGCCCGTGGGTTTTGGCAAAATCCGTGAACTCTTTCTGCTCCGTTGCTTTCGGCGTGCGAAGCCACGCGAGCCGCACGGCGCGGGTGACCTGCTCTTCGAGCGACGGTGAGTCTTTCTCCGTGCGTTTGGCAAATGATTCGCTCTGCTGGAGAACGAAGTTGTTATTATAAAGCGTCAGCGCCTGAAGCGAGGATGCGGAAAAACCGCGCACCGGAGCGAGCAGTCCGAGATCCGGAAAATCCAAAGCCTCCATGAACGGATCGGCGATGCCGCGCCACACGCAGCGATAGATGCTGCGCCGGCCCGCGCCGGGACTGTTCCAGTCGTAATAAGAGTAATCGAGGGCGGGTGTGGCCTGCGGACCTTTGCTGCGTTTGAACTGCTGCACCGGAGGCCCGCCCATCGTGAGATCGAGCTTGCCGGAAACGGCGAGTGCGAAGTCACGATAAGTATCCGCATCGAGCCGCCGGTTGTTTTGCCGCCAGAGCAGGCGGTTGTCGCCGTCGATCTTCGCTGCGGCTTCGTTGTAGGCAGAGGACTGCCGGTAAACCGCACTGGTGACAATGAGACGGTGCAGTTGCTTGAGTGAGCCTTTGGCTTCATCCCGGAACCACACGGCGAGCCAGTCGATTAACTCGGGATTGGCCGGAATATCACCCATCCTGCCGAAGTCGCTCGGGGTGTCGCAAAGACCGCGTCCGAAATGATAGTGCCATACACGGTTCACGATGCTGCGCCATGTCAGGATATTGTCAGGGTGAGCGATCCAGTCCGCCAGCGCGGCGCGGCGCTCAGCTTCGTTTTTCGGGTTTCTGAGCGGAAAACGCGCTGGCAGGTGCTTGAGTGCGGAGAGCGCGCCGGGCGGGGTCACGTCCCGCGGCTTGTCATATTCCCCGCGGTGCAGGAGGCGCACCGGCGGCGGTTCCGCCATTGATTTGTTTTGATACTCCCCGCCCTCTGAACTGGGAATCCTCACCGATGGAGCCGCCGCATACACGACGGACGCCGGCGGCAGTTTTTTCAACGCATCGCCCGCGGCTTGATGCAATGCAGCGGCCGCGATGACAACCTGCTGGGCTTGCGTGCGTTCCGCAGCGGGCGCCGCAAGAGCCGCATCCACTGCGACGGGCAGAGCCGCGACGCGATCGGCGGGATCACCGGTGACTGCGAGATTGAATGCTCCGATCAAATGCCCGGTGCCATGCGCCTGTTTCAGAGAGATCTCCAAACGCGCACCCTGCTTCAGCGAAAGTTTCTCCGCGAGGGTGAAGACCGCGTAGTGGGACTGCCCCTCCGCCGGATGAATGCCCCACGCCGTCTCGATCTTTCCATCCAGCGCACGCTGAATTCCCCAGCCCTCCTGATTGAAGTCCGCCGTGGCGCCGCTGAATTTCAGAGTACGGGGCTCTGCCGCATCCGATTCAATAAGACGCGCTTCAAATTCCGAGAGGTGCAGGTTCCCGTTGTCCTGCCGTCCTGGTCCACCTTTTGGCAGGGACGCGTCGGCGAGAACGTTCAGCCGTATCGCCGTGATCTCCGGCAAAATGCTGGTGCCGGTAATCGTGTAGGTATCTTTGTCAGGGCGCGGGCCGGTGGAAAAATAGACCTTATCCTTTGCCTCCGCGGTCGCCACACCTGGCGAAGTGGAGAGCACTGCATTTCCCGCGGAAAGCAGTTTCTCCACTTCCAGCGGTTGCCAGCGGGCAACTCCGGATTGCTGAGAGATCCATGTGCTGACGAGCGAAGCATTTTCCGGCGAAAGCAGAACAGAGGAATCTTTCTTCTCCGCAGCAGCGAGGATTGAGGTCCAGCGTTGGCGCTCCCGGAAAGTGTCAGGATTCGCGTCGTAGGAAATGTCCCCTTTGATAAGCCCCGCAAATACCGCCTGCAGCGCGTAATAATCCTCCTGCGAAATGGGATCGAACTTGTGGGCGTGGCAGCGCGCGCAGTTCGCGGTGGTGCTGACGAATGCGGACATCGTCTGCGTCACCATATCGTCGCGATCGATGTATTCGAACATCACCGGTGCCGTGCTGTAAGCGCTCAGATCAAATGTGCCCGCTCCCAAATAGCCAAGCGCCGGAGTAAGCTGTGGCTGATTCGGATAAAAGTAATCCGCCGCCAACTGCTCCTTCACAAATCGCCTCCACGGCTTGTCCTCATTCAGCGCAGAGATGACATAATCGCGGAACGGCCACGCATTCTCACGACCGACGTCATGTTCAAAACCGTGCGAGTCGGCAAAGTGAATGGTATCCAGCCAGTGCCGTGCCCAGCGCTCTCCATAACGCGGCGAGGAGAGCAGCGTGTCCACGAGTCTCGACCACGCGTCCTCCGGCTGGCTTGCGGGATTGGAGCGATCCATCGCCTTTACAAACGCCTCCGTCTCCTCCGGTGAGGGCGGCAGACCGATGAGATCGGCATACACGCGGCGGATCAGAGACCCTGGATCGGCCTCCGGCGAAAGCCCCAGGTTCTTTGCCGACAACTTCGCCCGAATGAAGGCATCGATGGGATTCGGATCGGGGCCTGGAACCGCCGGCTTCACCAGCGGCTGTAATGCCCACTGCGGCGCAGCCTCCTCCTGTTTGCCGGCGAATTCATCCGGCCACGACGGACCCGCATCGATCCAGGCGCGCAGCGTTTCAATTTCCTCTGCCGTGGGTCGTGGCCCGGTGGACGTCTTCGGCGGCATGGTGATTTTCGCATCTGCGCCGCTCACATATTTATAGAGCGGACTGGCCCCTGAGTTGTGAGGAACGATGGCCGCATGGCGGCTGTCTCCCCCTTTCAGGGCCACTGCACGCACATCCAGCCGGTAGCCGCTCTTTTGCTTGTCAGGACCGTGGCAGCCATAGCAGTTCTTTTCGAGAATAGGCCGCACCTCCCGCGTAAAATCCGGAGCCGCTCCGGCGTGACCGGGCGCGAGCGACAAAAGCGCAGCTCCGCAGAACACCGTGGCCGGGAACAGGACAGGAATTCGGCGGGATTTCCTCATGGAGGGCAGGGGGGAAACTTGCACCTTGTCCCTACGCTGCGAAACGGGGAAAATGTTCACCCTTCCGCGTCAGCCATTTAGTACGGATTAACTGACCGCGAGGGAAAACCCCAGATGTCTTCCGGACCCGGCGGCTGTCCGTAGCGATTCCAGCGAATGCACCAGCGGTCCCCGTCCCGGTCTATCAGGTAGGGTTTTTGAGTGTAAGGATCCGTCGGCCATCCGCCTGCGAGGTACGGCAGCAGGTCCTCCGGTTTTTTGATATTGCGCCCGTGCTCCCGCCGATACCACCCAAAAGCGTGTTCCATTTGACACAGGACGACATGCATTTTCACCTCAAGACTGTCGATTCGTGAGAAATTCAAATCCACATCGCTCCAATGTTCCAGCTTGGCGAATCCCTGCCATAGACTCTTGCTGTCCAGTCTCGGATCGGATTTGTGAAGTTCCCCTGGCCAGGCCGCCGCTGCTTCAATGCGAAACTGAGAAACGTCGAGCCACCATGAGCAAGCCAACCCGGACCAGCCGCGGGGCATCCAACTGCTTGACGGCGGCCCAAACTGCCTGCCTTCCTTGCTCACAATGGATTGCAAGGTCAAAGCCCGATCGTATCTCATTGCGAGTGCAAAATCCGGAATTCGGTCCATACGCTTGAGCCCGGAGGCGATCATTTCCGACTCCTGCTTCGACCACAGAGTTGTCTGAAAAGGCCCGAACACGGTGATGCGGGCGATTTCTGCGGCGCACCTCTGGTTGTAGCTTTCGGGCCTTGTTGCAAAAGCGTCGTATACCCGAAAAAGGATGTGAAGGCTCTTGGCGCCAGCCGTCGCATTTCCCTCGCGCTGTGCCGCCCTCGCGCGAAACAAAAGAGAATGACACATCACATATGCGCACGTCAGGTTGTGTTCAGCGCCCGGAAGGGTTGGGAAGACACTGTGAGGCGATGCGGCTGCAGCTTCAGCGAGCGCACTGATCTGGTTTTCCCACGGAGCCCACTCCTCTAATTTCATCGTGTCCGAATTTTGCTCGCCTTCACGGGGAATCATCTGCGGAAACTCCATGTCCCACGGGTCGCGCGATTTCAGCGCCTCACCCCACGCCGGAGACATCATGAAATTCTCCTCCGGCGGCACTGCAGCAGTCTGAAACTGCTCGACTTTCAGTTTCTCACCCCGCGCCTCCAGTTCGGCGCATCGTTGCCGGAAAACGTACGGCCCCCGCCAGTTTTCCACTCCATAAAATCCCGCCCCAATCGCGAGGACGATCAACAAAATCAGGTAGGGAAGCCGGATGGCGCACAGTTTCTTGAGAGTTGTGGCAGCCGGTTTGAGTTGGTCGGACGCAGGAGGAAACATGAATCTGTATTATAATCCAGTTTGTCGATTCGACGACTGAAACCGGCACAAAGCGCCGGTATATTTGGGTTTTCCCCGGGGCCTGGTTCGGTGGGGCCCTGCCCCTTGCCTTCATCATGTCCTCTCCAGCATCCACTGTTCAGTCGATCAGCGTCCTCATTATTGATGATGAACGTGAATTCTGCGAATTGATACCACGGGGGCGATGTTCCATCGACGTGCAGATTTCGGCGCTGATGCGAAAGCTGCGGGATGATCCGAAGAATCCGCGGTTCATTTGCACGGTGCGGCCGGCCGGTTATATGCTGGTGGATCCCGATGCGCCGCCGCTCTGACGAGCCGAGGCTGATCCGCAAAGGGGGAGTTTCTTTAGATTGTTGAGAGTTTCCCGCGGCGGAATGTGAAGCGCTATGAAAAACGAAGCATTTGTTAGAGTCCTTGCGGTGCTGCTGATATTGCAGAGCGGTACAGCCTTCGCGGAGGAGAAGCCGGTCCCGTCTGCAGGGAAGACGGTGAGAGTGGCGGCCGCGCAGGCGAAGGGACGGGTGGTGGACTTCCGGTTGAAGCCGGAGGAGGCGCTTGCGGCAGTGGAAAGGAATTTCGAGGAACTGGAGGGGATTGTGGCGAAGGCCGGGGAGGGAAAGTGCGATGTGCTGGTGCTGCCGGAGGACACGCCGGGACTGTTGAACTGGGTGGGGGCGAATGAGGACCGGAAGAAGGACGTATTGCCAAAGGCAGTGAATCGAATGCTGGAACGTCTGGGCGCGGCGGCGGCGAAGCGGCGAATGTATCTGGTGGTGTGCAGCGATTTTATTGAGAAGGATGGAGGAACTTATAACACGGCGTTTCTGCTGGGTCGGGATGGCAAAGAGATCGGGCGTTATCACAAGGTTTGCCCGACGTGGGGAGAAGCGGGGGCGAGGCAGAGAGGGAAGGCGTTTCCGGTGTTTCCGACGCCGGATCTCGGGACGGCCGGGATGCTGATCTGTTATGATCTGGTAGTGCCCGAGACGGCGCGGTGTCTGGCGCTGGCGGGAGCGGATATCATTTTCTTTCCGACAATGGGCGGGGCGGCGATCGGGGATGATGACATTGGCGTGCAGGCGCTGCGGGTGCGGGCGGCGGAGAATTTCGTGTGGCTGGCGGTGGCGCACCGCGGCAATGGAGCGATGATCATTTCGCCGCAGGGGAAAATCGTGGCCAAAGCGGAAGGGCCGGATGGGCTGGCGATTGCCGACATTGACGTGCATGGCCAGCGCGAGGGCGGCGATGCGCTGAACCATCAGCGGGATATGCGGGCGCGGTTGTTCCGGGAGCGGAATCCGGAGGCGTTTGGAATCCTAACGGAGACGAAACCGCCCGTTCTCGCGAAGGTGCCCATAGACCTGACGTCGCAGGAGGCGGGGCGCATCATGGCGCGTGCGCTCACGGTGGGAGAGGAGGAGTTCAGGAAAGCGAATGGCCTTGCCGGGAGCGGCAGCAAGGAGGAGGCGATCGCGGCGTTTGAGCGACTGCAGAAGGAGTATCCGGGTACTTGGATTGAGAGGCGGTCGCGGGAAAGGGTGCTGGAAATGACGAGGTAGAGGAATTCAAACCAGACTGGCCGCGAATACGGCAGGTCATGGAATTGCCGTGCGCGTCCGGCGGACCATCCTTTTTGCGTGAATAAAACGATCCCCATACTTCTCCTAACATGTGTCGGCGTCTCCTTTGCGGCGGCCCAGGAAGAGAAGAAGTCCGATGCCTCCAAGGACTTGCCGGCTGCACTCCGTAAGTTCGACAAAGACCGTGATGGCAAACTTACCGGCGACGAATTGAAAATGGCGCGCCAGGCGCACAATCGCGGCGGACGCGAACCCGAGCCGAATCCAAACCGCTGGCGGGAACAGTTGCAGCGGCAGGAACGGGACTTCAACGAACGCCACCGCAAGGATTTTGACAGCAGCGGCGATGGAAAACTCGACGATGCCGAGCGCAACGAAATGCGCGAAGTCTGGAAACAAATCGCCGCCCGCTACACCACCATCCGCGAGACGCTCACTGCGAAGTACGACCGCAATGACGATGGCGAACTCAATGACGGTGAGCGCAATGCCTCACGTTTCGAATCCAATCGACTGCGCCGCGAAGCCGAAGACCAGTGCATTGCGGAGTGGCGGGCAAAGAAAGCGCCGCCTCCGCCGGCCGCGCCTCCTGCGCCGGCACCCGCTGAACCACCGGCCGCCGAAAAGAAATCCTAACAAATATTCCGCGCGGGGCGGATCGTCTCAAGGCTTGGCCTGCAGATCCTTCACGATGCGCATCTGAGTGCAGAGCGTGTAGGGGATGCCGTCGATTTCGTATGCGGCGTCGGCAAAATAGGCGGTGCAGCCGGTGGCGGGTTTCTCGACGGAGATTTCCGCGCCGGAGTCTTTGACGGGAACTTCCTTGGCGGTCCACTTGGCAGTGCGGAAATCGGTGCCGGTGTGGTTCGCCTGCCAGAGCTGGATTTTCAGCGGGGCAGGGGAGGCGTTGACAGTGAGGCGGAGCTTGCCGTCTGCGGCGTCATCGTGCTTCCATGTGACAGCGGGAATCGGTTTGCCGCTGATCTGGTGACGGGTGAAGGCGGCGACGTTGGAGAGAGAGCGGAGTGGCAGTTTATCGCCCGCGGGAACGAGGTTGTGGCCGGCGTTGGCGGTGTAGGAAATCCACTTTTGCGCCGGCAGGCCATCCCAGTAGAGATTCAGCGCGTCGGTGCTCCAATAGGGATCGTTAGTGCCCAAAACGACCAGTTTTGGCATCGTGTACTTCTCCTTGTAGGTGAACGGGTCCACCCACGACCACATCTGTTTTTCCTCCGGCGTGTCCTTCATGGGGACGAGGCCGCGCTCGGTATAGTCGCGGATGCTGTCGCTGAGTTTTCCGAACATCTTCAACTGATGCGGCAACTGCGCCTGCATGTTCAAGGTGTCGATCACCATGGGTGCGATGGCGCAGACGCGCGGGTCGGATGCGGCGGTGAGCCATGTCGTCCAGCCACGCTTGGAAGCGCCGCTGACGATGAAGCCCTTCACCTCCTCTTTCCATTCCTTCTTTACCGCATCCTGGATGGCGTCCATGGCCTTCACGAGACTCTTGGCCATGGGGAAGAGAAGCGGCCATGCGGCGTCCTTGGTGTCGAGATAACGCACGAAGGTTTCAGCGATGAGGGCGTCCTCCTTTTTGCCTTCGAACAGCGGCTGATTGGGGATGCCGAGGAGGATGGCGCAGGGTGCTTTGATTTGGGCGGCGAGGGTCGCGCCGTAAATGAAATCCCGCTCCCGGGCCTTGCCGCCGGAATTGAGCAGGAACATCTTCCCAACGAAGGGAGTGTTGTCCGGGTGGAAAATGACGAGGTCGTGCTCCCATTTGATACCCTCCCATTCCTGCGAAACGAGCTTGAGCACCCGGATTTGGCTGCCTCCCTGCGAGGTGCGCGACACCTCTGTCCATGAATACGCTGGCTCAGGCCGGGCGATATAGCTTTGCAAATCGGCGCGCGCCGCGAGAGGGGAAAACAAGAGGGCGGCGACGGGAAGGAGAAGGCGCATAGGGTTGAAGGGTTGCAGGATGGTTGGATGGCGCGCGAATGTAACCGATTCCGGATGGTTGTCCAAAGCGGGATGCGGGAGGCGCTGGATGGCTTTTAACACAAGTGCTTCCGTACTCCGCACTGTGGCTTCAATTGCCGGAGGTTGTAGAAGTCGTGCCACTCTTTGGACACGGTTCGCCGCGGGAGGCGGCTTTGAACCTTGAACGGTGAGGGCGCGGCTGGTCTTCCCATCTTCCCTGAAGCGAAGGCTGGGCGCGGTAGTGGTGCAGCCCGCTGCGGGGCAGGGTGAAACCGGCGTCGAAAGAACTTTGGAAAGGAGAATTGGTCGTTCGAAGGGTCTTGGAAACGCCGAAGATATCACAGTCAGAAACATAAAATCTGCACCGGTTTGCTAAATGAACCCTGGAACCGCGGCAGTTGGATTTTTCTTGTCACATTCCAGCGCGGATCGTGTATTATCTCATATACAAAACGACCAGACACCGGGATTATAATAAATATGGCTTTTCTGGATGGCTTCAGACACGATGTTTTTGTGAGCTATGCGCATAACGACAACGAGCCTTACGTTGAAGGGGACCGCGGATGGGTAAAAAACCTCGTGAAAGCTATCCGTACACGAGTGGTTCAAAAGTTGGGCACAGCGTCTGTTGACATTTGGATGGACTACCAACTTCGCGGAAATGACAGCGTGACGACGACAATAGAGTCTGCGCTGAACCAAAGTGCTCTCCTTTTGTTTGTTTCGTCCCGAAGCTATCTGGCGTCAGGCTGGTGCCGGAACGAACTCAACGGATTTCTCACTGAATCCGTCGGAGTTCGAAGGCGAGGACCTGAACAGCGCCTCTTTATGGTTCAGTACGACAAGATAGACCGGTCTGAACTTCCGTCGAGTCTCCATGATCTTATCGGTTATCAGTTTTGGACTGAAACTGATGACCACGCCGTAACGCTGGGCTATCCGACCCCCGATCCCAATCAAACGACGTATTGGAGCCTCGTTAACAAATTGGCCGTGGAGATTGCAGAGACGCTATTAAACTTAAAGGCGGGTTCCCCTGAGCGAAGCGGGCCCGTGGTTCACTTAGCTGAAGTAACGGAGGATATGGAGTTAGTCCGGCAGGAGGTGGAGGGATTTCTAAGACAAGCCGGAATTACGGTAGTCCCAACGACATACTATCCGAGAAGCTCGCCAAGTGACTTTCAAGAAGCCGTTGATCATGATCTGAAAAACGCGAAGTTGTTTGTGCAGCTTCTCAGCAGTGTTCCAGGGAGGAAGCCTCCTGAACTGCCACAAGGATATTCAGGCCTGCAGTACCAGCGGGCTCTCGCGGCGAAAAAGGAAATCCTTCAGTGGAGACCTCCCGCACTTGACTTAAAAAGCGTCACAGATCCCGAGCATCAGAAGCTGCTTGGGAGCAAGACGGTCGTAGCGGAAAGCCTGGAGACTTTTAAACAGAGGATCAAGAATCGCCTGTCCGCCGATGAGGTCCGGGTGCCTCTGCCCATCGACAAACTTATTTTCGTTAATACCGAGTCTGGCGACCGTAATATTGCTCAGCAGATAGCGGATTGCATTTACCGGAAGGGATTTGGCTACGCGTTGTCGCGCGAAACAAACGTTCGCAAGGATTTGGCGGAAAGGCTTCACCAATGCGACGGCGCAATTATTGTGTATAAGTCCAGTCCTCCCAAGTGGGTGGAACGCCAGCAGGATTACATCCTCACAATCTTGCGCAACATGCAGCGTCCGCCGCCAATAGTTGCCATATATGAGGGCCCTCCCATTCCGAAACAAACCGGTCTCAACCAGCGCTTCTTTCAAACCTTTCCCTTTGACGAAGTGGTGGATTGCGATGTTTTGGAGCCGTTTCTGAGTCTGATCAGGAGGCCTGTGCCGTGAGCGATCGGCCTCTGCAACTCCTTCCGGATGCACCCTATCCGGGCCTTCGTGCATTCACGCGCGATGAGGCGCGGTTGTTCTTCGGCCGCGAGGAACACACCGACGAACTCCTCGAGAAACTGAATCATCACCGGTTTCTTGCAGTGGTTGGTCCATCAGGATGCGGCAAGTCCTCATTGATTCGGGCCGGATTGATGGCGTCTTTGGAGGGGGGCTTAATGAGCGGCGTTGGTGGTCGATGGCTTATGGCCGAAATGCGTCCCGGCAACAGGCCAATTTCCGCCTTAGCGAAGGCGTTACTCGAAGTAGACCTGTTGCGTACACATCTGCTTTGTACAGACGAATCTTTCGACGAGAGTCCGCCGACTCGCGGCGAATCGGAGGCATTGCTTCGTGCGAACCTCCGTTCCGGACCGCTTGGTCTGTGCAAGGTTCTTCAGGAAGCACCGCTCCCGGACCGGACAAACTTCCTGCTTCTGGTGGACCAATTTGAAGAGCTCTTTGCAGCCCGGCGGGAGGGATTCGAGACCGAAACTGAGGCATTCGTTGCGATGTTGCTTACGAGTATTAATTTTTCTGATTTACCTCTGTATGTTGTAATCACGATGCGCAGCGATTACCTCGGGGACTGTCCTGTTTTCGCCGGCTTGCCCGAAGCAATCAATCAAAGCCAGTTTTTGACGCCGCGTCTCAGCAGAGACGAGCGCGAGATGGCGATCCTCGGACCGGCGAAATTATATGGCACGCCCATCAAACCTGAGTTGGTGAACCATTTGCTTAACAAAGCGGGTCCCAGTCCCGACCAATTACCCCTTCTACAGCATTTACTGATGCGGATGTGGACGCTCGCCAGCACGGAGGTGCATGAAGGCGCCCGTGAGAAGTTGGAAATCGGGTTCGACGACTACAATGCGGCAGGAGGTTTTGAATGCGCATTAAGTAAACATGCAGGGGAGGCCTATGATGACCTTCCGGACTCAAGGAAAAGGGTCGCCGAAATCCTGTTTCGTTCAATTTGTGAACGGGATCAGGACAATCGTGAGAAAAGGCGTCTGGTTTCCGTCGAAACTATTGCGGGACTGGCAGGGGTTTCCCCGGAGGAGGTTGCTTTGGTTGCTAACGTCTTTCGTCGTCCGGATCGCAGTTTCTTAATGCCGCCAATTGAACATGAAATTGCCCCTGACACGGCCCTTGATGTGAGCCATGAGGCACTTATTCGCAACTGGGATACGCTTAAACGCTGGGTTGCGGCGGAATCGGAGTCCGCCGAGATGTACCGTTTCCTGGAAAAGACAGCCCGCAGATGGGAGTTGAGCGAAGCAGCCTTGTGGAGCACTCCGGACCTGGAATTCGGGCTGGCATGGAAAGAAAGAGAGAGACCTACAGAAGAATGGGCAGCCCGTTATGGTGGAAAATTCAAATTGGCGATGGAATTTCTGGATCGCAGCGAAAAGAATAATGTAGAGAGGGTTCGCCGGCGGGAGGAGCGCCGGGCTGCAGACGAGCAAAGGCTTCGAGAACTGGCGCAGCAGCAGAGTCTGCGCGCCGAAGCCGAACACCTGCGGGCCGAGGCTGAGCGCCAACGGGCGGAGGAAGAACGGAGGCGGGCGGAGGCTGAGCGTGAACGCGCACAAACGCAGGAGGAACTCGTTCAAACGGTGCGCAAGCATGCATCGGAGGAGGCGGATCGCCGCCGGCGTCTGCTAAGGCGCCGGCTTTTGATGGCAGCTCTGCTTATCCTGGGTCTCGGCGCAGCCGCGATTATCAGGACAAAATACGAACTGGCGAAGCTTAATGAACGCAACCAATACGCGAAAGACCGGGCAAAAGTTCACCTCGGAAAGGCTCAAAGTAAATTGGCGTCAGATGCCCCCAAGGCCAAACTTCTGGCGCTTACTTATTTATCGCTGGCATTGCGTTTGGACCCAGGAAATGTTGAAGCTGCCAACGCTGCTGCGGATCTTCTTATTTCCAAAAGGTGGTGTCCACCGCTGACGCCAAGCTTTCGCTGTGGCTCCAGCCAGATCCTCGCGGCCTGCTTCAGTCCCGATGGAAAACAGATTTTTGCAATTTCACAGAACGGATCTTTTTGGCGCTGGAAATCTGAAGGCGCCAGCGAACCTATTATCCGGTTTTGGACCGGAGCGGGGTTTTCCCATGATCCGGCGGCGGCTGCCCCGGCGCCGATCACTTTGCCGGGAGGCGACAAGGTAGTCTTCAACGGCGCATCCTTCAGTTTGGATGGACAGCAATTAGTCGTCACGCTCGTACCCCCGCGCAGCGATGACCAGGTTAAACCTGCTCCTCCGAATCCGGGCGGATCATTTCGACCGAGGAGCAAGGCATCTCTCCTAACGTGGGATGCCGCAAGCGAAAGTTATTCGCGTGCGGGTGAACCATTTGAGACTCAGGATGTATTCCGCACGATAACCTGGCGTAAAGACCGAAAGATGTTCGCAACGAATCCGCGGGGGTGGGACGGAGGTTGTGAAGTATTCGCTGTGGAGGCAAACGGTTGCAAACTAATTCAGTCCACGTTTAAAGAGCACAAAGTGTCACTGGCCGAATTTCAGGCTGAAGGGACCTGGCTTGCATCGGCCTCAAACGAAGGAACAATCGAACTGTGGGATGCAGGCACACTGGAACCCCCTTCTGGAATGTCCGGATTCAAAACGCAGTTCAAACCGCCAGGGGCCTCCCGCCCTTTTTCGCTGGTCTTTGGCCCGAAGGACGATGAGGTTTCTGTTGTGTGTTTTAACGAGCCGCTTCGTATTTGGAATTTGAAATCAGGTGAAGTTCGCGAGATCCCGCATATACATAACGATCAGGTAATGCGCTATGCTCTTACGGAGAACCGGGACCGGGCTGCTGTTTCCTATAACGGGCGTGTCGTCCTTGCCACAACCCCTGACCTGGCGCAGGCGGCGCAGCCCATTTGCCCGCAAGGCACCATTGCGTTTCCACTGTTTAGTCGCGACGGAGAAAAATTACTGACACTTTCGGGGGCTGTTTGGAACTCGATGGATTCTGTGCAAGTGTGGCGCACAGAGGCCCCAGGTCCTCTGCCGACGGTGGATAAACCGTTCGTGGGGCACCCAGCCCCTGTTTGGCTGGCAGACCTGGCGGAAGCCGTCGGCGCGCAGCGAATCGTCTCTGACGAAGAACTGTCGCCACCGTTGATCCTTGAGAGCCTGGACAATAAATATTCAGAGGACGATGTGGAGGGGCCATACGAGGAGGTTTGGCGCTGCTTTTTTCCTTCCGGCAAGCAATTGAGCCGATGAACAGGCAGTTCTTTTTCCGATCGCGGCGGGGGCGGGGGCGTTCCCCCCAGGATTGTTATCGATCTCAATTCCTGGGCCTGCCGGCTGTTAAACCTAGCGGTTTGGTGCGGACAGGGCGGCTTTGGTTTCCTGGCGGAGGGTTTCGTCGCTGATGGTTTCGGCCCAGCTTGCGGCGGCGACGGGGTCGTCGGCACGGGTGCGGAGGGCGAACTGATGGACGGTGCGGTCGTAGAGGGGGTGATCGCGGTGGTCCTTCAGCCAGGTGGCCAGGGTGTTGAGGCTGGTGCTGGTGGAGTGCTCGACGGTTTGTGCGATCATGGAATCTAGGTCGGATTGCACGGCGGGGGAGGATTGGGAGAGGTCGTAGATGATGTCGAGGCATTTTCCGGGACTTCCGGGCGCGATGCGGCGAAACATAGAGCCGAATGCGATGGCGGCTGTGTCAACGGTTTCGGGCTGGTTTTTGATGAAGCCGGCGATTTGATCCCATTGCTCAGGACTTTGCGTCATGCGCTCCACGATGCTGGAAAACGCGGTCTGCATGATATCGGGGCGGCCGGATTTGATGTTCGCATCATACCATGCTTTGACGGCGGGAAAACCATCCGAGTCGAACATGCCAGCCAGCATTCCACCGATGAGAGGACGCTGCTGTTCAGGCGGGAGGGAAGGAAGGATTCCAGCGATGACGTTAGGGGTGGCTTGAGACAGTCCTTCGCGCCAGTTTCTGAGGAGGGTGTCTTTGGTTTGACCGGGTTCCAGTTTTTCAATCCATGCGCGGGCAGAGGCGGGATCGGCGCTCGCCCAGCCTTTCATGCGGTTCATGGTGGGATAGTTCGGTTTCCCGTTAGGTTCCTTTGGCACGTCCTTCATGCCGCCCTCTCTCAAAACCTGTCCTTCGCGAAACTGAACGAGTTCGCCTTCTGCGCGGGTGTTGGCGCCGGAACTGTGCCGTTCTCCCACGGCGTCACTGATGGCCGCGGCGTTTTGCTCATTCATGCCGGCAATGATGCCGTAAAGGCCCTGCCAGCGGAGGTAGCGGTCGGGTTCACGGAGGACTTCCAGCGTTCGCTGCTTGACCTGGTCATGGTTCAATCCTTCGAGTGAAACCTGACCAATCGCCGATCGCGGCGAAGTGGATTCGGCCGCCGCGAGTGCCGCAGGCTTGCGGGATGGGGCGACGGCGGTTTCCCGGCTTTCCTCTTTTTCGCGGCCCAGTCTCCCAAGAAAAAAACCTGTGCCCAAACAGATTCCCGCCAGCAGAAGCGAGCGATACAATGGCGTCCTCATGGCAATGGGTGATGCGCGGGATCAACGCGCGGAAAGAAAAAACGGCAATAGCGGAATCGACGGGCGTACCGCCCTGGTTCCTTCGATACTTCGAGGCAAGACCGACGGGACAGCTAACGATCGGGGTTTTGCCGGTTTCCATAGGGGGTAAGAAATAATTGTTCGGTTGGGACTTCGAACGGACGCTGGGACGCCACTTTATGACAGGGTGCTGCGCGGGGCGGTGGAACATGATCTGGAGGAAGGCGCGGGCGGAAAGGAGGACTGGATTTTGGCCAGGGTCAGCGCGGCGGAGGCACCGGCGACAGCGGTTTTGATGAAACACTGGGCGGAAATGGACCCGCTGGCGGCATCGGAGTGGCTGGATAAGGTGCCGAAGAATGCGGTTTGGAGGAAGGCGGCGGTGCTGGCGTTTGCGAAGGCGATTGAGTTTTACGAGCCGGAGGCGGCTGGGGCGTGGAGGAAAACGACAGAAGGTTAGAGAGTATGAGTATGTATTTGTGATCCGGCACCGCGCCAGTTGGCGTTAGGAAGAACGGAATGCTCCGGCTGTCCGGTCATTGAACCCGGCAAAGTCCGGATCGCGCGCCGCATTGCGTCCCACCGGGCCTGAAAAATTCCTGTCCCCATGCCGTTTTCCTCCGCGGTATAGTGTTTCAAATGGAAACCTCTTCCGCCAGCACCGATGCCGAATTGCTCCGCGCATGGAGTTCCCGGCGCTGTGAGGAATCGTTCCGGGCACTTGTGGCAAAATACCTTGGCCTCGTGCACGGGCTGGTCGTGCGGCGCACGCGGAACGCCCAACTCGCGGATGAGGTCGCCCAGACGGTTTTCACCCGGCTCGCGGCACGCGCCGGCGGCATCAATGCGCAGCCCACGCTCGCACCGTGGCTGCATCATTGCGCATGGTGCGAAACCGTCACCGCCCTGCGCCGCGAGTCCACCCGCCGCCGACATATGAATGCTTATGCCCATCATCTCCGCACCTCGCAGGACGGCGGTTCGGCGTCGGCACTGCACACCGCGCTGCCCCATCTCGATGACGCTTTGCGCGCGCTCCGCGGCGACGATCAGCGCATCGTGCTCATGAGATTCTACGAAGGCCGCGGCCTGCGCGATATCGCTGCGGTCCTCGGCAAGACAGAGGCCGCCGTGCGCAAGCAGGGACAGCGGGCGCTGGAAAAGATGGCGCTGCGTCTCCGCCGCCAGGGAGCCGTCGTTTCCGCTGCGGCGCTGGCCGCCGGCCTCGGAGCCGCTCTCACGCAACCGGCAAGCGCCGCCGCGGTTGCCTCCATTTCCGCCGCCGCCACCGCCACCGGCGTAAAACTAACACTTCTCGATCACGTCCTCACGCTTATGAATACCAAAACCCGCACCGCTCTGCTCACCGCCGCCTGCATGACCGTGCCGCTCGTTTGGCAGTGGCAGCGCGCCTCCGGTTTGGAGGAGCGCCTCGCCAATTCCGAAAAGAACACCGCGCTCAAAGGCCGCCTTCTCACCGCGGACGCGCGCAATGCCGGACCGCTGGGCCGCAGCAGCCGCGCCGCGGGAGCCGCCGCTGATGTGTCAGGAAAAGCGGCGGGCAGCGTGGCCGAATGGGAGTGGACTCTGAAAAATCCCGATCCCCTTCAGCGCTCCCAGCATCTCGCCGCGCTCATGGCTTCGCTTACCCCCGAGTCCGCGCCGCAGGTGGGAGAACTTTTCAAACGCCTTCGCCGCGAGGATGGGAGCAACCAGTACGAAACAGAGCACCGCCATTTCCTGCGCGCATGGGGCCGGCTGAACGGCGAAGCCGCTCTTGCCAGTGTGGCCGGCGGCGATGGCAAGCCTAACGCCTCCAGCGAATCCCTGGCTGCTCTCGCCGGATGGGCGCAGAGTTCCCCGGAAAAAGCCCGCGCATGGCTGGACGCTCTGCCCGAGGGCGATGCACGCACCGGTCTCGCCTTCGGCATTGTCGATGGCTGGTCTCTAACGGATTTCGACGCGGCGTCCGCCTTTGCTGCTGCACAGCCCCGCAGCACGGTGCGCGATCAGTTCCGCTCGCTCCTGCTCCAGAGGGCCCTCGCCGCCGGCGGCGTGCAGGAAGCCCAGCGGTGGTTCACCGGTATTCCCACTGATGAACATAACACGCTTTATAAGCAGCGCGCGTTCGATGAACTCATCGGCGCCATGATGCAGCGCGATCCGGCGGGCGCTTCCGAATGGATCACCCGCATGGGCCGGCAGAATTTCATGAGTGGCGATAGCATTCCCCAGGTCGCCATTCATCTCGCATCCTCTTCGCCCGGGGAAGCCCTCCGCTGGCTGGAATCTCTCGGCATGGGAGAGGGTGAAGCCACTGCCAAAACCAGCCAGGGCTACTCGCAGGTCATGGATGCGTGGTCCAAAAAAGATCCAGCCGCCGCCGGCACATGGCTGCAATCCCACAGCGACCATCCCGCCTACGATGGAATGGCCGCCTCGCTCGCCTCCCGCGTTGCAAGGAAAGACGGCCCGGCGGGACTGGAATGGGCCGACAGCATTCAGAATCCCGACCAGCGCAAAGCGGCCCGCGATCAGGTCGCCCGCACGATGCTCAAATCCCAGGGCGAAACCGCCCGTGCCACTCTCGCCTCCGCCGGATACAGCGCGGATGAAATCAGCAAGCTTGGAAACAGTCAGCGGGAGGAACTCTATGCCCAATTCCTCTCGATCGACCGCGACACCGGCGCACTGTCCAACTCATTGCGAGCGCGCGAGCGGGACCTTGAAATGGCGACCCGGCTTGCAAAGGAAAACGGCGTCGCCATCGCCGAAGAGGAACGCGCACGGGCCGCCGCAGAGGCGGCAAGGGCGGAAGCGCTGTTGGTGTCGGAACAACTGAACAGACTTCACAGAGACCTGTCTGCGAACGTTTCGACAAACGATGCCCGATACTCCCTGGCCCATCCCAACGGTGCGCCCGCAAACTGCGGCAGTTGCCACAAGTGAGCCGCGGAAACCGGCTCCGGAATCCCGGGGCAAAAAGATCGGCGCATCCCGGTGATTGGTGCGTATGAATCGCCCATGCACCAAGTCCTCAAAGCCCCCCGGTTCCTCTTCATTCTGCTGACCGTTTTCAGCACGCTCATCCATCAGCAGTCTCCGGCTGCCGACACCCCCCAAAAGGCGCCGGACCCAAAGGAAACCTCCAAAAAAGTCTATGAATGGAAAAGCGCGGACGGTGTCGTCTTCGCATGGCGTGGACCAAAGAAATACGACGCACCGCAGGGTGTCGGGCTCACGCTGGTTCTCCACGGTTCCAACCTGACGCACGCGTGGGGTTTTGCGAATCACAGCAAGGATGCTTTTCGCCCGGATGATTTGGTCGTGTGTCCGGACGGCACGACGCCTAACGGAAACGGCGGCTTCAATTTCCTGGATGCGCCGGACGACGTGAAGAAGTTTCACACACTGGTCGGTGAGTTGAAGAAAGCCTTCAAAATCCGGGGCACTTACATTTACGGCCACAGTCAGGGATCGTTCTTCGCTCTGAAGTATGCCGGCGAATATCCGGATGAAGTGGACGGGGTGGTCGCTCACGCGAGCGGCCTGTGGGCCTCCTCAAAGATCGGCGCGGCGGGGCACAAACAGGCCGTTGTGTTCATGCACGGCACACTCGATCCGGTGGTGCCTTATGCACAAAGTGTTGGCGGGTATGAAGCGCTGAAAAAAGCCGGTTACCCCATGGTGCGCCTGCGCAGCCTGGAAAGCTGGAATCACTGGCCCGCGGAAATGAACGGACCGGTGGAGCACACCTCGCAGCAGTTGGCATGGGTGGAGGGGATGACCACCAAGGATCCCGCGCGCCTCACCGCCTGCTTTGCCAAACTGGCGGAGGTGAAAAAGAAAGACGAACACGATTGGTCGGGGCTTTATTCTCTTTCCAAACAGGTGACAAAAAGCGCATTCGCTCCGCCGCCGCTGCGGGCGCGGGCGGAGAAAGCCATCGGCATCGTCGAAAATCTTGCCATGGCCCATGTCAAGTCGATCCCCCCGACGGCCACTCCGGCCTTTGAGAAGAAACCATGGGTCGCGCATCTCCCCATGTTCCTCCGCGCCTTCACGGGTATCCCGGCCGCCGATGATTTCGCCGCCTCGTGGAGGAACGGGATTCTTCCGGCGCAGCAGGCAGCCGCCGCCGGGCCGCTGAAAGCCTATCTTGCCGCCGCCGGACAGGCTGGCAGGGAGGCCGAAGCGTTTGAAAAGGGGGTGGCACTGATCAAAGCCAATTTCCTGACCTATCTCAATGCGGATGGCACGCTCGCCTTCAATCTTGCCAAATGGGCGAAGGACGCCAAAAAGCTGAACCTCGGCAAAGAACCACTGAAGGATTATGCCACCATTCAGGAAGTCGTGAAAGCAGGCTGGCAGGCATTCTCTGCGGTGAATGCAAAGGCGGGTGCGCCGTGAGGCATGGCGAGTTCAGTTTCACGCTCCTGCCGCTCCGCTTCAAGGGCGGCAGCGGGATCGACGTGCGCCGGAAAACCCGTGGCAACGAGAAGTTTTCCCCTGCGGACGAGGCGGGGAGCAGCGGATGCTTTGCCATCGGAAGAATCGGCCCTGCTTTTTCGACGGACGGGAGACCCTTCACGGGACGCCGCTGATCGTTTTGGCCGCAAGGTTATACGGTCACCGGTAACGTCCAATTCGAGCGGCATCCCCCCTTGCAATCGGAGGCGGCGACGCACATTCAAAGGAAGTTCCACGCATCCCGCTTCGTCCATGGTGATTGTCGTACTCATTCATGGCATTTTACTTCCGCCGTGATGTTGCTTCAAGGGAGCCTCCAGGAAAATCAGGCCGGAACCGTGGAGGAGCCTGTTCTATAATGGGTTTAGCGATTCACGGATGGAAAACACCTTGCCCTCCTCTGGCGTGCAGACGATTTGATGGCGGCGCAAATTCCCATTTTCGATGCTGACCTTTCAGGATCATTTTTGTCAGGCGGGGCGCTGGCAGCGGCGCCAGTTCCTGCGGGCGGGAGCCTTGGCATTGGGCGGTTTGACGCTGGGGGACCAATTCGCTGTTAGGGCGGCGGCGGCAAACGAGAAGAGTCCGCTGAAGGACCGGTCGGTCATTTTCCTGTTCATGCACGGCGGGCCGTCGCAGTTCGAAACGTTCGACCCGAAGATGAATATGCCGTCGAACATCCGGAGTGCGACGGGTGAGATTCCGACGACTCTGCCGGGCATTACGTTTGGCGGCACGTTCAAGCGGCTGGCAAAGCTGGCGCACAAGTTCAGCATCGTCCGCTCGTTTGTGACCGGGAACGGGAATCACGATATCAAGCCGGTGGTTAGCGCCGATACACTGAAGGCGAACATGGGCTCGCTTTACTCCAGCATCGCCGGGCCATCGCGGCTGGATACAGCCATGCCGACGAACGTAACGCTGTTCCCTCGCTCGGTGGATGCGAAGGCGCAGGCGGCGGTGACGGATTTTGGGAATTTCGAAAGCACCGGGGAACTGAGCCGGGCTTATGCGCCGTTCGTGCCGGGAGCCGGTGCAGACCTGCAGCAGGACATGCGGCTCAATTTGCCGGAGGGCCGCTTTCATGACCGCAAAGCGCTGCTCAGCGCGCTGGATGATTGGAAGCGCTGGGCGGATGGCAGTGAGGCGGTGCAGGGATTCAGCGGCATTCAGCAACAGGCATTCGATGCGCTGCGGCGTGGGGTGTTCGATGCGTTCGACCTCTCGCGTGAAGATCCGCGTCTCATCGAGCGCTACGACACGGCGCCGCTTCTGCCGCGTGATCGCATCAGCCCGGAGTGGAAGAACATCGACCATTACGCCACAAATGCGCTGACACTGGGCCGGCAGCTTTTGCTGGCGCGAAGACTCTGTGAACGCGGTGCAGGCTTCGTCACGGTGACCACCAGTTTCATCTGGGACATGCACGCCGATGTGAACAATGCGCCCATGACCACCGGCATGGAGTACGTTGGCACACCGTTCGATCATGCGGTATCCGCTTTCATCGAGGACGTCGAAGCCCGCGGGCTAAGTGACAAAATCCTCCTCGTCTGCTGCGGCGAGATGGGGCGTACGCCGGCGATCAATAACAAAGGCGGGCGCGACCACTGGGGCAATCTCGCGCCGCTGCTCCTCTACGGCGGCGGCCTGAAAATGGGTCAGGTGATTGGCCAGTCTTCGCGCGATGGCGGCGAGCCCGCTGCGAATCCGGTGACGATGAAGGACCTTCTGGCGACCATCATGCACTGCCTCATGGACATCGGTCAGGTGCGGTTGATGCCCGGGGCTCCGCAACGCGTGCTGGAGGCCATCACGCGCGGCGAGCCTATTCGAGGACTGGTTTGATTCGACCGCATGAAATGTATTGCCGCTCTCTACGCTGCCGTCCTGAACCTAACAGTTATGGCGAACGGAGGCGCGGAGGTTCAGCCCGCGACAGTATCCGCCCCGGTTGTATGGCCGGATCGTCTGATTGGTTACACGGAGTTTTCCACGAATTTGCCCGGAGGCCGTCATGCGAATGTCCGCACGATGCGGGCGAAAGTGGTCAAGGCGGATGGGGCCGGTTCGCGGGAACCGGCTCCCGCGCTGGTTGATCAACCGGATGCATGGACGCAGTTCGGCGGATGGTCTCCCGACGGCAAAACGGCCGTCATTTCCCGGGGCTGGCAAAGCCCGGAGAACGCCGCTGTTGAGGAAAAGACGAAGGCCTTTCATTTCGCCGCGGGCGCATGGCTGCTGGATTCGTATTTCGTCGATCCGGCCACTGGCAAAGCGGAGAACGTGACTGCGGTGGACCGCGTCAGCTATTATAATGGCGGGCTGTTCTTTTGGCCGGGCGATGCTTCGAAACTGGGATTCACTGCGCTGATCGACGGCGACTCGCACCCGTTTCGCATGGACCGGGACGGACATCATAAGACGGACCTCACGAAAGGTTCGCAGGAATTCACCTATGGCTTCAGCAGTTCCAGCGATGGCCGGCGCATTGCCTATCACAAGAACTATCAGGTCTTCCTCGCAGACGCGGATGGCTCGAATGCCGTGCAAATTCAAACCGGTCATCCCTTCAACTTCGGTCCGTCGTGGTCGCCCGATGGGAAATGGGTGCTCTTTGTCAGCGGTGAGCACTACCGCTGCGATCCTTACATTGTCGGAGCCGATGGCTCAGGACTGAAAAAACTCGCGGACCGCAACGGCTATCGCGGCGTGATCGAGTTTCTCGACGTGCCGGATTTTCACGGGGGCAGCAGCGACACGCCAGTGTGGTCCACTGACAGCCGGCGCGTCTATTACACAGCGCTCACGGGCACGAATGTGGAGCTTTTTTCCGTGGACCTCAGCGGTGTGATTTCCCAACTCACCCGAAGCAGTGAGGGCGCGCTGCATTATCATCCACAACCGTCTCCGGATGGAAACTGGCTTGTCTATGGTTCGAAGCGCGGCGGCGTGCGCCAGCTCTATGTCAGGCATCTGGCGCGTCAGGAGGAGAAGTGCCTAACAAGTCTCACACCGGGTCACGCCGCGATGTGGCCGCACTGGCAGCCATCTGTCGTGGATTCTCAGCCTGATGGCTGGAAGCACTCCGGTTCGGTGTGGATTCTCACTACGCTGGAGGGCGCGAATCTGCCCGCAGGTACCGTGGTGGAGGGCTTTCCGCTGCTGGTTCGGCTTCACAAAGATTTCTTTGATTTCAGTCAGGCGAAGGCCGGCGGAGCGGATGTGCGGTTCTCCGGCAGCGACGGCAAGCTTCTCGACTATCAAATCGAGGAATGGGATGCAGGTCAAGGGGCGGCAGCCATTTGGGTGCGCATTCCTCGCATTGAGGGAAACGCGGGACAGGAAATCCGCATTCATTGGGGAAAGGCGGACGCGACGGACCAGTCGAATGCGAAGGCTGTATTCAATTCAACTAACGGTTATCTCAGTGTCTGGCACATGGGTGAAACGGTCGCGGATGACACGGGCACTCTGGCATCGAAAGACACAGGCACGAAGGTGACCATCGGGATCGTTGGAAAAGCGCGGCACTTTGCGGAGACGGGCGTATTTTGCGGCGACAAAATCTTGAACTATCCCTCCGCCGGCAGTGCTCACAGTACACAGGCTTGGGTGTGCGCGGAGAAACCGAATGCGACGATTATTGGCTGGGGAAATGAAGGCGGCGGAAGGGGCAGCAAGGTGAGGATGCAGTTCCGGAGCCCGCCTCATCTTCACATCGACAGTGACTTTTCCGATGTGCGCGGAATCGCGCATCTGCCTATGGACGAGTGGTTCCACGTCATGCACACTTATGCTGGCGGCGAGGGCAGGATCTACATTAACGGTCGTCTTGATGCTTCGGACAAACCGGTGCTCAATATCAAAAGCCCCGCCCGCCTGTGGCTCGGCGGCTGGTATGATCACTACGATTTCCGCGGTGACATGGACGAAGTCAGGATTTCCAGCGTAGCCCGTTCCGCGGAATGGGTGCGCTTTGAGCACGAGAATCAAAGACCGCTGGCGTCGTTTCCCGGGCCGGTGGTGTTGCCCGGCGAAACATTCACCGTTTCGCCGGAAGAACTCACCGTCCGCGAAGGTGACAGCGCCACCATAACGGCTCAGATTGGAGGCGCCCGGAAAGTGCTCTGGACGCTGAAACGCGATGGCAGGGAAACCATAGCGGCGGTGGACCGGCTGCGATTTCAGTTCGACGCGGGGCGGGTGACCGGAGATCAAATGGCGACGATTGAACTCAAGGCCGTATGCGCCGGCGGAGTGAAGACGAAGAGTATTCCTGTCAGGATTGTGGAGGACATTCCCGATCCTGAGTTCTCGTTGAATGCACCGCCGGCATGGGATGGGAGGACGGCCATCGAGGTGGTGCCGCAGATTACGAATACTGACGTCGTGAAAAAGGCGGCGCCTGCGGCAACGACATGGAGTGTCGGGAACATAGCCACGATGAGGGAGATACAGCCGGATCGACTTATTCTGCGGCGCGCCCTGAACAGCGGTCGCCTAACGGTATCTGCGGCGATGTCCAATGGCGGGCGCACGGTCACACGTTCGGTTGACGTCATGGTGACGGAACCCGGACGCGATAAGTGGATCACCCGCACGCCTGCGAAGGATGAAACGCCGGAGGACGGCCAGTTTTACGCGCGGGACGACAAAGGCGAGGGCACACTCTTTTATTATGGCACGCTGAATGAAGCGGCGGACAGCGTCTTCCTGAAAGTCTATGCGGACGGTCAATTGTTGAAGACGGAAACCGCGCGACCGGCGGCGGATCGTTCCTATGCGCTTTCGACGAAACTCAAGCCTGGCCTGATCAAATACAAGGTGAGCTTCGGCACGCGGACGGGCGATGGGGAGACGGTGCTGCGCACGGTGGACGATCTCGTCTGTGGCGATGCTTATTTGATCAATGGGCAGTCCAACGCGGTCGCCACAGACTTTGGCAAAGACGAACCGGCGTTTCGCAGCGAGTGGATTCGGACTTACGGCAGCATGTCGGGCGATGCGCGGGGCGTGAAGCTTTGGGGGCGGGCTTGTCACCGCAGCCGGGACGCAGAGAAACTGCAGGTTGGTTACTGGGGCATGGAACTGGCGCGTCGCTTGGTTGAGGCTCACAGGATTCCCGTGTGTATCATCAATGGAGCAGTCGGTGGTACGCGCATCGATCAGCATCAGCGGAACAATGCCAACCCCGGGGACATGACGACGATCTATGGACGGCTGCTCTGGCGCGTGCGGCAGGCGCGGCTGACGCACGGCATTCGCGGGATTCTGTGGCATCAGGGTGAAAACGATCAGGGCGCGGACGGACCGACCGGCGGCTTCGGCTGGGAAACCTACCGTCAGTATTTCATCGATCTCGCGGCAGCGTGGAAGCAGGACTATCCTAACATCCAGCACTGGTATGTATTTCAGATTTGGCCGAAGGCCTGTGCGATGGGAGTCGGCGGTTCTGACAACCGGCTGAGGGAGGTGCAGCGCAGACTGCCGGAGGCGTTTTCGCACATGAGCATCATGTCCACGCTGGGGATCAATCCGCCGGGAGGCTGCCACTTTCCCGCGGCGGGTTATGCGGAGTTCGCGCGGCTCATCTGTCCGCTTTTGGAGCGGGACAACTTCGGTGTGCAGGCCGTGGGTTCCATCACGCCGCCCAATCTCGTTGCGGCGCGCTATGTGAACAGGGACAGGGATGCCATTCTGCTGGAATTCGATCAGCCGGTGCTGTGGGATGAGGCCCTGGCCGGACAGTTCTATCTCGAAGGCATGAAGGAGAAAGTGACAGGCGGCAGCGCGGAGGGGAGCCGGGTGATATTAAAACTCAGCGCGCCCTCGACGGCGGAAAGTCTGTCATACATCAACGGCGACCGGTGGAATCCGGCGCATGTTCTCAGAGGAACGAACGGGATTGCCTCCCTGACATTTTATGAAGTGCCGCTGCCGCCGGCGGAACGTTAGGCCCGAAGGAAATCAACGGGGGCTCACATGTGATGCGGCTCCATTGCTAAATCTCCGGTCCCGGCTCCCGGTACACGACGGCAGGCAAAAAGGAGATGCGATCCGGGGAATTGCAGTGCATTAGTTACGGCATGAGTGCCATTGCGTAGGAGTTAGACCGCACGCTTCGCTCGCTGGATCCCCAGGCGGCGTTATCGTTGACGTCCGCTGTCAATGAAGTGCTGGCTAAATTCCGTCCGTTGAAGTCACGCGATACAGGCGACAATGGCTGGCCTGCAGGCTACTTTGAAGCAACCGCAGGCGCATTCGCAGAGGAGCCGTTTGAGCGGCCTGCGCAAAGTGAACCTCAGACCCGCGAGGATTGGTAATGAATTGGCTGCCCGACACCAACATCTGGATCAGCTATTTTAAGGTCCCGAGGGACCGTCGATGTCAGAGAGTTCAGCCGGATTGAAGGTCTCAGCGTTGAAGACTGGACTGTGTGAGATTACGTGGCGGGGAATCCTTACGCGCGAAGGAAATCGACAGGCGCGAAGTCTTTGCCGAGGACAGGGGCGGACGGGATGCGGAGCCAGCGGTCGAGGAGGGTGGCGTAAACGGAGCGGAAGTCGGTGGCGTGCTTGAGGTCGCCGTCGTCGAGATCGGTTAGGCTTGGGTGGGGGCCGTGGAGGCCGCCTTTGGCTGCGGCGGAAGCGATGAACATTTGAGAGGCGGCACCGTGGTCGGTCCCGAGGCTGCCGTTTTCCTTGAGGCGGCGGCCAAATTCAGAGTAAGTGGCCAGCAGCACGCGATCGGCGAGGTTGTGCGCCTTGAGGTCTTTGTAGAATGCCGAGACCGCACCGGAGAGTTCACCGAGAAGAGCGGCGTGAGATCCTGCCTGGCGCGCGTGAGTATCGAAGCCCCCCAGCGAAACGAAGAAGATGCGGGTGCCGAGTTCGCCGGCGATGAGCTGGGCGACGGTTTTCAGATTCGAGGCCAGTTGCGTTTTCGGATAGGGCGCGGCGGGCTGGTAGCTCGCCGTTACTTCCTTGAGGCGTTCCGCGCTGTCGATGGCGGTGCTGAGACTTTGCCGGAGGAAGCCGAGATCGCCGGTGTCGCCTCCGGTTTTTCCATCGGCCAGTTTGCGGGCAAGCGATTGCTGCAGCTTGCGGTCGGAGGCGGCGGTGTCGCTGAAGCGGAGTTGATAGTCGTCGATGCTGCGAATGGTGGGGACATTGGTGCGCGGAGCGACGAGGGCCAGCGGCAGATTGTCCATGCCAAGGGCGAGGGCAGGGACTTTTCCGGCGAAGCGCGACAGGTTCGAATCGAGCGCGCGTCCCAGCCAGCCGTCGCCCGTAAATTCCGACTCCGGCTGAGCCGTATTCCAAATGTCCATGGAACGGAAGTGAGACCTGTTAGGATGCGGATAACCGACGCCCTGAATGATGGAGAGAACGCCTTCGTCATAGAGCTCCTTCATGCCGGAGAGCTGCGGGTGTAGACCAATGTGGTCATTGATCTTGAGCGCGCTATCCCGTTTGACAGCGAGCGAGGGACGCGCGGCATGATAGGCGTCGTCGGCCCACGGGACGACAGTATTGAGACCGTCATTGCCGCCGGAGAGCTGGACGATGACCAGAATTCTTTGGTTGGGGTCCTTGTTTTCCGCGGCGACAGCGCGGGAGAGGAAGGCGGGTGGCGCAGCGCCGAGGGCGATGAGGCCGGCGGAGCGGGTGAGAAAATGGCGGCGGTTCATGACATCAGGTCAGTTGGAATTCCGGCATGGTTAGGATCAAGTGGAGAGCGCCGCGCGCGCGGGACTCGATGGAGCCCGAGGCTTTATCATACCATGTGGCGGCGGGCGCGGTGTCCGCATCGCACGCGAGGAGGAGTTCGGCCTGCCGGGTGACGGTGGTGACAGGAGCAGTGAGTTTTCCGTACGTGTCGGAGCCGGTGAGACTGGCGGCGAAATTGGCGCGCTGGAACAGCGTGGCCGAAGTAATCCAGAGGCGTCCACCCTCCCAGCCTTTGACGGTGGGCGGAAGAAAGAGGTCCTGGCCAAGGTTCGCAATGATGCGGGCGATGGCCTTGAGGTTGGGGCGCACTTCGAGCGTGCGGCATGCGCCGAGAACGAATTGCACCGGGCTCTTGATAAGGCTGTGGCGGGCGGCGGCGGAAAAGAACAATTGCGAGCCAAGGAGTTCGCGCAGAACCGGCCTCATCTGAAAGTCATGCGCGCGAATACTGGCAGCGAGGGCTGCGATTTCGGACTCGCCGGGAGACGGAACGACGAATTCGCGCAGGAGCTTGAGCGCGAGGAAACGCGGACAGGCATCGTGGGCGAGGCAAAGGCGCAGGACTTCGTCCCCATCAAAGTTTCCGGAGGAGCCGAAGACCTTTTTGCCGCCGGTGTCGTGCTGGAGGCGATTGAACCAAAACTCGTCTTTGCGCACGTGCCAGCCGGTGAAGGCGCGGGCAGCTTCGCGGATGTCCGCCTCTGAATAATGACCAACGCCGAGGGTGAAAAGCTCCATCAGCTCCCGTGCGAAATTTTCGTTAGGGCTGCGGTGGCGGTTGGCATTGCCATCGAGCCAGATGAGCATGGCAACATCGCGGGCGATGCCGGCGAGCAGCGCCTTGAAGTCGCCAAGCGCGTGAGTGCGGAAGAGATCGTTCTGCGCGGCCATGTGTTTCGCAGAGCGCACCTTGACATTGGAAGTGGCAAAGTGGTTGTGCCAGAAGAGGCACATTTTTTCCGTCAGCGGAGACGGACCTTCCGTCATGCGATAAAGCCACCACGTCTTGAGCTGATCGATGTCGTCGGCATCGCCCGCGGTCTGGCGGAGCAGGGCCGCAGTTTCAGCGAAGGACGCGTCCTCCGCGGGCGGAGTCAGCAGGCGGTCGAGGGTTTTTTCCAAACCCTCAATGAGAGCACGGGCGACTTCAGCCTCACTGGCTCCGCACTGCGTGCGCCAGAGCAGGTGCGCGGCATCGCGCCGGGTCCAGCCCTGTTGGCGGGAATCATAAGGTGCGAGCGGGTTCATGGCGGCAGGAAAAGGAAATGGTAAAGGCGGGGATGCACCGTGAGACGCAACGCTGCGCAGGAAAGGTTACAGGGTGTCGCCCAACGGCGAAATGACGAAATCAGACCCTCCGGATCCAGCCATGTTCTGCGGGATAATGCCCCCAAAATCATTTGACAAACAAGGGGTTTAATCACCGAAGTTCCTTATGTTCCCCGCCTTTTCATTTCGGAATTTTGCCTTCCGCAGCCCTGCGCCGGCCATGCAGCCCGCCTCCCGAAGACTGTCCGGAAGCGGCGGGCGTCTTACTCGCCTTCGCCGAAGTCCGCTGTCCGCCGCCCTATTGGCCTTATCGCCCTATCAGGCCTATTGTCCCATCCGCCCCGTCTCCGCCAACCCAAAATCAAATTTGTATCACTACCTCCCCGTCCTCAGGCTATATCAAGCTAAATCAAACCTCTTTTTTCCCATCGCACCTTTAGAATGATACTTTTAAAATCCTCACCGTCACCCCTCCCCACAGCCCTCCGGCAGCCCGCCGCCCGAACCCGTCCCTCCTCCGCGTTTTCGTGCTGGCGCAGCGCCACCTCTGCCGAAACATTCCGCCATGATCCGATCCCTCACCACCCTCCTTTGCCTCAGTGCGCTTTACACTGCCTGTGGTGAAAAACCCGCCGCCCCAGGCACTCCGGCAGCCCCCGCTGCGACGGACAAAAAAGCGCCCGCCGTCCGGATCATCAGCGACTGGGGCGACTGGAAAAAGCAGGACTCCGGCGCCTCCGCAAAAATCGAGATCAAAAAAGACCTTCCCGAGAAAGATCCGCCCAAGGACGATAAACGTCCGAAACTCCCCCCCGAAGCCGAAAAAGCCGGCGTTCTCGTCCTCAGTGGCGGCGACTTGATGAGCCTGGTGAAATATGAGGGCAAGGAGGACATTCTCCCCCGCGAGGGCTACGAAATCGCATGGGATGCCATGCGCGTGGAGGGCAACGATTTCTTCTCCGCCCTCACCTTTCCTGTCGGCAAGCCGGGCAAGGACGGAAAGGACAAATGCGTGACCTTCGTCAACGGCGGCTGGGGCGGCTGGGTCGTAGGCATTAGCAGCATCGGCCACCAGTTCGCCAGTGAGAACGAAAGCACCCGCTCCTACGAGTTCAAAAACGGACGCTGGTACCGCTTCACGCTCCAGGTGACACCCGAAGTCATCCGCTGCCTTATCGACGGCAAGGAACAGTTCAAAGTCGATATCCGCGATAAAGCCCTCACCATGCATCCCAGCGAAATCCAGCGCTGCATCCCCCTCGGCTTCTCCACCTATCAAACCACCGGCGCCATCCGCAACCTCCAGATCCGCAAGCTCGCCAAAGACGAACTCAAACCCGACGAAGTCCCCCAGTGAAAACTGTTTCAGCAGCCGGCCAGAAATTCCCAACCGCGCA
>DASZQB010000072.1:0-1730 GCA_035550135.1 Verrucomicrobiales bacterium
CGACCTGCACATCGTTGCCGATGCGTGCTCTCGGATCGACCTGAGCCAGAGCGGAAATCATGGAAGGCATTTCAGGAATCCTGCTCCTGAGGGAAGTATTTGAATTGTCGGCTGGAGGTTGTTCTATGCGGTCCCTTCTCCCCCGCCTCGGGGGAGAAGGTGCCGAAGGCGGATGAGGGGGTTGTCACCGACGTCAATGAAATGATGACGGTCAGGCCCTGCTTCACCCGCAAGATCAATTGGCCCCCTCACCCTAACCCTCTTCCAATTCTGTTCGGCTCAAGAGTTGCTTGGTGGTCCGGTATTTTGAGTTTGGAGTTTTTTGAGATGGCGTTCGACTTCCTCTGCCGTGGCCCAGCCGCTGAGGTAGTGGCACAGCATTTCATAGGTCCGCTTGTTCGGTTTGACGCCGACCCACAGGCCGATGAGCAGCGCCGCGATGATCGCGCAGTAGACTTGCAACAGCACGCCCGCTGGATGTTCGCACAACAGATGCCGGCAGCCCAACACACATTTCAGCCAGCGGAAGAAGAGTTCAATTTGCCAGCGGTAACGATAGGCGATGGCGATCAGTTCCGCCGGCAAATCGAGTTCGTTCGTCGCCAGAATCCACTGCTGATCCGGCGCGGCTCCCTGCACGACGACGATCCGCAGCGGTTGTTTCAAGAGCGAATTGTGCTTGGCGGTCCCCAACCGCCGAATCACCACATCTCGCACCACGCCCGCCGCGCGATCCGCCGCGGTGAGCGGACGTTCTTCCCGCACTTCAAACACGGATTTCTCTTGCAGGCGGATCAGAAACCGCACCCCGTTCGCATCGAATTCGCGGAACAGCGAATAGTCGGCGTAGCCCCGGTCGGCCACGTAGAAGCCTCCCGGCTGAACCAGCTTTCTCAATTCCTCACGCTCTGAACCGTTGCCCGCCGTGATCGTGGCCGCCACCGGCAGACCGGGAAACACGGCGAACGCCACGTGCATCTTCGCGGCGCGATGCGTGGCGTCCTGCCAGAGTGCCCACGCCATCCGCGGCAACGCCTTGAGCAAACTGCCGTCCACGGCGATCAAGTTCGCCAAGGCGGCTTCCTTCGCCGACGGAAATCCCGCCCGGTTTTGCGCCGCCTGAGCCGCCAACTGGGCAATGATCGGCTCCAGCGCGGCGGGATCGAACACCCGCGCCGCCTCGCTGAGCGACCCCAGCGACGTAGGCCTCACCCCGCACAAACGCTGGACTTTCTCCAGCGTCGTGAACTGCTGCAGTCCCCGCAGGGCCGTCACGGTCGGATTGAAATAGTACAAAATCATGAGCGTGGCATACTGATCGAAGAACAACTCCCGATTGCCGGCCCGATCGCGCCGTGTCCCCTCCGGACGCAGCCGCTCCAGCAAGTCGTCGATCAACCGAAAATACTTGAACCCCTGCAACTTCCGCGCATCCAGTATCCCGTCCTTGACCGACATCCGCGAATCCTCTCGAAAGATGATTCGCCAAAATAACAGACTAAACCCCATGCGCAAAAAACGTGCCGAACAGAATTGACCCTCTCCCCCGATGCGGGGGCGAGGGAACCGGAAAAAGAAGTCCCTCGAGCATTGAAGGAACGCAAGACTCCGCCTCCGCGACATGGTAACCTTATAGCGGTGAACCATTCATCCAGCGGAGAGCCCATCATGGCCGCGGCGGATTTTCGGGATCGGGTGTTGGAATGTCTCGGGGGCGATTGGCCCAAGCC
>DASZQB010000073.1:0-60646 GCA_035550135.1 Verrucomicrobiales bacterium
GAGGATGGAATTCGTGTAGGTGGTATCGACGCGGAAGTAGGCATCGACGCTCGCATTGACCTTGCCGGTCACATTGAAGGGAATGAAGGCGATGCTGAAGGGGATCGACTTGCTGGCGCTCCAGTTTTTGATGAAGTGCGAAGAGGCGTAGGGCAGCGCCCGGTTGGAAACGTTGAAGAGGCTGAAACCGAGAGCGCTGAGGTTGCCGGAAAAGCTGCCGGTGCCATTCGAGAGGGCTTTCACGGTGCCCGTGCCGCTCAGCGCGGTGACCGATCCGCCGAGGACTTTTCCGACGACGTTGCCTGAGGCAGTGACGGCGTAGCTGCCGGGGACCGTGCCGCTGGGGGCGATCTCGTTGTCAGAGACGCTGAAGGTGGCCGAGGCGCCGAAGTTGCTGTCGCCGGTGGAGGAGGAGTGGGTCTTGTTGAAGTTCTGCACGGCATGGGCCGGGTTGGCGAGCACGATGGCGGCGGAGATGAGGGCGGCGGTGGACTTGATGATGGAGCGTGTTTTCATGGCAGTGTTTTTTTGGATGGTGGTTTGGTTGTTGTTGTTTTTTTGTATGCTTTTGTATTGTATTCTATTTTGTTTCTGTTGTGCGTGTTTTGGTTTTGGAGTGTCAGGCGCCTTTGGGACTTGCGTCTTTCCGGCCCCCCTGCTGCCGTGATGTTTGGCAGTGACATCTCCTTCTTGGTCGATCCGCGCCGGGAGGTAACACGGCCTGTGAAAATTTTTTCCGCGGGGCCGTTGCGCCTTCCCTGGATCCCCGCATCCCGGCCGATTTATCCGATGCAGCCGCTGACCGGTTTGATGTGAGTCCGTCAGCCAAAACCAGCCCCGCAGATTTGCGTGAGGCCGGGCGTTTTGTTAACTATTGCGGTCGCCCGGATTGTCCGGTGACTTGCCCTTTTTCACGATGCGGACGGCGAGGATTTGGCTGCCGAGAGAGGAGAGGGGTTTAAGAGATTTTGTTCCATCGAGAGGGTCTTTCATTAGAAACTCCCGTCCGTCGCGACCGGCGAGGAGGACCCAATGCTGGAGCATCCCGGCAGGGGCCACTTTCACGAGCACGGGCTGGCCGCGCTCGAGGGCGCGTTCGATGCCGGCAAGAGCAGGATTGTGCATGTGTTCGACGTGCGCTTTGCCTCCGGTGAGGGGCTCGATGGCGCTCCAGTACACCCAGCCCTTTTCGTTGTAGCCGTTGATTCGTTTGAGGCCGTCGTTGAGCTGGCCTGGGGTGCGGTGGATGCCGTATTCAGCCAGTGCCATGCTGAGGCAGCAGATGGCGCACCCCACATTTTGCAGCGGTTTGCCGCTGCCGCCAATCGGGTCGGAGGCCCAGCGCGCGTCACGCTGAAGATAGTGGACGCGCGACGGAAGAGCGAAGCGCCTGGAGGAATCGACGGTGCGCGGCGGAAGGTGACACTCGGGTGGACGGGTGGCGACCGAAGGCGTGGCGCATCCCGCCAGGGAAAACACAAGGATACACCATACGGTCCGGGCGATGAGACGTGCGGAGATTGCTGGACTGGCGGACGATGCGGGCATGGGGCGCAATGCATCACGGGTGCGGTGTTGGCACCAGCGGTTTCCACCGCTGAACGCCGATCTGATCTTGCCCGCATTTGTTTTGGGGCGTCGATCGCCATGACTGGGGAACCACGCTCTATGAAATCTTTGTGGAGAGCACCGCCTTTGAAGCGAAACACTGGAGCTTCATGTTGCTTCTCGTTTCTCCCGCGCTCATATCCGGTGCCTTTCGGACCTTGTCTCTGCTGCTTCAGCGGCCTCGACGCGCGAAAAACCGGCAGCAAAAATGAAATCTCCCCTTCAAGACTCGGTTCACTTTTTAGTATTGGATTGTTTTCCCGAACCTTCATGCGCCATGAATTCCATCTTCGCCGGCGCCGCGATTAGCTGCTGGATAAGGCGCGACGTCGCACGTTCAAGGGAAGAGGCATTGGAGCTTGTTAGAGCGAAGCTCCAGGCAACCTGGAAAGTCTCCAAACTTGCATTTTACAATTTGCTAACACTTCGTGAATCGGACACCTATGAGGCCGAAGTCAAGAGGCTGTTTCGCACGGCACTCGACAGTGGATTGGAATTTGACTATCACGCCTGTTACCGGGAGGTAATGGACTCTTCCGGAAACCACGGAACAGGCGTTTCGTTTGACCTGTCTCAGTTTGCCCGGGAAGTCTTGGAATCGGGTTTTCATTTCTATTCTGATCAAGGCCAGTGGATGGGAAGCGAATCGGCGGAAGATGCCGCATTCTCTCCAGTGTGGACACGGGAAGAGGACCTTCGCGAGTGGAGCATCATGTTTCCGGATTGCGAAATCAAGACCGCGCCAGCCAGCCGCTTGCTAAGGTCCATGCTTCCGGAGCTGAACGAAAAGGAGGAATGGGTTGGTATCGGCGTGGAAAATCGACTCTATACGGCCCATCCAATGGCGTTGTCTGATGCATTAAGCCCGGCGTGACGGCTTCGTTTGCAGGCTGTGCATCACCCCTGTAACCGGCGCCCCGCCGAACCACGAAGCAGAAATGCGTATGAGGACAAGCCGCCGGAGCACGCGTTGGATGGGACGCTATGAAACTCTATCCGAGGCGGGTGACCCGCCGCCATTTTCTCACCGGCTCCGCGGCTGCGCTGGCGGGGGTGTCCATTGTGCCGCGGCGCGTGCTGGGAGCGCCGGAGGTGCCGCCGAGTGAAACCCTGGGAGGTGCTCTCATTGGTGTGGGCGGGCGCGGACCCGGCACGTGGAGCGAGATGAGCAAGGGCCACAAGGTGGTGAAACTCGCGGAGTGCGATGTGAAGTGGCTGAGCCAGGCGGATAACAAAACGCGCTACACCGACTTTCGTCATGTGTTGGAACGGAAGGACATCGACGTGGTGGCGATTGCCACGCCGCCGCACTGGCACGCGCTGATTTCGATCGCGGCGATGCAGGCGGGCAAGGATGTGCTGTGCGAGAAACCGATGACACGCTTCATTGCCGAAGGCCGCGCCGTGATCAACGCAGCGAAACGTTATGGACGCATCTACCAGGTGGGCACGTTTGGCCGCTTCAGCGCCAGCAAGGATCCGAAGAACATCCTCAACCGCAAGATCATGAAGAGCGGCCTGCTGAAGAATTGTGAGGCGGTGATCATTAAACGCGGTGGACTCAAAGTGAAGGAATGGAGCGGACTCGTGAATGCGAAGCCGCATCCAGTGCCACCGAATCTGGACTGGGACATGTATTGCGGCCCCTGCCCAATGAAGGACTTTCACCCGCACCGCATCGGGGGCACGCATCGCGGCTACTGGGATTATGAAGGCGGAGGCCTGTGCGACATGGGCCAGCATTATCTCGATCCCTTCACATGGACATGGGGCAAGGATCACACAGCGCCCGTGGAGATCGAAGCGAGTGCCCCGCCCGCGCATCCCGAGGCTTGCGGCATGTGGGGCTGGGTGGAGTTGAAATATGCCGACGGGTTCACGCTGGTGTTCGACAGCAACGAATGGGGTCCGCTCTACAGCCGCAAGCAGTATCGCGGCCTCAAGCTCGAAGACCTCGACGAAGAAAGCCAAAAAAAGGTGCAGGCCATGCCGGATGAACCGCCGCTGCTGACCTTTGCGGAAGCCGTGAAGACGCGTCAGCCCGCCGGCGGCAACGCGGAGGTGGCGCACCGCACAGTGACTATCCTGCACCTTGCCAACATCGCCATCCGTGTGGGCCGGAAGATCAAATTCGATCCTGACAAGGAGGTCATCGTCGGTGACGAGGAGGCCAACCGTCTCGTCAACGTGCCCATGCGCGCACCATGGCATCTCTAAACACTCACTTTTCCGTTTATGGCCGATTCAA
The DNA here is from genome assembly GCA_035550135.1 of Verrucomicrobiales bacterium. Lineage (GTDB taxonomy): Bacteria > Verrucomicrobiota > Verrucomicrobiia > Verrucomicrobiales > V1-33 > V1-33. Next base: position 3,857 of record DASZQB010000073.1, read on the forward strand.
AACCCAATGTGGCCGCGCTCGTTGCGCAGATGCCGGACACCGATCAGCAGCAAAAGAATCCGAATGACCCTAACGCAGTAAAAACCGCGAGCAAGGTCACCGGTCCCGATCCGCAGGAGGCGCAGAAGGCATTCGCGGCGATCCTGGACGGCGGACGCGAAACCATTCTCGAACTCATCGGCGCTTTGCGTGATCCCTCGGATGCCGATTTCAGGGACTACAAAGCAGGCTATGTGCTCCACGGCGTGTGCCTGCTGGCCGGCCTGCCGGGCAAGGACGATCAGCGGAAGGTGCTGGCGGAAGCCATGGCCTCTCAATTGAAAAGCGGCACGCAATCCGCGGCGGCAAAGCGCATTCTCATTCGTCAATTGCAGGTGGCCGGCGGAAAGGAATCCATCGCCGCCATCGGCGAGTGTCTTGCCGACGAAAGCCTGAGCGAAAGCGCCGTGCAGGCTCTGATGGCCATCCGCGACGGCGTCGCGGAGCCGCTGCGAAAATTGTTAGGGAAAGCGGGCGGGCGAAGCCTTGTCGCCATCGCTCAGGCGCTGGGTGAACTGCGCGACAGCGAGTCGCTGCCCGCTCTGCGGAAGATGCTGGCCGGCGGTGAAACCGACGCGCGCCGCTGCGCCGCCGTGGCCCTGACAAACCTCGCCGATGTCGAAAGCGCCGACGCCATTCTGAAATTCGCCTCCTCCGCCACCGGCTGGGAGCGCTCTCATGCCACCGACCTTTGCTTCGTCATGGCGGAGAAACTTGCCGCCGCCGGCCAAAAGGACAAAGCCGCCGCCATCTACACCCAGTTGCGCGACACCCGCAAAGACAAGGCGGAGCGCCACATCAGCGAAGCGGCCACCCGCGGGCTGGCAGCGCTAAAGTAGGTTTTTGCAAAACGACTTTACCGCTATTTCGTTTCCGCCGCGGACTCGGGAACGGGTTCGCTCACCTGGGCATTCGCCTTTTTTGCGCGCACAAATTCACCGCGCTGCAAATCGGCGGTGTGGAAAACCGTCTGCTTCCGGGTTTTCGTCCCATTCCCGCCTTGAGGCGTCGCAAGACGGGATACTCTTTCGCCTATGACTCCGGCAGAAACACAATCCTTCGTCCTCCCCGCCGTGCAGCAAGAGCCCATGGTCAGTCGAATTTCCGTCGGCAAACCTTCACGAATCCCGGTATGGTGCCGGGCCCTTCTCGCCGGCGCATTGCTCTGTTCACCCGCTTTGGGAGAGGATTCAGTTGGCGCCAGGTTCAGCGTCACGTTGAACGGTCAGCCGAAGACGGAGATTGTGATAGAGACGAAGCAGACGGAACCGCCGGTAACCTTCGCCGCTCAGGAACTGCAGCGATACGTGAAGGAGATGAGTGGCGCGGAGTTGCCGGTGGTGCAGGCGGCATCAGGGAAACCGGCGATTGTGCTAACCTGCCGGCCGCTCCAGCAGGACAAGCAGGCGATGGAGGACCCCCGCGAGCAGGACCACTATCGTTTGAACATCGATGCGACGAAGCTGCAAATCGAGGGTGCCAGCGCGCGGGCGGTGCTGTTTGGCGCGTATGATGTGCTGGAAAGGCTGGGCTGCGGCTGGTGTGTGCCGGGTGACGATGCGATTCCCAAACGCGGCACACTGGAGATGGGGCCTATGCAAGTGGACAACCGGCCGGCGTTTCAATACCGGATCATGCTCGATTTTCCGCTGCTGAGCATCGCGCAGTCGATCGGCATCGCGGACTGGATCGCCAAGAACCGGATGAACTGGATCCACCCGTGCCCGAATGCTCATGGCGAACCGGCGGCCTGGTACGAGCGCCGCGAAAAGGTGCTGCCGGAATTGAGGAAGCGCGGACTGCGTCTGCTCATCGGCGGCCACACGATGCACACGTGGGTTCCGGAATCCCATTTTGCGGCGCATCCGGAATGGTTTGCCCTCGACAAGGGCGAGCGAAAGCCGCCGACCCTCTGCGTCAACAGCGCGGAGATGACGGCAGAGTGTATCAGGAACATACAGCGCTTCCTCGATCGCTGCCCGGAGACGGATGTCGTGGATCTCTGGCACCAGGACACGGAGACGTTTTGTCATTGCTCGAAGTGCACGCGCGGAGTGCTGGCAGAAGCGAAGGACAAACAGCCGCAGCAGCCCGTGCCGGCGGATGCGGTGCAGTCCGCTTACGTCATCAGTTACGTCGAATTCGTGAATCGCGTCGCGGAAGCACTCGCCAAAAGCCATCCGAAGGTCATGTTAGGGCCGCTGATCTACAGCCAAACGGATCGGGCCATGCCCGACGGTGCACCGGCGCTGGCGGACAACGTACTGCTGGGATTGGCTCACATCGGCCGTGACAGCTATCGTCCTCTCATCGGAGAGCCAAAATCGGCGATCAATATGCGCTTCCTGGGCAATGACCTCACTTGGATCGCAAAGGCCAAACACTCGTACATTTACGAGTACTACAACGGCTGGATAGTGCCGTACGTATATCCCGGAGCGCAGGTCATCGTTCGCGACTTGCAGACCCTGCAGCAGTTGCAGGTGCAGGGCGCTTCCTCGGACATGTACGGTTATTCGCCCATTAACATGTACGTGGCGGCGCGGGGGCTTTGGTCGCCCGGCATCGATTGGAAGGCCGCGATCCGTGATTTTTGCACGCGTTACTACGGCGATGTGGCGGCGGAAATGGCGGAGAACGAACTCCGCCTGGAAACCGGCATCTTCGGATTGAACGGCTACCAGGCCAACGGCGCACGGGACCCGGAGAGCGCGACGCGTCCGGCTGCCGGCCGTTATCTGGAACAACAACGTCCCGGGCAGATCGCGTTTTTGGAGGGTCTCATCAAAAAGACAAAAGACCCGCAAACTAAGACGCGTTTGGAACGCGCGCTCCAACCCTGGTCCCAGTGGAACAAGGAGCCGCGATTTTGGGCCTTTCCTGATTTCAAAGATTCCAAATGACTATGATCTGCACCGCTCGATTGCTCACGATCATCTGCGCGATGCGCGCCGTGCTGGCAACAGCGGCGGATGCGCCAGTCGTCGTTGATAGCCGCAAGCAATTGTTCCTCGACGACTACATGATCGCTTCGATGACGAAGGTGAAGCGAACGGTCGAGCACGCGCAGAAGTTCTCCGGCAATCCTGTTCTTGGTAAGACCGAAAGCTGGGAGTCGCCCCTGGCGATCATTTACGGCTCGGTGATTCGCGACGGGAGCGGGTTCAAAATGTGGTACTTGAGCCGGAACAAGTCCGGTTATGGCGTCAGTTACGCGACGAGCGACGACGGGATTCGATGGAACAAACCACGCCTGAACCTAACGCCGGTCGATGGAGAGAATACGAACATTCTCTTTACCAAGGAAACCATTTGGACCGGCTCAAAAGAACTCCCGTACTTCCAGGAATTGTTCGGCGTGCACCGCGACGAGCGCGAGCCCGACCCCGCGCGCCGTTATAAGATGGCGTTCCTTGACATCGACTGGAAATACAACGGACCGGACAACCTGCCATGGCACAAGGGTCAGCGGCGCGGCATCGGCATCGCCGGCAGTCCGGATGGCATCCACTGGAAACTCATCGACAGTTGGGCGAGCGTGGCTATCACAGACGGCGCCACGCACTGGATGTTCGACCCGGCGCGCGGGAAATACGTCCTCTATGGCCGCACGCTCGTGGAGAATCCTGAAGTCAAAGCGGCGTGGTCCAGCAATGAGGGGTTCAAGCAATGGTATTCCGGACGCGCCGTTGGACGCATTGAATCCGACGACTTTGTGAAATGGAACTTTACCAAACCACTCACCGCACCTGTGGTGATGACGGCGGATCTCCAGGACAAACCCATCACGGAAGTCTATTCGCTGAAAGTGTTCCCGTATGAAGGCATATATATCGGCCTGGTGCAGGTTCTTCACTCTGCGCCGGAGGAGGGGACGCTGGATGTGCAACTGGCGGTGAGCCGCGACAGCATTCACTTCACCCGCGTGGGAGACCGCGGCACGTTCATCCCGTTGGGGCCGGTTGGCAGTTGGGACCGCTTCAATCTGTCGCTCGCTAACAACGACCCCATCGTCGCGGGCGACGATCTGCGATTCTACTACAGCGGGCGCTTGTACCGGCACGAGCCCTATTCCGGGCCGGACAAAGGCGTGGATAAAAGCAGCATTGGCTTCGCCACCATCAAGCGCGACCGCTTCGTCGCGCTCGAATCGTCATTCGACGGCGGCGAAATTCTGACCCGGCCTCTGCAACTCAAAGGCAAGACGTTCCATCTCAACGCGAAATCCGACTCCGGCGAAATCATCGTGGAACTGCTGGACGCAGATGGCAAGCAGATCGGCCGTTCCACCTCCATTCAGCGTGACAGCCTGGACATCCCCGTAGAATGGGCCGACCGTGTCGATATGCCCGGGTTGGTCCAACTGCGAATCAAACTCAGCAATGCGCGCCTCTTCGCGCTGTGGTGCAGCCAGTGAAATGCAGGCGGCACGGACTGATATGGACGGCGGCACCGGATAAGCCCGCGTCAGGAATCGGGCTCATCGAGTTTCTTCCACTCAAGAACGATCCGCTTCTCAACGCCTGAAAAAGCAAAGTGCCGCTGGAGCCGGAAGTAATTTCCTCTCTTCAGAAAATAATAACGCTGATAAGCAGCCGTGCCGGGCTGAGGGAAATACTTCATATCCAGCCACTGCTTTGCCTCTTTGATGGGTTCACTTTTGGGTGAAAACAAGGAATTCGGATTGGGCTCCGGATTTTTGAGATTCCAGGAAAAGGTGATGAGGGTGTTGGCTCCAGAGCCGAATCCCATGGGAAAGTTGTCCATGAGCCCGGTCATTATATCCGAAGTATTTCCTTTCCGGTCCCGCAGATCGAACGCACGTTCATAGCCGGGGCCAAAGGCAATGATGCACGTGCGGATGCCCACGTCTTTCGAAGACATACGGATGGTGCCGGAATCCGGCTTCGGCGGGGGCAACAAATCCACCAATTCGCCCAGGGATTTTCGGCTGGCGGGTGTCAGAACCCAGAAGCCCGCAATATCCGGGATTTCGACTTTGACATCATAGACAGGGGGCAATTCCGCGGCGGTGGCCGGATTTTCGCGGGCAGAAACGGCTTTGATCGGACCATCCGTAAAACTGCTGGATCCCAACGACACAAACAGACCGGCCAGAAGGGCTCGATTGAAATTGGATAGCAATTTCATCTTTTTAGAGGTGGATGGTGGTGGAAAGTAACCGCATTGTCGATTGGCCGCAGGAGAAATGGCCTACGCGTTTCCACCGTGGAAGTGCCTGCCTCATGAGCGCCGCTGGTCGCGGTGTTCAGGGCTGGCGGGTATCAGCCGCTGCCGGTGAAGGTTTATTCTTTGCCTGGATTTCCGCGACCCGTTTATTGTATTTGGCGCGGGCTTCGTCTGCTGTCCGCTCAAGAACACCGGCACCGAAGCGCCGGTGGATTTCCGGAAGCATGACGGCGTTGTAACCTCCGAGGTGGCCTGAGGATTCTTCGGTCACGATGCAGCCGGCGACGGAGCGGAGTTGAATTCCGTATCGCTGTTGCAGCAGGGCTGCGTATTCGCCATCCCAGCCGCGCATCATGCCGCAGATCTCAAAGCCCAGCTTGCCGTTTTCGAGGTCACGCGCGGCGTCGCGCCTGCCCTCCCTGACAAAACGTCCGGAGCGAAGCCAGTAAGTGGTTCCGAAGGTGGCGAGGAGGGCGAGTGTCAGCAGGAGGAGAATTGTGCGTTTCACGGGACCTTTTCCAGGAGAACACGGCAATAGCGCCGGTTTCCTGGGAGAAAGATCATCCGCGGAAGCTCCTGGCAGCGAGGTCGGGATAGGCGGCGATCTTCAGCTTTAAGGCGCGGCGGCTGTTGATGCCTTCGCCGCCGGATTTGGTGGTGATGCCGCTGGTTTGCTGCGGGGCGGCAGCGGCAAGCGTAAAGCGGGAAGTGGCGGTTTCCATGATGAGGGCCTGCGCGAGAAGCCGGGTGCCGGAGTGCCTTGACGGGACAAGCCCGCCGACCACCGGCACCCAACTCACGGCGCGGGTGGGCAGGGATCGGGAGTCGGACTGGATTTCGCCGAAGACGACGATGACGTGCGAACAGCGCTGCTGCGCGGCGGCAAGCCGGAGCCGGCGGCTGAGGGTGGCGCCAGTGGGCTTTTTGCCGTCCTCCGGCACCGAGGGCGCGCGTCCATCCCACATGACGGGTTCGCAAAGGGGACGAAAGGCGGCCATGAGTTCTTCGTCTGGCTGGTGAGCGCCGCTTTGCACGAGAAGGACTCGCGCACCGCGCACAGGAAGAGAACCAGCGCGACCGCCACCGTGCCGGGCGGCGGAGATGTCGGCCTCGGTAACTTCGACGTTGGGAGACTGCCCGGTGAGTTCATAAAGGCTGAGATCGTTCGAGTGACCGGAGCCGTTAGGATCGGAGAGGGACGTGTTTTGGCAGGACGTGAGGGCGAGGACAGCGGAGAGGAGGAGGAGTTTCGAGTGCATGGGTGCTAAATGCTGCAAATTTAGCATATGTCAAGAAATTAGCATTTCTCCTTAGGGATTCAAATTCCGGTTTTTGCGAAGGACTGAGTTACGGAGGATAAGCCAGGTCCAAATGCTCCGTTCTACTGTATGATCCCCGCGTGAAGAAAGTGACAGGTCACCGCAGTGCGAAATTTCCGATGGGCAGCAAAGTCCGGCATCAACTTTTGGCGGGCTGGAGGCGCATGCGTGGCGCTTGCCTGATGGGGAGTGTCGTTTTTGCGCTTCGTTGCGTGAATGCGGCCGGTGAGATGCCATTGGGAAATGTAGTGCCGTCGGCAGCGCGACACTGGTCGTTTCAGGCTCCGCGGGAGCGGCCGGTCCCGGTGGTGAAGGATACGCAGTGGCCGCTGAACGCGGTGGATGCCTTTATTCTGGCCGGCCTTGAGCACGAGGAGCTTTCGCCCTCACCGCCGGCGGACAAACGGACGCTCATCCGGCGCGCGACCTATGACTTGACGGGCTTGCCGCCAACGCCGGCCGAGACCGATGCATTTGTTAGGGACGAATCGCCGGAGGCGTTTGCACGTGTCGTGGACCGGCTGCTGGCGTCGCCGCGGTATGGCGAGCGGTGGGGACGGCACTGGCTGGACGTGGCACGGTATGCCGATACGACAGGGCCGCGCCTGGGACGCATCCCGTTTTCGTACACGTACCGCGACTGGGTGATCCGCGCGTTTAACGAAGATCTGCCGTATGACGCGTTTCTTTTAAAGCAACTGGCTGCTGACAAGCTGCCGGGGGCGCGCAGTGAGGATCTTGCGGCGCTGGGTTTCTTGACAGTTGGGCGCAAGAGCAACCGGGATACGATTCACGACATCATCGACGACTGGATCGACGTGGTGAGCCGGGGCACAATGGGGCTGAGCGTGAACTGCGCGCGCTGCCATGATCACAAGTTCGATCCTGTTTCGACGCAGGACTACTATGCGCTCTACGGCGTATTTCTCAACACCCAGGCGCGCCAGGATCTGCCGGTGATTGGCAGCGGGCCGGGAAATGAAATTGACCGAAGATACGACAAACAAATAGCGGCGCAGCAGGACGCGCTTTTGAAATACAAACAGAAGAGGCTGGCCGAGATCACTGCAGATCTGCGAAAACCGGCGCGGATCGCTGCCTATCTCCTTGCGGCGGCAGGCATCCGCCCCGGGGCTCCTGGGAGCGGCGGGGGGGGAGGTGAGGACGAAGAGATCAACCCGTTCGTGCTTCGCCGCTGGCGAGCACTGCTGGACAGGGCTGCGGAAAAGCGCGATCCATATTGGCAGCCGTGGCTTTCCCTAACATCCCTTCCCGGACAGGCCGAGAAGGCCATGGCGCTGGGGGACCGTTACGCGAGTGAACTGGCCGCGGCGGACTCTCCCGCACCGCATACCGATCCTAACAAGGAGGCGCTGCGCCGCGTGCTGCGCGGATCTGAAGCGCCAACGGACATTTCGCTGGACAACTACGCGGAGGTTCAGAACCCCGCGTCTGACCAGGAAAAGCTGGAGAACACGGCGATGCTGGTGAATGCGCTGGGCGCCCGGTATGCAGATGCGGGAGGTCAGCCGCGGGCCATGGCGGTGGAGGACGCGCCGGTGCTGCGTCCCGCTCACGTTTTCCTGCGCGGCAATCCGGAGAGCATCGGCGAAGAAGTTCCGCGGCACTTTCTCACGGTGCTGGAGGGAGGAAAGCCCGCGCCCTTCACAGAAGGCAGCGGGCGTCTGGAGTTGGCCCGGAGAATCGCCAATGCGGACAATCCCCTAACGGCACGCGTGATGGTGAACCGGGTATGGCAGCATCATTTCGGGGCGGGGCTGGTGCGCACTCCGAGCGACTTCGGTACACGTGGCGACGCGCCGACGCATCCTGAACTGCTCGATTTTCTGGCGCGGCAGTTCGTGGCGGATGGCTGGTCTCTCAAAAAGCTCCACCGGTTGTTGATGCTCTCGCGTACATGGCAGCAGGCCAGCACAGACAACCCGTCTTGCCGGAATGTTGATCCGGAGAACCGCCTCCTGTGGCGCATGAACCGGCAACGGATGGATTTCGAATCGTTCCGCGACAGCGTGCTCGCGGTATCCGGTCAGCTCGATCCGACTGCCGGCGGCCCTCCGGTGCCTCTGTTCGCGCAGCCGTCCATGCGCCGTCGCACCGTTTATGGACTCATCGATCGCGCGCAGCTTCCGGCCGCGCTGCGGTCGTTCGATTTTGCGAATCCCGAGCAGCACTCGCCGCAACGCTATCTCACCACCGTTCCCCAGCAGGCGCTGTTTCTGATGAATGATCCCTTCATGGCTGAGCAGGCCCAGGCTTTCGCGACGCGCCGGGAAGTAGCGGAGGAACAATCTCCGGCGGCCCGCATCCAAGTCATGCACCGGCTGGTGTTAGGACGCTCTGCGACCGATGATGAGCAGTTGCTTGCTCTGCATTTTATGGCGAAGCAACCGGAAGGCTCAGATCAATCTCCACCGCCGCAAACGACGCCATGGCAATACGGCTTTGGGAATTACGACGCAAAAAGCGGGAAGCTCGAATCGTTTCAACCCTTCCGCGTTTTCGTGGCCGCCAATCAACAGATGACGCTGCTCGCTTCAACCTTTCCCGTCTTCACCGAAGTCTGGCAAGCCGGCAACATGCTGCCTGATGCGAAGGCGGGGTTCGCAAACCTTTCCGCTTCGGGGGGTGAACCGGGAGGGCCCGGTTATGCGGTGGTGCGGCGCTGGGTGGCGCCGGCTGACGGCACCGCGCAGATCACCGGCAACGTGAGTCACAAGGTCTCCGGTGAGTTCAGCGACGGCATCCGCGCCTGGGTCGTTTCAAGCCGTGCCGGACAGCTCGGGTCGTGGCCTGTTGCTAACAAGACGGCGGACGCCAATGTGAAGGACGTCCAGGTGAAAGCCGGCGATACCATCGATTTCATCGTCGATTGCGGGACGACCGCCTTCGGCGACGAATTCACCTGGGCACCCGTGATAACGCTTGCCGGCGGAGACAGGGACCGGAACAAACACGGGACCGTTTCGGACGCCTCAAAAGAGTTCCGCGGTCCGCCTGCCGTGATGCTCACGCCATGGGAGCAGTTTGCGCTGGTCCTGCTGCAATCCAATGAGTTTGTATTCGTCGATTGATGGAAATGTTAGGCCTATGAATAAAACCAATCCACTGATCTCACGGCGGCAGGCGTTGTGGCGCTCGGGAATGGGCATGGGTGGGCTGGGCCTCGCGGGTGTCTTGCGCAGCCTGGGCATGGAGCAGGAGACGGAAACAACAGGGCTGCCGCAATCGCCGCTGGCCATCAGGAAGCCGCACTTTGCAGCGAAGGCCAAACGCGTGATCCACCTTTTCATGAACGGGGGGCCTTCACAGCTCGACAGTTTCGATCCCAAACCGCTGCTGAAAAAATGGGCGGGCAAACCGATCCCTGTCAACTTTCGTACTGAGCGCAAGACCGGGACGGCTTTTCCATCGCCGTTTTCGTTCAAGAAACACGGCCAGAGCGGACTGGAGGTGAGCGAGCTGTTTCCACACACCGCGGAGATGGCGGATGAACTTTGTGTAATCCGGTCCATGCAAACGGACCTTCCCAATCACGAGCCGTCTCTGATGATGATGAACTGCGGGGACGTGCGCCTTGTCCGTCCCAGCATGGGCTCATGGGTCACCTATGCGCTGGGATCGGAAAACCGGAATTTGCCGGGCTTTGTCGTCCTGTGTCCCAATGGCTATCCTGTGCAGGGCACGGAGAACTGGCGGTCCGGATTTCTCCCGGGAGCCTTTCAGGGCAATTGCATCGACACCTCTCATACCGATGTGGCGAAGTTGATTGATGATATCAAACACAACTTCTCCACGCCGCGGGATCAGCAGCGCCAACTCGCCCTCCTCGCAGCGATGAATCGCGCGCACCAGGCCACGCGCCGGGAGGACCCGGCCATCGAGGCGCGCATTCAGGCATTCGAACTGGCAGCCCGTATGCAACTGGAGGCCGTGGATGCTTTCGACATCAGCCGCGAGCCGGCACACATCCGGGAGTCCTATGGCGACACGGTGCATGGGCGGCAGACACTGATTGCGCGCCGGTTGATCGAAAGAGGCGTACGCTTCGTGCAGGTCTATCACGGTTCCACCATCCCGTGGGATAGCCACGCCAATCTGGAGTCCGATCACCGCAACCTTGCCCGCGCCGCCGACCAGCCGATCGGTGCGCTGCTCAAAGACCTCAAGCAGCGCGGCCTGCTGGACGAAACGCTGGTGATCTGGGGCGGCGAGTTTGGCAGGACTCCAGTGGTGGAACTGCCATCGGGCGGCGACGGCAAAGGCACCGGTCGTGACCATAACCCGTATGGCTTCACAATGTGGCTCGCGGGCGGCGGTGTGAAGCCGGGACACATTCACGGCGCCACCGACGAATTCGGATACCAGGCCACGGAAAGTCCCGTGCATGTTCACGACCTGCACGCGACGATGCTCCACCTGCTGGGCTTCGACCACGAGAAACTGACCTTCCGCTATGCAGGCCGCGACTTCCGGCTCACGGACGTACATGGCAAAGTGGTCAACGAAATCATCGCGTGAGGAGAGTCGCCGGACAGGCGCAGAATCTCTTGCCGGCGGCGGGTTCCGGGGTTTTCTGTCAGGGAATGCAAGCAGGGGCTCCTGACATACTCGGACTGATCGCTAAAGGAGCGCCTTATGGTCCCTGTGGGTGCAATGCAATTAATCCGATGTAATTTTTATGCGCAAACGTCCCGCTGTGCCATCCAAAGTCGTCACTGCGCAGCCAGCCGATTACGCGTTGCTGCTTGCTGAGATCAAAGCACGGGTGCAGACGACGCGGACGAAAGCGGCGCTTGCTGCGAACCGGGAATTGCTGGCGCTTTATTGGGACATTGGCCGGCTGATCCTCGACCGCCAGAAGCGGGAGGGCTGGGGAACGAAAGTGATTGGCCTGCTATCGCGGGATTTGCAGCGGGAGTTTCCCGGCCAGCAGGGGTTTTCGCCACGCAATTTGAAATATATGCGCGCGTTTGCTGCTGCATGGCCGGAGACGACGGTTGTGCACCAGCCTCGTGCACAAGTGGCGATTGCCAATCCTTCAATTGTGCAACCGCCCGCTGCACAATTGGCGAAAAGGGGACGTGCAGCACCGGAAATTGTGCAAGGGGTGCTTGCACCAATAACGACCGCGGCGTCCCCAATAGTGCAAGCACCGCTTGCACAATTATCCTGGTATCATCACTTGGCACTCCTCGACAAACTCACCAGCGCGGCAGATCGCCTCTGGTATGCGGCGAAGGCGGTGGAGCATGGGTGGTCACGGAATGTGCTGGCGATCCAGATTGAGGCGGGGCTGCACAAGCGGCAGGGGAAGGCGGTCACGAATTTCAAGGCGACGCTGCCGCCGGCACAATCGGATCTCGCTCAGGATATCACGAAAGATCCCTATCTTTTCGATTTCCTGACGTTGCGGGATGAAGCGAATGAGCGGGCGGTGGAGGAGGGGCTCGTGGCGCATGTGGAAAAATTCCTGCTCGAACTGGGAGCGGGGTTCGCACTGGTGGGGAGGCAGGTGCATTTGGAGGTGGGCGAACAGGATTTTTACCTCGACCTCCTGTTCTATCATCTGAAGCTGCGTTGCTTGTGGTGATCGATCTGAAAGCGCGCGAATTCACGCCGGAAGCGGCGGGGAAAATGAATTTCTACCTGTCGGCGGTGGATGATTGCCACCGGCAGCCCGGCGACCAGCCGTCCATCGGCCTGATCCTTTGCCGCAGCAAGAACCGGGTGATTGCCGAATACGCGCTGCGCGATATGACCAAACCGATTGGGGTTTCGGGTTATGTCACAAAGCTGGTCGATTCGCTTCCCAGGTCACTCAAGGGCGCAGTGCCGTCGGTGGCGGAATTGGAGAGAGGACTCGCTCCAGGGCCAGCGTGAGCTTGCGCGCCAGCACGGAAAATCAGCCTGTCGAGCAAACCCGCTGTTTTTGAATGTAAATGAGGCGCATGCGGAAGCGGAGAATCTCTTGCCGTCGGCTGGTTCCGGGGTTTTCTGCCAGGGAATGCAAGCAGGGGTTCCTGACATACTCGGACTGATCGCAGGCAATGGGGCGTATCCGTTTACCATGGCTGCGGCGGCGCGGCGTGGCGGGGTGGGACGGCTGGTGGCGGCGGCATTTGAGGGGGAGACGCAGGCGGATCTGAGTTTGAAGGTGGATGAGATTGAATGGATGCGGGTGGGTCAGTTAGGAAAAATGATCAAGTTTTTCCGGCGGCACGGTGTTAGTCAGGCGGTGATGGTGGGGCAGATAGCGCCGAAGAATTTGTTCGACCTGCGGCCTGACTTTCGCACGCTGGTGATGCTGGCGCGGCTGAAGGAACGGAATGCCGAGAGCCTGTTTGGGGGAATCGCGAAGGAGCTGGAAAAGGACGGGATCACGCTCCTGCCCGCGACGGTTTTTCTGGAGGATGACCTTGCGCGCGAGGGGCACATGGCCGGACCGGTGCGGAAGGCGAAGGAGATGGCGGATATCGAGTTTGGCCTGAAGATCGCGCGGGAGACAAGCCGGCTGGATATCGGCCAGACGGTGGTGGTGCGTCGCGGCACCGTACTGGCGGTGGAGGCGTTCGAGGGCACGAATGAGTGCATCAAACGCGGAGGGGCCATGGGTCGCGGGATGGCGACCGTGGTGAAGGTGAGCAAGCCGGGGCAGGATATGCGGTTCGATGTCCCGGTGGTGGGTCCCCTAACAATAGAGACGGCGGCGGCGGCGGGGATACGGATCGTGGCGGTGGAGGCGGGGAAAACGCTGATTTTGGAGAAGGAGGAGGTTGTCCGGAAGTGTCAGGAACAGGGGGTGACGCTGGCGGGGGTGTAGCCGGGGCAAATATGGCATATTTGGCATATAGGCAGGTGGCGGGTTTGTCACTGCTGCACGATGCGCGAGCGGAAGAATCGTTTTTCGGTGGTGGAGGAGTAGGTGCCGGGGGTCGCGGCGGTCCATGTGACGAGATCAGTGCTGCTTTCGAGGATGACTTGGAAGTTGCCGTTGGCGTCGCTGGGAATAACGACGGCGTTCGCTGGGGTAACGGCGGGCACGGCAGTGGCGCGGGTGATCGCGAAGGTGGCGAAGCCTTTGGTATCGGAGTAGCCGGAAACGAGTTTGAAAGTGCCGGGACCGGAAACCTTAAAGGACTGAACTTTCGGCATGCCCGCGTAAGCGCGTTCGCCGGACTCCGCGTCCCAGCCGGCGGGGGTCACCACGGTCTGACATTGGTAGGTCTGGCCGCCGGTTTCGAAGTGAATGAGACGACGGGGGGCGAGGGGAAATTCCTTCTCATCCGGCAGCGGCGCGGAAACCAGCTCCGCGATATCGCCGGCGGCGAGGGTCACGGTGGCGGACTGTGCCTTGATGGTGGCGCCCGATGGGAGCGGGACGACCGGAGAAAGGGTGAGGGTAACGGTTTCCGCGCGGAGGAGCCCGCAGGAGACAACGGCGAAGGCGGCGGCGATGAGTTGAGTTTTCATAATGCGGTGAGCTTGGACGAACGCCTTTTTGTTTCCCCGCCACGCAATCGCGTAACATTTGAATAAATTCGAACAGGCGTGCTGACGCACGGCGGACTACGCCGGCACGTATGGCCGGGAGGCGCTTGTCTCGCCGGTTTCCCGCTCCTTTTTGTGAAGTATGACTACCCGCCTGCTGTTCTGTTCTTTCCTGTTCGCCGTGCATGTTTTTGCCGATGGTCCGGCGGACAATGTCGCCGACAAGGTGCGCCGTCAGCCGCCGGCAGGCGTCGCGATTCCGGACGAAGCGCGCAAGAGTCTGACGGATGAGGCGGCGAGGCTGGGCGCGGCGATCGAAGCGGCGAAGGCGGAATTGAAGGGCAAGCCGGTGCTAACATTTTTGCCGGATGTGCAGATTTTTCACAAGGCGGTGGACTGGGCGCTGCGCTATGATGAGTTTTTCAATCTCAAACAAACGGAGTGGGCGGCGCAGCAGTTGAAGGACGGCTTTACGCGCCTAGAGGCGTTGAAGAAGGGAGAAACGCCGTGGCTGGCGCAGACGGGTCTGGTGCCGCGTGGGTATGTGTCGAAGATCGACGGCAGCGTGCAGCCGTTCGGGCTCGTGGTGCCGGCATCGTTCAATGCGAATCTGCCGTGGGAGTGGAATCTGAACTGCTGGTTTCACGGTCGCGGCGAGACCCTAACAGAACTGGACTTCATTCATCAGCGTCAAACGAGTCCGGGGGAATTTACGCCGCGGGACACGATTGTGCTGCATCCCTACGGGCGCTACTGCAACGGGCAGCGGTTCGCGGGAGAGACGGATTTTTTTGAGGCGCTGGAGACGGTGAAGAGGGATTACCGGATCGACGAGGACCGGATTGCGGTGCGGGGATTCAGTCTCGGCGGGGCGGCGTGCTGGCACATTGCGACGCATCACGCATGGCAATGGTGCGCGGCGAATCCGGGTGCGGGATTCAGCGAGACGGAGCAGTTTCTCAACTTCTTCCAGAACGAAAAGCTGAAGCCGTATTCGTGGGAGCGAAAGCTGTGGAATCTTTACGATTCAACAGCGGTGGCGGGGAATCTGTTCAACTGCCCCACAGTGGCCTACAGCGGTGAAAAGGACCGGCAAAAACAGGCGGCGGACCTCATGGCGATTGCCATGAAAAAGGAGGGCATGGAATTGACACACATCATTGGTCCTAACACTGCGCACAGTTACGAAAAGGGCGCAAAGGCGCAGGTGCAGAAGAGCATCGACCGGCTGGCGTGGCTTGGGAAGGTCAGCATCGACGCGAATCTTCGTTTTCAAACTTTCAGCCTCCGCACTAATAAGGCGGGGTGGATTCGACTCGATGGTCTGGAGGACCATTGGCGAAAAGCCGATCTGACTGCACACAACGGCACTGACATTACAGTAACCACAACAAATGTTTCCGCCTTCACCATCAAAGCCGGGCCCGGGGAAGGCACTGATATCGCCCTCCGCGACGAGGGCAGCACGGTCATCATTGACGAGCAGAAACTGGACGTGAAAAAGACAACTGCGAGCGACCGCTCATGGGAGGTGAGTTTCCGCAAGAAAGACGGGCGCTGGGAGGAGGGAACGCTGGAGGGTTTGCGGAAGAAGCACGGGCTGCAGGGGCCCATCGATGATGCGTTCATGGACTCGTTTATTTTTGTCAGGCCCACGGGCACGGCGGCGAATGAGAAGGCGGGCGCCTGGGCGAAGGCGGAGATGGAGCGCGCGATCGAACACTGGCGGCGGCACTTCCGCGGGGATTCGCGCGTCAAGAATGACGCGGAAGTGACAGACGAGGACATTAAGAGTGCGAACCTGGTGCTGTGGGGCGATCCGTCGTCGAACAGTGTGATGGCGAAAGTGGCACCGAAGATTCCTGTTAGCTGGAGCAGCACGGAAATAAAGGCGGGCACGAAGGCTTTTCCCGCGGCGGATCATGCACTGATCTGTATCTATCCGAATCCGTTGAACCCGGAGCGCTACGTGGTGTTCAACAGCAGCTTCACGTTCCGGGAGTATGACTATCTGAACAACGCGAGGCAGACGCCAAAGCTGCCGGACTGGGCGATCATCGAACTCAACACGCCGCCCGGCAGCCGGTATCCGGGAGGGATTCCGCTGGCGGATTTCTTTGGGGAGAAGTGGGAGTTGAAGACGGCGAATTGAAATCGCGCGCGGTCCATGAAACTCCGCTCCCTGCTATGTCTCGCGCTGCTGGCATGCACCGCCGCGTGCAACGATAAGGGCAGCGAGGCAAAAGAGGTGCTGGAAAAAAAGGACGCCGCGAAGAAAACGCGAAGGAGGGTCGTTTTCAATTCGCCGCACAGGGAACCTCATCAATCACTCGATTTTTACGGGTTTCCATTTGCGATTTCCCGCAAGGAGGCCAGCGAAGTCCTTCTGTTCCGCGGAGAGCCGGTGATGGAAGTCATGAGTCCCCTGTATTTCGACATCTCAGCGCCCGCGCTGTCAAAATCAGAGACCTGCATCGCAATGATCGTGTCAGAATCGCTGAGCCGCGAACTGCCGGCTGGCAAATACAGCACTGCGCACCTGACCGATTACAAAGGAGTTCTCTTCTCACGGAGAAAGGGCGACCGCTGGGTGCAGGATGCCAGCCTCGCTTTTTCTCCTCTGCCGAAAGACTACCGGCGCATCCGTGAGATCGGCGCCGTCACCGATGACGCGCAGCGAGTCCTTGCAGAATTCGACAGGATTCGAGCCGTGGCCAATTCAGAAGAAGACAAACGCATCTGGTCGGAATGGGAGGAAATGAATCTCGATGGAACCGTTGTTCGAACCGGGCTCTCCATTGGAAATTGATTCTTCGATAATGAGCAAACAACTTCCCGACATCAGTCCCGAACTCGCCGCGTGGATCGCGCGGCAGCGGGTGTTTTTCGTGGCGACGGCGCCGCTGGCGGCAGAGGGGCACATCAATGCGTCGCCGAAGGGGGGAGAGGCGTTCCGGGTGCTGGGGCCTATGGAGGTGGTGTATCATGACTACACCGGAAGCGGGGCGGAGACGGCGGCGCATCTGCGTGAGAATAGGCGGATCATTGTGATGTTCTGTGCGTTTGAGGGGCCGCCGAAAATTGTCAGGCTCCACGGGCGGGGCACGGCGGTGACAGCGGGGCATGCGAGATATGAGGAATTTGCGGCGCTGTTCCCGGAGCATCCGGGCACGCGTTCGTTTATCCATGTGGAAGTGACGCGGGTTTCGGATTCTTGCGGTTATTCTGTCCCGTATTATGAGTACCAGGGTAACCGCGACACTCTTGAACGCTGGGCGGAGAAGCAGGGACCGGAGAAGCTGGAGACGTATCGCGCGACGAAGAACCGGAAGAGCATCGATGGTCTCCCGGCGTTCGATCCACCGGCGGCGTGAACGCGGGGAAAGCTTGACGATGCGGCGGGCGTTTCAGAGAATGGAACAAAGCAACCGATCTTATGAATGCACTCCCGCGACGCCACTTTCTTGCCACCACCGCCGGGGCTCTGGCGGGTCTTGGAAATCTTGATTTCGTTTCGGGCCTTCCCCGCGTGACGGCGGCGGAGGCGGATGTGGATCCCAAAATGGTGCGTTTCCGCCCGGAGATGGAGCCGCTGGTGAAACTGCTGGCGGAGACACCGCGGGAACGCCTGCTGGAGGAAGTGGCGGAGCGCATCAAAGGCGGTGTGACCTATCAACAACTGCTGGCTGCGGTTTTTCTCGCAGGCGTGCGGGACGTGCAGCCGCGGCCGGTGGGCTTTAAGTTTCACGCGGTGCTGGTCATTAACTCCGCGCATCTTGCCGCGCAGGCGGCGCGCGACAATGACCGCTGGCTGCCGCTGTTCTGGGCGCTGGATCAATACAAGTCTTCGCAGGCGGCGAATGTGAAGGAGGGCAACTGGCGCCTGCCGCCGGTGGAGGAATCGAAGGTGCCGCCATCGCACAAGGCACGCGCGGCGTTCATCGAGGCGATGGAAGCGTGGGACCCGGCGGCGGCAGATGCGGCCATTGCCGGATACTCGCGCACCGCGGGCGCGAACGATATGTTTGAACTGTTCGCGAAGTTTGGCGCGCGGGACTTCCGTCACATCGGGCACAAGGCGATCTACGTGGCAAACAGTTGGCGCGCGCTGAACACAATCGGATGGGAGCATGCGGAGCCGATTCTGCGTTCCCTAACGTATGCCATCATGGCCCATGACGGAGAGAATCCCTCCAAGCGCGATGCCGCAGAGGATCGTCCCGGGCGCCGCAACAAAGAGCTGGCAGCGAAGATTCGCGGTGAATGGCTGGCCGGAGCACCGGATGACGCCGCGGTGACGGATATGCTGGCCACACTGCGACAGGCGAATGCGGATACGGCTGCGGACAAAGTGGTGGAATTGCTCAACCGCGGGATTGCGCCGCAGTCGATCTGGGATGCGGTGTTTGCGGGCGCGAATGAACTGCTGATGCGCGCGCCGGGCATTCGCTCGCTGCATGCGGTGACGACCACGAACGCGCTGCATTATGCGTGGAAAACCAGCGGCAATGACGAAACCCGCCGCTGGCTGCTGCTGCAGAATGCGTCATTCATTCCTCTGTTCCGCGGCGATGTTGGCAAGGGTGTGGAGATCGATAAGTTCGATCCCGTCGCGCCGCAGGCATCGGGGGAGCAGGCGCTGGACGAAATCTTTGCAGATGTCAGCAAGGACAGGAATGCGGCGGCCGCCAAGGCGCTCTCGCTGCTGCAATCGACCGGCAATGCCCGGGGCTTTTCGGATGCCGCACGGCGGCTCATCTATCTGAAGGGCACAGACTCACACGACTATAAGTTCAGTTCCGCATCCCTTGAGGACTACGCGCACGTTTCTCCCAAATGGCGGGACCGCTTCCTCGCGGCCAGCGTCTTTTATTTCAAAGGCTCCGGAAGTCCTGACAACAGCCTCGTGAAGCGGACCCGTGCGGCTCTGGGCATTACTGGCTAACAAACATGAGAGCCGCTATCGCTTTTGCCGCCGCTCTGCTGAGCGCGCCTGGTTCCCGCGCGGAACTGCGCACGGAGCACTTTGACAGGGAACCTGCGGGCTGGGAGGGCATCAACAACCGCAACACGCTCTTTGAGCCGAGGGGGGTGGAGCAGAATTTCGGTTTCAGCGCGGAGACGACTCACGCGGGCGGCGCCAAAGGTGAAATCGGCGGGCGCATCAATCCGGCGGGCGAACCGGCGCACTACGGCTTCCGCCTGCCAAAACGGCTGACGGGAGACATGCCCTTTACCGCGGAGGGAAAGATGCTGGTGCCAAAGGGCGCGGGGCATTGTCTCATGGGCCTCTACAATGTGGAGACGCTGGGCGGGTGGCGAACGCCCAACACCATGGTGGCGCGTATCAACGGGCGCGGTGAGAGTTTTCACTGTCACATCGAGTACACGACTGCACGATGGCGCGCAGGAGCGGGCGTCATTGGTGAGATCGTGCCGGGCTCACGCATTACACCCATCGAAGTTCCGCAGGGGAAACCGATGACATGGAAGATGGCTTATACGCCGGCGAAGGACGGCAGCGGCGAGTTCACTTTTGAAATGGCAGGCGGAAAGGCGCAGTGCCGCATCGAGCCGGAGCACCGCAAGGAAGGCCTAACGTTCACACACTTTGGATTGATGCCCGTCCTGAAGTCGTGGGACAGCGGCGGGGAAATCTGGCTGGACGATCTTAAAATAAATGGCGCAGCCTTCGAATTCGCTGCTGATCCCGGTTGGGACGCATCCGGGAATCGCCGCACCTATCAGACGCTGGACATCCGGCCGCGCTTCGACTTCGGATGGAGCAATACCAAACACGCCGGCGGACTGAAGCCAGGTGAATTGGGCGGACTGGTATTCCGCGGTGACTGTCGCGAGCCGGGACGGATGGGCTGCTATGGCGACCGCATCAAGCCGCTGTCGCTGAATGGGCCGCTGGAAGCGCGGGGCCGCGTGGCGGTGCTGCGGGCGGTTAGCGACAGCACGGCGTCGATCGGATTCTATCATTCGGTCCACAGCATGAAGTCCAATCCTTCACAGAAGAACGCGACGCCGATGAATTATCTCGGCATCAATATCGAGGGACCATCGTCGGAGGGATTTTTCTTTTATCCGGTGTGTCGTCCGCACGGTGACGACACCGCCGTGTCCGGCTACGACAAGGCGCCGCGCATTTATCCCGACGGCAAGACGCACGAATGGCGGCTGCGCTATGATCCCAAAGGAGGGAACGGCGATGGCGAGATCACCATGAGCCTCGACGCGCAAACGTGCCGCATGAAGCTTCCACCTGATTTCAAAACGACCGGAGCGGACTTCGACCGTTTTGGAATCTGCACTCCATGGATCGATGGCAATAGTGTCATCGTTTACTTTGACGACCTTGTTTACACATGCGCTCCCTGACGGTTAGTGTCTTCTGCCTTGCGGCACTCACCGCGGGGATGTCCGCTGCGGATCAGGCTGAAAACCCGGCTGCCATCCTTGCTCCGTATTTTCGCCCTCCGGCGGCGCTGGAGAAGGCGGGGGAGTTTCGTTCCCCGCTTTTGTTTGACGATGGAACCCGCGTGCAATCAGCAAAGGACTGGCCCCGAAGGCGTGAGGAGATTTTGAAATACTGGCACGGCGTCATGGGTGCCTGGCCTCCGCTGCTGGAGAAACCGGCATTTGAAACGATTCGTGAGGAACCCGGAGGTTCCCTGACACAAAGGCGCGTGAAGCTGGAAGTCGCGCCGGAACAGAAGCAGGAGGGCTGGCTGCTGCTGCCGGAGGGCAAGGGGCCGTTCCCCGCGGTACTGGTGGTGTATTACGAACCGGAGACAAGTGTGGGCCTGAACGCTGACGACAAACACGCCTTTCGGGACTACGGCCTGCAGCTTGCGCAACGGGGATTTGTAACGCTGAGCATCGGCTCGCCGGGAGGCAACGCATGGAAGCCGGAAACGGGCAAGGCTGCCTGCCAGCCGCTGTCGTTTCATGCTTATGTCGCGGCGAATGCATGGACGGCCCTAGCCGCCCTGCCGCAGGTGGACGCAAAACGCATCGGCGTCGTGGGGCACAGTTACGGCGGCAAGTGGGCGCTCTTTGCTGCGGCGCTGTGGGAGAAGTTCGCCGCCGTGGCCGTGAGCGATCCGGGCGTCGTTTGGGATGAGTCACGTCCCAACGTCAACTACTGGGAGCCGTGGTACTTGGGCCAGGACGCCGCGCTCAAAGCACAGCGCAGGGAAGGCGTTCCTTCGGACAAAAATCCCCGCACCGGTCCGTATGCCAGACTGGTCGCCGATAAGCGGGACCTAACGGATCTTCACGCTCTCATTTGTCCGCGGCCGTTTCTCGTCAGCGGCGGCAGTGAAGATCCGGCGGAGCGCTGGAAGGCGCTGAATCATGCCCGCGGGGTCAACGCTCTGCTGGGCGCGGACAACCGGGTGGCAATGACGAACCGGCCCAATCACACTCCCGACGAAAAAGCCAATGCCGTGGTGTGGGCCTTTTTCACTCACTTCCTCAAACCCAATCCCTAACCGGCCATCATCAAAGCTTCTTCAACAACTGCTCCAAATAATTCGACAGACTCCTTCCGTCCGCCTCGGCGATGCTTTTTGCCTTTTCATACACGGCGTCGGAAAGGCTGATGGTCGTCTGGGTCTTCCCCTCGGCGCGGCGACCATACTTTTTGCGGGCAGCAGTTTTCTTTTTCGCGGTCATCCCGCCACTTGTATATCCAAACACAACGTTGTCCACTGCGAATCGATATTTTCATAACCATCCCCAGCCCTGTGCAACCTGACTCCGATTCACGAATCCTCCGTGCCGCATCCGTTCAGATGGAAAGCCGGCCAGCCGGCAAAAACACAAATTTTGAAATCATGGAGTCCTTCGCGGCCCGGGCGGCGGAGGCCGGCGCCGGACTGGTGGTCTTTCCGGAATGCTGTGTCACCGGCTACTGGTTCATCCGCAATCTGACGCCGGAGGCGCTGGCGGCCCTGGCGGAGCCAATTCCAGGACCAGGCACAGAGCGTCTGGTGGACATGGCACGGCGCCACGGGATTTCCATTGGTGCAGGATGGGTGGAGGCCGGTGAAGAAGGCGTTTTCCATAACAGCTATGTCGTGGCGCTGCCGGACGGCACATGGCACCGGCACCGGAAGATCCACGCCTTCGAACACACGCTGGTGCGCGGCGGCAATGACGTGACGGTCTTCGATTTGCCCGGTGGCTTTCGCGCGGGACTGCTCATTTGTTATGACTGCAACCTGATCGAAAACGTGCGCCTTGCCGCTCTGCGCGGCGCAGAGGTGTTGATCGCTCCGCACCAAACCGGCGCAGTGCGCAGCAAAAACCCGCATCTCATGGGCCTGATCGAACGCGAAGTGTGGGACCGCCGGCATACCGATCCTGAAGCCATCGAGCGTGAATTCCGCAGTGATAAAGGCCGCGGCTGGCTGATGCGCTGGCTGCCCAGCCGCGCGCATGACAACGGAGTGTTTCTTATCTTCAGCAATGGCGTTGGCGTGGACGACGATGAAATCCGCACCGGCAATGCGATGATTCTCGATCCCTACGGACGCATCCTTGCCGAAACCTGCAAGGCCGGTGATGACATGGTGGTGGCTGACCTCGATGCCTCGCTGCTTGCGGAAGCCACGGGCCATCTGTGGATTCGCGCCCGCCGCCCGGAACTTTACGGTCCGCTTACCGTGCCCACGGGAATGGAGTGTGATACGAGGACACTGAAATTCTCCGAATGACCTAACACCTTGTCACTGCTGCATTTGCACCGCAATCCGCGACTCGTAGGTTTCCACGGCGCGCTCCCGCGCCTTCGGATCAAGACGCAGGTCCGATCTTGGAACCACTTCGTCCCACGAGGCATCCCATCCGAAATAACGCACGTTGACGCCGCCGTCCTTCTCAAATCCTATCACTTCGCCCGCATACCATGAGCCGGCGTAGGCGATCTGCAGCGCCTGTCCTTTTGTGAGGACGGTCTGATCGGTAACGGGGATGGATGAAACCTCGATGGGACCAGGGTTGAACGTCTCCCGTCCTTCCAAGAGCGCCTTCCTGCGTTCCGGTGTCAGCGGGTTTGCCTGAGGCTGGTTCGCACTTTGCGATGTCACCCGCGCATCCGCCGGAGGAGCCGGTGCTGCCTTTCCACGCCGTGTCATTTGCTTTTTAACAGGGCCGGAAGCTTTCGCATCGCCCTCGATCACTCCATCGGCGCCCGGGCGCCCGGTGGAAGGCGCGGGCATCTTCCCAACTGATACAGGAGCGGGTTCGCTGCCTGTCGCATTTGCCTGCATCTCACGCACTCCGTCCTCAAGAGTGGAGAGCGTCCGCCACTGCCATGCCGTGAACGAGGCGTATCCGGCAATCAGCACACAGGAGACGATTATGGCAGAGCGTTTCATGGACACCGTTCTTCGGAACAGGTCGTCACAGATTGAAGAATCCGCCAAACAACCGATCCCGCATATCCGGCCCTTGCCCTTAGCCGCCACCAAAGCAAGACGCGCTTGCGCCATTCAGCGGAAGGCTCCGAAAGCTCATGGCGCGAAAGCAGAGAGAGAGAGAGAGAGAGAGAGTGACGTGCGCCTTTAGGTCACTCGCTTTTGTTTTCTTTAACGCGGACAAAAGCGGCGGGGCTGCACCACATCACTCTACTTTGTCCAGCGCTTCGACGTGCCGCTTGGCCACGATCGCCGCAAACGTGATCGTTTCTCCACGCGACGCGCCTAAATGCGCTCATGTGTTGGAACGGGAGCATCGACCGGTCCACAGACTCATCTGGTGCGGGAGATAGTGAACAGAATCCCGCGCTTCCCGTGGATCCGCAGACATTTCAGTTCCCTGGCAGTCGCATCAATGCTTTCCTTCGGCCATGGACGACTCAGGAAACACTCCTTTTGAATTGCAGGACGAGTACGGCCGCACCCTCCTCGCGTGTCGCGTGGGTGGAACAGTTTCCATTCTTCTGGCCTCCGTCTGGTGTGCATGGCAGCACCATGGGCTGCAAAATGGAAGAGAGATGCTTGAGAACATGGTCGCCGGCGGGATTTCCGCAACACCCCTCCTCACTCGGCTGGCCTTCGACTATGAATCCACCCTGGCACCGGTTGCCGCGCTGTGCGCTCTCGTAAGTTTGGTTTTGATCTGGATCGGCGGCAAAAGAATTTCCCAGGTCATCTACGCAACGGTGGCCGGCGCCGCAGTCCCTTTGTTAACCGGCCTCTTCTTCGCCATCTCATGGAGCTCGCCATTCCATCAGATCATTACCAACTTCAAAGGATGACCCCGGCAGATCAAGGCAAAGGGATGCAACCGCCAAAATCATCGATGAGTCCGGAATCAACACCTTCTGCCGACAGGGTCCAGCGCCCGTAGCAAGCCCACGTCGCCGGAAGAATGCGGAACCTGACCGAACGCGCCCTTCTTCAGCCGCATAGCGGCGCAAGACAATAGCCGTGGGCTCCAGCCCACGGTGTTAGGGTCCCGCCCGGCAAAGCCGCGTAGCGGCGAAAGAATCCCGGAAACGACTTCCCCGGGGTTCCAACCAAAAGTTCCCCAAAAGATAGTCTCGGCCTTGGAAGCAAACCTCGCATCCAATGACATTATCGAACATCGCCCAGGGCCACCCTGGCTGCCGCTGTTCAGCACGAAGCCTCAATACATGAATTGACCGCCGCACCCATTCAGGCACACCGCCCATGTTAGGCTTTTCACAGTCCCGGAAAAAACGCTCACGGCCTGTCCTAACGCTGACACAGCCAGGCAATGGCAGGTAGAGCGATCTGTGGCGAAGCCCAGTCGCTTTCGCCTCCCATGGATGCAGCGAAAGCGCGTGGCCTTCGGTACACTCGCGTCTCAAAAGTCGCTCTACTGATATTCCCGGGATAAAAGAAATCCTGGGAGAAATGCAGGCTAACCAATTCAGACTATTCGGCGACTGACAAGTCCTCATCTTCGATCATCACTCGCTCGCTGTCTTTAACTCGAGTATCTGTGAAACATCCTCCAACCGTGTTATGGCGATACTATAGTTCGGATCGATCTCCAATGCTTTGAGGTAACAGTCCCGCGCCTCGGAATACCGGCACATGGCCAGCAGATAACCGCCGAGGTTAAACCATGCCTCATCGATACAGCCCTCCGGACACTGAGTAGCGCGGTTGGCGAACTCGACGGCCCGATCCATATCACCGGCCTGAAACGCCGCAGAACCGGCGAAGATCAAAAAGGTCGCGTCATCCCGGCTCAGTTCATGCGCCGCCAAATAATAACGAATGGCGGATTCGAAATCACCCAGACCCTTGCTCAGATGGCCTCTCCTGAACAAAACCCACCTTATCGCCTTTGGAGGACAGACCCGCTCAGCATGATCAATGGCGGCCTTCGCCTCCTCATAACGGCAAAAGGTCAATTCATGAATGGCCAGGTCGAGCAGTCGCTTCCAATTGTCAGGATCGCCTTCAAGCTCCCGCCAGGCAAGCTCGCGGTTCAGACCATGCAGTTCAAGATCGTCCTCATGATCGCCCAGGTCCTGGATATTTTCAGCCATCGCATTGCGCTGTTAGACGAACTTCAACGCTCTGGCAACCCCGCTAAAAACAAGGGATGCCCCGCACGGCGACCTCCCGCCCGCAGGTTGCGCCTGAAGGCGGAGATTGCGCAGTGTATGATGATAACGTCCGGCCATTACAATAAAGGGCAGCGGCTCGATTTACGAGAGGGCCGGAGGCCCTATCAGAAATTAGATCCGGTGGTGCAGCGACGAAGGAGCGGAACCACCGGATTCGCACCCATAGATTATTGGCGCGCCGGAGGTGCGCGAGAACGTGGGACGGCCTTGTTATGGGTTCCCGTATGCCTAACAGAGATGTGCGTCGGCCTCGCTGATCCGGTCTAACGGGGTCTAACTGTATGGTTCACACCAGGATTCGCAGGAAGTCAGAGTAATCAGAACCAACCATTCCGCCAGCGGACCGGCGAGGACTTCGGCCCTGGATCCAAGGTTTTCCCCGCTCAGCTTTCCATCGATATCCCTTCAACCTCGCCCGCCTCGTCGAATCGGACGCTGATTATGTAATTCGTGACCTCGTCCGGCAGTGTAAAATCAAAAATGTCGATCTCGTCATCCCCGCCCCAGTGCGACTGCAACACCAGCAAATCCAAAACCCGCCGCGGATCGGGTGACGCATCCCCCAGATGCCTTTGCCAGTAGGAGGATTCGATCTCCTCCAGATGATGGGACACGAACATCGTCGCACCGTCCTCATCCTCAGCAGTGCCGAACGCCTCCTTGATCGCCCCGCGGGCGGCTTCTTCACGTCTTTTGATTTCGTCAGGATTTGCCGGCATACCCGTCGAGTAAGCCGGGAACCAGTGACCCTGTCAACGCTGCCGGTGGAAAACACCCGCCAAAACCCATCGTTACGTTCCGGAACGTAACGATACATCGGGAAAATGGCGAAATGGCATCGCGAAATAGGTCCCGCAACTCCCTCAAATCCGCCCTCCCTAACCGGATCTGCCAGCCGGTCAGACGCATCACTCCGCCCATCACTCCGCTTTCCCCGGTTCAAATTGCACGCGGTGACCTCCGAAAATTTCCTGCCGGAATCGTTTGACTTTTTTCGCGTTAATCACCTCTCTAATTGCAGCCGCGGGCTCTGTAAAAAGACTTACCCTCAACGGCTGCGCTGCCTTCCCGGCCCCTAAAAAGCTTACCGGAGTTTGGCGGCGTTCATCCCACATACGCGCCCATCGACTGGCCTGCCTAAATCGACGCGCTCCAGCATACTCACTCCCCGCCATTAGACCCAACTCCAATCTAAAATCTTACATCTTCAATCATACCTCTTTCCGCCTTCCCCGGCCTTCACCGGCGGGAGGCCACTCCGGTGCTTCCCGCGCCTTTCCCTGAAACGCCAAACAATCCATCACCTGCCCCTGTGTTCCTTCAAGTCTTCCTGTTCACCCTCTTCCTCCCACGCCGACAGAGCCGGAATCAAAACGCGGGATGCCGCAGGAAGGACCGCGGATTTTCAATCCGCCCCGTCAACCCGAGCCTTCTTCTCATGAGGCTCATTGCTTCGGGGCGGATTGCGCCCGGTGGTCTCCCGGCATCGGCTGAAAATCCAATCTCCCTCCTGATTCCCCTGCCTTTCGGTTTGCCGAAAACATGTTCGTCGTTCTCACCGGATGGGCCGCTCCCATCTTCATGCCCCACCTCCCCGCCAAATCAAAATTGTATCGGTTTCACTTTCGAGTCAGGCTAAATCAAGCTAAATCAAACCACTTTTATTTCCCAATAACCTGAAACTCCTGCTTTTCCAGTTCGCCCCGGCCGCCAAAGAGCTCCCCTTCCCCCTCAACAAAATTCCCCTTCCCATCCCGCCCTCAGCACCTCTCCTCCACCTTTTGTCTAAGCAATCCATCAAAGATGCGGCGCTTGTCATTCAGGTAGCGGCTTCCCATAGTGGCCACTCTTTCCTCTTACCCGTTATCCAGTGCAGCTACCCCCTTCCAGCATTTCGGGCGATTTTTGGGTCGCCTTCCTGGCCATTATTTTTGAAGGTCTTCCGTTCATTCTTATCGGTGCCATCATCTCCGGCGCCATCGACGCGTGGCTCCCGTCGAGCCTCATGGACCGGCTGCTCCCAAAGAACCGGGGCGCAGCCATCATCGTCAGCGGACTCCTCGGCATCATCTTCCCGGTCTGTGAATGCGCCATCGTCCCGGTCATCCGGCGGCTCGTGCAAAAGGGCCTGCCCGTGGGATGTGCCATGAGCTACATGCTCGCCTCGCCCATCGTGAATCCCATTGTCGCTCTCAGCACGTGGGCCGCGTTTCAGGGGCGCGACCCCGGCCTCATGACCGGCGCGCGGCTCGGCACCGGTTTTGTCATCGCGGTCGCCGCAGGACTGGTTCTCTCTCG
Organism: Verrucomicrobiales bacterium; assembly: GCA_035550135.1. Lineage (GTDB taxonomy): Bacteria > Verrucomicrobiota > Verrucomicrobiia > Verrucomicrobiales > V1-33 > V1-33. The sequence goes on from DASZQB010000073.1 coordinate 31,832, forward strand.
CGTGCCCGTGGCTTCCCTGCTGCGCGAACGCGTCCTCGCCGGCCTCCGTCCGCGTTCAGAGGCAAAAACGGAAACCATTGCTCCGCGGCAATCCTTTGGCGACGGCGTCGTCCGCGCCTTCCAGTCCGCCCAGCGGGATTTCCTGGACGTGTCGCTCTACTTCTTCATCGGCGTCGCCATCGCCGCCATGACGCAAACGCAGGTCCTCTATCGCCCGGACCTCCAGGACAAAATCCACAGCCTCGCCGCCAATCACTGGCTGGCCGCTCCGGTGCTCATGGTGCTCGCCTTCATCCTCAGCCTCTGCAGCACCACCGATGCCTTCATCATCGCTCAGGACGCCATCTTCCCGGCGACGGCAAAACTCGCCTTTCTCGTCTTCGGACCCATGCTGGACATGAAGCTGATCTTCCTCTATTCTTCAGTCCTCAAACCGAAGGTCGTCCTCTGGCTCGGCCTCGGACTTTTCATCGCCGTTTATGCCGCCAGCTTTGCCGCCGGCACCGTATTCCAATAGAACTCCCCGCTATGAAGCACGAGCATTCACACGATCACGACCACCACCATCACGACGGACACGGATGCTGCGGACACTCGCATGAAACGAAGCCCGCCGAAAAGGAACACGCCTGCTGCGGTGAACACGCCCACGTCCATACGGACAAATGCGCGCACGGTCGCGAACACGAGCATGTGCATACCGATAAGTGCGGTCACGACCACGCTCACGAGCACGGCAGCCATTGCTGTCACCACCACGAGGCGCACGAAGACGCCGAGTGGACCCGCCGTTTCTTCCTTCTCATGCAGGCCGTGGTGCTCGTGATGATTGGCGGCGTCATGTGCTACTTCGTGGCGAGCGGACGGATTGGCGCCTATCTCGTGGGGAACTTCAAGATTCTGGCGCTCGCCGGAGGAATCGGGATCATCATTCTCGGCCTCTTCAATCTCATGATGCGCGACAAAAACGCCGGCTGCGGTCATGATCACAGTCACGGTGAGGAGGAGGAATCCACCGCCACCGCCGCCTCGCCCCACACGCACGACGGCAGTGTGGCCTCGCGTGCCATCACTCTGCTTCTGCTCTCCGGCTCCGTCGCTGCAGCAGCCATCCTTACACCGGATCACTATTCCCGCGACTATCTGATGAACAAGGGAAGTGCCATCAAGCAGCAGCCCTTGACCGCCGAACAGCTAAAGCAAAAAAATCCCGGTCTCGCCTCCGCCCTTTCCCAGGCCTCGCAAACGCAGGGAGGCCTGACCCTCGAGCGGCTGGAAAAGAACGGGCTTCGCAAGAACAAGGACGGCAATTACGAGCTCTCGGTGATGGACCTTCACTACATGCCCTCCGACCTCGAATACGCGCGCGTCATGGACGGTCAAAACGTAGCCGCCACCGGGCAGCTCGTGAAGGACACGGCAAATCCTGGCCCCGGACACATGCGCCTCTTCACTCTGCAAATCACCTGCTGCGCCGCCGACGCCCAGCCTTACTCCGTGCCGGTCGTTTTCGAAGACGGCGATCCCAAATTCGTGGACGCCGGCTGGTATGTGATCTCCGGAAAGGTCGAGATCGGCGAAGAGCGCGGCATGAGAACCTGCCGCATCAAAGCAAAAGATCTCACCGCCACCCTGCGCCCGCCGGAACAACGCATGGGATTTTAGTCCCGCCGGTCTATCACATCCTCCGCCGCCCACCGCACCTTGGCGATGGAAGCATACTTGTCGTCCGCCGCGCGGTAACCCGCCGGGCACAGCACCGCAGTTGTTAGGCCCTCCCGCTCGAGGCCCAGCACTTCATCGTATTTGTTAGGAAGAAAACCCTCCATCGGGCAGGTGTCCACTCCCAGCATTGCCGCCGCCAGCATGAACTGCCCCAGCGCGATGTAAGCCTGCTTCGCCGCCCATTCCACCGTCATCGCGTCCGTCGATCCGGCCAGCATCCTGCGGTATCCCGCCAGCGACTCCACTGCCACCCCGCGCACCTCCGCCGTCCGCGCCACAAACCGGTCGATATACTCCTCATCCACCGTCTTCCGCACCGCCATCACCACCAGGTGCGAGCAGTCTGCCACCTGCCGCTGCTTCCACGTATGCGCCACCAGTTCCTCCCGCACCACCGGATCGGTGATGATCAGAAACCTCCACGGCTGCAACCCGAACGACGACGGCGTCAGCACCAGCGACTGCTCCAGCGCATTCCATGTCTCCGCATCAATCCTCCTCGCGGCATCGAACCGTTTGGTGGCATAACGGAACGTGAGCGCGTCAACCAGCGCAGCGGGCGGGAAAGTAGCCATGCGGTGTTCTGAGCCCATGAAGCCCGGATGGTCAATGGAACGTCAGCGGAAATCATGAGACTCCGGCGCGGCGGCCACCGGCGCCTTCAGCGGACGAATACGCCCCGCCTTCACATGGATCACTCCCTCGTGACGCTGAAGAATACCCGTGATTTGCAGGAACGTCTCCTGCGTAATGACCAGACGGTTCGCTTCAAAAATGGGAGGAGTCACGATGGCGTTGGCAATGCCGGTTTCGTCTTCGAGACTAACGAAAACAAATCCGTGCGCCGTGCCGGGCCGCTGCCGGCAAATCACCTGCCCGGCAATGGTGACCACCGCATTGTTGCGAACACCGGTCAAATCCTTCGCTGCCGTGACATGAGGAATCTGCGCACGGATCAGTTTCATCGGATGCGCACCCGTCGTAAGTCCGGTGCCGCTGTAGTCAGCATGAAGGCGTTCGGACGGTGTCATCATTTGGAGAGGAAGTTCGTCTTCGCGGGGAACGCAGGCAAAGAGGTCGCCGGTTTCGAGCGGCAGTTCCACCTGCCACTGAGCATCGCGGCGGTGTTCGGCGAGCCCATTGAGCGCCCCGGTTTTGGCGAGCGTGCGCAGCGAGGATTTAGAAAGGCGGCAGCGAAGCTGAAAGTCAGGAACAGAATCGAAAGTCCGCCGCTTGCGCTCCGCTACAATGCGCCCTCCCTCCTCCTCTGAAAGTCCGCTGACATAACAAAGGCCAAGGCGCACACTGTGTTCCGATACCAGAGTGCATTTCCATTCACTCTCCCTGACATTGACCGGAAGCGTTTTGACTTTGTGCAGTCTCGCGTCCTGCACGAGCGAAGCCGGGGAATAGAATCCCATGGGCTGATTGTTCAGCAGGCCGCAGAGATACTCCGCCGGATAGTGCACCTTCAGCCACACACTGGCATAGGCAAGGATGGCGAAACTGATGGCATGACTCTCCGGAAAACCATAGACCGCGAAGGACGACACGGATTTGACGACTTCGTCGATGAAAGCCGCACCGTGTCCTTTTTTCTCCATCGCCGCCCGCAGCTTGCCGCAAACTTTGTTCATGCGCTCGTCGTTACGATTGAAATTGAGCGCCCGCCGCAACTCATCCGCTTCCCCGCCGCTGAAGCCGGCAAGGATCATGGCAATCTTCAGAATCTGTTCCTGAAAAAGCACCACTCCCTGCGTGCGCGCCAGGACATCGCACAGTTCCGCCGGCACTTCACCGGCCTTCTTGCCAAAATAGCTGATCTCCTCCTTTCCGCTCCTTCTGGCCAGCAGCGTTTGCAGCATCCCGCCCTGAATGGGACCGGGTCTGATGATGGCCACTTCGATGACGAGCTCATAAAATTTCCGGGGCTGCAGCCGCGGCAGCGTAGCCATTTGCGCACGGCTTTCGACCTGAAAAACACCCACCGTATCCGCTGCGCACATGGTGTCATACGTCGCTTTGTCATCGGGCGGAATTTTGGCGATGTCCTCCGGCCCCCCGCGGGCTTTGCACAGCGTGATGGTTTCCTCCAGCACGGCCAGCATGCCAAGCCCCAACAGGTCCACTTTGATGATGCCCATGTCTTCGCAGTCGTCTTTGTCCCACTGAGCTACCACACGATCGGGCATGGAGGCATTCTCCAGCGGCATAAAACTGCTGAGCGCATCCTGACAAATGATCATGCCGCCGCTGTGCTGACCCAGATGACGCGGCAGCCCGCGCATCGCCTGATAAAGCGCAGCGGCCGCGGGCAGACGCGGATGGCTGGCGGGAATGCCCGCCTGCATCATTTGAGACTGCAACTCCAGGGTGTGAGGAAAGTCGCCATTCGCAAAGAGACTGGAAAACCGTTTGAGCATCTCCTCCGGGAAATTCATCGCCTTTCCGATCTCGCGCATGGCGCTGCGTCCGCGATAGGTGATTACGTTGGCAGTCATGGCGGCTCCATGCTTTCCGTAGCGGTGATAGACTTCCTGAATCACCTGCTCGCGTTTGTCCCCGCTGGGAAGATCAAGGTCGATATCCGGCCAGGCCTTGCGTTCACCGCTGAGGAAACGCTCGAAGAGCAGTTTGTGATGAATGGGATCGCACGCCGTAATGCGCAGCGAATAACAAACCACGCTGTTCGCCGCGCTCCCTCTGCCCTGCATGAGGATGTTGTTCTCCCGGCAGTAGTTGCCGATGTCCCAAACGATGAGGAAATATCCGCTGAATCCCAGCCGGGCGATCAGTTCCAGTTCGTGCTCGATTTGCCGCCGGTGCTTTTCACTGAATGTGTCTCCGTAGCGCAAGCGCGCGCCTTCGTATGTTTCAGCGCGCAGGAAGGCATCCATCTCTTCTTTGTTCATCCCTTCGTAGCGGGGAAACTCATACCCCAGGTTATCGAGCGTGAAGTCAATCCGTTCCGCCAGCCTGAGCGTGTTGGACACCGCCTCCGGATGATCGCGGAAAAGCTGCCGCATTACAGCGCCGGGTTTCAAATGGCGTTCGGCATTCACGCTGAGCAAACGTCCGGCGGCATCGAGATGCGTATGTTCGCGGGCGCAGGTGAAGACATCAAGCAACGCCCTCTCTGAAGGCAGCGCGTGGCAAACGCCATTGGTCGCCAGCAGCGGCAACCGCAGGGCCGATGCGAGATCCGCCAGTGCATCCAGTTCCCGTTCCTCTCCGCGCCGCAGATGGCGCTGCATTTCGATGAAAACGTTCTCTTTGCCGAAGACCTTCACCAATTTATCCACCGCCCCTGCGGCACCGGTGCGGTCATCCGCGGCCAGAGCCCGCCGCACCGGCCCCTCTTCATCTCCTGTTAGAGCGACAAGGCCGCCGGCGAATTCCGGCAGATCCGTCCAGTAAACGGGCGCGTGCGTTTTCGTACCTCGCAATTTCGCACGGGTAATGAGCCGGCAAAGGTTCTGGTATCCCGTCCTGTTCTGCGCCAGCACGGGAATAACCCCTCCGTCCTCCATGGTCAGTTCCGCGCCGACGATGGCGCGAACGCCGGTTTCTTTTGCCGCGGAAAAGAAACGGACGGCTCCATACACGCCATCGCGATCACAGAGTGCCATGGCCGGCAAATCCAGCGCGGCCGCCTGCCGGGCCATGTCATCCGGCTGAGACGCGCCGCGCAGAAAGCTGAAAGCACTGCGCGCGTGGAGTTCGACGTAGGTACCGGCACTCATGACACGATGCGCGGCTGAAAGCCGGAGAGCGATTCCGCGGCGGGAGCCGGTAATTCATAATACCCCTCTATCGTCCACCCGGACGGCAGATGAGCGAGGCGCAGCAACGCGCCATTTTCGAGTTCCACATCCCATTCCTCCCTGCTCCATGCCGAATCATAAGCTGCCTCCAGTGTGGCGAGTTCCTTCCGCCGGGCCCGGCATTCGGAGTCTTTTGGGGGTGAAGAGGAGGAGAATACAGGAACAGAAGCGAAGCTTTCTGTCCACGTCGCAGCAGCCCCCTGCGTGTGCGCTGTGTCGCAGCACCCGGCCTGCGGCTGCGCAGGACCGCCTGGGAGCACTGTCGCCCCGGCGGCCCTTGTCGCAAATGACCGCGCAGCGCCATTCTTTTCCGAACAGGGCCATCGGGGCGGAGACGTTACCGTGGAGTTGTATGTGTTTAGCCGCGAACCACAGAGTGGTTCTCTGTGAATAGCCCGGGGTGAACGAAGTGAACCCCGGGAAAACGCGGGATAAGGGTCTCCCACCACAGCGTGGTGGCCCTGACAAAATGGTGCTCCCTCTGCATTGGACCACCACGCTGTGGTGGATGCGGTTTGGGGTGCCCTTACCCGGAGTTCACTTCGTTCACCCCGGGCTATTGACGGAGAACCGCTCCGCGGTTCACACGCGACACCAAAAACCGGAGGTTTATTAGCCGTATCGCCGTTGTCAGGAACAGCCGGCACACCGCTGCCATTTGTCGCCGCTGCGCGGCGGTTGTCCTTCACGGATGAGCGACTATCGTCTTCCTCCGTGGCTGCGGAACCGGAAGGATTCCCAAACGCCTCCCACCATTGTCCTGACAAAATATAAGGGCCCGACGCCGCCACCACGGCGCCGCGGGCAACAGACGACCAAAGGCGCTCCGGCAAATTGCTCCCCATTTTCACGTCCGCAGGGAGTGCCGGGCGATAGCGCCGCAGCGGCAGCCCCGTCAGCGAAGGAGGCGGCGAGCCGGTCGCCGGTGTTTTATGAAACTGCGGAGACTCCATGCGCCATGCGTCCGGATGGTGTGTATTAAAACGCACACACACACCGGCATTCTCCATTCCCACCAAAGCCGAAAGGCGGCCGAGGGTTTCCCCGAGCCTGTTAGGGTCTTTCAGAACCGTTTCGAAAAGATGAAACTGATCGCGATTCGGCAGCACCGGATCAAGCCGCAGTGCAAGGGCCACCACACGATGTTCCAGCCGCAGCGATTCCAGATGAGTGAAGAGAATGCGGTAGAGCACATCCGGATCGGCGGCGGGAGAGGGGATGCTGAAAGGGCGTTCGTAAACAGCATCGCGCTCCAATGTCAGGGTCAGCGTCATGCTTCCCGCCACACGGCCCATACAGCGCAGGCGCTGCGTCAGATGATCAAGAAACCGGCGCAGCAAAAACAGCAGCGGCTCCAGCATGTCCACCTCGTCTTCGAATTCGAGACTCTCCACAAATTCCTGCGGCGGATCCACCAGATGCAGCGGACGGCCGGATTTTCCGCACGCCCGTTCCCACAGTTTGCCGGCTTCCGGTCCGAGCCGGTCCACAAGGTCAGCGCGCGGCAGCAGACGAAGCTGCCGGATAGTACGGATGCCCCAATCCTGCAACAGTTCCACCATGTCCGGCGCGGGCCGCAGGACACTCACGGGGAGGGCATCCAGAAAAGCAGACGGTTCTTTCACCACCAGGACGGGCCTGGCACGGCGGGAGGCGAGAAAGGCGAGGTCCGGATTCGGACCGAGGCCGGCCTGCGCTTTCAGCCCCACCTTTTCCAGAAGAGCCGCTGCCCGGTGTCCCTCATGCGCCGCGTCTCTGCCGCGGGGAAGGCGCAAACGCAGCGTGCACAGGCCGGGCGCAGTGGATTCGACTTCCGGCGAAAGCGCATACGCCGTCTGCATAAGTGCAATATGCGCCGTCTCCTCTGCCGCAGGGTCCCGCTGCACGATGGACAATTTCTCACAGCGCGCCATGGCGCGCGGAACCGTCAGGCCCGGCTTTACGCCGGCGCGCTGCGCGGCGGCATTCACTTCCATGATCAGTCCCTTCTTTTCCTCACCATCCACCAGCGCCGCAGGGCCCGGAGGCAATCCTTCCGCGCAGAGCCGCAGGGCGGCCTGCAATCGGAAGGAAGGCAGGTAGAGGGCGGCATACATGGCAATAAATCATGCGGTGCGGAATACCGGCGTTAAAGATTCCAGCGGCGGCACGGCGCTGCGACGCAGGGTGACGCGGGCATTGAGACCGGCAGCCAGTTCCGCCCGCCTGCGGCGCAGGGCCTGCAATGTCCAGCGGTTGCTCAAAGTGATGCGCACCTGCGCGCTCTCCACCGTTCGCTGTCTTGTCAGGATGACAAGGACCAGGGACGTTTGTTCCACCAGACGCTGAAACCGGTGCCAGGTGCTGGCGGGAACTTTGCCCAGTTCCTTCGGCGTCAGCGCCTGAAGGTCCATGAGCACCAGCGGTAAATTGCCATCGCGCAGCAAAAGGTCCGCGGCCTTCACCGCCAGCGTTGCATCCCGGCACCGCACCCATAACAAGCGGGCGAGGGCCGCTTCCGCAGAACTGTCAGGATCGAACATACCCCCCGCATCCACCAGTGCCGCGAACGACTGGTTTTCGCAGGTGCGCTGCAGCAGGTGATCGATGAACAGCGCGCCATTTGCCGGCGTGGAAGTCAGTTCCGTCACCGCCCCGCAGCGCAGGCCGCCTTCCGCCGCATCGAGGGATTCGATGCCTGTAGCCATATGCCCCTGCGGCTTGCGCTCCGCTTCCGGAAACTTATCCGCAAGCAACTGCCGCAATTCCCCGAGTCTTTGCACTCCGCCCGCAGCAAGGCTGTCCCGGCCTTGTAAGTTTCTTACCGGCGACAGATGAGCCGTGCTGCAGTCGCTTTCCCCCAGGGCCGGGACGGCCCTGCTACGGGCTGTGGGTTGCATGACGAATGAGTCCTTTGAAAAGCCCGGCAAATGAAATGACGGCAGCCGGCACCACCACATCCGGATACACCGGATTGGAGGCGCGTAGACGCACCTGATCCTTTTCGAAAAACACGCGCTTGAGCGTGGCTTCGCGTTCATCTCCCACACACGCCGCCGCAATGGCTCCGTGAGGCACCTCCACCTGCGGACGCAACAAAACGAGATCCCCGTTGAGAATCCCATCCCCGATCATGGAATCCCCGCGGACCCGCAGAAGGAAATCCCCCTGACGCCACGGAAGCAGCGCTTCCGGCTCCACGATTTCCTCCGCCTGGGAAACCGCTTCCGAAACAAGCCCCGCCGGAATGTGTCCCAGCAGCGGCAGCCCTCCGATACCGAGGGCATGGCGGGCTTTGGCAGTGAGTTGCGCCACCTGAGCACGGCGCTGGCGTCCCTCCGGCTTCCCGTGAAGCCGGAGGTAGCCATTACGCACCATGACCTGAAGGGACCGCGTGAGACTGCTCTGCTGTGCCAGATTCAGCACCCGCGCCAGGTCAGGGAGAAAAGCAGGCCGGTTCTGGGCTTCAAACACCGCCACACTCTCCGCGATGCGGCGGTGAGTCTCTGAAAGTGTCTGGAGCGGAGGACGGGCCATTATGGCTTACTTAGCGCGTCATAATAAGGAATGCAAGTCCGTCCTTCAAAAATGCAGCACTGCCGGTTCAAGAGCCGGGGCACGAAGGGCGGATTGCACGCAGCCAACCGGGCACAAGACGGTCAGACCGGGCACAGTGCCTGCAAATGGATAGGGATGCTTGATCTCTCCTCCTCCGTTCCCTCTCCGTCATTTAAAGGCTTGTACGTTTTGGTTTCCGGCGGCACCACCGGCATTGGCAGAGCGATTGCCCTGCAACTCGCACAAGGCGGCGCTCACGTCTTTGTCTTCGGCAGGCATGACAGCGAATTGCAGGACGCGCTGAAGGCGGGCATGGGCGTAGCGGGTTCATTCGAGGGAATGACTGCGGATCAATCCGATGCCGCCGCGGTGGAGAAAGTGTTTGCTGAAGTGGATCGCCGGTTTCCGCATCTGGATGTGCTCGTGAACAACGCCGCAGTGGGTGGAGAGGACCTCACGGAGGAAACCGACGACACTATCACTTACATCGTTCAGACGAATGTATGTGGTTATCTTTATTGCGCGCGTCAGGCTATCTCACGGATGAAGCAGCGAAAAGCAGGTCATATTATCAACATAGGCTCGGTCACCGCCGAGAAACTGAAAGCCGGCGGCGAAATCTACACCGCCACCAAATCCGCCAATCGCGCCTTCTCCGAAGCCATCCGTAAATCAGTGCAGGAATGCGGCATCAAGGTCACCCTGGTGGAGCCAGGCAAAACCGGATCGGATATGATTGATGAATCCCCGGAGGAGCAGCGTGAAAAAGAGGCGGCCCTGGAAATGATGAAAGCGGAGGACGTGGCGAACGCCGTCTGTTTTTGCCTCACTCAATCCCGCCGCGCCGTCATCACTTCTCTTCAGATCGAGCCGTTCCGGCGTCAGTAAACGCCGGGTCTCGTTGCGGTCCCCTTGCCTTGACACCGCCTGCTTCCTCCCTTCCGCTGGCGGATGTTCTCCTCCACCGGTTCCCGGCTCGCAGCCCGCAGCGGCATTCTCGATCTTATGGACGACCTCGGTCGTGCCCTGACGACCGATCCCGGGATGCGCATGCTGGGCGGGGGAAATCCCGCGCACATCCCCGCGATTGATGCCGTGTGGCGGCAGCGCATGGCGGAACTCATGGCGGACGGCGATGCCCTCGAACGAATGCTCGGCAACTATGATCCTCCGCGCGGCAATCCTCATTTTCTCATGGCGCTGGCCGGTTGTCTCAGTGGTGCTCTGGGTTGGCGACTCACGCCGGAAAACCTCGCCGTGACCGTGGGCGGACAGACTGCGTTTTTCTATCTCTTCAATCTGCTCGCCGGCCCCATGCCGGACGGAGGCCATCGCCGCATTCTCTTGCCGCTGGTGCCGGAGTATATCGGTTACGCCAATCAGGGCGTGGAGGACAATTTTTTCCTGGGCTGTCCGGCAATGATTGAAGACCTGCCGAATCACGAGTTTAAGTACCGTGTGGATTTCGCGGCGGTGGAGCGGGCGCTGGAAGAGGAGCACATCGGTGCCATCTGTGTTTCAAGGCCTACCAATCCCACCGGCAATGTCCTCACTGACGACGAGATCGCCCGTCTGTCGCTGCTGGCAAAGGAGCGGGGCATCCCCCTCATCATCGACAATGCCTATGGCCTTCCCTTCCCCGGCGCTATCTTCATCGATGCCAGTCCGGTGTGGGCCGACCACATCATTCTGACCCTCAGTCTGTCAAAACTCGGCCTGCCGGGCACGCGCACCGGCATCGTCATCGCCCGCCCGGAAATCACCGAAGCCATTGCGGCCATGACGTCGGTGACCGGGCTGGCCAACACCAATACTGGTCAGCAACTGGTGCTGCCGCTGCTGGAGTCCGGCGAAATCCTGCGCCTTTCGCGCGAAATCATCCGCCCGTTTTATGAATCGCGCGCCCGCCTCGCGCTGGAGTGGCTGCATGAGTCCTTCAACGGCCTTGACGGCTGGTCGGTGCATCGCACGGAGGGTTCTTTTTTTCTCTGGCTGCGGCTTCAGGGGCTTCCCATCACCACGCTGGAACTCTACGAGCGGCTGAAGGCGCGTCAGGTTCTCGTGGTTCCTGGCGAGCACTTTTTCTTTGGGCTTGAGGAGGATTGGCCGCACCGGCACGAGTGTCTTCGTCTCAACTACAGCGGCCCGGAAAAGAACGTGCGCGAGGGGTTGGCCATCATCGCGGACGAAGTCCGTCAATTGACACTGGGAGAAATACCGCTGGGCCATCGTTAGCCGGCCTTCCGAAATGCTCTGCGATAAAAGACCCGGCGCAGCTTGTAAGTTGGCGGGAAAGCCTCACATTGTCGCCGGTATGGCAACAAATGGCGCGGTTAGAAACACTCCGCTCAATGTAGTCCTCATCGGCTTCATGGGCTGCGGGAAGACTACGCTTGGAGCGCGCCTGGCTGACATGCTCGGCCTGAAGTTCGTGGATATGGACGACTGCATCATCCGCCGGGCGGGCTGCTCCATTCCGGAGATTTTCGCGCGCCAGGGCGAAGCCGGATTCCGCAAACTGGAGTCCGCCGTGCTGGAGGAACTGGGCACTGCCAGCCGTCAGGTGATCGCGACCGGCGGCGGAGTGGTGACCGTTCCGGAAAACCTGCCGAAACTGCAGGCGGCGGGTTTTGTGGTATGGCTGAACCCGCCGGAGCGGGCGATCTGGAACCGCGTCTCCCGAAACCGAAACCGCCCCCTTCTTCAGACCGCCGACCCGCGCCGCACCGTGCACGATCTTCTCGAAAAACGCAGGCCTCTCTATGCCGCCGCCGCCGATCTCGAAGCCGACACCAAGGGCCTCACCCCAGACGAAGCCGCCTACGGCATCGCCGAAAGCGTGCGGCTTCACTTCGCCAGCCGCCGGGCTGCCGTGGAGTGAAACCCCGGCGCAAAGGAAAATGGGGGACAGCATGTCTGTGGAGGGCGACAGCCCTTTTGGGGTGCGGTGGCAAGCGTTAGCGCGACACCGCTTTGAAGTGTGGCTTAGGCTCAGTCACAGAGCATAAAACCACGCCGGAGCGGTGGTTTTCCGTCCATTGAATACGTATTTTGCCGTCGAAAGCGGTGTCGCGCTGTCGCTTGCCACCGCACTCCAAAAAGGCCTTCCTGCGCACTCCGCCCGTCACACGTTTTGACTCCGGCATGCTCCAAGCGGATTTTTTTCACGCAAACAGCGGAAACTCTGTAACCTCGCCCCCGCCGGTCCTCAGGAAACCGGTGCCATGAATTCTCACTCCCTCTGCCCCTCCTGCCACAGCGTCATTCCCCCGGATGCGCCCGGAGGCATCTGCCCTGCGTGCGCGCTGATGGGCGTGGCGCAGCCCACGGTGGTCATGCCCTTTGCCGCCCCGCCCACCCGGGAGGAAGTGGCCGCGGCCTTCCCGGATCTGGAAGTGCTGGAAGTTCTCGGGCAAGGGGGCATGGGCATCGTTTTCAAAGCACGCCAGCCCCGGCTCGACCGCCTCGTGGCGCTGAAAATCCTGCCGCCGGCGCTCGCCGGGCAGCCGGGATTCCCGGAGCGCTTCACCCGCGAAGCCCGCGCGCTGGCAAAGCTGAATCATCCTAACATCGTCACGGTGCATGATTTCGGAACCAGCGGCGGGTTCTATTACCTGCTCATGGAATACGTGAACGGCGTGAATCTGCGCAAGGCGATGAAGGCGGGAGTGAAGCCGGAGCAGGCCATGCTGCTGGTGCCGCGCATTTGTGAAGCGCTTCAGTTCGCCCACGATCACGGGGTGCTGCATCGCGACATCAAGCCGGAGAATATTCTTCTCGATACCACCGGCACACCCAAGCTGGCGGACTTTGGCATCGCCAAGATGGCGGGCGAAAATGCAGGCGGCCTCACGCTCAGCGGCGCAGCCCTTGGCACCGCCGCTTACATGGCGCCGGAGCAGATTGAAAAACCCGCCACCGTTGATCACCGCGCAGACATTTACAGTCTGGGCGTGGTGTTTTACGAAATGCTCACCGGCGAACTGCCGCTGGGACGTTTCGCTTCTCCATCCGAAAAAGCGAACGTTGGCGAAAGCGTTGATCGCGTGGTGCTTCGCGCCTTGGAAAAGGAACGGGATCGCCGTCAGCAAAGTGCCACGGAAATGAAAACACAGGTCGAGGGCGTGCACAGAGGCGGGCCGCCTCCCATTCCGCGCCAGGAGGAATGGAGGGACTCGGGCATGAGGCAATTCCTGTTTATGCTCTCGGTATTGTGCGCCATCGGCATTCCGGCTTCCGCTGTCATCGGCCTGCCTTTTCTGAAACCGCAGATCATGGTCTTTGTAACTTGTGCTGTGGCGGTCCTCGCTGCCCTGTGGCCCGGAAAATCGCCGCACCGCAGGCACCGCCACGCGCATCATCATTATATACCGCCGGGAATTCCCGTCGCGGTGCCGGGACAGGTCTTTGAGAGCCGCTCCCGCCGCGTGCTTTTTGGACTCCCGCTCTATCACATTGTCAGAGGCTACAATCCGGCCACCGGCGTCATTCCCGTGGCGCGCGGGATTTTCGCCATCGGCCAGGTCGCAAAAGGATTCTTCGCCATCGGAGGACGCGCGCACGGAGTGATCGCCATCGGCGGATTTTCCACAGGAATTGTGACCCTCGGCGGTATCACCTTCGGGTTGTTTTCTCTCGGTGGGCTCGCAGTCGGTCTGTTGTGCGCCGTCGGCGGCATGGCAGTGGGTTCACTGGTCCTTGGCGGCGGCATGGTGGGGCTCGATTATCTGGGAGGCCAGCCCGTCGAACACCTGTTCCGCGGCCGCATGCTGCTCGGCCCGCTCGTTGATCCGTCAGGCGAAATTCCGCAATTGCTGCGTCGTGTGGCCGTCTTCACCGGTGTATTCACCGCGGGGCTTTCCGTCCTGATACTTTTACTCACCGCGTTTGCCCGCGAGGGAAATTCAGCGCCGCGCAACCCATGGCCGGGCCGGCTTTTTGCGATGATCTTCCTCATCATCGCCATTCCGGCTTTTGCTTTGTTGCTTCCAAAGTGGCAGGTCCGCCATGCGGGCATGAGTTCCGTCGCCTATCTCACCCGTACCGGCATGAGCAGCGATGGTCCCTACAGCGAGGCGCTTTGGGAAGCGAACGCGCCCGAACCACTGTGGATGTCCGTGGAGTCCGGCGGCGGCTCTCAATCAATCGCCTTCCGCGACAACGGCAATGGCCGTTATGCCGCACGATTGAGCCTCAAGACAACCATCAACAATCCGCAGCCGGACTGGATGAAGGTGACGTGGCACGCAGAGAACGATCTCCGTCAAATGAAGGACACCACTGTCTTCGCCATGCCGCTTGGTTTGAGCGCGGGCCGCTCTTTTATGCCGACTCAGGCTTACTACCCGCTGACCTCTTCTTCCGGCAGCAGACATTGCGTCCTGAATGCCGGCCCCAATTCTATTTGGGTAACGCTCTCCAAACAACCCTTGTCGCCGCCGGAGGATAAAGCCGTTTTTGAATTGCAGAACACTGCCGAATCTTTCCAGCCGGAATCCGGACGGCTCACGCTCGAATACTCTGAAGCCGCGCGCGGGGACTGCATGCTTTATCTCCGCACCGTGGGAGCACTGGAACCTGAAACCAAAAACCTGACAAAACCATACGTCGGCGGATACGCCGAGATCCACCGGGCGATTTGGACCCTGCCGAAAATAACGGAAACCGAGCGTCTCAAGGGCCTCCAGCCGGTGAAGAAGGTCTTTCCCGAATCCGCCGAACTGACTCCCGGTCAGGAGATCAAATTGTTTTCGCTGCCGCGGGAGGACGGTACACTCATGGAGGTCTTCCTGGGCGCGCGGCACTACTCGGGACGGCGGCCCGAACCCGCGGAAAAGCCCGCGGAAAAAGCGGTGGAAAAACGGTAACCGCGCACCGGATTCGGGTTGCCCAAACGCGCGGCGGCGGGACATTTCCGCACACAAGTTCCATTCTCTAAACCATGTCACGCCCTGTCCACTTTGAGATCCACGCTGAACAGCCGGAACGCGCCATCACTTTTTATACCGGCCTCTTCGGCTGGAAATTCAGTAAGTGGGAAGGCCCCGCACCTTATTGGCTTATCACCACCGGCCCGGATAGCGAGCGCGGCATCAACGGCGGTCTCATGCCTCGAAGGGGCGACGCTCCCGCCGCCATGCAGGCGGTGAACGCGTGGATTTGCACCGTGGATGTCGAAGATGTGGATGCCTCCGCGGCAAAGTCTGTCGAACTCGGCGGCGTCATCTGCGTTCCAAAGATGCCCATCCCCGGCGTCGGCTGGCTCGCCTATTCCAAAGACACAGAGGGCAACATCTTCGGCATGATGCAACCCGACCCTAACGCGAAGTGAACTCCTCCGCCGGGCATTTCGCGGCCACGCGTTGGACGCTCGTCGTTCAGGCGCGCGGCGTGGATGCGGCGGCGCAAAGCGCCCTAAGCGAACTGTGCGAAGCGTATTACGCGCCCGTTATCACCTTTCTCCGCAGCGAAGGACGCGAGGAGGACACGGCGCGGGAACTGGCTCACGAATTTTTCGCCCGCGTGCTTGCCGGCAGTTCGCTGCGCGGCGCGGACCCGGCGCGCGGGCGCTTTCGCAGTTACCTCCTCGGAGCCGTGAAACATTTCCTTCGCGATATCCGCGCAAGAAAGCTCGCCGGGAAACGCGGAGGCGGGGAGGAACCCATCCCGCTTGAAGACACCGCCAGCGGCCTCGGCGCACCCGCGCCCGAACTCCCGGACAGCGAACGCGCCTTCGACCGTCAGTGGGCACTAACCGTTATTTCCCGCGCGCTCGGAATCCTCGCGGACGAACACAAAGACGCGGACCGGCTGCGCCAGTTTGAGGTGCTGAAACCATGGATCACCGGCGGCGACGCCGCCCTGCCGCAGGCCGCCGCGGCAAAAACACTGGGCTTGAGCGAAGGCGCGGTAAAGGTCGCCATCCATCGTCTGCGCCAGCGGTTTCGCGAAGCCGTCAAAACGGAAATCGCTCAAACAGTCCCCGCAGAAAGCGACATCGATGACGAACTGCGCCACCTCATTGCGGTATTGTCAGGCCCTCATGGGAACTGAAGATTCAAGCCATGCCGCTTCTGAATTTCAGCCGCCCGCAGACGATCGCGATTCTCTTTCTCGCGGTTCTCCTGGTGATCTTCGGCTTCTACACATTGACGCCGGCCAAACGCCTCAAGGCGCGGCAGGAGGCTCTCATCGAATGGGCCCGCAGCGGTGCGCCGTCGGATTTCGGGAAGGACTTCGCGTCGTCGTCGTACGAGGATCAGTGGGGACATACGCCTGCCGAAGTCGCGGAACGCGTGCGCGCCGCCCGTTTCGCTTACCGCAACCTAACCATAGAGGAGCAGCCGCCCGAACTCACCCTGTCCGGACGCACTGGCACGGTCGTTCAGGGAATCTCCGCGCATTTGGGAGATGGCGAATCACGGCAATTCACACTTCACTGCACGTGGGAACGCGAAAGTATTTGGCCATGGAGTTGGAAGCTCCGCAAAGTCGAAGCACCGGACCTTCGATTTTGAAGACCAGGCTGACGCAGCGATTCCTGATTCTCCCCGGCTTAACAAAGTGGTGCGGTTTTTTCTCCGGATAACCTGCAGGCTGGCCAGTGGGTGGATCGCGTTTCCAGTGCTGTCCCCGTGACTTGCTCGCACACAAAAACTTTCCCCGTTTGACACTGCGCCCGCCCTGCGTTTAGGCCGCGAGGGATATAGAGCAATCCGTGCTCTCAAACAATTATGTCTGACTCTATATCCCTCGGCCTGAGCTTTGACGACGTCCTCCTCGTTCCGCAACTCAGCGCCATCCTCCCCAGCGAAGCGGATATCTCCTCGCGGCTCTCGCCGGTGCTGCCCCTGAATATCCCCATCATTTCCAGTGCGATGGACACGGTGACCGAAGCCGAACTCGCCATCGCTCTCGCACGTGAAGGAGGCATCGGAGTAATTCACCGGAACCTCGCCATTGCCAAACAGGCGGAGCATGTGGCTCGCGTGAAACGCTCGGAAAACACGGTGATCGACAGCCCCTTCACCGTGACCCCGGAGGTTACGCTCAGAGAGTTGGACTACATCATGAAGGAGCGAGGCGTCGCCGGTTTTCCTGTGGTCGATGCGGATGGAAACCTGGCCGGCATGGTCACGAGCCGCGACGTTTGGCACGTGGAAAACCCGGACGCCCCCGTCAGCAGCGTCATGACGCCGCGCGAACGGCTCGTCACCGCTCCTAACACCACCACTTCCGAGGAGGCGCGCGCCATTCTCTACAAGCACCGCATCGAAAAACTTCCCCTCGTGGATGCCGCCGGACGTCTGACGGGAATGATTACCACTCAGGACATCAAGAAACGCGAAACCTTCACCAACGCCGCCAAGGACGCCAAAGGCCGCCTCCGCTGCGGCGGCGCCGTGGGTGTGGGAGAAGATTATGTGGAGCGCGCCGCTGCCCTCGTGGAAGCCGGTGCTGACGCCCTGTTTATCGATGCCGCCACAGGACATACGTCACGCGTGATTGCCGTCGTGAAGGCCCTGCGCGCGAAATATGCCGACGTTCCTGTGGTCGCCGGAAATGTCGTCACCGCAGAGGGCGCTAAAGATCTGATCGATGCCGGTGCCAGTGCCCTGAAGATCGGCGTTGGCCCCGGAAGCATCTGCACCACCCGTGTCATCAGCGGCGTGGGTGTGCCGCAATTCACCGCCATCCAGCAGGTGGCGTCTCATGCGCGAGCGCGCGGCGTCGCCCTCATCGCCGATGGCGGCATCCGCTACTCCGGCGATATCGTGAAAGCGCTCGCCGCGGGAGCCGATTGCGTCATGTTAGGCTCCATCCTCGCCGGCACCAGCGAAAGCCCGGGCAACATGGTGAATTATCAGGGCCGGACTTTCAAAGAATACCGCGGCATGGGATCGCTGAAAGCCATGCGCCAGGGCAGCAGCGACCGTTATGGCCAGAATGCCAGCGGCAAACTCGTGGCGGAAGGCGTCGAAGGCCGCGTCCCCTACAAAGGCCCGCTGCGCGAGGTCGTTTTCCAACTCACCGGCGGCCTCCGCAGCGGCATGGGCTACCTCGGTGCAAAAACCCTCCAGGACCTCCGCGAACGCGCCAGCTTCGTCCGCATTACCGCCGGCGGTCTCCGCGAAAGCCACGCCCACGACATCGTCGTCACCGAAGAACCAGTAAACTACCAAACCATGTAATCCATTCGCCCACGCCGATTCAACGATTCACGATTCCACGATTCACGATTTTCCATTCTCCAATCCCCCATGGTCCAATCCACTGTCCGCTACGAAGGCGACCTCCGCTGCACCGCCACTCACGGTCCCAGCCAATCCTCCATCGAGACCGATGCTCCTCTCGATAACCTGGGCAAAGGCGAACGCTTCTCTCCCACCGACCTCGTCGGCACCGCCCTTGGCACCTGTGTCCTGACCACCATGGCCATCGCCGCCCGCCGCAAAGGACTCGAACTCCCCGGCATGACCGCCACCGTGCGCAAACACATGACCACCGACGCTCCCCGCCGCATCGCCAAACTCGAAATGGACGTCATTATTCCCCTGCCCTCCAGCCACCCGGAGCGCGCCTTCCTCGAAGCCGCCGCCAAGGGCTGCCCCGTCCGCCGCAGCCTGCATCCGGAAAT
Organism: Verrucomicrobiales bacterium; assembly: GCA_035550135.1. Lineage (GTDB taxonomy): Bacteria > Verrucomicrobiota > Verrucomicrobiia > Verrucomicrobiales > V1-33 > V1-33. The sequence continues at coordinate 50,555 of DASZQB010000073.1, forward strand.
GGAAGTAGTCGAGACCTTCGCATGGAAAGGCTGATCGACCCATCATCACTTCCGCGTCACTTTTAGACGCACGAAACGCCTGCTGCTGCCCGTGGGCATTGAAAACTTCACCTCTTGCTGTACGCCATCGTCGCTCAGCACGCTGACCGCCGCACCGGCTTCAAACCATGACGAAGGGGTGAGGGTCTCACTCCATTCCAGCGCGTAGAGCAGGTCCTCCGCGGCTGTAGAGGGACGCTTAAAAAGATAATCAAAGGAATTCCCGCTTCTTCCCGCCTGCACAGCCAGCGTCCCGGTCACGAGGGGATTTGTCAGGGTAGCGTATTCCATCACATTCGAAACACCGTCCCCGTCAGCATCGCCGAGGTCTGCTCCCGCGCCCTCACTGGAAGTCGAACCGAAATGCGTATGCCGCCATTTCTCCAGGGGCGAGGCCAGCCGCCCCGTGAGATTGAACTCATAAGACGGACTGTAAGTATCCGTGCTGACGATCCTCAGCTTGGCCGTTCTCAATCCGGTCTGCCCCGCGGAAAAAGTGACAGGAAACGATGTGGACCCTCTCGCCGCCACCACTGTTTCCGCAGGCATCTCCGCCGTAAACCCTCCAGGAATATTCTCCGCCATCAGCGAAATCCCCTGCACTAACAGATCGATGTTACCGCTGTTTCTGATCGTAAAAACCCTGCTGGCCGCCTCCGCGGTTGCCACCACGCCAAAATCCACCGTGCCCTCCGGCGGCACCAGCGATCCATTTTCATGCACCGTCAGCACCGCCTCCGCCGGACGCGTGGCTCCCAGCAGCGCGACCGTCGTCTCATGCATCCCGGGATTGTTCCCTCGGATCACCACGTAAGCCTCCACGCGGGAAATCGTTGTGAGCGGCGTGAACCTAACCGTTAGCGTCGTCGCCGCGCCGCTCGCCAGAGTGCTCGCCGGCGGCGAAACGATCGTGAAACGCGCCGCCTGCCCCGACTCTCCTCCGATAGCCGCGGTGATGCCGGTAAGCTCCGTGGCACCGATATTCCGGACTGTAATCACCGCCTCCGGCGTCTCCGCGCTGAAGGCCAGCACAGAGCCCATATTCACCGGCCCTTCGTTCTTCAGCACCGTGCCCTCAGGCCACTCAGTCTGCATCGGTTGCGCCTCGTCACTGGCAATGTAGCGCGCCAGCGTCAGGATTCGCGGGTAGGTATTACTGCTGAATCCGCCCGCGAGAATCTTTCCGTCGGGCTGCAAAGTCATCGCAAGGATTTGACTTTCGGTACCAATCTGCGTCTTCACAATCCCACCCTTGAAACCGTGATCCAGCCGGCCATCCGCATGGCAGCGCGCCACGCAAAAATGGCCGGAAGCGTGCCCCGCCACCAGCACTTTTCCGTCGCTCTGCACGCCTGCCACAGACGCGCGGCCACCTTCGTTCGGTGCGGGATTGATGCTGTTTAAGGTCCCCCCGTTGAATGTTGGATCAGGAGTGCCGTCCGCCAGCAGGCGGACCACTCCAAATAAAACCTTATTCCCGCTCGCGGATAGCGCTTCCCCCGCGACAACGATTTTGCCGTCGCTTTGGATGGCCACAGATTGTCCCAACATATCAATCCCGGTCTCTTTCCCGCCGGTGCCAAAAACCGGATCAGGGTTTCCGGAGCCGCCGAATCGCGCCAGCCAAAGGTTGAACGCGCCACTGATGAGCTTTGCTCCCGTCGCAATCGCTGTCCCGTCCGGTTGGATCGCCATGTCATTGGCGCGAGCTCCGGAAATCACCGCCCGGCCTCCGTTGCCAAAGGTCGTGTCCAGACTCCCGTTAGGGTTCAACCGGAAGAGAAACGCCCCGTCCACCGATCCCGGATTGTACGTAGTGGTGGCGCCGCCAACGAGGATTTTCCCGTCGCTCAGTACCCTTACTGCTCCAAGTGTATAATACACATTCTGAACACCCGGAAATGCCGTGCCGCCTGACCCGAACGATGGGTCCGGCGTTCCATCGGCGAGGAATCGCATCACCACCGCATCCCCGTTCAGCGCTCCACGTCCCGCCACCACGATCTGTCCATCACTTTGCAACGTCAGGCACGTCGCCCACTCGTCCCATCCCAGGTCAGCGGCCACCGTGCCCCCGGTTCCGAATCCGGGATCCGGCGTTCCGTCGGCAAGATAACGCACCACCACAAAATCAGTGTGATAGCCGGGCACCTCCTTATACCCCGCCGCAAGGATCTTTCCATCCGGTTGCACCGCAAAATCGACCATTGAAGCATTCATCGCCGAAACCGGCGTCCGCACGATCCCCGTCCCCGCCCCGCCAAAGCTCAAGTCCAAATCCCCCGGCAAACCGGCCACCGCAGGAGTCGCCGCAGCGCATGCAAAAAGGAAGCGTCGAAAAAAGCAGGGGAGCTTCATACGTGGCCTGACAGGGAGGTTCCGGAACCGCTGATTGCGCAGCGTGATCCAGTTAACATCTCAGAAATCCGCCCGCCTTGCAATATTTCTATGAAGCCCGGCAGTTCACTATGCGCCCGCCTCTGCAGTGTCATTTACTTTTGACGCAGTAAGTTACTTAATTCCCCAATCCCGATAAAGCCGAAATCAAATCCCGGCCCGGAGGGCCGGCGGAAATTAGCCGGGGGTGCAGCGAGGGAACCGAGCGGAACCCCGGAAAGCGAAAGAAATAGATCAGAGCCCCGGAGGGGCGACAGAACATACGGACCGTTGTTAATAACCAAAGATACTACTCCGGCTCCTCCGCAGCCTTCCCCGCCGCCCTTCGCCCGCCACCGCCTGCGCCTTTCACCGGTGTCACATTGACCTTCGGCAGTTGCTTCGCGAGTTCAGCTTTCACCGCAGCATTCGCCGGATCACCCGCCACATTGGTCCATTCGTATTCGTCCTTCGAGTGATCATAGAGTTCCTCTCCGCCGTCGTGATAGCGAATGTATCGCCACTTCGCCGTGCGGATGGCGTGATTGTTCTGCCCATAGGTGGTGATCGCCGGTTTATCCCATCCGGCGGATGGATCAGTTAGGAGCGTGCGAATGGTTTCGCCCTCCACATGAGCTGGTTTCGGTATGCCGGTGAGATCGCACAGCGTCGGATAGATGCTCATAAAGTCCACCGTACGCTCGCATACGCCTCCCGGTTTGGTGACGCCCGGCACCACCCAGATGAACGGCGCGCGCGTCGATTCCTCCCACAGCGCAAACTTTCGCCAGTGTTCCTTCTCTCCCAGATGCCAGCCGTGGTCTCCCCAAAAACAAATGATCGTATTCGCTTTGACCGGCGATTTCTCATAGGCGTCCAGCACACGGCCCACCTGAGCATCAAGATAGGAAATGGCCGCCAGATACGCCTGCACCGCCTCTTTCCAGCGTCCCGACGCCAGCACCCGCTCGTGATCACCCATGGCTGTCGCCAGCTTTTTCCCCTCGGCCGGAACATCCGAAAGATCATTCTCCTTCACCGGCGGCAGCTTGATATCCGCCAGCGGATGAAGATCGTAATACTTCTGCGGCACATTCCACGGCATATGCGGCTTGTGAAAGCCTACCGTCAGGAAAAACGGCTGCTTCGGCGGATTGGTTAGCACTTTGATCCCATAATCGGCAATCTGTGTATCCGGCACCGCCTCGTCACCGCCTTCGATCACGCCAAACTTGATAGGCCCGATGCTGCGATCACTCACCTTCCTGCCGCCACCGCCGCCCCGCTCCCGGCCGCCGGTTTCATCCCACTGCCCCGGAAATCCCAGCCCGCCGTGCCACAGTTTCCCCATCCCCATCGTCCGCCAGCCATTGCTCTTCAATTGCCACACCAGCGATTCCTCCAGTTTGATCGCCGCCGCGAAGGGATTGTTGTTGTCATAAACACCCGTCGCGCCTGGCCGCCGTCCGCTCAGCAGCGCCGCGCGCGAGGGATTGCACACCGGCGCCGCGCAATAAGCGCGCGTAAATGTCACGCCCATCTTTGCCAGCCGGTCTATGTTAGGCGTCTTCGTCTGCGGATTCCGTCCCAAATGCCCCACCCAGTGGTTGAGGTCATCCACCGCGATCAAAAGAATGCTGGGCTTTTCCGCAGCGCGCGCCGCAGCATCGGCACAGAGGACAAAAATTGCCGTTAGGAAACGGAACAGTATATTCGTTTTCATAATCATGGTTCCCCAGGTCATTCAGATTCAGGTTTCATGCCCAATTGCGGTCCCCGGTCCGGCGGCATCGATTCGTGCCACGCCCTCACCGCTTTGGTTAGCCGCGCGACTGTCTCCGGCTCCTTTGCCGTGAGGTTGTTGGCCTCGCCCGAATCGGCAGGCATCTTATAAAGCAAGGGCCGCGACCCGTCATAATCGCAGAGCAGTTTCCATTCACCATCGCGCACCGCCAGATCCGGCATCGGTTCCTTGCTCACCGCAGGCATGGATTTGCGATCCGGCGGACGCCGCCAGTAGATCGGGGCGGCCCGCGGCGCAGGGGACTTCCCGAGAAGCGTGGCAGCCACATTGCCTCCGTCAAACACCACTCCCTCCGGCGCGGACACCCCAGCCAGACTGAGCAGTGAAGGTGTTAGGTCCGTCGCCGCCAGCACCGCGGTTTCGTTCGTTTTTCCAATGCTTCCCTTCTCCATGAGCCCCAGTGCCCAGACGATCAGCGGCGAGCGGACCCCTCCCTCAAAAAGACTGCCCTTCGCTCCGCGGAGCGGCCCGCTGCTCCCGGCTCCAGGCTCCGGACCATTGTCGGAACAGACTATAATGATCGTGTTGTCACGCAGCGACGGCTTGTTCCGGATATGGTCGAAGAGCACCGCCAATTGCCGGTCCATCGCCACCAGCACCGCAAGGTATTTTGCGCGTCGTCCTTCGCGCCACTCATCCACCGGCGGCCAGAACGGGCTGTGCACATCGTCCGGCCACAGATTGATGTAAAAAGGCTTGTCCCCTGCCCCGTCGATAAACTTCACCGCCGCCGCCACATACCCGCCCGTAATTTGCGACCGCTGCATCCACGTTACCGGCTTGCCCAGCCGCTCCGCACCCTCCCAAATGCGGCCCGGCTTTGCATCGCCGGGCTTCAGCGTTAGCGGCAGCAGCTTTGGCCCCATTCCCTCAAAATTGGTTAGGGATTCGTCAAACCCGTAAGCCGTGATGGCCGGCGCATCATCCACATCCCGCTGCCCTCCCAGATGCCATTTGCCAAAATGGCCCGTCGCATATCCGCCGCTCTTCAGAATCCTCGCCAGCGTTGGCGCTTTGACATCCAGCCAGTCCGCCACGCCGCGGCGTTTGTTGTCCGCCCGGTTGTTCAAAAACGAAGTGATGCTCCAGCGCTGCGGATACTGCCCCGTCAGCAGGCCGCAGCGGGACGGGGAGCAAATAGGCGCACTCACATAAAACTGTGTAAACTTCATTCCCTCCGCCGCCAGCCGGTCGATGTTAGGCGTCTTCGCCTCCTTGTTGCCAAAGCACGAAAAATCCCCCCAGCCCATGTCATCGATCAGAACGACAATGATGTTAGGCTTTCCGGCCGCGGACAGCAGCAGGCACATCCAAAAAACAGCTACAGTCAGCGCGCGAACAAACATGCCGCCACCATCACCCGCGCACGCCGGTTCGCACACCCCGCAACTCCGGCTCGCACCCATTCCCGGAAAAATGCCAGCAATTCCGCCCGGGATGACACGGGACCGGATTGCAGCTAAATCAGCACCGCCTCATCCTCCTGCAAATACGCCCCTCATGAAAAAGCCCGTCCTCCTGTCTCTTTCCGGCGCCGCATTGTTTGCAGCCGGATACCTGGTGCGTGATCGCATGGACGGCTCACCGGACAAGGCGCAAAACACAAGCCCCGTCGCTTCAGCGGTGAGAGAGCGCACTGCCTCCGGCCATTCATCCCAACCCGCGAAAGAGCTCGCAAACTCCGGCATTCGACCGTTCGTCCCCGGCCGTCCCTTTGCCAAAGGTCATGCCCGTGAATGGCTGGCCGGCCTGGTGTCTGAATTCGGCGGCAACCGGCGCGGGGACTTCGTCACTCTGATGAACCTGCAGCCGGTCTTCCTCACCATGGATGGCGAATCCGTGCAGGAGGCCATGGCGGCAGCGCTGGAAATGAGTGCCATCGAAGACACCAAAAATCCCGCGCGCCGCCGGAATCCCAACGGCGATGGCAAACTCGATACCCTCATCATGCTCACCATGATGCGCATGGCCCAAACGAATCCGGAGCAGGCCATGGAAGCTCTCAAAAAGAACTTCAATCACAATGACGGCACCACCCGCGCGCTCGTCTTTGGCCGGCTCGCGGCAGACGATCCGCAGCGCGCAGAGCAGCTCGCGCTCTTGCTCGACAAGGATCACCAGCACGAAGGCCTGGAGGCCGTGATGTATGCTCTCTCTAACAAAGATCCCCAGGCCGCGCTCGACCTCGCAGCCCGTCACGCCGGATCCGTCGATCCCCGGCACTGCGGGCAGATTCTCGAAAGCTGGGCCAACCGTGATCCACAAACCGCCATGGCCGCCGCCGTGCAGGAAATGGCCAAATCCGGAAATTCGGAATTCGTCCGCAACACCATCGAAGAATGGTGCAAAAAAGATCTGGCCGCCGCCGCAAAGTGGGCCGCCGCCCATGAAGGCCCCGGCAGCGTCGTCGCCCGTGCCATGGTGCTCGAGCGGAGCATCAAAGAGGACCCGCAGGCCGCCCTCAAGGAATACGCTGCTCTGCAACAAGCCGGCGGCAATCCAAAGGACCTCGCCCGCGTCACCGGTGCGCTCGCCGACGCCCTCGCGGGAAAAGACGTTAGTGCCGCCCGTGAGTGGGCGCAAAACCTCCCCTCCGGCGACCTCCGCGACCGCGCCCTCAACCAGGTGACAAAAACGTGGGTGAAAAGCGACGCCCCCGCCGCCTCCGAATGGATCAGAACCCTTCCCTCCGGCCAGTTCCGCGACGGTGCCGCCCGCGAACTTTCCGGTGCCCTGACCCGCAACGATCCCGCCAGCGCCTTCGAGTGGGCGCGCAGCATCGAAAACGTGAAAGTGCGCGAAGGCGCGCTGCTGAACGTCGTGGAAAACTGGCGCGAGCGGGACGCCGATGCCGCGAATACCGCTCTCGAATCGCTGCCCATGGAAATGCGCCCTGCGGAATTGCGGCCGGGGTCAATTCAACCCGCGCGCTGACGAAGGAGCACCATCACGTCTCCGCTGCGGGCACCGGCCACGGTCACTCTAGTGACGCAATTCACAAGGCTCATTAATCGCTCCAGTGCATGTGCCTGCAACACACCGCACCTATCTGTCTTTTTATTCTATGCCCACAAACCATTTGACTTTTTTTCCGTAAATCACCGTCATGTCTAAAGTACATTTTGCATATCTCTGGTGACTTTTCCCAATACACGATTCCAAAATCCTCCTCTTCGACGCGACCGCGATTCCGGGCCAGCGTCCTTGAGGGAGTCAATGTTCCACGTGAAACATTCCACTCCTTGGCAGCCCGCCAAACCCAGGGAAATCAAGCCAAATCAAGGTAAATCAAACCAGTTTTTCTTCTTGAGGACGGGACCCGTGCAATGCTCGCCACTCCTGACATCAATCTGCGCCTGCACACTCCGCGGTTCCGATTTTGACCTTTCCGTTCGATGTTTTATCCTCCCCTGCCGCCCGGCCTCTGGTGTATTTCTCTGTGAGCCATGCAATCCGTCCGCCTCCCCACGCTCGCCTGCGCGGCTCTCGCGGCCCTCACCGTGCCCTCCGCCGCCGCGCCCGGCGATCTGGATTTCCGTTTCGGCTTCGATGACCAGGCCAGCGCGCCGGGGACTGTGGTGACCCCCATTTTTACCAACACTAATACCTCCGTCAGCGCCCTCGCAGTGCAAAACGATGGAAAGATCCTCGTCGCGGGAAACACCGGCTCTTTTCTTTGTTTGGTTCGTTACCTTGAGGATGGAAGGATGGATCCGGCGTTCGGGGCCGGAGCCCAACCCCTCACTCTCCATATGGGCTTCACCGTCATCGTGACCGGAATGGCTCTGCAGCCGGACGGCAAATTTCTTATCACCGGCAGAATCAATCAAAACCCATCCGGCAACGTTGCGTTCGTTATGCGCTTCCTCCCAAATGGGCTGCCCGATAACCCGTTCGGCACGACATCCGCTGGATGGATCACCTTCGGCGAGACCGGATGGTCAACCACCGCCGCGGCGGCGGCTGTGCTGGCGGACGGAAAGATTCTCATCGCAGGCGGCGAATCCCAGGACTGGCCCGGCACCGGTTCCGGCACCGTGATTTACAGGTATCTTCCGAACGGAACGGCCGACCCATCATTCGGCGTGCAGGGCCGCGCGGCGTTTGCCGGGGCACAGGCAACACACATCTCTTTGCAGACGGACGGAAAAATCCTCGTTGGCGCCACGCGGATCACCGCCAGCGCCAGGTCCTCCTTTTGGTTCGCGCGCTGCAATGCCAACGGCACCCTCGATCCTAATTTCGGCAACTTCGGCACCCTTTCTGTGCCCCCTCCTCCCGGCGGCAGCATGTATCTTCGCGGTTTCGCCGTCCTGGGCGATGGGAAAATCCTCGCGGCGGGCGACAACGAAGACGAAAGCCACCGTTACGATTTCACCGTCATGCGTTTCCTGCCAAACGGCAGCCCGGATCCGTCCTTTTATTATGGCATCGGAAAGGTCGTCACAGATCTTTCCTCACTGCAGCCTCTGGGCTCGGGCAACAGCACCGACCTCGCGACCGCCTTCGCCGTTCAGCCTGATGGAAAGCTCCTCCTCGCCGGTCACACCTACGACCAGTTTGCGCTCGTGCGTTATCTTCCGGACGGCGAGCCGGATCATGGTTTTGGCAGAAGCGGCACCGGAATGATAAAGACTGCGGTGCAGACGGGACGCTGCCGCATTACCGCCATGGCGCTGCAACCCGATGGAAAAATAGTCGTCGGCGGAAATTCCAATGCCAACGCAAACCCCGTTCCTTTCCATGTGGCCGTGGCCCGCTACATGGACCGCGACCCTCTCAGGGATCTCGCTGTCGAATGGCCGCCCGGAAGCGTGCTGCCTTACGGCGGTGTAGTGGAACTTGGCTCGGTGCTTCAATCGGCACCCTCAGAGCGCCAAACCACCCTCACCCTGCGAAACACCGGCGGCATTCCCCTGACAGGACTCGCTGCCGCCCTCTCCGGTGCGGCCGCGGCCCGTTTCAGCATCGTCTCTCCGCCTGCGCCGACCCTCGCGGACGGTGCCGCCACCACCCTCACCGTGAGCTTCAATCCTGAACCGCAGCTCACCAGCCGGTCTGCTGTCCTAACCATAAAAACGGACCGCGCGGACCTCGGCGAAGTGTCGCTGATTCTGCACGGCTCCACGGACGGTCCGGTTGCTACCCTGTCTCTTTACGAGCACGGTCTACCCCTCGCACCGGGCTCCGCTGTGGACTTCGGCCCGGCCATCGCCGTGCCCGGCAATACGCGCGTCTTCACCATCCGCAATACCGGCAACCTCGATCTCTCCCTCCAGGGCATTTCATTTGGCTCCACGGGCAATCCCGGCGATTTCATTGCCGGCGCGCCTGAGACGGACGTGCTCGCCGGCAACGAATTCACCTCGTTCCCGGTTACCTTTTCCCCCGCCGGCCCCGGACCGCGCACCGCCACGCTGCGAATCGCCAGCACCGATACCTTCAACCCTCCATACGAAATCACTCTTTGGGGCAAACAGGCCACCGGCCTCGAAGCATGGCGCTTAACACATTTCAGCACTGCAGTCAGCGATGGCGATGCCGCCGACCTCAGCGATCCCGACCACGACGGCCTCTCCAATCTCCTCGAATACGCCACCCTCAGCAGCCCCCTCCAGCCCGGCATCACACCCGGACAGATTGAAACAATTGATAATACAATCAAATATACCATCGTCCGCCCCACCAGCGCCATGACAGAACTCTTTTACACCATGGAATGGAGCGAAGACCTTTCCGGCGCATGGAGCACCGCCGGCGTCACCGAGACCGTCGTCAGCGACACCGGCACGCAGCAGCAGGTGCAGTTCCACACGCCCGCCGACGGCATCCGTCGCCTCCTTCGCCTGCGCGTCACCCGCAGATGAAGCCTG
>DASZQB010000074.1:0-14619 GCA_035550135.1 Verrucomicrobiales bacterium
ATGCGGACTAACGTTAGGACAGGGATGGGGGTTCTTCCTGGACTGTGAGAAATGCCGGCTAACCGCTCTGTTCAGACAGGATTCCCGGTCGCAAATGGGAACAGAGGGTTTTTACTGATGGAATGAAACTTCATTCCGTCATTTTGCCCGTGTGCCTGATGGCGGCTGGGGTGCTGGCGGGACGGGGGATGAAGCCGCAGGCGGAAGGGTCGGCGGAGGAAAAGGGGTTGGTGCGGGCGGTTAGGCAAAAAGAGAAGGCGGGCGCGCAGACAAAGTCGGAACCTTTGAGCCGGCGGCCCGATGATCCGGAACTGGCGAAGCGGTGGGACTTTCTGGAGCGGCTGGAGAAAACGCCGGTGGAGGGGTTTCCGGCATTTTGGGAGGAAGTGGAGCAGGCGGGAAATGCGGAGCAGAATCCGGTGCATGAGTTTTCGCCGGAGGAGATCCTCGTTGCGGAGCGTTGGGCGGAGCTTGATCCGAACGGGGCGGTGCTATTCTTTCTGGGGAGGGGGGACTGTCAGGCAATGATCGGAACGGTGTTTGGCGTTTGGTCACAATTGGACGCGGATGCTGCGGCGTCGTTTCTGGCAAAACATAATTCTCCGGACCTGCGGGAGACGGCGGCGGTGGGGATTTTTGCGGCGATCGTGAATGACCCTGCCGGGATGATCGCATGGGGACGACGGCTTGATTTCATGGCGGCGCGGGACATGAAGGCGGATGATTTTGACAGGGTAATTCCGCCGGAGGCGGTGCGGCGGGCGTTTGATCTTGATCCGGCGGCGTGCCGTGAATTGGCGGAGCGGATGCCTGTATGGTTTCGCGAACGGCTGGAAGCGCTGACAGCGCTGCAGGAGGCGGCGACCAATTTACCGGCTGCTCTCGCGAGATTAGACACCGCCGGTCTAACCAAGGAGAGCGCCAGCCGCTTTTTCCGGGAGTTGCTTCCTTTGGCCGGGCAGAGTCCCGAAAAATTGCTCGCCGTGGCGGAACATCTGACGGAGCGGATGGGAAACGGGTGGTTGAAGGCAACGTCGAGTTTGGATTTGCAACCCATGCTGCTTGCTTTGGCGCGCGCAAATCCTGACGGCATCCACCGTGTTCTTGCCAATGCAGCGTCAGAGGATTTGGCGACCGATATGTTTAGAGCAGAGGCGGCGGCCAACGTATTCGAAACTGATCCGCGTCTTGCTTTGCGGCTGGCTCCTTCCGGCACGCCGTGGTTGTCAGAATTCATGGGTGGTCCTCTGGTGCCGCGACAGCTTCCCGGCTCGCCGCAGGAGACGCTGGAACTGCTGAGAGATGCGCCGTCTTCGATGATGCGCGATACGCTGCTGAAGAATGCTCTCTCGGCTTTGATGAAAGATTCTGCTGATGCCGTTGCCAACTGGGTGGAATCGCTTCCTGCAGGTGAACTCAGAAACGTGGCACAGGTGACGATGGAGAATCCTGACAAGCCTGCCATGTATGCCGATTTGGCCCGGGCGGTGACGAGTGCAAATTCCGGAACCGAGGACACTGCGAGTCTCGCGCGGGTGCGGGAACTAACCAAAATGGCGGTGCTGACTGATCCCTTTGCATTCAGTGAGCAAGTGATGACCTTGCCTGAAGGCGGAGCCCGGGATGCGGCAGTGCAATCGGCTGGCAAGAACTGGGCTTACTGGTCCACCCCCGATGCGCTGAAATGGGCGGAGGGTCTGCCTGAGAGTATGCGCTCCAAAGCGGCGGCGGGAGTCCTCGAGAGCTGGGCTGGCGCGGAGCCGGAAGCGGCTTCGGAGTATCTTGCCGCGCACCGCGAAGAATGGAATGACGATGCGCCTGTTGCTGCTTTTGCGCGCGGCCTTGCAGAGTTGAATCCGGCGGCCTCCATGAAATGGGCGGTGACGGTTAACGATCCCACCCGGCGGGCAGAGGTATTGGGGGAAATTGCGGAGGGCTGGCTCAAAAAAGACGCCGCAGCGGCAAGGGAAGGAATTCAAAACCTGCCAGGTCTGACGGCGGACGAACGTCAGCGCCTGACCAACCTTGCCGTGAAGCCGTGAAGCGCGGGATGTACGTGGTCGTTTGCCTAACGTGTGCCGGCGCGGGTGTGGCGCTCGGGTATTATGGAATGGAATCGGCGGAACCGACAGCGAAGAAGCTGTCCGCCGGCAAAGGTCGGGAGACTGTTTCAGCGATATCCGGCAGCAAGCCGATCAAATCCGTGCGCAGCCGTCATCAGGTGGCGAGGGCCGCGCTTGAGATGGCGGTGCGCGGCGAAACAGGCGCACTGAGTGAACTCATCGAAGCGTGCGCTCATGACAAGGACGCGCTGGAATTGATCGCGGCGGTGTGGTTGAAAAAAGACCCGGCGGCCTTTGCGAAGGCCATGGCAGGTGCGTGCGAGTCTTCACGGCGGGAATCGTTAGTAATGGTGTTGCAGAATATGATGTCCTCCTGGGGGAAGGCGGAGCCGGATGCCGCCTGGAGCGCTGCGGAGAAGTTTCACGGCACGCTGCGAAGGTGGGTACTGAATCAGTTGGCTCTGGGCCGTATGTCGCGTGATGCCAAAACGGGACTGGAGTTCGCTCTCGGTCATCAGGGCATTCTGCCGCCGGGGCCTGCGGGGAGTTTCAACGGACGGCGGGAGTTAGTGCCATTGATCCAACAACTGCCGGACAGCGCAGCCAAATTCCAGTCCCTCACAAGGGCTTTGAAGGATGTGCCTCTTGCGGAGGCTCTCACCGCGGTGGGTCACGTGCCCGAATACTCCAACCTCCACGCGAGGCGATCGATTATCCGGACGGCGGCGAAGCGATCGGTGGAAGAGGTTATTGCGTTTCACCGCACCGCCACCGGGGCTGACCGGTATGCCGCGGCGCACGCGGTGGGGGATGTGCTGGTGACGAAAGATCCGGCGGCCGCGGTGGAGTGGGCAAAAGAGAATATGTCAGGAGCGATTCGGAACGGGATTATTGCGACGGCTGCCAAGGCGCTGAAATCCACAGACCCCGCCGCGGCGGCGGCTGCGGAGGCTCTTTTGCCGGAAGGTTTTGGGAAATGAGGTGGGCTGCGGGCACAGACGGGCGGTTCTGGCGCGCCTCCGGCGCGCAAAATTATGTGCCAATCCTAACCGGTGGTTTCGCTCCTACGTCGCTCCACCACCGGCTTCTAATTTCTGTTGGGGCCTCCGGCCCTCCAAATCCTTGATGCGGCCCCTTCTTCCAGCGCCATGAGGGGGCAGGACCCATTGCATAAATGATGCCCAATTCCCGCTTTGCGCGGCGGCTAAATTAGTTTAGGAAGCCGAATGATCGTCTCCAAAATGTTCAAACCACTCGCCGCGGCGGTGCTTGCCGCGGTTGTCGCCGGCGGCTTTTCGAGCTGCAGCACCTCCCCGAAGACCACAGGCCGTTCCGGGGTGGATGGCCGCACCTTTGATGTGCCGGCCTATCGTCCGAAGAATCCCTCTGCGGTCCGTGTGAAGGGAAGCGTGGCGAACCGTGCCGTCTATGTGATGGAGGGAAATCGCCCGCTTCTGGTGACCACCGCCTGTTTTGGAAAGCCGGGTGCGGGGACGCCGATGGGCAATTACACGGCTTACACAAAGATTCGCAACAAGCGCTCGATGAGTTATGGGAAATATCCCATGCCGTTCTGGGTGGAGTTTAAGAGCGCCTACGGATTCCATGGCGGCTGGATTCAACCTTACAACGCCACTCACGGCTGTGTGCGTCTGCCATGGAATGTCGCACCGAAGTTCTTTGCGCTGGTGCCGACAGGGACGCCGATCAATATTTCCACGAGTCAGCCGGAGGATGCGACGATCGGACGAAACATTCCCCGGATTAATGATGGCCCGGCTCCGGAGTGGCCGAAGGATATTCTGTGGACCGAGAGGGTATTCCATCTGACCGATTCACGCCCGATCTTCGCTGATTAAGCCGCGTTATTGAAATTCCATAAAAAACCGGCCCGGACATGGTTCGAGCCGGTTTTTTTGTGCCGCAAAGAATTGACCGGCAAAATTTCGTTGAACAGTCAGACAAACAATGTTCACGGTGCCGCTCTCCCGAGCGGCGACCGGGGGAGCGCAGGCCGTTCCGTACCCCGCCGCTGTCTTTTGTTGCTCCGCAACCCCTCCCTCCCGATTGTATGATTGAAATCAAAAACCTGTCCAAACACTTCGGACCCAAGGTCGCTGTGGACAATTTGTCCCTGAGTGTCCAGAAGGGTGAAGTCCTCGGATTCCTCGGCCCCAATGGCGCCGGAAAATCCACCACCATGCGGATGATCACCGGTTACCTGCCGCCGTCCGCCGGTTCTGTCACTGTCGGGGGCGAGGATATGCTCGATTCACCGAACGCAGCGAAGCGAAAGATCGGGTATCTTCCCGAGAGCGCGCCGCTGTATCAGGACATGACGGTGACGAGTTTTCTGAATTTTGCCGCCGAATTGCGGGGTATGAACGGCTCCGCAAAAAAGGATGCGGTGAGCAAGGCGATCGACACGTGCTTCCTGCATAAAGTGAGGCATCAGGCGATCGATACGCTTTCCAAGGGCTACCGTCACCGGACGTGTCTCGCCCAGGCGATCATTCACGATCCGGAAGTGCTGATTCTTGACGAGCCGACGGATGGTCTCGACCCGAACCAGAAAGACGTGGTGCGGAATCTGATCAAAGAGATGGGCAAGACGAAGGCGATCATTTTCTCCACGCACATTCTCGAGGAGGTGGAGGCCTGCTGCTCCCGCGCGATCATCATTGACCAGGGCAGGATCGTTGCCGACGGCACGCCGATCGAACTGCGACGCCGGGCAACGCGCGCGGGCAGTGTGCATGTGAAGATCGAAGGTCCCTCCGGCAGTGACATCCGTCAGGAACTCTCCAATCTGCGCAATGCCGGAAATGTGGATGGGGAAGCGGCGGCCAATGGTTTCACCGGCGTCATCCGGCCCCGCAACAAGGCGTCGAATGGCGCGCTTTCCGCGGAAATCTATGGTCTGTGTCAAAGCAAGGGCCTGCAACTGCTGGAACTCCACGAGGACCAGGGCCGGCTTGATGACATGTTCCGCGAACTCACCTCTCAGACTCAGGCCTGATCTTGTTCAACCCGCACCCTATTTCCAATCCCATGCGAAACGTCTGGATCGTCTTTAAGCGCGAGTTGATCGCCTATTTCACCACGCCGCTGGCCTACGTGCTGATCTTCATTTTCACGCTGCTGAGCCTTGGCCTTACCTTTTACTTTGGCGGTTTCATCGAACAGGGTGATGCCTCACTGAGTTCCTTCTTTTCCTTCCACGGATGGATTTACATTATTTTCGGGCCTGCCATCGGCATGAGGCTTTGGTCTGAGGAAAACCGGACGGGAACTACGGAACTGCTGCTGACGATGCCCATCTCCCCGTGGAATGCGATCGCCGGCAAGTTCCTCGCGGCGGCGGTGACGCTCGCTGTGGCGCTGCTTTTCACGGTCGGCATTGTGTTTACGGTTTATTCGCTGGGGCAGCCTGATGGCGCCACCATTTGGAGCGGGTACATCGGCAGCTATCTGGTGGGTCTTGCGTCCATCGCGCTGACCTGTGCGTTCTCGGCGGTGACGCGGAATCCGATCACGTGCCTGCTTATTTCAGTGACGCTTTGCCTGATCCTCGTCCTGATCGGGTTTGCGCCGATCATCGATTTCCTCCGCGGCGCGCACATGAACACGCTGGCGGACATCTGCAACTCCATGAGCTTTACCTGGCATCTTGGAGAACTGGCCCGCGGCAACATGCGGATTCAGTCACTGGTTTATCTCATCACGCTCGCGGGGTTCTGTCTGTTCCTGACGAGTGTGTTCATCCGTTCCAAGCGCTCTTAATCCCCACCCCCTTTTCAAGTTATGAGCAAATCCTCTACTGCCTCCGACTCTGCGGTTCCGGCTGCCAGTGTTCGCAAGGGTCCCAACTGGCTCCTCACCGGCGTGGGCGCGCTTCTCGTCCTGGCCATTGTCGTTGCCGTCAATGTGTTTGCGGGAATGAGCACCGCGCGCTTCGACCTGACGGAAAACAAGGTTCACACCCTAACACAGGGCACAAAGAATATTCTCAGCCGCGTGGAAGCACCGGTGACGATCAAGTTTTATGTGTCACCGAAGGATATCATGCCCGCGCAGTTGCGTCCCTACGTGGAGCAAACCGACTCGTGGCTGGCGCGTTTCCGGGAAGTGAATCCGGAGATGATCACCATCGAAAAACTCGAGACCGAGCCTGCGACGGATGCGCAGGAAGCAGCTCATGCCGCCGGTATCGAACCCCGTCAGGGAATGTTTTACTTTGGATTGGCGATCAATTGTTTGGAGAAGAACGCCAATATCGACTGGGTGCCCGACGTGCTTTCCAACGACCGCAAGGAGGATGACCGCATCGAACTGAATCTTGCGAAGGCGATCAGCGAAGTGAGCCGCGTCAAAAAGAAGAAGGTTGCCCTCATGAGCGCGCTGCCGGTGGAGGGAATGTTCGGCAATGGTGAGTGGGCGTTCGTGAAGGAATTAAAGGCGCTGTATGATGTGAAGAAGATCGAAGTGGGTGTCACCAGCATTGAGGATGATACGGACGTGGTGGTGCTGATTCACCCGGCGGGCATCACGGAGGAAGCGCAGTTTGCCATCGATCAGTATTTGCTGAAGGGCGGACACGTCGTGGCTTTCCTCGATGCGGAAAGCTATGTGGCGCTCGCGCAGTCGCGTCAGCAGCAGAATCCGATGATGCCGCGTGAGGCGCCGGAGGTTTCCTCCACTTTGAGCCGTCTGATCCCGATTTGGGGCTACTCGTTCGATACGACGAAGATCCTTGCTGATCCGGCATACGGCATGCCGCTGAGCCAGAATCTGGTGAACCCGGTGATCTTGACGATGGGCCCGGAGGCGATCGGCGACAAGGATGATGAATTGACCAAGGATCTTACTTCGTTCTTCGCGGTCTATGCCGGCGCTTTCAGCGGGTCTCCAGCATCGGGTTTGAAGGAGACGGTGTATCTGAAAACTTCGGATGCGCATGCGATGGTGGCTAACACATACGCTGATCTCAATCCGCAGGGGCCTGAGGCGATCAAGCACGCGCAGGAACTGGCCTATAAGATCAAGCCGGAAGGCAAGCAACGCCTGCTGGCGCTGCGGTTGCAGGGTAAATTCAAGACCGCGTTTCCTGAGGGCAAGCCCCCGCCTCCCAAGAAAGAGGACAAACCCCGCGGTCCGGGAGGCGGCTTTCCTCCAGGGGTGAACTTTGGTGACCAGGGCGCGCAGGGCGAGCCTGGTGCGGCGGCCCAGCCCGGAGCCCAGCCGCCGCCGGCAACCCCTCCGCCTGCGAATCCTCCACCCGCGGCGACTCCGGCCGCCACGCCAGCAACGCCGCCGGCAACCACTCCTCCCGCGGCTGTCCCGCCGGCAACGCCTCCCGCGACGCCCGCTGCTGATCCCGCCAAGCCAGCGACCACGCCGCCGGCTCCGGCCCCGTCCTCAACGCCGTCAGCCATTCCGCCGCGCCGGACGCCGATCACCGCGACGACTCCGCCCATCAGCATTCCTCCGGCACCCGCGGATTCTAAAACCCCGGCTTCATCGACGCCCGCCACTCCGGCACCCGCGACGCCAGGCACTCCTGCTCCCGCCACGCCGGGGACACCTGCCCCGGGCACGCCGTCCCCGCTTCCGGTGACGCCTGCTCCATCCGCCGCACCCGGCGGCGAGGCGCCGCTCCTTCCGCCTCCGGGAGGAGCGACGGCCACTCCGGCGGCTGGTGGTGCCGCTCCGTTGAAGGAGGGTGAGCGTGAGGGCATTGTCTATCTCGTGGGAGACTCGGACATGATCGCTGACCTCGGTCCCAACCAGAATTCACACAACTTCGCTCTGGCGATGGGCATGGTGGATCAGGCGGCCGGCGACCGCGATCTTTTGGAAGTGCGCGGTCGCGGCGCTGCGACGCGTCCGTTCTCGGCTCTCAAGAAGATCATTCAGGATTCGAACCAGCGCATCCAAAAGGACGTGGAAACCTGGCAGACGGATGTCCAGAAGGCCCAGGAGGAGATCAGGACCATTACGGACCGCAAGGACCGCATGGCGGCAAGCATTCAGGCCCGGAAGGATCTTCAGGCAAAGGTTCAGAAGCTTAACAAGCAAATCTACCAGGCGCAAAAAGACGCGAAAAAGGAATACGATGGCGTCATCTTCAACATCAAGTGGAAGAACGTCTTCCTGCCTCCGATCCTCATCGCGCTGGCGGGCATTGCGGTATTCGTTGTTCGCAAATTCAAAACCGCAGCTCAGTAACCCCCTAACATGAAGACTAAAACGGTTATTATACTTGGCGGCGTCCTCGTGGCTTCGGTCACGGCCGTGGCGATCAAAATGTCCAGCGACGGGAAAAATTACACCAAGCCCTCAGCCATCGTTGGTGATTTTCTTCTGAAGAACGTCTCCCTGGACAGCGTCAATACCATCAGCATCAACGACGGCAAGAAGTCCGTGGACCTCACTCTGAAGGATGGAAAGTGGCTGGTTCCTGCACGGGATAATTTTCCCGCCGCAGTCAAGGATGTGAACACTCTGACGGACAATGCATTCGCCCTGAAAGTGCAGGAGGTTCAGGAGAAGATTGGCCCGGGTCATTATCCGCGCCTCGGGCTTGCCCCTGCCGGTGAGGGTGTCAAACCGGAGGAGACCGGAAAGACGGTTAGCTTCAAGGACGCTTCCGGAAAGGAAATCGGCAGTCTGGTGGTTGGACGCACCCAGGAAAAGAAGCCTGACGGGATGTTCAGCATGAGCGGCCCGGAGCCGAGCCCGCAATGGATCAAGGTAGGAGGAGACAATGCCGTTTACAAGGCGGCGACCGGTTTCTCCAAACTGGATGGCGATCCAAAACTGTGGCTGGACAAGGAGAAATTCTTCAAGGTGGAGAAGCACAAGTCGATCACCGTTACGGGGCCGACGCCTGAGGAGTCGTGGAAGATCTTCCGTGAAAAAGAGGGCGGCGATTTGAAACTGGATGCGCCGAAGCCGGGTGAGGAGTTTGACGCCGGGAAAGCCTCCGGGCAGGGAAGTGTATTCAGCTATATCAGCTTCGATGACATTCTTCCCGCAGCGGAAAAGGACAAGGCGGCGCTCGATAAGCCGACGCATACCGCGGTGATCGAGACGTTCGACGGGTTGACCTATACGGTGAAAGTGGGAGCCAAAGTTCCGCCGCCTCCGCCCGCCACGGGTACGGACACTTCGACGCCGCCGGAGAGCCACTATGTTAGTTTTACGGTGGAAGGGAAGCTGGATGAAACCGCGCCTCCCTATGCAACCCCGGCACCAACTCCGCCTGCGGCACCGGCCGCGGATGCGAAAGAGGAGGATAAGAAGAAATACGAAGAGGCCAAAAAGGCGCACGAAACCGCGATGAAGACCTGGGAGGATGGCAAGAAAGCCAATGAAACGACCTTCCAGGAAACGCTCAAAACAAAGAAGGAAAAACTGGCGGCGGAGCAGGCGCTGCAGACGCGTATTTTTGTGGTTCCGAAGGGCACGCTGGAGCCGATCATGAAGAAGCGCAGCGACTTCATGAAAGACAAGCCGGCGACCCCTCCGGCGGCGGATGGTTCCACTCCGGCGACACCCGGTGCGGCCGCGGCTTCCACTCCGAAGGTGACGCCCATGCCTGCCATCCCGCCGAAGCCGGGCGCGAAGATTGAAGCGACCACACCTCCCATCGAAGTGACTCTTCCAGGGAAAGAGGCTCCGAAGGAAGCTCCCAAAGTAACTCCTCCGCCCGCGCCGGAGCCGAAGGCAGAGGACAAAAAGGAAACGCCAGCCAAGCCGGAGGACAAGAAAGAGACGAAGAAGAAGCCGAAGTGAGTTGCGGCGATTGATGTATCATTCCAGGGCTGCGGATTATGGCGGCGGCCTTGGTATTCGTTTCACAACGGCTCCCCTTGGGTTTCGCCCGCCAATTGCAGAGCTTTCGTGCGGAGGGAAGCACTGAAGCGGAAGTGACAGGCCGTCGAGAGCTTCGAGCAACGGGCGGACCTCCGGAATGAGTGGAACTGCTCTGCTCCGCAAACTTTTCTGTCGGAACGTCCGCCGCGCGGCAACTATAGGGAAAGCGAAGCATGATCTCTCCCGAACGTTCCCGCGAACTCCTGCGCACCTACGCCGCCACCCGTTGCGGCGCCGCGTTCCGGGAACTCGTGGCGGGATGGACCGGTATGGTTTACGCCACGGCCCTGCGCGTCGCCCGCGGTCAGGAAACGCTGGCGGAGGATGTCACGCAGACCGTTTTTTCCCGTCTTGCCGCTGCGCCCGAAAAGGTGAAAGACGCCCGCGCGCTCGGTGCATGGCTGCACGCCGTGGCCACGGGCACCACCCTGAATGCTCTGCGCCTTGAGGCCCGCCGGCGGCGCCGGGAGGAGACTTCGCAACGTCAGCTCATTATGCACACGCCGGAACTCCCTGCGCCGGACGCCGGGGACCTCCGGCGCGAACTCACCCCGGAAATCGATGGCGCGCTCAGCAAGCTCCCGGCACAGGACAGCCAGCTTCTCCTCATGCGCTTCTGGCAGCAGCAGGACTGGCGCAGCATCGGCCAAAATTTCGGATTGAGCGATGACGCCGCACAAAAGCGCATGCACCGCGCGCTGGAACGCCTGCGCCGCATCCTCGTCCGTCGCGGCATCACCAGCACTGCCGGCGTCCTCTCCGCCGTACTCGCAGGCACCGTCCCCCGCGATCTGCCCGCTGCCACCGTCCTGAAAATCATCTCCGCCACGCAGGTCCCCGCCTCCCCTGTCCTAACCACTGTCGTCATGACCACCAAAACGAAAGTCGCCATCGCTGCCGCCGTCCTCGTCATCGCAGCCACCGCGCCCATTGTTTATCAGCAGCAGCGGATTGCCGCTCTGGAGGGAGAAGTCCAGTCCCTGCAGCAAAGGCCGCTCGTCTCCGCCTTGAAAAAGACACCCGTCCCCGCCGCCGTGGAGGAAAGCGGCCTCACGCATAACGTTCCCTCCCAACGTCAGGGCCCACCCGATTCCACTTCCCCGAAAAACCCCGGCACCTCCGCCTCAATGGCGATTCAGGGCGGCTCCGAGGACTATGAAGCCCGGATCCGCGGGCAAGTGAAGGAAAAGGTCGCCGCTCTGCGAAAGCGCCTCTCCCTCTCACCGGAACAGGAACCGGAAATCGCCAAAGCGCTCGCCTATGGGCAGGCCAAAACGAAAATCATCGACAACGACGTAAAGGTGATCAGAGCCAGTTCGGACGATAAGAGGAAAATGGAGGACGCCATCCGCGCCGCGCTCAACGCCGGCCAGCAAAAGGAATACGAGACCTTTCGCGCCGAAGAGAAAGCCAACGCCGTGGAAGCCATCGCAAACCGCGAGCTCTCCAGACTGCAGTCCATGGCCACCCTCTCCCCGGAGCAAAAGGACCAGGCCTTCGCCGCCTTCACAGAAATTGCGACAAAGGAATCCATGGAGGACCTCCCCGAGCCCGGCGGAAATTCAAAAACCACCAAAGAAATGCTGAACGCCCGCTGGGCCGCCCGCCAGGAAGCCCTCAGCGCCATCCTCACCCCGGAACAAATGGCCAACTACCAGCAGTCCGGAAACCCCTTCCGCGGCAACGGCGGCTAGTTAGTATGAACCTGACAGGCAGCGCTGAAAGCGAGGGACATATCAGCCTGGGGTAAGACTACAAAGCGGGCGCAACCCCAGGTAACCCGCCCACACACCGGCGATGAGAGCGCTGAAAGCGCAACATATCTCGGGTCGGATGCGGATTCAGGCCTGGGATTGTGCATGACTCCACCTCATAACACTCGCGCGCCGGTTGCGAAGCGAACGCTCTTGAGGGCCGCGTCGCCGGGCGATAAGCATTCGACAAAATACCATGAATCCACTCACGGGATCCTGTTTATGCGGAAAGGTAGCCTTCGAGGTCACCGGAACTCCTCTTAAGTTTCTCTATTGCCACTGCCGTTCCTGCCAGAAATCCACCGGGTCCGTGCATGCCGCGAACCTGGCGTTTCCCGGAGATTCCGTTAGGTGGACACAGGGCGAAGACCTCATCGAACGCTTTGTGGATACGAAAGAAAACCCCGGATTCCCCCGCTGCTTTTGCCGGAATTGCGGCTCACCTGTGCCCAAGATGAGCCGCAACGGGCAGTTCTGGGTCGTGCCCAGCGGAACATTGGATTCAGATCCAGGCATGAGGCCCCAGGCGAATATTTATTGGGCGGAGCATGCACCATGGTTTGTGCCGGCGGATCAAATTCCCAAAAATGAAGGGTCATTGGTCGAACAGGGCAGGGGAGGAAAAGGCTAACACCCATCGCAGCGCAGTGCCCTGTGAATAGTTCGGGGTGAGCGCAGCGAACCTGAGGGGCTTGGAACCTAACAGCCCCAACTATGCGTCACCCCGCCGGTCTATCGCCCCTTCGGCTTATCCTTCATGCCATTCAAAATCGCCGTTTGTCCCGGCGCGTTAGGGTTCTCCGCGAGCCACGCCGTGAGCGCCTCT
Source organism: Verrucomicrobiales bacterium (assembly GCA_035550135.1). Classification (GTDB taxonomy): domain Bacteria; phylum Verrucomicrobiota; class Verrucomicrobiia; order Verrucomicrobiales; family V1-33; genus V1-33. Next base: position 12,522 of record DASZQB010000074.1, read on the forward strand.
CCTTTTCCTTTCCCCGCAAGACTTGCCGCGACGATCGACAGCGCCGTGTCCTGCCCGGGCTGCTGCGCGTTTTGCTGCAGCCACGCCATCGCTTCATCCGGAGCGCCCGCCACCCAGCGCGACGCCATCTTGTCGAAGTTCGCGCGCAAATAGGGCGCGGTCTCCAGCGGCCCCGCCATCCACCTGACAAATTCCGCGGGCGGTTCGTTCGTGGAGGGATGATTCAGCACGCTGGTTAGCAAAAGCTGCCGCTGCGCCGGGTCCTTCGCACCCATTGCCAGTTCGTTCAGGCCCTTCAATCCAAAGTTCCTCACCGTCGAAAGCGTCATGTTGAGCGCCGTATGATAGTTTTGATCCTGCGGTCTGAGCCGCTCATAGGCATAGAGGGCAGTGGCCGGCGAATTTTCCGCAAGACCCCACATGATCCCCTGCAGTGCTGAATCGTAGCCGGGCGCACTTTCCGGGAGCGTATTGAGCCAGTCCACCGCCTCCCGCGGTGCCGCCGATGCCCAGCCGTGCGCCGCCCCGTTGTAAGGCCCCTTCGGCAGTGCCTGCACCATCAATTCCATCAAACGTTTGCCGTCCCGGTGGCCCAGCGCCTGAAAAAGATCCTGCAGCTTGTAGTTCTCGTCGAGCCGCAATCCCTGACGGCGCGATTGCTCCTTCCAAAACGCCATGCCCCGTTCCACATCACATACGGAGAGATAAAGCCCCCGGCGCAGGAGCATGTCAGGGTCCGCTTTGGGACTCAGCCACGCCTCCGCCATTCGCTCCGCAAACTCCTGTACCGGCATCGACTTCATTCGTTCCAGTTCCGCGGAAACCAGCGCCGCCGTGTGATCGATCGCATCCTGGCCCACGCCTTTATTGGTGCCCGACCCGCGCTGCGCCCTCCCGCTGCGTCCGTCGTGCCGCTAACAGACAGAGCCGCCGTGGACTTCAACCTCCGCGCCGCGGATACACTCGTCTCCAGTTCCGGCTGTCGTCCCCATATCAGCCAGCCCGCACCCACACCCAATCCAAGCGCCGCAAGGATCAGCGAGCACGCGACAGACATTTTCATCCGGCGTATTTGACACCATTCGCCTCGCGGCGCGAGAACGAAAACTGCGCAGAGCGAAGAAGATCAACAGCCGCAAAACTTGCATAGCGTGGATGTGGGCATGAATTGTCCCGCCGCAGCGCGACCCTCCAACCGCCACCCTCGAATGACACCGGCACCGCCTTCCAAATTCCGTCACGTATTGAAGTGGATCGACCGCTGTCCTTACAGGGACGGCGAGTGCGTCGGCAGGGATGTGACGGATGACACGCACACACACTATCATCTTCCGGGGCCCGCGTATGTCAGGAAAATCGAAACGGAACGCGGAGAGCGGGCGGAGGAAATTTATCTGGTGACGGTGGAGGGCGAAGCGGCATGCATCCCTGAGCCCATGGCCGCTACCTGCGCGAACGATCTGGCAAACCTCGCGGACGCGGCCAACCTCCTTTGGCACACCGCTAAGGGACGGGAAGCCGCCCGGCTGCTCCACAGCGTGCTGAAGAGAGCTGATCTGAATCCCGCGGAATGGCAGGCCGTGCGCACCCTCTTCAATGGAGCCACAGGAGATTTCGGCCTCACGGCACGCGAATTCCTTCGCGCCGCCGGAGAAGGTCAGACCATTCAATTGGTGCAGGCGGAAACCTAACCACGCAGGAATTCGGATAACTGGACGACATGCCATTCCAAGCCGCATCAGGGTCCTCCTGCCGATGAACAGGATCTCCGCTTCTGGACATGACACGCGTGAGGGGTCACCAGCTTCGTTGACTTGTTGACCCGTTGCGGGTCGCAGCGTGTAGCGAGGCGTCAAGCCGCGAAGGAGCGCCGACGCCTCGTTAGCCTCTATTTCTCACCGTCTGGGAAAAACGCATACGGACTGTCCTAACGTCGTCACCGTGCAACAACGGTAAAGTAGAGTGATGGGTATCAAAAGAGGTGGTCGTGGTATGCTGGCCGCCTCGTATGAAGAATAAAACCAAACCTTCGAAGGGGCGCGGTCGCCGCGCCCGTCACCGGCAGGGCACTTTGCTTGGAGAAGTCAACGAAACGGGA
>DASZQB010000075.1:0-21226 GCA_035550135.1 Verrucomicrobiales bacterium
CAGCCTCATCGCCCTCCTCCTCCCAACCCGCCGATTCCCCCATTCACGATTCAACGATTCACGATTCCCCATTACCTCCAAATCCCGCCCCCGCCCATTCCCCATCATCCCCTCCTCCTTCATCCGCGCCCCCGCCCCCCATGTCCGCCGAAGAATTCAACCGCCTCCGCCACTACAACCCCGACCCCATGCCCGAGTGGCGGGAAAAAATCCTCCACCCCATCCCCCCGTGGCTCACCATCCCGCACGATCCTCCCACCCCGCGCCCCCTCAAATCCATCATGCCCTACCGCTGCTGAATCTTACTCTTACTCTTACTCATACTCATACTCATACTCTTACTCCCATTCGTACTCCCATTCTTACTCCCTCCGAATCCGCCCCTCCTCCGAACCAGTCGATTCAACGATTCACGATTCAACGATCCACGATCCACGATTCACGATTCACGATTCACGATTCACGATTCGCGACAGCCCATCAAACGTAAAACCATCAGCACTGGCGGGGTAAGTAGTGGCGCAAAATCAGTTGTGTCCCGTAGTGATCATGGCTTGGAATCCGCTTCTCCCCCTTTCCCCTCCTTTATGAAAAAGTTGCTGCACCCTCTTCTTCTCGCCGCTTGTACCGCCGTCCCGGTCCGGGCGCAGGTCATCATTTCGGAATTCATGGCCAGCAATTCGCGCACGGTGGCGGATGAGAACGGTTCGTTTGAAGACTGGATCGAACTCTACAATCCATCCGCTGCGGCGGCGAGCATGGATGGGTGGGCGCTCACGGATGACGCCACCGATCTTGCCAAATGGAGCTTTCCCGCGGGGGTGAGCGTTCCGGCGCGGGGCTATCTGCTCGTGTGGGCATCGAACAAAGACCGCCGCAATCCGGGCAGCCCGCTGCACACGAATTTCAAACTCAACGGCGACGGTGACTACCTCGCGCTGGTGAAGCCGGATTCATCGAAGGCCACGGAGTTTGCGCCGGAGTTTCCCGTCCAGCGGCCCGATATTAGTTATGGCCCCGCGGCGCAGACGACGGGGACTGTCGCGCTGCAACAGGGAGCCGCAGGGAAGGTGCTGGTACCGACGGATGGCTCGCTCGCAACGTCGTGGACGGCACCGGAGTTTTCAGACGCCGCATGGACCAATGCCACCAATGGCATCGGCTTTGAAAGCGGCGCGAATGAATACGGCACGATTGTGCCCGGCAATCTCCAGGACGGCCCCGCCGGATACTTCCGGCTGGAGGAGGCGGGTGCTGCGGGCACCGTGGCCGTCAATCAGGGCACGGCCGGAGCTGCGGCCAATGGGACCTATACCGGCTCGCCCATTCTCGGCGTCGATGGCCCGCGCCCGCCCTCGGAGGCAGGCATGCCCGCGGACAATCGTGCCATGCGCGCCAATGCCGCGGGATATGTCCAGACGCCCTACAGCGCGGCGCTAAATCCGCCTGTCTTCACCGTGGAATGCTGGGCGAAAGCCACCGGCGGCGCGGGGACTTTCCGTGCAGCCGTTTCTAACCGGAATGACGATGGAGCCCAAACCTACGGATACATCTTTTACGCGGCGAGCAACAACACGTGGCAGTTCTGGACGGGCTCCGGCGGCTCGGGCGCGTGGGATCCTATTACCGGCCCGGCGGTTACACTGAATACCTGGGTGCACCTCGTCGGCACTTACGATGGTGCGGTGAAGCGGTTCTTCGTAAACGGCACTCAGGCGGGAACGGGGGCCTCGGCCACATTCAACATCAATACCGCGCGCGGCATGCGGATCGGCGCCGGTCAGAACGAAGCCGCCGCGAATTTCCTGTTCGCAGGCGATGTCGATGAAGTGGCGGTCTATTCACGCGTGCTGACGCCCGCGGAGATTTCGCAGCGATACCAGTACGCCAAAAATAACACACCTCCGGCGGCGGTGAATGATTTCAACGGGCTCATCAGCACGAATCTCCAAACACAGATGCTGAACAACAATGCCTCGGCGTACTTCCGGCTGCCCTTCAATGTCGCTGATGCATCGGCGATCGGAGGGCTCACGCTGAAGATGAAGTATGATGACGGTTTCCAGGCCTGGCTCAACGGCGTGCCTGTGGCGGGCGGCAATGTGCCTCAATCCCTAACATGGAACGCCGCTGCGACGGATCGCAGCACCAACGCGGAGGCCGTGGTGTTTGAGTCGTTCAACTTGAACAGCGCCCTCAACGCGCTGCGCACCGGCAATAACGTGCTGGCGATTCAGGGACTCAATCTCAGCGCGTCGAATCCGGATTTCCTGCAACTGGCTCAGTTGGAACTAACAAATGCGGGAGCCTATTCCACCACGCCCGTTTACCTCGCTGCTCCAACACCCGGCGGCATCAACGGCACCGGCTCCTCCACTCCCGGACCGTCCATTTCCCTCGCGACGGTTTCGCCGGCTGCTCCGACTGCCGCGGATGATTTGAAAATTACCTGCCGCGTACAGCCGGTGTTTTTTCCTGTTAGCACCGTTACACTGAATTGGCGCGCCAGTTACGCCGCGGTGCAGCAACTGGCGATGAACGACAGCGGCACCAACGGCGACGCGGTGGCCGGAGATGAGGTTTATACCGCCGTGATCCCGAAAGCCAGTTACGCCGCGGGTAACATGGTGCGCTGGTATTTCACCGCCGTGGACGCTGGAACGAACTCCTCGCGCTGGCCGGTCTTCAAACCAGGGGACAAGTCGCCGGAATATCTGGGGACCGTGATTGCTGCCACCGGTTTCACGACCGCGCTGCCGGTATGGTACTGGTTCGCGCAGAATACGGGCGCGGCGGCGACGCGCGGCGGCACCTTCGGCTCGGTTTTCTACCAGGGGGAATTTTATGACAATGTTTTCGTGCGCCTGCGCGGCGGTGCGACGTCCACGGGTTCCAAGAAGTTCGACTTCAATTCAGGTTTCCACTGCCGCATCGATGACACGGTGGGCCGCGTGGAGGAGGCAAACCTGAATGGCACTTCGCTTTCCAGCGGCATCGGTGGAGACAGCGCGGACGCAACGCTCATCCGGCCTGCGCTGGCTTACGAAGTCTATCGCACCAGCGGACATTACGGCAGCCATTCGTTTCCGGTGATGATGCGCGTGAACGGCGCGCTCGACTCCGGCAGCGGACGCGGCGGCATCGCGTATTTCGTGGAGCAGGTGGATGAACGTTACCTTCGCCGCAACAACCTGGATGAAGAGGGCTCGCTCTACAAAATGGACCAGCGCTCGAATCTGAATCCCGTGTTCTTTGATTCCACCAACGGCGTGCAAAAGCGCACCCGCCTAACGGAAACCAATGCGGACCTGCAGGAGGTCGTGAACGGCATTCATTCACCGGCGGATGGTTATAATTATCCATCGAGCGGACCTGCTCCCGCCGCGCCGAACCCGCCCGCGGGCTTCCTCGCCGCGCGCAAGACTTACATGTTCGACAACCTGGATTTGGCTAACATGGTCAATTACCTTTCCTGCCGCGCCATCATCGGCGACAGCGATGACACGCGGAAGAACTTCTACATGTACCGCGACACGAACGATACGCGTGAATGGCGACTCCTGCCGTGGGACAAGGATGGCACGTTCGGGATTTCACTGGACGACACGTATTACAGCCATCCGTTCAAAGGCGACTTTGCGAGGCGGAAATCGCCCGGGGCCAACGCTAACAACCAGTGGAGCTACCTCTGGGAGGCGCTCTATAACGAACCTGCCACGCGCGACATGTATCTGCGCCGGCTGCGCACACTCATGGATACCATTTTGCAGCCTGCTCCCGGTGGTTATCTCCAGGGACGCGCGGATTTCTGGTGGGCCGCCGTGGCGCCGCACAAGGCAGGCGCCAGCCCGGCCGCGATCAAGACGTGGCTCAACACACGCCGGAACGAACTCTTTAATACCTACTCCGCCGCCAACAGCCTCGGCACCGGTATCCAAATCCCCCCGGCGCAAAATCCGGCCATCACCGTGAACTTTGGAAACCTTGACTACAATCCCGCCAGCGGAAATCAGAACGAGGAATACGTGGAGATCGTAAATCCTAACACCGTGGCGGTGGACATCTCGGGCTGGGAACTCAAGCGCGGCATCGAGCACAAATTCACCGCGGGCACCGTCATTCTTCCTTCTGGAAAAATGATCGTGGCCGGAAAATCCGCCGCCTTCCGCAGCCGCACCGCCAGCCCGCACGGGGGCGAGAACCTGTTCGTCCAGGGCAACTACAATGGCACCATCTCCGCGCGTGGGGAAACCATCGAACTTTGGGACCCGAAAGATCCCGCCATTACGACCGACGACCGCCTCGTCGCCATCCTGACAACTCCCGCCAATCCCACTCCGGCGCAGCAATCCCTGCGCATCACCGAAGTCATGTACGATCCCGCCCCGGGCGGAGCCTTCGCCGCCGGTGAATACGAATACCTCGAACTGAAGAACATCGGCGCAGGTCCCCTGACACTTACCGGCGCAACCTTTACCGATGGAATCGACTTTACCTTCGCCGCCGCCACGCTGAATCCCGGCGCTCGCCTCCTGCTCGTGAAAAATCAGACCGCCTTCGAGTCCCGCTATGGCGCAGGCCTGCCGGTTGGCGGCGTTTACACGGGCGCGCTCGACAACAGCGGTGAGCGCCTCCGCATCGTCGATGCCTCCGGCGAAGAGGTCCTCGATTTTCGCTACGAGGGAACCTGGTATCCCTCCACGCATGGTGACACCGTCCCTGGCGGCGGCCAGTCCCTCGTCATCGAAGATGCCACCGCGGCATGGGACACGTGGGCTTCACAATCGAGCTGGCGCGGGAGCACGGTGCCCAGTCCGGGAATTGAAGACGCACCGCCAGCCGTTCCAGTGCTTACCAGTGTAACAGGCAGCACGCTGCACCTGACCGGAGTGGCCGGACGCAGCTATCTTCTGCAGCGCTCATCGGATCTCAACGCATGGACCGACGCCGCCTACGCCGTGGCCGCCCCTAACAACACCATCGCCGCCACCGACCCCTCCCCACCCCCTAACCGTTCCTTCTACCGCGTCCGTGCGAAGTAATTGACCTCACACATGTCCCGGCGCAGAGATGCGTCCGCTTTCGATCTCATCATTGCGGGCGCGCAGGATGCGGTCGGCGGTCTCCAGAATCATCTCGTCGAGGATGAGACGCAGATGGCTGCCCCGCGTGAAATCGCTCGGGGCGATGTGCTTCACGCGATTGGCGTGAGTCACGAGTTGATAACACTTCCGGAAGCTGGCCAGTGAACGGTCGTCAGTGTTATAGACGGCGATGCACTGACCGCCGTACTGTCGCATGATCGTAAAGCACGGGATGTCCGTGGGGCCATCGCCCAGGTAGATCATGTTAGGGAACGGGATTGGACGAAGATCCGCCGGCATGTGATCGTTCACGTCCTGACTGAGATCGAGCAGACCCTTGTTAATGCGGAAGAGATACTGAGTCTTCTGCGTGTGAGAGATGACCCGTTTCGGAAACGTGATGCGCCCCTCTTCATCGGTGGCGAATTCACAGCCGAAGACCTCTCTAACATAAGGACGCAGCCGGCTGCCATCGATGAGCGACTTGATGCCGCTGCTGATAATATAGTGCTCCAGCCGGATCCCGAGCGCCTGATGGGCCGGTGTCAGGATGCCGTCCAGCTCGGTGAAGATTTCCGGCAGCCCTTTGTAAAAGGTGAGTCCCGTGCCCAGCTTTTCAAGATCGGCGATGGTGGGCCGGTCCATTTCGAGGGAGTCGAGCAGCGTCTTCAGATAAGCGAGTTCCGCCTCCCAGCCGTGGTTCTTCACCATTGCCTGACACTTCTTCCAGAAAACCGCCGCATTGATGCCATAAGCGGGAAAGAGCACGTCATCCTGCATGTAGGTTGGCGAAAGCGTCTGATCGTAATCATAGACGATGGCGATGGTGGTCTGCGGAACGGACATAGGCGCGGATGGATATCGGAGCCACGCACCAAAGCCGGAGGATTGCAACCTCCGCCGGATTAGGTCTTCGCGCCGGACCGGTTGCGATAAAGCGACGGATCGACCGCGGTCAGCATCCGCTCAGGACGCGGAAGGAGTTCGGGCCCAAGGAAGGCTGCAATTTGAGGCACGAACGCGGCGGGGTCAGCGGTGAGCGAGGGATAATCGATCTCAAGGCACTGGGCGCGGGGATGGTTTCGCAGCCACTGGAGGACCTGGTCACGATGCTCGCAGAGCGAAGACTCCAGCTCATTGCGGTGAAGATCGGCGCCTTCGGTGGCACGGTGCCGGATCATCGCAGACTGGCTCGCGGCCACTTCCTCCACGGGGCGCAGCATGAAGAGCACGCGGTACTCGTGTTGATAGGGCAAATGCGGCAGAAGCATGGAGATGACTTTGATGGCCTTCTTCTCCAGCCCGGGCTCCTTCATGATCTCCGGCTGGCGCTGGATTTTCTTGATGGCTTCCCATTCGTAGTAGCCTTTTGGATTGTCCACATCGGCGGTACGCTCGCCGTCCGTTTGAGGCATCAGACCGCCGGCTTCGAGCATTTGCATCATGAGCGAAGTGCCCGAGCGGGGAAGGCCGGAAACCAGCGTGAAACACTTGCCGGAACGCGCCGCGGGACTTTCCGGCGGCGGACGCTTCTCCTTGAGGATGCGGGCGCGCTCGGCCTCATCGGGAAATGCAGGCAGGTCCCATTCTTTGGAAGCGTTGGCACCGCGCCGGGGTTTCCGCCATTGATTCAGTTCAAGAATCCGGCGCGCCTCACGGCGGTGATGACTGGCGGCTTCCTCATCGCGCAGGAAATAACGGCACACGGTCATCAGCCATCGGTGGGCCGGGAAAAGATCCGGATCGAATCGCACCGCTGTGCGCAGAGCGAGAGCGGCGTTCTCTCCATCGCCGCTGCGCGCGAGAGCGATCCCCAGATTCAGATGCGCCCTTGGAAGCCGGTAAATAAGGCTGGTGGCGCGCAGCGCGGCTTCGGCTGTTTCCTGATTCGACCCGCGGCGGCAATAAACGCTGCTCAATCCCTCCCATGCCTCGGCATTGTCAGGATGCACACGCAGGGCGGCCCGGAAGACGCGTTCCGCATCGTCGTAGCAGCGGAATCGAAGGTAGTGGCGCGCCATCTGATTAAGCGCCGCAGGCTGCCAAACGCGCTGCTCCAATTGTTGCAGAACTGCACAAACTTCCTCCCGTTCACCTTCAGCGGCGAGCAGGTCGGCAAGGATCATGCCGGAAAGAGGATCGAGGCTCGTTTCCGGATCGTAAGCAGCCTTCAGAATACGCCGCGCCATCAGGGTATTTCCCGTGGCCACACAGCACCGTGCGAGTTGAGCAATGAAGCGCGACTCCCATGGCTTGCGCCTGACGAGTTCGATGAGAACCGGCAGCGCTTCGTCATGGCGGGAGCACCAGTTCAGATTGCGGGCCAGATTATATTTCGATTCGATGTCCGCCATCTCCGACTGCTCCTCCCGCGATTCACCGGGGGCATCGATGTATCCCAGCGCCACGAACTGGCGCAGAAGCTCCTCGCTTTCCTGGGGATCGGACGGCAGCTTCTCCTCGCCTAACATGCCGCTTTCACCCGGTTCGGTATCCCACGACGGAATGAGGCCTGTGGAAGGCGGTGTCTCGAAAATCTCAGCGAGGACGCGTCCGTCCATGTCCTTGCCGGCAGGCAATCCGAACTGCGCCAGAACGGTTGGCGCGATATCGAGCAGGCTCGCGCCGTGAACGCGCTCTCCCTTTTTGATGCCCGGACCCTTCGCCACAAAGATGCCAAAGCGGCGATGCCAGAAGGCGGGGCCCGCGGGCTCGTTGGGAATGGCCTGCGGGCGCATTTCCCGCGACTGGAATCCGTGATCCGAGCAAAGGATGACGGTGGTGTCCGGACCCGCCAGTTGCAGCATGCGGTGAAGCGTCATGTCGCTGAACCGGTAGGCGCCGGTGATGACGTCCTTATACAATTCAAAGTCACGCTCCGGTATCCACGGCAGCCGCGGCGGATGATACTGCATGAAGGTGTGGCTGAAGTGATCGATGGCCGTGAAATACACCGCCATGAAATCCCACGGCTCGTTTTCCATCACCGCCGTGGAAACGGAATGCGTGGTTAGCATCTCCGCCATGGTGTTCGCCAGCTGGCTGAGACGGTTGTCCTCATTCTGGTCGATTTCAGCGCCGTGCGGGACAAAGGGAAGCAACTCTTCGCCGCTGAGTTCGGACGGAAACACTTTATTGACGGCCAGAGCAGCCGCACGATCCGCCGGATGCACCGCGCCTGCCGGCACCTTCAAGGTACCGTGCTGATCGAGCCTCGTGCCGGCGAAGAGATTGGAAACGATGCAACCATTCACCGGTTCCGCCGGATGACTGGCCCACCAGTTGATAACATTGGTCCGCAGACCCTGCTGCGTGAGGATGTTCCAGAGCGCCTTGACCTTTCGGGAATGGCTGCTGAAAGGCCGCGCACCACCCGAATGGGGATCGGGTTCCACGAAGCCATGGATGCCATGCTTCCACGGCTGTTTGCCGGTGGCCACAGAGTTCCAGAGCATGGGCGAAAGGACCGGCTGAAGGGTGGCGATGTTGCCGTGAACGCCTCCCTCAATCAGCGACTGGAGCGCCGGCATCTCCCCCCGTTCCAGCATTGGCTCGATGTGCTCCCAATCCGCCGCGTCCCAGCCGATGAGCAAAACCCGTGGTTTCTTCGCTTGTTCCATAAAGGGGAGCCTGGAGGCCAAAAAGAGCCGCCTGTCACACAGGCGGCTCTTCGTGCAAAAGGAAAATCAATGAGACGGACGGAATTTGCATCACGCAGTCTGACGGCGGCGGCGCCATGAGGCCAGACCACCCGCACCGAGGGCGAGGAGGCCCAGTGATCCGGGTTCCGGAATCTGTCCGACCCTGAGGGCTTCCCCCGGGCCGCCGTAGGCGAAGTCCACAATGGTGAAGGCATTCAGAGGAGCACCGGACATGTTCAGACGAATCCAGCCGAAGCGGTTGGTGTCAAACTTCACTCCGATGAACGCCTCACCGGCGGCAAGGAATTTGTCGTTTCCGTACCCTCCGTTAAAAGCCATGGTGGCGAAGGCACCCGCCGCGAGAGGGAAAGCCAGCGAGGAAATAAATGAACCGGCAGGAACCTTGGTCACATAACGATAACCCGACGCGGAAAAACCGGCGAAGAGCGCCGTTGGATTTCCTCCAAGGTCGGGATCGACGATGGCGTAACCGGTCGCTGCACCCGCGGTGCCCACCCCATGCACCAGCGAAAGGTGGAAGGTATCGAAGAGGAGGTCCCGGGAAACGACGGTTCCGTCGAGCGTGGTGTCCTGAAGCAGCACTCCCACCTGAGTGTAAGTAATCGCCCCATCCGACGTCTGCGTGCCCGTGAAAGTAGCCGCCGTTCCCGCCGCCGCGTAGGCAGCGAGTTTCGATCGTTGAATGATAGCCCTGCGACGACGTTTTGACGGGGATGATTGGTCCATAAGTCAGTTAGTTTCTTCTCAATTAGGAATAGATGGGGGGCGTGGGGATGTCCCTATCTTTTGACGTATCGATGGTCAAGACTTTTTATTCCGCAAATCCCGGGCCAATGCGGGTGAGCGCCAGAGGTTGAGTGCGGAGTGGCAATGAACGGGAAGCGAGGGGGTTTCGGCTGTTTTCTTCCCGTCAGCAATGGGTTTACAGGCGGCGCATCGGGCGTAGTCTCGCCGCCCCTTTTTATGCTGACGATTCGTTATCCAGCAGACCTGCCGGTGTCTCAGCGGCGCGAGGATATCCTTGCGGCGCTGCGGACGCATCAGGTCGTGGTCGTGGCGGGTGAAACGGGTTCGGGAAAGACAACGCAATTGCCGAAGATGTGCCTTGAGGCCGGATTCGCGGAGCGGGGGATGGTCGGGTGCACGCAACCGCGCCGGGTGGCAGCGATGAGCATTTCCCGCCGGGTGGCGGAGGAACTGGGCGTCACCTGGGGGCGGGAGGTGGGATGCAAGATGCGCTTCAATGATGATACCGGGCGGGATACGGTGCTGAAGTTCATGACGGACGGTATCCTGCTGGCGGAAATCCAGAGCGATCCGCTGCTCCGGCGTTATTCCGTCATCATTCTCGACGAGGCGCACGAACGCTCACTGAACATCGATTTCCTGCTCGGTTACCTCAAAGGCCTGCTGCAGAAGCGCCGGGATCTCAAATTGATCATCACCTCGGCAACGATCGACACTGCGGCTTTCTCTGCGGCGTTCGGCGGAGCGCCCATTGTTGAAGTGTCCGGGCGCTTGTTCCCGGTGGAGATTCGGTATGCGCCCCTTGAGACCTTCACGGAGGAACATGAAGACGATATCGGATTTGTAGATGCCGCAGTGCGGGCGGTCGAGGATGTGCTCATCGAGTCCTCCAGCGGCGACGTTCTTGTCTTTATGCCCACCGAGCGCGACATCCGCGACACGCGGGACGCGCTGGAGGGCAGCCTCGGGGCTGGCTACGAGGTGCTGCCGCTCTTCGGCCGCCTGGCGGGCGCGGAACAGCAGCGTGTATTCGCGCCGGGGCCGCGGAGGAGGGTCGTGATCGCCACGAACATCGCGGAGACTTCCCTGACAATTCCACGAATCGGTTATGTGATCGACACCGGATTGGTGCGCATGAGCCGTTACAATGCGCGCACGCGCACGAAACGTTTGCCGGTGGAGGCCATTTCGCAAAGCAGCGCCAATCAGCGGGCGGGACGTGCCGGGCGTGTGCAGGCGGGCGTGTGTGTGCGGCTTTACAGCGAAGAGGAATTTGAAAAGCGCCCGCAGTTTACGCAGCCGGAGATCCAGCGCGCAAATCTGGCGGAGGTCATCCTGCGCATGAAAGCATTCCGGTTGGGCGACATCGAGTCGTTCCCTTTTCTCAATCCGCCGCAGACGGCAGCCATTCGCGGCGGTTATGCGCTGCTGCATGAACTGGGAGCGCTGGATGACACGGAAAAGCTAACAGGTTTGGGCCGTGAATTGGCGCGTCTGCCGGTGGACCCCTCGCTGGGCCGCATGCTGCTGGAAGCCCGGGAGGACAACGTGTTGCCAGAAGTATTGGTCATCGCTGCGGGGCTCAGCATACCGGATCCCCGCGAGCGTCCTGAGGCGGAGAAAGAGAAGGCAGCCGCCGCGCACCGGGCGTTCGGCGTGCCGCACTCGGATTTTCTTTCGCTCCTGCGCATTTGGCAGGCGATGCCGGACAACGAAGGCAAAGGAAGCCGCAATGCGCTGCGGAAGTTCTGCCGCGCCAATTATCTTTCATTTACCCGCATGCTGGAGTGGCGGGATATCCACCGCCAGCTCTGTGATGCGATGTCGGATGAAGAGGATGTCAGGATACCGGCGCTTTCGCGGCAAATCAATGAGGATGGCATTCACCGCAGCATTTTGTCAGGATTGGTGGGCCACATCGCAGTGAAAGAGGAGCGGAACATTTATAAAGCGGCGGGCAACCGGGTGGTCACGATATTTCCCGGCTCGTATCTTTATGAGCGAAACGCGAAACGTCAGGGCGAGCCAAAGAAGGAGGGCGAAAAGACGCGTCAGCCGCAGTGGATCGTGGCGGGCGAAATTGTGCAGACCTCGCAGCTCTTCGCACGCACGGTGGCGCGCATCGATCCGCAGTGGATTGAGCGGATCGCTCCTCATCTTTGTGAGCATCGTTTCAGTGAGCCGCGGTGGGAGGAGAAGAGCGGTCGCGTAGTGGTAACAGAACGCGTGCTGGTGCATGGCCTTGAAATCCGGCGCGGGCAGATGGACTACGGCAAAGTGAATGCGGCGGCGGCCACGGAGATATTCATCCGCAGCGCTCTGCTGGAGCCGGAGAGCCCGGTAACCTATCGGTTTGTTGGCGAAAACCGGCGGCTGTGCGACCGGCTAAAAGCCGCGCTTTCAAAAGCACGAAGCAATCGCATCTGGGCGGTGGAGGACGCGCTTTTCGAATTCTACCGGCAGCGGCTGGAGAACATCAGTTCCGTGCACGACCTCAACCGGATCGTTCGCGCCCGCATCACCAAAGAGCCGGATTTTCTCCGTGCCGTGGAGTCAGATCTGGCCGGTGCCTCGACAGCGCCGGAGGAACTGGCGCTCTTCCCTGACAAGGTAGCGCTTGGTCAAACCATTCTGCCAGTGAACTACAACTACAGCCCTGGCACGGAGGACGATGGTGTTACCGTGCAGGTGCCGCTGACTGTCGCGGCAGTGCTCACCAGCGGGCAACTGCAATGGATGGTGCCGGGCCTGCGGGAGGAACAGGCGGGCGTATTGTTGCGGGCTTTGCCGAAGAACCTGCGGCGCGATCTCCAGCCCATCGAGCCGAAGATCAAAGAGATTGCTTCCCGCTTCAGCCCGGAGCGCGGTGAGTTTTTGGAGGAACTGGCGGCTTTCATCAGCAGTCGGTTTTCCGTTAGAGTCACCGCCTCCGACTGGCCGCCCGGCAGCCTTCCGCCACACCTGCGGCCCCGCGTGGAAGTGCTCGATCACCAGAATCAAGTCATTGCCAAAACCCGCGATCTAACGGCCATTCGGGCCGAGGCCGGCAAACGCGACGTGCGCAGCCGCGCATGGGACCATACCGCCGGGAAGTGGGAACAGCCTGCCGTGACCTCGTGGAGCTTTGGCGATCTGCCGGAATCCATCCGCGTCGAGGAGGTGGGCGGCAATCCGGTCTTCGCTTACCCCGGTCTCGCCGTGCGCGATGGGGAAGTGGACGTGCGTCTTTTCAGGAAGCCGGAGGCGGCCAATGCCGCCACGCCCCGCGGCATCCGGTGTCTCGCTGAACTTGTCCTTGCCAAAGATCTCGCGTGGCTTCGCAAGGAACTCCGCAGTCTGACTCTTCCAGGCTCCGCAAAGAAACCACTCACCCTTCAGGATGCTCTGTCCGCCGCAGGCGCAAAACTCAGCAAGAGTTCTTCCCTAACCAACGAGTCTCTTCAGGAATCCGCGTTCTCACACATTCTCGATCACACGCTGCGCCTGGAGCCCCTGCATCCGCTGTCCGCCGCCCGGTTTCAACAAATGCTCGAGTCCGCCCGCCGTGATTTTCCGATCGTCATGGAGAAAGTGCGGAAGCTCACAAAGGAGATTCTTGAACTGAAGGACAAAATCCTGACGTCCGCCAAACGCTATGCCGGCATGGATCAGGACGCCGCCCGCCTCGTGCCGCCGGACTTTCTTGCGCGCACGCCCCACGACCGTCTTTCGCACCTGCCGCGTTACCTCAAAGCCATCCTCGTCCGCGCGGAGCGCGCCGTCATTCACCAGGCAAAGGACGCCGAAAAGGCCCGACTCCTGCTGCCCTTTGCCGGGTGGGAGAAGTCGTTGCCGCCGGAAAATCATGAGGCCTTCCGCTGGCTCCTTGAAGAATACCGCGTTTCCATCTTTGCGCAGGAACTCGGCACGGCTGTGCCGGTGTCCGCGAAGAGATTGGAAGCCTTAATGACGCATTTCGGATAAGCGCTACCGGTAAAGCGCTGTCACCGGCTCGCGTGTTAGGATGTTATACTGCTTAATGGCATCGTCCCACCATTGCGCGAGACCTTCGCCGGTGCCGGACCAGAGGTCGTAGTGCAGACGGAGCATCATGTCAGGGTCATACATGAGGGCGCTGAGTTCGCGTTTGGTGAGGGCGTCGGGGCCTTCTTTGACGATGCGTTTGCGGATTTGGTCGAGGTAGTCCCGGCTTTCGGGGGTAGTGCGCTGGCGGTGGCGCAGGAGACTGACGTGGAGAGCGTTCACGTAGGGATCGAGCGCCGCCTGGAGCAGGCCGTAGTTCTTAGCCAGGGCGGGAAGGGGAATCGAGCGCTCGTGCGCCTGCTCAAGGCGATAGGTGAGATCGCTGAGAACCTTTGGCGGATCGAGTTCTTCAAAGGTTGAGAAGAGGCCTTTGCTTTTTCCGCTCCGCCGGCCGGCGGTGACGATGCTGAAGGGAATGGCCAGGGCGATTCCGGTGAGCACGGGACTGATCCAGCGGAGAAAGACGGGGGATTGCCACCAAGCCGCCACCGCCCATAACAGTGCGAACACGGTGATGCCGGAGAGGTTCATAATGCTTTCCTGCCAGTCCACGGAGCCATCTGATTTCCGCCGCTGTTCCGCCCAGCGCACGCCTCTTCCGAGCAGGGTGTAGAAAACAAACTTGCTGTGAAAGAGCATGAGGATCGGTGCCATGATGGTGAAGAACACCGTATCGAGAGCGACGGACCAGGTCAGCGCGCGACGCGAATGAAACTGCCTTGCAACATCCGGGCGGCGGAGCTGACGAAAAAGGATGAGAAACTTGGGGACGAAGAGCAGTCCGATGGTGATGGCGAGCAGGACGATGCCGGCATAATCGCCTTCACGGAAGTCGAGCGAGACCTCTCCGGGCATACCCGCGAGGATGGTGGCGAGGACGAGAAACAGCAGCCACAGCGGAGACGCGAGATAACTGAGGATGCCGTGCATGAAATTCAGCCGGGCGAGCGGGCTCCAGCCTTTGGCGAACAGGAGCTTGATGTGCTGCATGTTCCCCTGACACCAGCGGCGGTCGCGTTTCAGCGTATCCAGCAGCGTGGGCGGACCTTCTTCGTAACTGTCCTCCGAAACCGGCAGCAACCACACCTGGTAACCTGCTTTTTGCATCAGCGCAGCCTCCACAAAGTCGTGACTAAGGATATGCCCACCGAATGGTTCGCGGCCCGGCAATTCCGGGAGGGCGCAGTCTTCGATGAACGGTGCGAGCCGGATGATGGCATTGTGTCCCCAGAAGGTGGCGTTGCCCATGGCAAGGTAATTGAGACCTGCCATGAATGGTTCGCCATAGACGGCGTGAGCGAACTGCATGACGCGTCCAAAGAGCGTTTCGGCGCCGAAGACGCGGGGGGAGGTTTGGATCATGCCGATGGCCGGATGTTTTTCCATCAGGCGCACCATATCCGCGAGCAAAGTGCCGCCCATGATGCTGTCGGCATCCAGCACCACCATGTAACGGTAGCGCCGGCCCCAGCGGCGGCAAAAATCGGAGACGTTGCCGCTCTTCCGATTGATGGGCTTGCGGCGCTTCCGGTAGAAGATGCGGCCAAACGCGTTCAACTGCCGGCAAAGCTCCAGCCATGCGAGTTCCTCCTCCACCCACTTGTTGGGGTTGTCGGAATCGCTGAGGACGAAAAAATCGAAATGCTCAAGGTGGCCTTTGGCGGCGAGGGATTCGTAGATGACGCGCAAGCCTTCGAAGACCCGGCTCACATCCTCATTGTACACCGGCATAATGATGGCGGTGCCGGCGGTGAGTTTGGCGGCCCTTTCCTCGATGGTCAGGGAACGGGCGAGATTGAGAGGATCCGCCGTCCGGCGGCTGGAAACGTAGAGGCCGATAAACGCGGTCCAGAAGCCAACGCAGAGCTGATAGAAGAGCGGCGCAAACACCGCCAGCATGGCAATCTCGAGGGGATTCAATCCATCGTTGCTGAGCGAATCCGCCAGCAGCCAAATGCCGATGACGAGGGTGACGCCGACGAGCGTGAAGAACGTGGCGCGCCGCTTCCGGATGCGGGCTGGAGTGTAGCGCGGGATGTTATTGGCCGGGGCGGGAGTCATCTCATCTCGTCAATTCGTACACGCCCCAGAACGCCAATGCCGCAAAAGTGATCAACAAAAGGTAGCGCAGCCACACGTTGACGAAAAGGCTGCCGTCGCTGTCCTCCCGCTCCGACATGGGACCGAGATCGATGGGCCGCGGCACCATGCTGGAGAGCGCAAGGTCCGGTCCGGATTGTTCAATGGGGCGGCGCATGGCGTCCACGAGTTCCGGCGGTGTGCTGCCTTCACCTATGAAATAGTCCGGGTATTTGTTCGGCCCGTCGCAAAGCAGGAAAGCCAGCCGGCCGTTCGCATCGAGCCGTGCTTCCGGGACTTTGAGATCGCCGATGATGGTGCGCAGCCATGCGCGGTGCATGCGGCGGGCTTCGTGGATGACGACTTCCGTGGGGGAGACGCCGGGGTGGCGCGGGTGGGTTTCTGCGGCGCGCCGCAGGATTTCCATGATCAAATACGTCCGGTGGACGCGGCTGTGAATCCGGTGCGCGCGGAAATAATCAGCGAGCCGCGCGTAGGCATTGTTCCACTCTTCCGGAGTTCCGGAACTGGGGGAAAAGTCGATCCTGATGCCTTCCATCCTGGCGCAAATCCGCACTGTATGCGCGGCCCCGTCAAGGCAAGGGGGGAAACGGAAAGACGTGGCTAAGACCGGCGGCGGCGGGCCAAAAAGAGGCCAGCGGCCCCGGCGAGCAGTGCGGAGGAAGGCTCCGGCACGGCTTCGAAGGCCACTTCGCCAAGGCCTACGCGGTCTCCACCGGGCGCGGCGACAAAGTTTTGCCAGTTGTCGGTAATGGTCATCTCCACATAGCGGGCGGTAACGGCCTGGCTGAAGACGTTACTGTCCCGCGTGATGTCGGAGAACTCGGCGATGAAGGAAGGATTGTAGGTGATGGAGGTGCCAAAGGCTCCTGGCCCTTCGGCGGAAGTGGCGAAGCGCAGACTGAAATCCCGCGCGCCGTTGGAATTACTGGTCGTGTATCCCCATGTGCTCATTTCGGTGAGCACCTGATTGGAACCCAGGTCGATGATAAGAATGGGTGCCGGACGGACGGCGAGGTAGTCGCTGGGAAAGCCGCCGGGGGCATCGGTAACCCATGTTTGACCGGGGATGCCATCGTGAGGCGGGGCGGCGCTGTATCCGACGCCGGGGCCTTGATACAGTTGCGTGATGGGAAAGAACTCGACGGAGTTCGGTGAGGTGATGCCCGATATTGAATAAAAGACGGCGGCTTCAGATTTCAGAGAGGCAGCGCCGATAAGGCAGACACCGAGGATGGCTTTAGATACAGGTTTCATACGGCCAGTTTCGTCAGGATGAAAAGCCGGGTTTCCAGCGGGTCAACTTGAATTAAGCGGCGATTGAGGTTTTCCAGGATCAAAATTCGTTGAAGAGCATCGTTTTATATCATTACACAGCGCAAATCTATGGAACGCTGAGGAACTCCGGTGAGTTGGCGAGGGACCAGATGAGATCCTCGCAACGTTCGCGCCATGCGGCGTTGAGGCGGGTGGTGGGAGCCGGGCCGCGGAGGATGGCACGGGTGACACGCTGCTGGATTTCGGTGGCTTCGGGACGCAGGTGATTCGTCCATGCGATGCGGCGATACTTGAGGTCCGGATCTTCGTTGGTGGGAGCAGACGGAGGACGGCCCGTGAGGCGTTTGTCATAGCCTTCGGTCAGGACGGCAGCGGCGTCTGATTTTTCGGCAGCCGTGGGCGGGCGGTTGAGAAGCTGGAGCCAAAGGCTATCCACGAGAGCGGGGAGCGGCTGTTCCTGACAGGCGAGCGAAGTGAAGCGGCTGTCATCGCAGAGGGTGAAGAGACCGGCGGCCAGCGTGCCATTGGCGAGCATGGCGGGTTGGAGTGCGGTGCATTCGACGGAGCGTTCGGTGAGAGGCTCGGGACGGCTGGGGCGCCAGCCGAACGCTTCGAGCATGTCGGTGACGGTTTGCGCGCGGGGCAGGGCGAGGGCGGGGCGGTCGCGTTCGTTGGCGAGGGAAGTGAATTCCCACGCGCGGAGGGCGGTGCCGAGATTGAGCATGGCGTCGGGACGCTGGCTGCTGTCGGTGTCAAAGGTGAGCATTTCGGCCTCGATGGGACGGCCAGCGGCGGCATGGAGAGTATCCACGATTTGCTCCGCGCTCATGCGGCGGGGCAGGGGAGCGGTGAAGAAGCGGCGGGCGGGGTCGGAGGCGTCCGGTGCTTCAGTGGCGCGGCGCTGCCATGCGGTGGAATTCATGATGACGCGGCAGAGATGCCGGAGATCATAACTGTTAGTCATGAGTTCGCGCCCCAGCCATGTAAGAAGCTGCGGATGGCTCGCGGTGCGGCCCTCCCAGTCATGCACCGGATGCATAAGACCCATGCCGAAGAGCCGCTGCCAGACGCGGTTGGCGATGACTTCGGCGAAGCGGTGATTTTGCGGACCGGTGATGGCCCATGCGAGGCGTTCCCGCGGCGATGCCTTCTCATCCAGGGGCGCTGAAGAGGAACAGATATCCTCGAAGGGCCATGTGCCGTCGATGATGGCACCGGAGTGCAGCGTGGCTTTGATGAGGGGCTGGCGCGTCTTTGTTTTTTCAAAGAAGGCGGCGGGAACACTGCTGGTGGCCGGAATTTTCAGCGGCTTTTCCTGCAGCATGGCGGCCATTTGGAAAAGCTGGCGCTGAGTGGTGCGGTGATAGGGTGAATCGTGGCAGCGGGCGCACTTCATCTCCACGCCAAGGAAGGCATTCGCGAGGATGTTGGCCTTCTCAGCGAGAGGCACGTCGTTCTGCGAGGCCATGCCAAAACCGGCGGGACCGCCGCCGAGTTTGCTGCCGCGCATGAGGATGAGTTCGGTAACGAAGCGGTCGAGCGGTTTGTGATCGAGGAGGGATTCGTGAATCCAAAAACGGAACGGGCCGCTGTTGTTCAGCTCCGGTTTGAGGATGTTAGGATTTTCGGCGAGGACATCCTGCCAGTAGGAAACCCAGTGACCGGCAAAACGCGGGTCATCGAGGAGTTTGTCGATGAGACGGGCGCGTTTGTCAGGGGATTGATCGGTGAGAAAGACGCGGGTTTCCTCTGCATTCGGGGCAATGCCGATGGTGGAGAGATAAACGCGGCGCACGAAGGCGGGATCGCCGGCATCCGGCGGGATCGAGACGGAACCGGCGGGAGCGTCGCGCCAGATGGCGCCTTCATTGATCCATGTTTCGAGCAACTGAATCTGCCTGGCGGTGAGACGCGCGCCGGTGGGAGGCATTTGTTTGTCCTCGTCGGTGGAGCGCACCATGGTGAGGAGATGGCTGCGGTCTGCGTGGCCGGGAATGATGGCGGCGCTGCCGGATTCGCCGCCTTTGAGCGCGGTGTCGCGATTGTCCAGACGCAGGCCGCCCTTTTGTTTTTCTGCATGGCAGCGAAAGCAGCGTTCGGCGAGGAGGGGTTTGATATCGCGCTGAAAATCGACAGTGCCCTTGTTGTCATCAGCGCCGGTTTTGGCGGCGGCATCGACCTTTGCGAGAATGAAGCGGTCGATGACCGGGGCGACGCCGGGTTTGTCAGGAATGCTGACATTGATGGATTGAGCAGCGGCTTTGGCCGCGGCGTGGCGCTGTTCCCAATAAGCGTCGCGGCTGGCGGCGAGGGTGCGGCGGCGTTGGGTCTCATGAGCCGTGAGGCTGGACTCGCACGCGGCGGCGAAGGCGGGCCATGCGGCTTCGGTGAGGGGCAGGGATTTTTTGGAAGGTGTCAGGATGAAGAAGGGTCCGGTGCCATTGAACTGAATGGCGGCGAGGGATTCGCCGGTTTCCGCGCGCATGATTTTCGAACCGGCGAGGACATCGAAGACGAGCTCGTGGCGGCCACCATTGCTTGTCAGGGAAACAATCGTTTCCGCATCGCCGAACTGGACACGGCGAGCGCCTTCTGCGGGCGGATCAGGGATTGCGGACACCGGGGTATGACCATCACCGCGAAAAACGGCAAAGCGGGTGGCGGCGAGGACGGAGCCGTTTACCCAGAGCCGTGTGGCCCCGCGACCGCGCAGGAGCACGCGGTGTGTGCCCTGAGGAATGTCCACGGCGGCGTAACTGCGCAGCATGACCGCGGGAGTGCGGTCGGCGCGGATGCCGGTTTCGTCATAAGCCTGCGGCAGGCGGAGGAAGGCGAAGGCATCGGACTCAAAGGTTTCGGATACGAAGGGCGGAGGAGTGGCGGGCCACGCTTTTTGATCGCCGGCGGCGGAACGGATCTCAACAAGCACTTTTCCGTTAGGCAGCGAGGCGGGAAAGGGCGGGTAGAGGGCCCGCTGGGGCTGCCGCTGCCAGCGGGACTTCAGGGTCTCCAGCGGAAGGATGGTGCGATAGACCGCCATGGCGTCGAGGCGTCCGCGGAGGCTGCTTTCAGCTTTGCCACCCATGGAGGAGCCGATCCAGACCGGCTCATCGTTGGGCATGGGTGCGTCGGCAGTAGCGCCATCGTAATCCCATTCGCCTGCGGATTCCTGACCGTCGATGCAGGCGGTGAGGGACTCGGGTTTTCCGAATTGATAGGTGACCGCGACGTGATGCCAGCCGCTGCCCGGAAGGATGGAGCGTTGAGAAACCCAGCGGTGATTGCGGTCTTTGCCGGCGGCGCCTTTGGTTTGAAAGAGAAACGTGACGTGGGCGCGGCCTGATTTGCCGAGGAAGCGCAGCGCCCAGTTTTGGTTTTCGAGCTTTTTGCCTTCGGGCCATGTGCGGCCTTTGCCGATGAGATAGACGTTCGCGCCATTGGGGACGGAGTCAGGATTCACCCATGTCTCGATGGTGATGGCGTCGCCGGCGGTGAAGTCGAAAGGGCTGGAAGGGCCGGGATCGAGCACGATGAGGCGCGCGCCTTTGCCATCGAAAGCAGCGGAATGGTTGTCGGGGGTGAATTCAGGGAACTCCGGGGGGCGAGGGCCTTCGGCGTTGATGTTGACGGCTCCTTCCTGTTGGAAGACGGGAGATGGCTTGCTGCCGCCAAAGAACCAGATGCCGGCGGGCTTTGCGGCGGTCATGTTCGCTTCCACGGCGGTCGCGGCTCGCAGGGAGGGTGCGAGGGCGAGGGAAAGGAGCGCAAAAGGGGCGGACCGGATCATGGTGGAATGATAGTCAAACGGCGCGGGGCGGGACAAGAGGGGGGCGGGGCCGCGTGAGCGGAAGCATCAAGCAGCAAAGAAGCTCCAATCATCGGGATGGGGATAATGGTGAATGGATAATGGGTGAATTGGGATGAGCTGGATTGTCGTGAATCGTGGATCGTTGAATCGTGGATCGGCTGGTTCGGAGGCGCGGATTTGGAGGGAGTAAGAGTGAGAGTATGAGTAAGAGTAAGATTCAATAGCGGTAGGGCATGATGGATTTGAGGGGGCGAGGGGTGGGAGGATCGTACGGGATGGTGAGCCAGGGTGGGATGGGGTGGAGGATTTTCTCGCGCCATTCGGGCATGGGATCGGGGTTGTAGTGGAGGAGGCGGTTGAATTCTTCGGCGGACATGGGGGGTGGCGCCGGAGGCGCAGATAATGGATGAGTGGATAATGGGGAATGGGCGGAGGAGGGTGAATCGTGAATCGTTGAATCGTGAATGGTGGAATCGGCGGGTTGGGAGGAGGAGAGAGATGAGGCTGATTCGGAGGGTGGGGCG
>DASZQB010000076.1:0-106361 GCA_035550135.1 Verrucomicrobiales bacterium
CAATTGATTCCTGATACGACACGCGTGGCGTCCCTTGTGGAGGCGCTGAAAACAGCCGTGGCGTATGGAGGATTGACACAGGCGCTGGACGAAGTGCTGGAATGCCATCCGCCGGAGGTGATGGACGCTCTCCTGCGCGGCTTGCTGGAGAGGGAAGGGGAGGTGGCGGTGCATTTCGCCGCCAGACTCTTCTATCTGCACGGCAAAGCGGATGAACCATTCGATTGGAATCACCGTCCGTTTTTCCTGCGCTTCCATACAGAAGACCGCGCCGAGCGGCTCGCCGTTTACAGGGAACTCTGCGCGATATTGGAGATTGAACCGGGGAGGAAAACGGAGGAGCCCTCACCTGTCCCTGCCCAGACACCACCAGCCAACACCATGAGCAAACCATTGATCGAAGCCCCCGCCTCTGATTCATCCGCGAAGCGCGAAACTCTCGGCTACGTCGAAGCCTACGACGCGGTGAACAACGACGATTACGCGTTCGTCGCCTATAAGGAGACCGACACGAGTGGCGCGTGGCGTGTGCGGATCAGCGGAAAAGGAACGGCGGGCGCTGTGTTTGAACCCGACGCCATGAAAAGCCAGGCCCGCGCCGCGGGAGCGCAGGGAAAGCCGTATTTCGTGTGGGGCTGGAACCTGACGCCGTCCGGAGGTGATCCGCGCTGCGTGGAGTTCCGTGTGCACGTCGAAAACGGGCGCGCGTCGCGGATTGAGATGTTTGTCCAAACACGGAAGTTCGACCAGAGCGCGGATGAGGCGAAGTCGGTGAGTTTTCCGTGGCCGCAGGAGTGAGATTTTCTGCTCAGTTTGGCCAGTTGCGCAACGAACGAAGGCGGTAAAACCGCTGCGGCTCCTCAACGCCTGCTTCGTCCGTAAATTCCGTCAGCAGATCCGTTGCCGGCAGCAGGCCGATGCCGGACCACGTTCCGGACAGCATGGAGCCGGAGCGCTCCAGCAAATACCACTGCCCCGGCGCGGAGTGCCAGCGCAGATGGATTCCCACGCCGGGAATAATAGTTAGGGAATCCCATGCCGGTGGAGCGGGCGGCGGGAGCTCATTGCGGATGATGCGGATAAATCCGGCGTCGTTGGATGTGATGATGACGTCTCCGTTAGGAGCCACGCTGACGGATCGCGCCTCGCTGAGTTCATCGTGCCCGGTCGCGGGCACCGGGAACGGAGAGGCGTTATGGGCTTCCGTGCGACTGCCTTGAATGAACAGCCATGCAACACCTGCGGGGTCCACATACCAGATGTCGCTGCCGGCATGGGTGGCGAGAAAGTAACCTCCGTTAGGATGGAAGGCGATGCCGCGGACCTCGAACAGGCCGACCTGGGTCGCCGGTTTGCCGCTGTCGCTCAGGCCGCTGTCTTTGTTGGTGCCGGTGCCGGCGACGATCATGGAGGCGTTGACGGTGGCGCCGCCAAAATCCGGTGGGATGCGATACACAGCGGATTTGTTGCGGTCCGTCACGAAGATGTTGCCGGTCTGATCCACGTCAATGTTACCGGCGCGGATCAGTCCGGAGGCTACCACCATCCCGGCTTCAGTCCCCAGCGCCGGCGTCCAGCGCTTCAGTTGGTTGTCCGTGCAATAGTAGAGCAACTGCCCGTCACGCCGCACCCAGAGGCCGCGATTGAATTCCTGCGTGTCTCTGAGCACGGTGGTCATCATGCCATCGGCACCGACGCGGCGTATGCGATTGTTGCCGGTGTCGAGAATGTAAAAGGCGCCATCCGGCATGACATAGGCGTGCTGCGGGCCGTCGAGCAGCCGTTCGCGGGCGGGGCCGTCGCCGTTGAATCCGCCGCTGCCGCCGCCTGACAATTCGCTGCGGTTCACTCCGGCGACCGTATGAATGGTGCCGTCGGTGTCGATCCTGCGGATGGCATTGGCATTTTTGTCGGCGATGTAGATGCGGCCAAAGATATCCGCCATGGCCGAGTGGGGCTCGGAAAGTTCAGCCTGGGTGGCGGGAAGCCCGTCCGCGTCATTCCATTCGTTGGGATCGCCGAGGCCGTTTCCGCGGCCCAGTCCGGCGATGAGAATGCACGTTTTGTATTGGGTTTTGATGTCGTCCCAGTCACTTCCCGTTGCCCTGAAGCAAAGGCAGAGGAAAGCCATGGGAGCGCAGAGGCGACGCATCATTCAGAAATGGCGGACGAAGGTCCACGATGAACCTCCCTGCCCGCTCCTGCAAACTCATTCCGTGCGTCAGTTCGGCCACGCCCGCAGGGAATGGAGGCGGTAGAAACGCCGCGGCATGCCGGTGGCAGTGTCAGTGAATTCGGAAAGCGTCCCCGCTGCGGGTTGAAGGCTTAGGCTGGACCATGAATCCGGCAGCAGTGATGTGGACTGTTCCAGCAAATACCATTCTCCGGACGTGGATTGCCAGCGAAGACGCATCCCGGCACCGGGAGAAAATGTCAGGGAGTCCCATTTCGGAGGAGCGGGCCGGGGTGACACACTGCGGATAATGCGAATGAAGCCGGCGTCATTAGAGGCGATGATTACGTCTCCGTTCGGAGCGACACTTACGGAGCGGGGCTCGCTCATCACGTTGCCGTCGTTCGCGGGAATCTCGAACGGGTTGGAAGTATGCGCATTGGCATTGTTCCCCTGAACAAATAACCGCGCTTCCCCTGCAGTATCCACATACCAAACATCGCCCCCGCCGTGAGTGGCAACGAAATAGCCGCCGCGCGGATGGAAGGCAACACCGCGCACTTCAAACAGGCCCACAGTGGTGGCGGGGTCTCCGCTGTCTCCGCGACCGCTGTCCTTGTCGGTGGCGGTGCCAGCCACGATCATGGAAGGGTTGACGGCGATGCCTCCGTAATTCGGAGGCACGCGGTAAACGGCGGATTTTTCCCGGTCCGTGACGTAGATGTTGCCGGCGTGATCGACATCGATATTTCCGGTTTCCTCGAAGCCTCCCGCGATGCGCGTGCCCTGCGTGCCGCTGGCCGGTGTCCAGCGTTTCAACTGAGTGTTGGTGCAGTAATAAATGACCTGCGCATCACGCTGCACCCACAGCCCGCGGTTCACGCCGGCGGAGTCATTGATGATGGTCGTCATCATTCCATTGGTGTCCACTCGACGAATACGGTGATTCCCGCTGTCCAGGATGTAGAATGTGCCATCGGGCATTACGTAAGCGTGCTGCGGTCCGTCCAGAAGCCGCTGTCGCGCCGGGCCGTCCCCGTTGTAGCCGGCATTGGTGGTTGCTCCTTGCAATTCATTGAGGTTCATCCCGGCCACCGTGTGGATGGTCCCATCTGTGTCGATGCGGCGGATCGCATGCGCATTTTTGTCGGCGACATAAACCCGGCCAAAGACATCCGCCATGGCCGAGTGCGGCTCGGAAAGCTCGGCGTTCACCGCTGCGAGGCCTTCCGCGTTATTCCACTCGTTCGGATTCAGATCACCGTTGGCCGCTCCGAGCCCGGCAAGAAGAGTTCCGGTAGTATATTGAGCCTTGATATCATCCCACTCGGTGGCGCCCGCGGCAAGGCGCAGGCAAAGAAGTACCGCTGAAACGCTAAGGGAACGCATCATGATAGGGTTGGGGTGCAATGGGACAGGTAAGGGTATCCTGTCAGAACTTAATCCCGCATGAGCAGGCTTATCCAATTACATTACGACTGCTTTCCCGTCGCGGGTGCCGGTTTCGTTTTCCATCGGTAGTGCCCGGTGAGCGGATAGGTGAAGAGAAGATCCTCTTCCTGCGCGCCGTTTCCGATGTTGTGGATAATCAGGGGACGGCCGTCCGCGTTCCTCTTATCACTAACGATCATGATATGCGGCAGATTCGGCGGCACGGTGCAGGTGACCAAGTCGCCCGGCTGGTAGTCGGCGGCATCCTTTGTCACCGGCACGCTGAACCCCTGTCGTTTGAAGTAAGTCTGCAGATTCAATACCCGCCGGTGGTCGATATTGGTGTCCGTTTTCTTGAGACCCCATGTTTTCGGATAGGCGGAAAAGTTCGCCGCCATGTCTTCATGCACCACCTTCTGCAGATCCACCGTCAGCGCTGTGCGCAGCGCGCGAATGATGACATCCGTGCAAACGCCCCGTTCGATCGGAAGATCGCCGCCGGGGTATTTCAGAGACACATAGGCCGGGTCATAGGTCACCGTTTTGCCCACCTGATCTCTTCCCGCCTTGACGATGTCCGCAGGGGATTGTGCGAGGGCAGCGGAAGCGAGAGCGAGGAGGGCGGCGGGGATTTTCATGATGCGGGCGGGTGCGGAAATGACGAAATCCGAAACCAGAATTCCGAAGGAACGACGAAGGTCCGAATGACGATAGCTTTGCCCGTCATTTTTTCGGGCTTCGGAATTCTGGCTTCGTCATTCCCTACTCATGCCTTAACGCCTCGATAGGATCAAGGGCGGCGGCGCGGCGGGCGGGCATGAAGCCGAACAGGATGCCGATGGCGGCAGAGAAGATGAAGGAAATGATATTGATGTTCATATCGAAGATGAACGCCACCCCGATGACATTTGCGAGGAAATGACAGAGCCCGTAGGCCAGGAGCATGCCGGTGAGGCCGCCGGCGCAGGAGAGCGTCACCGCTTCCACGAGGAATTGCATGAGCACCTCCCGGGCGCGGGCGCCGATGGCCAGGCGGATGCCGATTTCCCGGGTCCGTTCGGTGACGCTGACCAGCATGATGTTCATGATCCCGATGCCGCCGACGAGGAGGCTTACGCCTGCCACGGCACCCAGCAGTGTGGTCATCACCTTGGTGCTGGAACTGAGGGCGTCCGCGAGCTGGCGTGAGTCGAAGACGGAAAAGTTATTCTCCTCGTTTTCGCGCAGGTTCCGCCGTTCGCGCATGAGGAGCGTGGTATCCGCCACGATGCTGGTGGTGGGATAATCCTCTTCGCCGGCGATCATCACCGTATTGATGCTCTGCACGGACGTGCGCCCGGTCAGCCGCCGCTGCAGTGCGGTCATGGGAGCCATGATGTTGTCATCCTGATCGTTGCCGAAGCCACCCTGACCCTTGGGCGCGAGAAGGCCGATAACCATGAATGAAGCATCCCGCAGACGCAGCTTCTGACCAATCGGATCCTCATCGCCAAAGAGTTCCCGGCGCACGGTTTGTCCGATGACACATACCGCGCTGCCGTCGCGGACGTCGCGATGGGTGAAAAAGCGGCCATCGGCGAGCTTCCAGTTTCCGATGTCAAAATACTCCGGAGTGGTTCCCTGGATGCTGGTGTTCCGCGAGCGCTGGCGGTAGATGGTGGGCACCTGCGTATTAACCACCGGTGCCACCGATCGCACTCCCGGCACCTGTTCGCTGATGGACCGAACATCCATTTCATTGAAGAGCGGTATGCCCGGTACACCGGGAGTGCTGCTGCTGCGCCCGCCAAATCCCTGACCGGGACGCAAGGTCAATACGTTGGTGCCAAGACTGGTGAACGTCTGTCTTACTGACTCCGTGGCACCGCGGCCAAGGGTGACCATCGTAATGACCGCCGCCACCCCTATGACGATGCCGAGCACCGTCAGGAAGGCCCGCATGAGATTCCGCCGGATCTCGCGAAGGGCGATGATAAATGCATTCCAAATCATGATTTGCCCGGATTGAGAGTGTCCTTTTCAATGAGTCCGTCCTTCACGCGCACCACGCGCTTTGCATAGCCGGCCACGTCGTCTTCATGCGTAACCATAATCACGGTGATGCCCCGCTCCGCATTGAGACGCGTCATCAGTTCCATGATCTCCGTCGTGGTTTTCGAATCGAGGTTTCCCGTTGGCTCATCGGCGAAGAGCGTGCCGGGAGAAGTGACGATAGCGCGGGCGATGGCCACGCGCTGCTGCTGTCCGCCGGAAAGCTCCGCCGGCGTATTGCGCTCTTTCTGTTCGAGACCCACACTGGCGAGTGCAGCGCGGGCCAGTTCGTGGCGCTTCTTTCGCGTGTAACCGCGATAGAGCAGAGGCAGTTCCACATTCTCCAGGGCGGAGGTGCGGGCGAGGAGATTGAATCCCTGAAAGATAAAACCGAGCGCGTGCCGGCGGAGCAGCGAGAGTTGATCCGTGCCCAGTCCTTCCACCGCGATGCCCTGGAACCGGTAGCTTCCGGACGTCGGCGTATCGAGACATCCCAGCAAATTCATCAGCGTCGATTTTCCTGAACCGCTCGGCCCCATGACCGCCACGAATTCACCGGAGGTGATGGACAGGTCCACCCCGCGCAGCGCCTTGAAGGCAGCGTCTCCGCGGCCATACGTTTTGGTCAGGCTGCGCAATTCGATGAGGGGCTCCGTGCTCATGGCGGGGAGGCGGGGCGGGCGCTGGTGATGATGGGCATGCCTTCCGTCAGTTCATTCGCGATCACTTCCGTGTGCCGTCCATCGGTCAATCCGAGCTTCACATTGATCTCCACCGGCTTCCCGTCCTTGAGGGTAAAAACGCGCGGATTCTCTTTTTCCATCGACATGAAGTCCGTGGATTGAGATCCGAACCGCCGGCCCCGTCCTCCGCCCGGTGTGAGGCTTTGCACCAGAGTCCGATTCTGACCTCCCGGCCCTTCCGGAGACGGCCGGTCCGGATCGAATCTCAACGCCGCGTTAGGCACAATGAGCACGCCCTTCTTGCCTCCCACATCGATATCCGCTGTGGCCGTCATGCCGGGCCGCAAACTTCTGTCGTCGTTAGGCACATCCAGTTCGGTATCGTAGGTCACCACATTATTCAAAACCAGAGCTCCGAAGGATACCTTTTTCACTTCGGCTGTGAAGGTCCTGTCCGGATAGGCATCCACCGTAAACTTTGCGGACTGCCCCTTTTCCACACGGCCGATATCCGCCTCGGCCACCGCCACTTTTAATTCCATTTTCTCAAGGCTCTCCGCGAGGATGAAAAGCTCCGGCGCGGTGAACTGTGCCGCCACCGTCTGGCCCGGCTCAACGCTGCGTTTGAGCACGATGCCGGAAACCGGAGAGCGGATGATCGCCTTGCTCATATCGGTTTCGTTGGTGCGCAAGGTGGCGGCTGACTCAGCCACGGCGGCATTGGCGCTGGCGACTTCAGCCCTCGATCGTTCCACGGTGGCAATCGTAGCGTCCATGTCGGCCTTTGACGGCGTTTGGCCGTTGCTGAGCCTGTGCAGTTCTTCGCGGCGTTTGAGGCTGGCTTCGTTTTCCTTCAGGGTCGCTTCGGCCAAAGCCACACGCGCCTTGGCAGCAAGCTGGGTAGCCTTGGTGCGGTCTGCAGTCTGAGAAAGTTTCGTGATGTCGATCTTTGCCAGCGGCTGGCCTTTTTCAACGTGGTCGTTGCTGTCCACCAGCACCTCCTGAATGAGACCGGAGATTTCACTGCCGACAGTCACTTGATTCGTGGGCTCCAGGTTTCCAGTCGCAGTGACGGTAAGCGAAAGGTCTCCCCGTTTCAGCGGTTCCGTCACGTAGCTGACCGCCTTTTTGTCCCCGGACTTACCGTTGAAAAATATCCACGCGACGACTCCCAGCGCAATAAGGGCGGCGATGATGATCCATTTGACGAGAGGATGGCGTGGCTTCGCGCCGTCGAGGATGGCGGCAAGGTCTTCTTTGGGTGCGGGTGACTTCATGCTAGGGGAAAAATCTCACTGGCCGGACCAGCCTCCACCGAGGGCCTTGTAGAGCTGAATGTGGGCGCTGGCGCGGTCCGCGCGGACACCGACGAGACTCTCTTCGATGGCCAGCAGGGTGCGCTGAGTATCCAGAACGGTGTCAAAGTCGGCTTCCTTAGTGCGGTAGCGCAACCGCGCGAGTGCATCCGCATCCCGGGCGGACACCGCGGCGCTTTCGAGAATCCCGATGCGCTCCTCCGTGCGGCGGCAGGCGATGAGTGCGTCCTCCACTTCGGAGAGAGCGGTCAGGACCGAACGGGCGTAGGCCTGGAGTGCCTGCTCCTGGGCCGCATCCGACGCTTCCACGCCCGCGCGCAGGCGCCCGGCATTGAAAATCGGCGCGGTAAGTCCGGTAATGAAGGAGGCGCTGGCGCTCTGCGGGTTGAAGATTTTCGATGCCGCCAGAGTATCGATGCCAAGGCTGCCGGAGAGCCGCAAACTTGGCAACTGCTCCGCCTGGGCGGACCTGGTGCGGGCCACGGCTGCCACCCACCGGTGCCCGGCGGAGCGCACATCCGGACGCTGGCGGATGGTGTCGGCGGGAATCCCGACGGCCAGCCGGCGCTCCGGCACAGGAACTTTTGGGGACTTTATGGAAAGCAGGGAATTGAGCGAACCCGGTGCCTGGCCTGCGAGCACGGCAAGGCGATTCCGGATCTGCGCTGCCGACTGCTCCAGCACCGAAATGGTGGCGCGGGCCGTCTCAAGGGACGACTCAGATTGCCGAAGTTCAAGCGTGTCCACTTCGCCGGCTTGCGCCCGCCATTTGACCAACTGGGTCGTCTCGGTGCGCGTGGCAAGGCTTTCTCTTACCACTTCCAGCCGCCTTTCAGTGGTGCGCAGATCGACATAGGCCAGCGCTGTCTCCGCCGCCAGCGATGCTTGAGCCGAGTAAAAATCCTCCTGAGCCGACCGGGCCGCCGCGGTGGCTGCTGCGACGCTTTGGCGGTTGGCGCCGAAAAGATCAGCATCCCACGAGGCGCTGAGCCCGGCGGAGTAGGTGGTGCCGCTGCGATCCGGGGCGGCATCGATGCGGGTCACGGATTGATTGCGGCCGGCCGAGGCATCGACGGTCGGGAAAAGAATCGACGCCTGGGCCTTTCGCAGCGCGCGCGCTTCCCGCACCCTCGCCGCAGCGGCCGCGATGTCAGGACTGCTCTGCAGCGCGATGCCGATGACGCGCTTCATCACGGGATCATCGAAACGCACCCACCAGCGGGAGAGATCTTTGTCGGGTGCTGCGGTGGGAAACCCCGAGGCATTCCTCCATGCCTCCGGAAGCGCCGGCACCGTCCCGCTGACCGTGCCGCTCATGCGGCAGGCCGTGAGCGCCCCCAAGAGGGCTATGGTGATGGCGGGTAAGACAGCAGTTCGATTCATGCAGGCGTAAAGGGGGACGTAACCCGTAGGCAAACTTAGACAACTCCTGAAAGCCGATTTTCTTCCAGCAATCGCGGACGAAAAAAACGATCACCCTCCTGCGTCATACAGCGTAGGGAATTGCCAGCCCGTCACTTCTGCGCCTCTGGCTTTCTCTCATTTTGGTCCGGTCCGCGGGCTGCGGCGGGCTGGATGGTCTGAATCCCGGAGGCTCTCAGAGCCAACGGCGGAAGGGAGAGCACCTGTTCTGCAGCCCACGCGGCGCAGCAGATGTCCGGTCCGAAAGGACGGAAGCAGAGCCAGCCAGCCCGCGAAATCTGCGGACGAAAGATCAACGCGTGAAGGAAAGCACCGGATGCAAACGCGCCTCCCGCTCACTCGACCCCCACAATTGCTGCTACCGACGCTGGTCTCCCTGGTTGCATCTCAACGCGGTCCCCTTTCTTTCGTCCGCTTAATTTCGCTGCCAAAGGCGATGACGGCGTAATGATCAGCACTTCCTCTCCGTGAACGGTGACCTCCGTCCCGCCCGCTGCGGGGCACAACAGACAACGAAATTTTCCGTCCCGGCCGCTTATCGTTACCAGCGCGCCCATGGCGATTGCTTCATCCGCCGCGAACGCCCGCGGGCGAAACACCTCGATCTCCCTCAGTGCTTCCATCGTTTCCGCTACGCGAAATGCCTGCCCGCGCGCCAGATAGGAGGCTTCCAGATTCCGGGTATCGTATTTGTTTTCCGCCTTGCTGTCCGGATCGGTCGCGGCCTCTCCGGAGGCGCGCGCAGCCCGCGTTCCGGCCTCCAGCAGCCCGCGCAGCGACTCAATGAGTTTCTGCAAAATGTCTTTCTTATTCACGGCAAGGCTTCGGCGTTTTCAACCGATGGAAAATTCCAACGTCGATTCCTCCTTCAATTGGGCGATCGGCATGGCATAAGTGCGTCCTTCCGTCTCAAAATAAACGAGGCCGTCTTTGAATCCCTTGATGTAGCTGTGCCTCAGATGCGGGGGCATCGCTTCGCGTTCCGGCAACATTAAGTATTTCACGGGACCCGTCGATTCCATAAGGATGAAGCGCCGGTTGGACCATGTGTAATCCTCCGCCACGAAGAAACTTCTGGTGCCGGTATCGTAAAGAACGGAAAGGCTGTCAGGGAGGTCTTTGCTGCCGATATTGCTCACGTCGATAAGACTTTCCGCTTCCGCCCTGCGCCGTCCCTTGGAGTCAGTGAGCTGATAGCGCGACGTTGTCCGATACCTGCCGCTCTCCTTCACGGTGTAACGTTTTCCAAGGTCCAGGGTCAGGTTCATGCCATTCTCCGTCAACAGAGGCATCCTCTTCGACAACCGCTTGATTTCCCTCCAGGCAAAATCCGGCACATACCCAGCCCCCACCTCAAACGCGCCGAACTCCTTCCGGAATTTTTCAATGCCTGCCTGGTCGATCTTTTGCCAATCGTTGCCAGCCTCCATCGTTTCCACAGGTGCTTGAGTGACCGGATCGGGCGATGCTGGCGGGGAACTGCAGGAGGCGAGGAGAATAGGCGAAAGAAGCAACAGAGGGGTTTCATGAGTGTCGAATGGGGCAGTATTGAGTGCTCCACGAGAAGCCGTGCCGCAATGCTCAAGTACCGCGTCCCGTGCGAGTCAGACATGCCACGGGGTATCGTTCCGTATTATTCCGGGTGACAACGCCGCCGACCGGCTTTGAAGTGCGCCTCCCCTATGAAGCTGAACGTTTTTGCTTTCTATCTCCTAACCGCATCGTTCACCGCGACGGTCCGCGCCGCGGAGCAACCGTCTCCGGCCGCTCTGGCTGGAGCGGTGCTGGAAAGGTATGAGAAGTTCTCCATCCCCGAGCGTCAGGCGGCTATCGCCGGCCTGGCGGTGAAAGCAGAGACGGCGAATCTCCTGCTGGATGCGATGGAGAAGGGAAAAATCGCCCGCGCGGAGATGCCCAGTTTCGTGGCCCGGCAGATTGCGAACCTTGGTGACGCAGCGCTTACCGCGAAGCTTGAAAAGGCGTGGGGGCGGATAGGGTCCAACGCCCCGGGCACCGAGGATGCCGCCAAAGAGCACGCGCGGTGGAAGGCGGTGCTGACGCCGGACTTTCTGCGCAAAGGCAAGCCTTCGCAGGGGCGGGCACTCTTCAAAACGGTGTGCGCAACCTGCCATACGCTCTTCGGCGATGGCGCGAAGATCGGTCCGGACCTTACCGGTTCGAATCGCGCGGATATCGACTATCTCCTGGAAAACATTACCAATCCCAGTGCGGTGCTCGGCAAGGACTACGAATTGCATATTTTCATGCTAAAGGACGGTCAGGCCGCGGCAGGCGTGGTGCGCGCTGAGACCCCGAGCGCCTTCACCCTCCAAACGCTTACCGGGGAAGTCACGGTGCCGAAGGCGGAGATCAAATCCCATGAACAGCCAGGCATTTCGATGATGCCCGTGGGCCTGCTGACGGCCCTGACCAATGAACAGGCGCGCGACCTCATCGCCTACCTTGCGAGTCCGGTTCAGGTGCCCATGCCGGGTGAAAAGGGCGCAGGTGGCCCGGATCGCTTGCCCGGGGCACTGGAGGGAGAATCCCTGAAGATCCTGGCGAAGACCGGGAGCACCGGACCGCAAAACATGGGGATGTGGAAAGACGGCACCTGGAGCGGCGGTGCTCAATTGTGGTGGACCGGCGGCAAGCCAGGGGACCGCCTCGCCCTCGCCCTGCCGGTGAACATTCCGGGGACTTATAGCATCGAAGCCGTACTTACCCGCGCTCCGGACTACGGAGTCGTGAAGTTCATCCTCGATGGGAAGCCGCTCTCCGACAAGCAAATCGATCTCTTCGGCTCCAAGGTCACCAATACCACCCAGCTCGTTCTGGGAGAACGGGAACTCACGGCCGGGGAACACCGCCTCACCGTGGAAATCACCGGGGCCAACCCGGAGGCGCAAAAAGCATACATGTTCGGCATCGACTACCTTTGGCTGAGACGGAAGTAACGCGGCTCCTGCCCCGTGGAAACCCGTCAATGCAACGGAAAATCACCTTGCATACCCGTCATGGGGTTCGTATCGTAGCCACCGTTGATCAAGACTTTCCGACAGCTTCAGTCCCTGTTTGTTCCGTCGTGCGCATTTCCCGCGGCGGGCAACGCTGTTGCGGAGTGTCGTACGCCGGGCGGCATGGTGGCCGTTGCAGTAGAACCCGGCAGTGGCGTGAAGCTTTGACCGCATGACAGGCGCGTCCGGCATTTTCCCTGCATCCTTTCCCGCGCTCTGCCGGCGGGCTTGCCGTTAGGCCGCCTCTTTTCCTCCCCAAACCCAAACCCAGCACGCTTATTCCCACTCCATCCTCCAGACCGAACCAGTCCCGTTTCCGGGATATGACGCGCGTCAATGAACGCATCCGGGCCCCGAAAGTCCGTGTCATCGATGGCGAAACCAATTCACAGTTGGGGGTCCTCACTCCGGCGGAAGCGATGCAGATTGCCCGCAGCCGCGGACTGGATCTCGTGGAAGTGGCCGCAGAAGCGAAACCGCCCGTCTGCAAAATCATCAGCTACGGCAAGTGGAAGTACGAGCAGTCCAAGCATAACAAGGACAAGGGCAAACAAAAGGGCGGGAAGGTGAAGGAGATCAAGTTCCGGATCAACATCAACGAGCACGACTACCTCACCAAACTTCAGCACGGAGAGGAGTTTCTGGACCACAATAACAAGCTCCGGATCATTCTCCAGTTTCGCGGCCGGGAGGTGGCGCACCCGGAGATCGGGATGCAGAGGATGAATAAGATCATCGAGGACCTCAAGACCATGTCTCACGTGGACATGAGCCCCCGCCAGTCGGGGCGGAGCATCAGTATGACGCTTTCCCCCCTGGCCCAGCACCTCCGCCATCGCAAGTTTGAGAAGCCGAAGGTCGAGTACGTCGAAGATGTGGAGGACGACGAGGACGAGGAGGATGATCCGGACTCGCACAAACCTCACCTGCATACTTTGCCGCTGGAAGATATCCTGAGCGAGATGGAGGAGGACGACGGGCGACCCAAAAAACGGCATTGAGACAGGCGCGTTGTTTACACGTCCTGAGTCAGGTCAGGCTTCGTCAGCGGACGGAGCTTTGCAATGAGCTGCAGGTAGCCGCAGGTGCGCACTCCTCTCAGGCAGCATGCCCGCGAATGGTTTTGAAAAACTAAAGATTAGTGGAAGAGAAAGAATTACAAAAAGTATGCTAAACTTCTGAGATTACGCGTACTTCATTTCCACGGAGCACTCGGGTCTTGAGAGGAGGCGGCTGCGGAGAAAGCCAACGATATTTTGCTCCAGTTCCTCGCACTTGGGGCCCCAGTTCCGCGCGGCTCGCAGGGTTTTTACGCCGCGGCGCGCGTGGGAGAGGGTGATGCGGCGCGCGCCCAGTTCCATCAATTCCGCCAGCCTTTCCTCGAGCAACTGGAAGAATCTCAACTCGAATCCCTCCGCCTCCACTGCGAGGTCGTGCAGCGAGACCTGCAGCAGTGGAGGCGCGAGGTTTACCCGGTCGCCGATATCTTTAAACCCGATTTTCCCGAGGATCTGACGGATGCGCCGGGTCATCTCGTCGATGGTGATCGCCGTGCCGGCGAACTTGTTCCGCAGGTACAGCATGAGGCTGCGGGTGATGTCGCAGGCAAACCACCATTCATCGTGCCCGGCCTCGCGGGCGGCATCCTTGATGGATTCCTCCAGCCACTCTGCTTCGTAAGTGCTTAGTTCATAACGACCTACACGAAGCAGCGGCAGTTGGGAGGGAAGTGCGATCATAAGAAAGGATTGGTATTGATTTGACGGGATCAGGGAAAGAGTTCCGGATGCATGACGCTTCGGGGAATCCGCCGCTCCATGGAGTTGATTTCATCAATGAACTCCCCGACGTCCTGAAATTGGCGGTAAACGCTCGCGTAGCGCACATAAGCGACCTGATCGATGCCGTGTAATCTGTCCATCACCTTGATACCCAACAACCTGGTATGGATTTCACGCGATCCTTCGGATTCGAGTTCGGCAATGATTTGATCGGTGGCTTCCTCCAATTCCTCTCTGCCGACCGGGCGTTTTTCGCACGCTTTGGAAAGACCCCGAAGCAATTTTTCCCGGTCGAAAGGCTCCCGGCTGCCGTTTCTTTTGATGACCACCATGTCTGATGGCTCGATCGTTTCGTACGTCGTAAACCGGTGCCCGCAGGGAATGCACTCCCGGCGACGGCGGATGGCGACTCCGTCGCGGGAAACCCGGGAGTCGATCACCTTATCCTCATCCTTATGGCATTTCGGGCAGCGCATGGGCGGAGAGCAATTTCCAGCATCGTATATCCCACTACAGATTGTGGTGTCAACATATTTGAGACGCAATATGTAGAATTTCTTTTGGGTCCGCGTAGATCATTTTATGGTTTTTACAACAAAACCGTGCGCGATGCGATTACAATGTAAATCCAAAGCTGGACAAACCGATAGGACTCCCGATATACTCCTGCTGTGAAAATCCTGCCTTTTTTTGCCGGTCTCGCCTTTGGCTGCTGCCTTCCGGCCGCCCTTGCGGAGGACCCTCTTCTTCCCCCACCCGAGTTGGGTCCGATCCAGGCCGCGCCCCGACCCTCGCCGCCTCCCGGCCAACTGGAAAAACTGGCGGCGGCCATAAAGATCGGGCGTGAATGGCAGAACCGGCTTAAGGCAGGGGAGGTGACGGAAGGAATGAAGCTTTGGGGATATGCCGCTTTCGAAGGGACCACTGCCGAGTCGCTGGAGAAGGGAATTACCTCCCAGGGAAAGCTGAAGGCAACCGCCCTGATGGA
The DNA here is from genome assembly GCA_035550135.1 of Verrucomicrobiales bacterium. GTDB lineage: Bacteria > Verrucomicrobiota > Verrucomicrobiia > Verrucomicrobiales > V1-33 > V1-33. Next base: position 14,843 of record DASZQB010000076.1, read on the forward strand.
GGATCGGTGTCTGGTGGATTTGAGTGGAAATGCGGCGGGCGGGCGCACTCCGGGAAGCGACACCTACGTGACGCTTCGGTGGTTCAGTGAGTATGACCAGGGATACCGGCGGGAGTCTCTGATTCTGCATGAACCGGCCAAGGGCGGCAACGGCCTCAAGATTACCGGCTTGCGGCGCGAAATGCTTCCGAAAGGGAAGCAGGGTGCATTCGAACTGGCGGCCGACCTCGGCCAATTGGCGCTCCTGAAACTTCACGGGGCGCCGCGTGAGCGGTGGGAGGCTTATGAAAAAGAGGCCGGTGCGTTGGCGGAGGCACTGAAAATCACCCTGCCAAAGATTCCGGACACCGTTGGAGACGACGACAAGCCCACGGGAGAAAAGCTGGTGAACCTGATCATGCTCGACTCGGTGCCCGCTTTTGACAAACTCGGTGAGGCGGGCGGTGCGGCGGAGGCGAAGGCCATTCTCAATGCCTTTGCCATGTTCATGATGTACGTCCCCGGGGAGGAAACGAGCGCCCGGCTGGCGGTCCTTGCCGGGGCCGAGGCTGAAAAGGCCAAGCTGCCGCCGCACCTGTGGAAGCCGCTCATCGAGGCCGTGGTCAAAAAAAGCCCGGTGCCTGAAGTCCATGAATCCATCCAAAACATGATCGCGGGCGTTTCGGCGCATCTGGGACTGCAGCAGGCCAATGCGGAACTCAAAGCGGGGACGAAAGAAACGCTGGATATGGCTTTTGAAAATATGAGGAAGCTTCCGACCTATCAGGTCCGTGCCGAACTCACCGCGACCGACGGGCGCAAGTCCACAATGGACGGCGCACTGGCTCCGGGTGCGATGGACCTCAAGCTGGTGGGTTTTGACGGCCAGCAGCAACGCCGGGTTGTCACTGAAAAGGGCTTTTTCCTTACCACCGATGGCGGCAAGACCTGGGTCGAGGAGACCGAGCAGGAAACCGCCATGGGCCTCTGCCGGACCTTGCAGAGGCCTGTCGATCCCACGGACAGCATTACTGAAAGGTTCACATTCACTCTCGCCGGCAAGGAAATGCTGGCGAGCGAAGAACTCTTCCGCTTCACCGGCACGTCCTCCACCGGTGCGGAAACCCGGACTTACTGGGTCCTCGTTTCCAAAGCCGGGCCGGTGATTCGCCGCGCCTGCCTGCCCATGACTTTTGGCAGCACGTCGGTCGATGCCCTGCTGATCTACACCAAACTGGGCAAACCGGTGGAGATCGGGGACAAGCCGCCAGCGGAAAAGTGAGGGCTCAGTCGAGGGTTTTTGTGAAGATGCTGGAGGTTTTTGAGACACGATATCCTTCCCGGAGGTAAAAGCGGTGGGCTCCCTCCCTGACGGTGTTTGATCGTACTCTGATCAAACGGAGTCCTTTGTCCCTGACCCACGCTTCGGCACCTGCCACCAGGGCTGCGCCGATGCCCTGGCCCCGCCATGATTCGTGAACGATCAATGCAGAGATATCGGCTTTGGAATCCGACAGCAGCGTTTGGGGTTCGAGATTGATTTGGATGTAGCCAACGACTTTACCCTCATCGGACTGCGCCACCAGGAGGGCGTAATTCTCCAGCCCGTGAATCTCCCGAAAGCGCCGGCAAAGGTCGCTGGAGGAATTCGGATACCCGAGCTGGATTGCCAGGGCCTCCACGTCTCCCAGATCGGTTTCCTGCATTTGGCGAATTTGCATAACGGTTATTTACTTGTCACTCTGAGGCGCAGGAAGCTTCTTTTGTCTCCGGCGGTGAGAGTAAACTTCAGGTGCTGCTGTGTGCCATCGTCACTGAGGATTTGGGGAGTCGCGCCGGTGGCGAGCCAAGGGGCGTCATGCAAAGAGGAACTCGATTCCAGTTCATACGCGAGGTCCGGCCCGGCGCGGGAGGGACGGGAGAAGCGGCATTCGATCAGGTTTCCGTTTTTTACCAGTTGAACGGCCTCCGGGTTGGAAGCGCGGGGATTGGTTAGGGTGGCATATTCGAGAAGGTTGGGAATGCTGTCGTGGTCAGGATCGCTCAAGTCCGCCCCGGGTCCATCGTCGAGCATGGAGCCGAAATGGGTGAGTCGCCATGATTCGAGGTCCGTGGGCCGCCGGCCTGAGAGATTGATTTCGTACGGCGGATTGAAGGTGTCGGTGCTCGGGATGCGCAATCGTGCGGTGCGGGGGCCGGGTCCGGAGGGTGAGAAGGTGACCGGGAAGGTGGTAAATTCGTTGCCTGCGAGTTGAGTGGCTCCCGGCAGGCCCACGGTGAAGTCGCCCGGCGTGCCTTCGGCGCCCAGAGAGAGTGTGTGCAGGGTGAGATCGATATTGCCCGTGTTTCGAATGATGAAGACTTTGGTGATGGACTGACCCGTTAGGACGCGACCGAAATTTATCATCGAGTCCGCCGGTAGTGGCGACCCGTTGTCGTACAGGGTAAGCCTTGCCATGGGCTCCTCTGTGGAACCATGGACCACGGCCACAACAGGATCCGCGCCGGAGGCACCGGAATTGATCACGAGCAACGCTTTGGAACCCGACAGTCCAGGCAGCGGAGTGAACTTGACGGTCAAATCAGCGGTGCCGCCAGGGTTCAGAGATTCAGCCGGAGCCGAACTGATGGCGAAATGTGCAGCATCCGGGCCGAGGAGGCTTGCGGAAACATTTGTTAGGGATGTAATGCCGCTGTTGCGCAGCGTGATGGTCGTTTCCCGGGGATCCAGGTTCGACGGGAGTGCCGTCCCGACCTCCACGGTCTGTCCGCTTTTGAGTGCGAACCCTGGCGGCCACTCCATGGACAATCCTGATTCGGCGTCGCGGGCCATGTAACGCGCCACCGCCATATGGGAAATGGAACCCGCCAACAAGGAATCGGTCGACGTCCCTCCAATGACGATTTTACCATCCGGCTGGAGCACCATGGCATTCGCGCCGCCCGGTCCTTCCTGCACTTCCGTGGCGACGATGCCACCTGCGCCAAATTCCGGATCAAGCCGTCCGCCCGTCAGGTATCGGACGAGTGCAAAGCCACCGCGGATGGTGCCAGCCACGAGCAGTTTCCCGTCGCTCTGCAAGGAGAGTGCGCCGGTATATGGCAAATCCGTCCCGGCGGGAATGCCCCGGGTGGTCACTCTCCCGTTGCCGTTAAAAGTGGTGTCGGGGTTTCCATCTTCATGGAAGCGCGCTACGAGAAAAGCGGAACCTTGCAGGCTTGAGTCCCTTGCGACTCCGGCGACTACGACTTTTCCGTCGCTTTGCACAGCGAGGCTTACGGCCTCCGCTGATACCGCATCGGGGGAGGGCGCCAGGGTGACCGTGCCGGCTTCGCCAAAGGACGCGTCAACCGTGCCTTCGACATTGCAGCGGGTCAGTTTGATTTGTGCGGGATTGTCCGTGCGGTTGGTCCCGGTCACGATGATCTTTCCGTCTATTTGCACTGCTGAATCTTCGGCGAAGGGACCGGGAACAAGGACAAAGCCTGCCTGACCAAAACCGGTATCAAGGCTGCCGTTCTGGTGGAACCGGCATAGGAAGCCACTTTGATCACTGCTTTTCGAATCGATAGCCCCGCCGGCGATGAGAATCTTTCCGTCGCTCAGAAGGTTCATTGACCTTGCGAAGCTGAAGGAATGCGGAGGATTGACGGCGACTATGCCGTTTTGGCCAAAGGAGAGATCGGGTGAGCCGTCCTGCAAATAGCGTGCGACAACAGAGTCTCCCCGGCTTGAGCGGTAACCCGCGATGAGGATGGCTCCGTTTGCCTGCACCGCCAGTCCCTGCGCTACCGAAACTCCTCCGAAATCCGCCTCGATCCTGCCGCCGGTGCCGAAGGCGAGGTCCAGAGTACCGTTCGCGTGAAAGCGAGTCAGGGCCGCATGAGTACCGACAATTCCCGCGGCGACGATCTTCCCGTCACTTTGCAAAACGAGATTGGTGATGAAGGAATGCTCCGTGGTGGAGAAGGGCATGATTGCCGTGCCGGGGATGCTGGCGGTGTGGCCAGAGCCAAACAGGAAATCGAGATCTCCTGCACGGCCTTCCGCGGATTGCGCCAGGCCGGTGAATCCCGCGAAGGCGAGGAGCACCTTCGATAAGCGGCTGTGGCGAAGCGCGGTTGTTTTGGCGCAACGCGGGAGAGGACAAAAGCGATTGGGCTTCGCCACGGTCGCTCTACGCTCGCGCCATGGCCTTTCGAAGCGTTCTGCAGAATGGGGCGCAAGGCCCGGCTTGCTTTGGTTCCGGCTTCGCTGGTCCGGGAGAGGGATCGAGGAGCGCTTCACTGAAGGATGTTAGGTATGAAGGCGTCAGGACTGGCGTTCGAGCCATGCCAGGGCTTTGACGACGGGGTCGGAGGTGGATTTAGGATTGCGGGCGAGGGTGCGGCAGATGCGGGCGAGGCGTTTTTGCTGTTCGGCGGGAAGCTTTTCGAGCGAGTCGAGACGCTCGCCGACGAGTGTCAGGATGGCATCGGCGGGAGAATCGGAAAGAGCGGCGCGCAGGAAGGCGGTGCCGAAGGTTTGGGGTTCGGCGGCGAAGGCGGCGGACATTTTTTCGACGATGCCTTTGGTGCGGAGGGAGCGGAGGATGCCGCCCGGCACGGGGGTTCCGGCGCGGCCCTCGGCGATGGGGAGGTCGAACTCCGCGGCTTCGGCCAGCGCGGGCGAACCGCGAAAGGCGGGCATGATTTCCTCCACGGGTTTGGAGTAGAATTCGTCATGCGTGAGGATGCCGCCGTCGTCGCTGTGCTCGTCGAGGGTGTCCTCCCGCGCGCCGCAATGGATGAGGAACTCGCGCTCCAGGGCGCGGAGCATGTTGAAGGACAGTTCGGGGATTTGTGAGAGTTCACCGGTAAGGCGGAGCCATGCGTGAATGCGATCGTTGAGGGGAGCTCTTGTGTCTTTCCCGGTATTAAAGCTGGAGGCGATGAGGGATTTTCGTTTTTCGTCCGGGCCGAGGAAAATGTTAGTGAGTTTCGCATAGAAGGCATCCGTGTCAGCGAATCCTTTGGCCCGGCGGAGATGGAGGGCATAGCGCTGCACGGGTCGTGTGAAGCGTTCGAGGCCTGCGGCTCCCTCCGAGGTTACCATGCGGAGGAGCGGCTCACTGAAGTCGGCGGAGATTTTCCGGTCCATCATGGCGGCAATGGCTTTGTCCAGGAAGCGGCAGGCATCGATGGTGTTGGCTGCACCGGAGACAGCCGTCCGCACGGCGGCGTGAAAGTCAGCCACGTCGCAGAAATGCAGATCCGCGGCGCGCTGGAGGAGTGAGGCTTCGGCGGCGGCGCCGGCGTCTTTGAGTTTTGGCAGGAGGTCGCGATTAACTGCATCCGGTGATCCCTGAATCACGGCGCTTTGGAGGAGCCACTCGCCGGGCGAGAGGCGTGTATCGCGGCCTCTGTCTGTGGTGGGAAGCCAATAGAAAACGCGCTCTGTGGCAGACCGATTGTTCTTTTTCCATGCGACCCGGAGGTCGATGACCTCCTGGGCGAGGCGGTCGGTGGCGGCGCGGTCAGCGGCCGGTTCAAAGCGGTCTCTGATTTCGATGAACGCGGCAAAGGCCTCGGCGGCCAGCTCGTTATTTTTCATGAGGAAAAGGCCCGCCTTTTTGGTGGCGGCATACCAGCGGGCGCGCACGGGGACAGCCTCCGCGCTTTCGCGGCCATCTTTGGTGCGCGGAGCGAGGCCGTGGAGATTGCCGTATTTCTGTTCGTCCTCACTGAGGCCGCTGAAGGTAAATTGATTCAACCACTGAGAAGCCCAGTGGAGGTCGGCTTTTTGAAGAGTGGCGGCGTCCAGGGATTCCAGCCGTTGGCCCATGCCTTCGAGGAGGGCGATGCGGTCCATGGTGGCGAGGGCGTTGAAGCTGAAAACTTTCAGGACAACCCCCGCGCGGGCCAGTACCGCCACGTCTGCGGCGCGAATGATACCGACGGCATCCTGCGGACTGGTTTTCATGGCGGCCCTGATGCCAAGGGAGAAAAACTCCTGGCTCCTGGGACGGCTCTCCAGGGCTTTGCGATAGAACTCCACGGCGACTTCCGGACCGAGCAGGATCTGCTGCGCCACGCCCCATGCAGCAAGGGCCGTGGCTTCCGCGCCGGGACCGGGATCGGCGAGTTTGAGGATGTCGTCTTTAATGCCCAGAGAGGTCATGCGTTCGCGCCACGATTCGGTGGAGGGAGGCGGATTGCTGTTGCGGCTTTCGGTTAGGATGGTGCGGGTCCAATCGCGGAGCTCGCGGTGGGCGAATTGGAGCGCCTCGCTGCGACGGCCTGCATTGAGGAGATCCTCAACGCGGTCTTTTTGAGAGCGCTGGGGTTGATAGCCACGGGAGGTCACGGAGGCAATGCGCGACCCTTGTGATGGAGGGCGGGGTGCGGCCCTCCGTGCGGAGACCGTCAAAGAATCCGCTTCTTTTGTCATCCCGAGAGATCTCATGTATTGGGCAATCAGGAAGGCGTCGGCTCCCGGGACCTGGCGAAAGCGCAGTGCCGCTTCGCGTGCGTCTTTTAGCAGAGGCTGGACGAGATCGTCGGTGGCCATTTTTTCCAGTCTGGAGTTGGCCCAATAGAGAAGAGCGAGGTCCAAACGCTGGCGGTCGGAGGACGTGAGCTGCCCCGCGCGTTTGAGAACCTGCGCCGCCTCTTCAAAATCTCCCTGTTTCTCGCGCCAGCCGGCGAGAAGCATGACCGCTGCGGATGAAGGCCGCGGGATGGCATCGAGGGCAGGGATGCAGTCTTTGATGAGGTCCCCGTCTTTGGTGGTGGCGGCGAGCACCATGCGAAGGACAGGGTTTTTGATGGTTGGGAGAAAGGGGAGGAGGGCTTCCTTTGATAACACCGTCAGCCACTCGGCCGGAGCATCGTCGTATGCGAGGGTGAGGGCAGCCAGAACCGTGTCCGGAAAATCCTCTCCCGTTTTCGGAAATCCGATAGGGCGCACCGCGGTGCGATCCCGGCGGGAAGAGGAGCCTTGCGAAGGAACGGGCGCAGAGGCTGCGGCAGCGACGGAGCGCGCGGTCATCTCCGCCTCCAACAGTTTGATCAGTCCGGGAGTGTCTTTCGTTTCAAAGCAGCGGCGTGCCAGGAAGTGGAAGAGCATGGGCCGCGAAGGATCAGAAGGGTCGGCGGCCCAGTAACTTTTGGTCAGCCATGGGAGGAGCGCTTCCGCGAGGCGGCTGTCGATGGAGAGAGAAGGCTGGGTGCCGGTGCGTTTCGCGCCTTTGAATACGAGGCGCTCGCCGAGATAATGCAGGAGGGCAAATCCTGCGGCGGCGTCACGAGCGGCCATGTCTGCGAGATTCCTTGCGGCATCGAGAGCGGGTTGCTCCGCGCCTTCGCTTTGGACGAGGGCGAGCAGAAAGGAGACGGCGGGACGGGGGACGCGAAGACCGTCGATGAGAGCCGCCACCGTGGCGGGAGGAAGATCCAGACGCTTTATACAGACACCGAGGGCGAGAGAAAGCTGCAGCGTCACATTGTCAGGGAACTTATGGTATTGGGTTTCGGCGCTGCCGTCGAAGGGCTCGCCGGGGCCCGGGGCCATCTCCCAAAAAACGGCGGCGTCGCGGAGGCCGGCGGAAACGAAGGCGGCGAGCAAATTAGTGCGCGCACCGGCGATGCCTGCAGAGAGTTCCTTCAAATGCGGAAGGGCGATGACGGGAGCGAATTCCACCGAACGCGGCAACTGAACCGCCACGGCGGGAGAGGGAGCGGAGAGCCCGCGGTATTCGGTGCCGCGCACGGAGCGATACCCGTAGGCCAGAGGAAGGTTTCCACTCAGCTTTTCAAACTCCTCGATTTCAGGGGCGAGGCGCTGAAAGAGAGTTTGATTCCTTGAAGTGACGCCGGAGATTTTGTTAGCAAGTTTGACGGCGCGCGAGCTTTGCGCGGAACCGGGAGTCCCCTGCGGCGGTTTTACGGGACCGCCCGGGAGTTCGACTTTCATGGCGGCCACGCTGCGGAAGGCATCCAGGGCGGGGGCGGTTTCACCGCTTTCCTCCAGAGCAACGGCATAAAGATATGCGAGGCGATAATCCGCGGGGAACTGAGTGAGGACGGGTTTGAGAAACTCTGCGCACTCCGTCCATGATTGAGCAGTAGCCAGCGTGGACGCCATGGCTTCGAGATCACGGGGATCGGCTTTTCCAGAAGCGGCGAGGCCGGACATGATTTTCAGCGCCTCGGGTTCGCGGCCCGAATCATAAAGCATGGTGGCGAGTTTCGCCGACGTGACGCCGGAGGGATCTTTGGCGGAGAGGTCACGCAAAACCTGGAGCGCGTGGTCCCAGTCGCCCTCGCTTTCGGCGGCACGCACGATTTCAAGCTGAAGGTCTTTGTTGTCCGGGGCGACGCGTGCGGCTTCGAGGAGGACGGTGCGGCGCGCCTCGTAATTTTCGGTGAAGCGGTGAATTTCGGCGAGGCTCAGCAGCGGGACGACGGAAGCGCGATTGGTGCGGCGGCGCTCCTCGAAGGACTCGATCAGGTCCTCCAGTTTGCCGGCAACGACAGCGGTGCGGGCGAGTTCGATGGTGAGGCGCAGCCTGGCCGGGATGTCTTTGGCGTCGTCGTAGAGAGCGGTGTAGATGCGGAGAGCCTCGGGATATTTTTCGTCATCGCGATAGGCGGCGGCGAGGGCGGTGCGGAGATCGGCGTTGTCTTCAAACAGGGTCGAAGCCTGGCGCAGTGTTTTGAGAGCGTCGGCAGTGCGTCCGGCGGTCATGTGGATGGCGGCCTCGCGCTGCCATGGCGTGACGGCGCCGGGCGAGAGCTTTTTCCAGACAGTGATCCAATGGAGCGCTTCGTTAGGTTTTCCGGCGCGGATGAACAATTCGACGAGACGCTGCACGTGCGCGGCCTTTTGACCGCCGGCGCTTTCGACGAGGGCCTGCATGGCGGCGGCGGCGCCCAGCACGTCGCCGCGGGCGTTGAAAAGCCGGACGCGGAGAGCGGCGGCGAGTTCCGGGGCTTCGGCGGTGACCGTGGCGAGTGCGGCCTCGGCTTCGGGACGCTTGCCGGATTTCTCCAAAAGTTCGGCGAGGAGGCAACGGTCCTGAGGAGAGGCGGCGGCAGAGAGTTCCTGGAGCAGCGCGCCGGATTGCTGGGCTTTGTCGGCAATGGTGACGGCGATGGTCAGCGCGGTCTCCATGGCGGAGGCGTCTTTGGCGAGACTAACAAGTCTGCGCGCGTGGGGAAGCGCCTCCTTGAATTTATCCAGGCGCAGGGCGAGATCGCAGAGCTGAGTGAGGAAAACCGGATCATCCTGGAACTCTGCGGCGCGGGCGCTGAGGAGTTCCCATGCCAGAGCGTGTTCCTCGCGTGAGGCGGCGGAACGGGCAACGGCGCTGAGGCGGGTCTTGTCCGCACCGGACGCCATCTTTTTCCACGCGGCGATGGCCTCCGGTTTGTGACCGTGGCGGTGGAGGGCGAGAGCGAAGGCATCCTGCGCACTTTCACTGGACGGAAAGGTCTCAGAAGTGCGACGGTAGAGGGCGAGGGAGGGTTCGACCTGTTTGAAGCGCTCCAGCAGGGCGGCGGCGCGCAGGAAGGGCGGTTCCGACGGGCCGGATTTTGTCAGGAAGGATTCGACGGCGGCTTTGGCCTCTGCGGGACGACCGGCCTCGAACTGGAGTTCCGCGAGACGGGCGGCGAGTTCTGCTTCCGCAGGATAGAGACGGATGAGTTCCTCCAATTGAGCGACGGCCTCCTCTCTCTTTTTGGTTTGAGAGAGCAGGGAGATGTAATCCTCATGCACGGTCCGGTCGCCGGGGGCGAGTTTGAGGATATTCCGGAATGCGTCGATGGCACCGTCCGTATCGCCGCGCTCAGCGAGGAGACGGGCATAGCGGCGGTGGAGACTGAGGCGCTGCGGGTATTTTTTGACGAGGGCGGAGAAGTGAGCGTTCAAAGCTTCCACGGCATCATCGCGGCGGAAGACCTGCTCGATCTGCGCGAGGGTTTCTTTTTCGAGCCATGAGTCGGCTCCGGTATCGTCGAGGCACTGAGTGTAAGCGGCGACAGCATCGTCGCGATGGCCCATGCGGGCGTGGAGATCGCCGACGCGCATGCGACGCTGGACTTTTTGATAGGGGTCTTTGGTTTGCGCGAGGAGAGACTCGGCGGTGGCGAGGGCCTCGACGTTGAGGCCCTCGGCGGTTTGGAGTTCGATGATGTCCTCCTGAAGGGCAGTGTCGCCGGGGGAATCCGCGAGCAGCTTCTTCCATGTTTCGAGCGCGTCGGTCAGGCGGCCATCGCGTGCCAGAAGGCGGCCTTTGAATTGGCGAAGCTGGGATTGGAGGACTTTAGCAGGGTTGGCGGCGAGGGCTTTTTCGACGGAGGCAAGGGCGGCGGAATAATCGAGCAGGCGGGACTCGGCGAGAGCCTTTTGATGCCAGCCGTCGGGGCTGTTAGGGTTTTTTTCGAGAGCGCGGGCGAACTCGGCGGCGGCTTTGGCGTGTTCGTTTTGTTTGGCGTAGTAGAAAGCGAGGAGGAGGCGGGCGGCGCTTTCGTTGCCGGGGGCGTCAGCCGAGCGGAGAAGGAAGGTCTCCATTTCCTCGAGAGTACCGGTATCGAGCCACGCGTTATAAAAGCGGTCGAAGACCGCGCCGGGAGCGGGGCGTTTGAGGAGGGTGTCGAAGTAGCGGCGGGCTTTGTCGTTAGGCTCCTGGGCGACGGCGGCGGAGAGCAGAGAGAGGGCCAGAACGGCACAAACAGGGCGGAGGCGCGTGCTCATAGGGGCGTATGGACAGGGGCGGGACAGGGAGTGCTCAATCATCGCCTGCGGCGAAAACCGTCGCCTGGGGCGAAAACTTCAAACATCAAAATCCAAACATCAAAGAAACTTCAAGCACCAAGCTCCAAGACGGGGCGGGAGGTTGGTGCGGGTAGTGGGGAAGGGGGGTGCAGGTGGGCGGGAAGCGGGAAGACGGTTTGGGAGGGGTGGGGACTATGGGAAGAAGGGGAACGAGGGGAAGGAGGCGGAGGGGACGCCTGGGAGAAGCTTGATTTACCTTGATTTTCCGAAGCGGGGGCGGTGGGAGGAGAGCAGGCGACGGGTTCGGAGGGAGGGGTTTTGGCGGCGGTGCGGGCGGCGGCTTGCTGCTGGAGTTTGAGGCGGGCGGCGCTGTGGTCGCCGCGGCGGAGGGAAGAGACGGCGCGGGCGAGGGCGTAGAGGGGTTTGAGAGCGGGGGAAGATAATGGAGAATGGATAATGGATGAATGGGCTGGGGCGGAGGAGGCGGGGGATGATGGGGATTCGTGAATGGTTGAATCGTGAATCGGGGAGGGGGCTTGTTCGGAGGCGGGGAGAGGGGCTTGTTTGGAGGGAGTATGAGTAGGAGTGAGAGTATGAGTAGGATGAGCTTGTGTGGAGGGGCGGGAGCCGAAGGAGAATTGCTCCATGGCGGTGGCGAAGTGGACGGAGAGGAGGCTGGCGGCGTAGTCGGCCATGCCGGCGGCGGCGGATTCGATATCGGCGGCGGACTCGGAGAAGAGTTGGAGGCGTTCGAGAAATTCCCGGCGAGTTAGCCATTCCTGGAAGCCACCGTTGCGCCAGTTGCAGAGGTTTTGTTCGTTGATGGGATTGCCGTCGAAGGAGTCGCGGAGAAGTTGCTGGACTTCGGGGAGGCTGTTGAGCCATTCGGCGAGAATGCGGGCGGGAACGTTGCGGTCCATGCGATGGTTGAGTTCTTCGCGGAAAGGACGGGGGAGAGATGCGATTTTGCCGATGCGTGACATGGGATTTAAGGTGTAAGATTTTAGAGATAAGATTTGATTGGAGATACTGCGGTGTATTAACGGGGTTGGCGTCAAGTGGTTTTGTGAGGAAACCGATTGACGAAGGTGCGCGTGTTTGCGCGGAGGGGCATTTCCATGCGTGAGCTTGCGAACGCGCAGGTTATTCGGAGGAGAAACCGGCACCTGGGGTTCCGCTCGGTTCCCTCACTCACCCCCGGCTACCCTCTGGCTGGGCCTCTGGCCCGCACGTTTGGTTCCGGCTTCGCCGGGTTGGGAGTAAGAGTATGAGTAAGAGTATGAGGGGGAGGGGGTAGTAGGACTTGCGCGATGGCGCAAACCGGACAAGGGACAGAGGGACATACTCCTTTTATGGCCGAACGCTTCAGCAGAAATCAACGCATTGTCGCCATCGTGGGCCGGCCGAACGTGGGGAAATCAGCCCTCTTCAACCGGCTCGCGGGGCACCGCATTGCCATTGTGCATGACATGCCGGGGGTGACGCGGGACCGGCTGGCGGCGCCGATGAAGGATGCGGCTTTTCCCATCAGCCTCATCGACACGGGGGGCATCGGCGCGACGCTGGATGATGATTTCGCGGGCAAGGTGCGGGCGGAGGCGGAAATCGCGATAGCGGCGGCTGATGTGATTTTGTTCGTGGTGGATGCGCTGCACGGCATCCATCCGGTGGACCAAAGCGTGGCACAGGTGCTGCGAAAACAGGGGAAGCCGGTGATTCTTGGGGTGAACAAGGCGGACGATGCGAAGCACGAGAACAATGTGTCGGATTTCATGCGGCTCGGATTCAAGACGGTGTGCGCCTTCAGTTCCACGCATGGGCGCGGTATTTCGAAGTTGATCGAAATCATCGAGAAGGAACTGGGCCCGCCGCCGGTGCCGGTCGATCCGGAAGCCAGTGTGTTTGATCCACACACCGACGCCGCGACGGTGCGCGTGGCCATCGTGGGGCGTCCTAACGTGGGGAAGTCCTCTCTCTTCAACGCCATTTTGGATGATGAGAGGGCGATGGTCAGCAATGTCGCCGGGACGACGCGGGACAGTGTGGACAGTTTTTACAACCATCGCGGCCATCCGTTTTTGCTCATTGATACGGCGGGTATCCGGAAATCGGCGAAGGTGGATTCGGATGTGGAATCGTTCAGCGTGGCGCGGGCGGAGAAGAGTATTCGCCGCTCGGACATCGTGGCATTGGTGATCGACGCCGCGCGCGGGGTGACGGCTCAGGAGCGCAAGATTGCCGGCACTATTCTGGAGGAAAACAAACCGTGCCTCATTGTCGCTAACAAATTCGATTTATACCATCCGGACGGCGAAATGAAGGCGCGCCTGCTGAAACTGGAGGAGCACGTGCGACGGGAGCTTTTCTTTTTGCACTACGCGCCGCTGGTGGCGGTATCGGCGAAGAACAAGGACCGGCTGAACAAGCTTTTTGGCGCTATCGATAAGGTGCGCGAAGCGAGTGATGCGGCGCTCGGCACCGGCGCGTTCAACCGGTTGCTGCAGGAAGCGATTTCAAAAACGCCCCCGCCGGCGATCAAAGGAAAACGCTTCAAGCTTTTCTATGCCACTCTGGCCCGTGACGAAAAACCGCGGCCCATCAGCGCCCCGCGTGTGGTGCTTTTTGTGAATCACCGGGAACTGATGACGCCGACGTACACGAGGTATTTGGAAAACACGGTGAGGAAAAAGATGACTTACACCGGGCTGCCGATCCGGTTTGACGTGAGGGAGCGTCAGCAGCGGGCGGAGAGGAAGGTCTAGCCCAAGTTCGTCAGTTAGTCGAAAAACCGGGCTTGGAATGGCCCGGGAGAAGCGCTGTTGGCGGTTTGGCGCAGGCTGCGGGGATCGTTTTGGCCGTGTAGTGCAGAACCCGGAATTGAGCGGTGATGGCGGCGGGCTCATAGTGGAGAATGTTTCTGCGCCGCCACCGCCGCATGTTTGAGGGAGAGACTTACGATTACTGGACGCTCGTGCGGACGTGCGCACGGCCAAAGGCGCGGCAGCAGGTCGTAGCGACGCTTGGTAAAGAGCCGGGCGCTGATCGCCGGTGGCGCCGCGGCTTGATCCCTGATCAGGTCACCTTGCTGCCGCAAGCCAAGTAGCGGCTGTTACGCTGCGGAGTTCGCTCTGCTTCATGGCGGTCGAGCGGGTGCTCATCCGAAATGGGCCGATTCTGGATACACTACCGCTTTTTGGCTCTGGCGAAGCGCTCCTGCCGGCGGGTGGCGGGGTCTTCTTTGGCGGTGACGGGGGTGGGTGGTTCTGGAGGGGATTCGTCCAGGGTGGGAATGGGGGTGGGGGTGGCGGGAATGGGGGTATGCACTTTAGAGGGGCGGGACTCTTTTTTGGGTCGGGGAGCGAGGGCGAGTTTGGGGAGTTGCCAGCCCATGCGGGTAATCAAGGCATCGGCAAGGATGAGGAGGAGGGCGAGGGGGAGGAGCCAGCGGCGGAGGTCGGTGAGTTCTTTGAAGGGGGGGCTTTTCCAGACGTCGTGGAGGTCGAGGAGTTCGCGGCCGCCGGACTGGGCGGAGACCTGGCGGAGTTCGTCCACGCGGGCGGGATCGAAGGCCCACTCGGTATTGCTGCCGACAGCGAGGGGGCCGAAGGGCAGGGTGTATTTGCCGGTTTGGATGGCGCCGCGGACGACTTCGCCTTCGGTGAGGTCGATGGAGGCGCGGTAGTGGCCGGGCTGCATGCGTTCCCATGTGGCTTCGCGGCGGCTGTCGGCGCGGTCGCCGGTGGCGAGGAGGATGCGGGGCGGTGACTGGGCGAAAGTTTGTTCCCAGTCGCCGGCATACATGAGGTCGATGCTGAGGGCGGTACCGGCGAGGTCCCATCGCAGACCGATGTCCGGCGGGAGGTCTTCGCCCATGAGCCAGCGTCCGGTGGTTTGGAGAAAATCGCCATAGGCCGGCCATGCCCTAACTGTGTCCGAGAACTCACCGCCGAGCGGGAAGGAAATCGTCGCGGTGCGTCCGGAGCCGCGCTGACCCCATGCAACGAGAGGGGCGGCGTATTCGTCTTTGGTCACGAGGGCCTGTGACGCCCAGTCGCGTTTGTAGCTGAGATTGTAGCCGTCCAGTTGCGTCAGCCATGGAAAGGCTTTGGAGGAAATTTCGTGCCACTGGCCGCTCACGAGTGTATCCACGGGTTCGGGCACGAAGGTGTTGCGGGTGACGGCGATCGTCTCGGCGGTGAAGACGTTAGGGAGGTCTTCAGGGCGGTCGGTGAAAAAGATGCGGCCCTTGCCGCGGGCGGCAACGTCCTTGAGAAAGGCGGCGTCGCTGTCGGATTCCTGCCCCAGCGCGATGACGCTGACGGTGGCACCTTCCTTTGTGACCTCATCAAGGAGACTCTTGTAGTCATCACCGGGTCCGTCGCCGGGCTGTTCGGCATCGGCGGCGTCGGCAAAGAGAATGATGTGGCGGGTGCCGCTGGTCGTGCTGCGCAGGGCTTTCCAACCGGCCTTGAGTCCGTTATACACAAAGATGCCGCCGCCGCTGCTCGTGATGCGCCGCGTGCGATCCATCATGGCGTCTTTATTACCATCGCCTTCGATGGTCTGCATGGGGACCATTTCGTGGGCTTCACTGTCCACGGCGAAGACGGCCACACTGTCCTGATAGCCCATGAACTCGATGGCCTTCGCCGAGCCTTCATTGGCAAGGTCCATTTTCGTTTTCCCTCCACCAACGCCGGCGGCCATGCTGCCGGAGCGGTCGAGCACGATGGCGATGGAGGCCACGAGTTTTCGCTGATCCTTCTTCAGTTCCATGCTCACCGGCAGCAGGGCATCCACTGGCGATTTGAAGTATCCGCCTGCGCCGAAGCTGCGTTTGCCGCCCGCCATGAGCAGGCCGCCGCCCTGGGCGGTTACGAAGAAATCGAGCGAGGCGAGGAATGGGGCGGGGAGATCCCATGCAGGCACGTTGTTCAGGATGATGCCGCGGCACCCTGACAATTGGCCGGCCTGAAGGGAGCGGGGGTTTTCCACGACTTCGACGGCAAACTGCTTGCGCAGAACATCGGCGAGCGGGTCGTTGGAATAGGCGGTGACGAGGAGAAAGCGCGGACCGCCGGTCACTTCGATCCATGCATCGTAGCGGTTATTGCCGGGATGGGTGTCGGCGACGGGAGAGATGCGAGCTTCGTAGTGATAGGAACCGCTGCCGCCGATGCGGTCGGTGAATCGGGCCACGCCGCGACCTTTGGTCAGGACGGCCTTCGTTTCCATGATGGAGGAGCCGTTGCGCAGAATAGTTAGGGGAACTTCGCCGCCCACATCCGCAGGACCGGCAATCTCGGCCTCGATGAGAAATGGCTCATCCGTTTGGGCACGAACGGGAAGGCGCAGACGCCGCACACGCCAGTCGTTGCCCGGAGGCTCGGAGAGAAGGCGAAGGTCGAGCGGGATGTTCTCTTTGGTGAGGCGATCCGCGATGCCGGTCAGGCCTTCGGTGCTGTAGCCGTCGGTGAAGAGGAGAATGCGCGAGGCTTTGTCCGGACTCCGGAGGGCGATGATGCTGTCGATGGCGAGGGCCGTGCGGGTGAGTTTGCGGCTGCTGGTGAAAGGGCCGCCGCCATTGCTGTCCTGAGGCACCGCGTCCATCGCGTAGTCCACCGGATGCAGGATGTCATCGCGGCTGCGTTTGGCGCTGTTGATGAGTTTAGTCCATTCCGGAAGACCGCGGTCGATGCGGTCTTCAGTGCTTTCAGAGCGGTCGAGGAGGACCCAAAGGTCCATGCCGTCCTGTTGCATGCGGGCCTGAGGCCGGGCCAGCAGGATAACAAGGACAATGAGTGACGCCGCCCGCAGCGGACGCCACAAAGCGAGACCGCGCCAGAACCATCCGGCGATCGCCAGAGCGGGCAGGAGCAGGAGCCATTCGGGGTTTTGGAGGGACATGCGATGCGCAGGGGACGGAGGAGTTTACACACGCACGGAATTGTGAAATCTAAATTCCGAAGCGGAGATGGAAGGCGCCAGACCGATGCCCGGATTCCGGTGAAGAACCAAAATAGAAGCTTGGGAAAAACGCAGCGGCACCTTAAACGTGCAGGCATCCCCGCTTAAAACCAGAAGATTTGAATTCATGATTCTCGAAAACTGCGAACGGATGCGTGGCGCCGCACCGCATCCGCGCATCCTTGCGTGCTGCCGGGTAAGTGTGCGGGAGGCGGATATTCTTCCGCTGTGGCTGGCTCACTACAGGCCCATTGCCGCGGAACTTGTCGTGCTCGCCCTGGTGGAACCGGGAGATGATGTTAGCAGCCTGCGGAGACTCTGCAAAACGGCGGGCGCGCATTTTTTTGAACTGAACGCGGAGCGGTTCGATGCGAATGCCGGCATGAGGGGGCTGCGCAAAGCGGTCGAAATGATTCCCGCGGACTGGGTGATCCATGCAGACAGCGATGAACTTCTCTATGAAGCCGCAGAGCTTCCCGCCATTATTGAATTGATGGAGCAGGAAGGCGCGGACCACGCGGTGGCGTGGATGGCGGACCGGCTGGCGCCTGGCGGCAAACTGGCCGGCCTTGAACGCATTTGCACAGTAGCGGATTTGGAGGCGGCGTTTCCAGCGCGCGCAGCTGTGACGCAGTACCTTGCCAGAGGCAACTCGATGAAGGTATGCCTCAGCCGCTGGCCGTACACCGGCTGGATGCATGACGTGGAGGAAGGACAATCGAAAAAGGGATCGCGCCGGCTAACGCTGGAGCATTTCAAATGGCGCGCGGGGCTGGAGGAACGGCTGCGCAAAAGAATCCGCGATCATGAAGCCACAGGGGTGCCGTGGGGTGATGAAAGCGCCCGTCTTCTTGAGGAATTGAAAACGCATGGGCGCATTCGTGCCGAGCGCTGGCTCGCACCGAGGTGCCGCCGTTTGCACGGATGGATGAATTATGAGGACATCTATTATGACGCCGTGATTGCGGCGCGGGAGGGTGCTCACTTCGTGGAAGTGGGAGTGTGGCAGGGACGATCGATTTGTTATCTGGCTGAGGTGATGCTGGCTTGCGGAAAACAACTGCGGCTGGACGGGATAGACCCGTTCCGCAATTTTCCGGAGCCGAAGACCGGGTATCCGGATTCGCTGCGCCCGCTTGTGACGGCGCACTCGTGGCTGGACGTGGTCAGCGCCAACCTGCGCCGGCAGGGGATGCTCGACTATGTGAATCTCATCCAGGCCGCAAGCCCCGCGGCGGCGGGAATGTATGCGGACCGGAGTCTGGATTTTGTTTGGATCGACGGGGCGCACGACCGCGCATCCGTGGAGGCGGACTGCCGCGCGTGGTGGCCGAAAATCCGGCCCGGGGGCACGATGGCGGGCCATGATTTTGACTGGCCTGAAGTGCGTCAGGGTGTGATGGATGCGCAGATCGAAGACGGCTGGCTGACATCGCGCGGTGTTTCGTTTGTCATTCGAAAACCTGCGCCGGTATCCCTGCCGGCGGCAATCCCGGATGAAGAATGGAAGGCCGGCAATCCCGTGTGCCTCGCGATGGCGACGGATGCAAACGGATTTGCCCCCAACGCCACGGTGATCGCATCTGCATTGCGGCGCACGAAGCGGCCAGTGCATGTCAGGATGTGGCTGCGGGGAATGACGGCGGAATCGTTCGAGTGCGGCCGGCTGCGCGTGGAATTCCGGCCATCTGTGGACGGTCTCAACGGCACCATCCCCGGACATTGCTCGCAAAGCCTCTTCGACCGGCTTCTCGTTTTGCGCGACTGCGCGGACTGGGACCGGGCCATCATCCTCGACTACGACCAACTGGTGCTGTGTGATATCGCTGAATTATACGACACCTCCTTTGACGGCAAGCTGCTGGCGGCGCGTCTGTGGCACCGGAATCTCGGCGACGCGGCGCGCGACTGGTTTGGCCGGGCGCTGCCGGAGGGATGGCGGCAATGCGAGAGCTATCCGTTCTTTTATATGGGGCCGCTGCTGGATCTCGCCGGTACGCGTGCGGCGGGCGTGTGGGATAAGCTGGTGGACTTCCACCGCGTGGCGATGATGGAGGAGCAGATCGCCCTAACGATTGCGTGCGGGGGCCGGATCAAGGCGCTCGATGCAAAGTGGAATTTGGTGCCGCAATGGGACAAGCCGGAGAATCCGGATGGCATCCTGCATTTCACCGGCCCGTCAAAACCCTGGCAGAACCCGGATCTTCCCTGTGCCGAATACTGGAGGCAGGAAAGTACCGCGTGGGAGGACCTGAGGAACGGAGCGGGACAGCAGTGACCCGGGCGACTCTGCCATTCCTGCCGGCACTTACTTCCTTCCGGTGACTTCTGTCAGGCGGCCATAGATGGTGCCGGTGAGGGTTTTGCCTTCGTGGGCGTGAAAGGTGTCGATGGTAGTGAAGCCGTCGGCGGTGTGCTCACCGAAACGCAGCACCAGAGCGAAGGTCTTGCCTTTGATCGTGGTGCTGAAAGAGGAACTCACTTCGGGGATATAGACGTAGTCGGCGTCATCATCGGCGTTTTTCCCTTTGTTGGGAGTGCTCAGGAGGTTGAAGGTGAAGTTGAGCGTTTCCTTCGCGGAGGGTTCGGTAAGGTTGAGGTCGATGGCAATTTTCACTGAAGTGGCGTTGGTGCCTGATTTCGTAGTGCCATTGGAATAGCTCAGCGTGCCGAGGACGAATTCTTTATCCGGAGGGATTCGGGTGAACGAAGCGCCGGTGAAGTTCAACTGATTCTGCTTGTCACTGGCTGCGGCCGGAGTACCCCACCAGAAGGTCGGGGACCTAAGTCCGCCGATAAGGTTGGTGACCAGCTTATTATCCCCCAGCGGGGAGTGGAATTTACCCGTGGAGGCGCCGGTGAAATAGATGGTCTCGTATTTTTCGGTGCGCATCGAACTGTCTTCGTAGAACTCTCCATTCACGGCGGCGGCGTAGGTGCGCAGGGTGGAAAGGAAGACCGGCGGGATGCTGAGCGGCGTGCCGTTGTAAACAAGCCACGGGCCGTTGTCGATGGAGTAGAGGAGGCGGGCCTCACCCGGAGCATTGCGGTCCGTTAGGGTGATATTCAGATTCGGGCAGTAGGTATTGAAGTCATACAGCGCGCCGGGTTTGGAGACATCCGGAGGAAGGAGGCGGGTGATGGAGGCCGGGGCGGATGGTTCGATAATGGCCATGGGAGTGGTGAGGACGGTTTCCCGTTTGGCCTTGCCGGGGGTGGCACCCGTGGAGTCCCAGACCCATTTGTCCTTTGTCGCGAGATTCATCGTGCCGGAGCGCTTTTCCTCCGCCTCCACGGCTGGAGGCGTGCCGTCGAGATCGAAGGCGCTAAAGCCGGCGCCGGTGGTTGTCAGCTCAAATCGCATTTTCTCAGAATTCCAGACCGCGCGTTCCGGTCCGCTGCCCGACGCAAGTTTTCCGCGCAGACGCGGATCGATCATGCTGTTCTTCACACCGGCGAGGCGGAGTTGGCTGCCGTTGTCGGCGACGGTCTTCAGTTGTTCCAGGACCTTCTGGCCGTCGGCCGTTTTGGCGATGGTGCCGCCATTCATCAAGTAGGTGCGCACGGCATTGTTGACCGTGGCAACGTCCGACTGGAGTTTGCTGGCTTTGACCGAGGAGGTCAGTCCGCTGGTAACAAAGATGCCCACGGCCACCACCATGGAGATCACGGCGACGGCCATCAGAAGTTCGATGAGGGAAAATCCCTCAGGGTCTTGGCCGGGCGCTGAAGATTTGTTGGGTTGAGGAGTAATTTTCATAGCCTTGAACACAGACATAATGCCAAAACTATAAAAATCAAGAATAAAATGCATTTTCGATAAAATTCGCACTTTTCGCTCAGGAATGAGATTTCCCAAGGCGGGAAAAGCTTTTGAAGGTGGGGTTTCTCCCCATCCCGCAGCTTGCGCGGAAGGGAAATTCCGGCTTTTTTGCTGCCGTTTGAACCGCCTCCCTCCAGATTTCAACGACCTTGTCGCGGGCCGTCCGGCACCCACAACCACGCCGCCGGCGGAGGAACTGGATGGTCTCGCGCGGGAAATGCACGACGCGTTTGCGGCAGATGGGTGGCTCTCGCGGTCCGCGGACTTCGAATACCGGGCCGAGCAGCAGCGGATGGCGGTGGAAGTGGGTCAGGCGCTGGAGAAAAAGCGGCCGGTGATCGTGGAGGCGGGCACCGGGGTGGGGAAGTCGCTGGCTTATCTTGTACCGGCGGCACTGCTCGCGGTGCGCCAAAGGCGGAAGGCGATCATCTCGACGCACACGATCAATCTTCAGGAGCAGCTCATCGCGAAGGACATCCCGATCGTGCAGAAACTGCTGCCCCACACTCCGTTTTCGGCGGTGCTCCTAAAAGGGAGAGGCAATTACCTCTGCCCGGGCCGCCTGGCGCGGGCGATGAGGGCGGTGACCGAACTTTTTACGACCGCTGAACACGACGAACTCCGGGCTTTGTGGAAATGGCATTTGGAAACGGCGGACGGCACGTTGAGCGATCTCGACTTCACACCTTCGCCGAATGTGTGGACTCAAGTCTGCAGCGAACCTCACGCCTGTACCCAAAAGACCTGCGGACCGGACAGCCGCTGTTTCTATCAGGAGGCAAGGCGCCGCGCAGCGGATGCGCAGATGATAGTACTCAACCACACGCTCTTTTTCACACTTTTGTCAGGGCAGGAGAATCTGGGGGTCGAGGGAGAGGGATTTTTGTTTCCGAATGATTTCGTCGTCATCGATGAAGCGCACACGATCGAAAACGTGGCGGCAAAGCAACTGGGACTGCATTTGAGTCACAGCACTTTGCGCTTTGACCTGGCACGACTCTACAATCCGCGTTCGCATAAGGGATTGTTCGCGCTGGCACACAGATCGGACGCGGTGGTTGCCTGCTCGAAGCTTCATCAGGAGATCGATGACTTTTTTGAATTGGTGGGCGAGGCGGCTTCGTTTTCGCCTGCGGGACGTGAATTCAGGGTGCGGCGTGCGGGGCTCGTGGAGAACACACTCAATGGATCGCTCATCGATATCGTGCAGCATATTCGCACCGTCACGGAGGATGACACGACTCCCGAGAATGTGCTCAATGAGATCGATGAAATGGGCCGGCGTCTGGGCGAGGTGCGCGCGGGGCTGGAGGAATTCCTGACACAAAGCCGCGAAGGGCATGTGTACTGGGTGGAGCGCAGCGGTATCGAGGGACGCAATCTCAGCCTTCATGCCGCGCCCATCGATGTCAGTCCGGTGCTGCAGGCGCTTTTCTTCAGTGGACAGAAAACCTGTGTGCTTACCAGCGCGACGCTGGGAGCAGGGGAATCCAATCTGCGCTACTTCCGGCGCCGCTGCGGAGCCGGCAAGGTGCGTGCGGTGGAGATCGGCAGTCCGTTCGACTGGGAAAACCAGATGCGGCTCTATCTTGTCAGGTCATTGCCGGACCCCAATGCGCCAGGGTACGAGTCTGCATTGAAGGAATGGATCAAACATTTTCTCGGCCTCAGCCAGGGCCGCGCGTTTGTGCTGTTTACGAGTTATAAACTCATGGAGAGTCTGGCGTCGCGGCTGGAGCCGTGGCTGCGATCGCAAAAGTGGGATCTTCTGGTGCAGGGGAAAGGAAAGCCGCGCCATCAGTTGCTGGCGGACTTTAAGGAAAATGTCAGCAGTGTGCTTTTCGGCACGGAAAGTTTCTGGACCGGTGTGGACGTCCCGGGCGAAGCACTGAGCAATGTGATTATCACGAGGCTTCCTTTTGCAGTGCCCGACCACCCTCTCACGGCGGCGCGCATTGAGCACATCGAGGACCGCGGGGGCAACAGTTTCGTGGAATACAGTGTCCCGGAAGCAGTGCTCAAACTCCGCCAGGGCATCGGCCGCCTCATTCGCACGAAGAGGGATAAGGGCATCGCGGTCATTCTCGATCCCCGCATTCTTACGAAAGCTTACGGGAAGACGTTTCTGGACGCGCTTCCCCCTGCGCCGCGGGAGATTGCGGGCTGAAGCACTTCTCCCGGCTACTAACGGTTATAACCGGATTATATGCGTCGTTTCAGGCGGGTTTTCATACAAAAAAGGCATTGAGTCGTTGTTTTAGTGCACTCTTATGATTGCAAAATGAGGCACCAGTGTATCGCGGATGTGCGAATAGTGACGCAAAAAAAGGGCCTCATTCCTGCGAAACGGGCAAAATCGGTCTGATTCAACACTGAGAGCATTTTCATGCCCCGGCGGATTTCATAAGACGATCTGCGCTAATTCACATGTACCAAAAATTGCTTACGCATTGTTTCATCGGGGTCAAATATCGCTCGAAACAGAGGCTGGTACCTCCAAACCGGCCCTCGGAGAATCCCTGATGGTTCACTTGGGAACCGGATTATTTCCTGCGAATGGGATGATGGGAATTTCCGATGCCAAACACCTCTTCCAACCGGAGAAAGCTCTTTATCTGTTAGATTGATCCTTCCTCCGGGCTTGTATTTAAGATTTCCAAACGGAGCGGGAAAATTTGTCGGCGTGCGGAGGTCCGTAACCCTCGCGGTTTCCGGGCGCTAAAGAGCGATTTTTCCCTCGCAATCCTGATTCTCACGCGGCGCCGCGAATGTTTCTTTTCTGTGATTCACATTCTTTATCAGATTCGCGAGGCGGAAACTTTCTTCCATAATTTCCATAAAAAAATTGAAGAAGGGGCCGACCGGTCTTATTACATTTACGCGGCCCTGCATCGCCGTGGATTCCACGAAATTCGACTGTGCTATTAGGATTTTAGCTTAAAACCTTTTCTTCTGTTCAACTCTATAACCGACCAAATTATGGGGAACATCATGCAGCAAAAATCCCTAAAATCCCTAAGTGTCCGTTCGCGGAGCCCCCTGCAGCGGGCTGGATTGGCCACGGCCATTGGTCTGACGCTGGTTTCGGTGTGCCGGGCCGAGAATGTAACCATTCCCGTGCCAAACGGAGATTTCGAGACCGCGGGGAATTCCGGCAGTATTGGCGGCTCCGGACCGCTTGGCCTCGTCGGTCCAAACACTTCGGCAAGTCCGCTCGCAGGCGGTCCGTGGAGTGCGGCCACGTGGGGCATTCTCGGATTGGTTTCCCCGCCCGTCATTACCATCAACTCCAACGGAGCCTCCGATGGCTATTGCCGGATTTCCGGGCTGGTCGGACTTAAATTGCTCAATCTCCCGCTGTTTAACACGCATGCAGTGGTGTCCCAAACACTAACGAATCAAGCCGAACCGTTCGTCGTTTATACGCTGGAGGCCGATGTGGACCGCTCGACCGTTTTGAGCGCCTCTCTGCTGGCGGAGGACGGCGTTGGAATCGGCCTGACGGTCAACGGTACGGAGGTGGCTTCTTCACTTACGAGCACCGGCAATTTCCTTTCCGTGCAGCTTCTCAGCAGCACGACTTACCGGATCACCCTGAAGTATGCCACCGGCGAAGTGCCTCCGGCCGGCTCACTCGGAATACGTCTGTTCACCGGGGAGGGAAGCGGACTGCTGCACACCGGCGTGCTGCAGGACGTGAAGTTCGACAACGTTCGTCTGACAGCCTTCAAACTGGAAGCCTGAGTCCATCGCTGCTGCGCTGAACTCCTTCGACCACCGACCAACTTTTTGTATGTTCGTCAAATCGCTTCCCTCCCGCCCGCGGCGGTATTACCAGCGCGGCACCGGTTTTGCGGATGTTTTCCTCACCGTCGCAGTGATGAGCGCGACGTGTGGCGTGGCGCTGCAGCAGGTAAGCGGCGTGCGGCGCGGCACCGAAGAACTCAATCGCAATGAAGCGGTGAAGATGCTCAACAATTCACTTGCCGCCTATCTGGATAACGGCGGCAGCATTCCCGCCGGGGCTTCGGGAGATACCGTGCTCAGCAGAATGAAGAAGAGCGCCGCCGAAGTGACGGAGGGAACATTCGTGGGAGTCAAAGGGCCGTTTGTCGATGCCCGGTTGAAGACCTCGGGGAGTCCCCAAACGAACCAGCCCCGCATCGTTTGGGATTCGGGAAAACAGAAATTCGCTGTCGCGTCCGAGGGCGCAGGCTGGAGCAGGGTTTATTACGACGATGCGGAAGGACTGCAGGACCACGGAACGGAAACGAGAAAGTACCTTCATCAATTCGCCTCGGAAAGCTGCTGGGTATGGGATTATTCGGATGCGGGCACCGGTCAGCGCGGGCCGCTGCGCGTCGGCGTCGCCGATCCGTCAGTGGGACAACTGCCGCTGCTCGACGATCCGGTGCCGCTCGGTCCCCCGGTCATCAATCCCTCCAGCGGCGTATTCAGCCATCACGACTTTCCGCTCTCTCTAACGATTACCAACGGTAACGTACCCAATTCCTCCGAGGTTCTCTATCAAATCAACGGCGGAGCCTGGCAGGTCTGGCAGGGCGGTCAGGAGCCGCTGGAAAAGAGCCTCACGACCACGGTCACGGCGTATGCCCAGGCGCGCGAGATGAATGGATATACCGACAGCGATCCGGTCACCGAGACTTATATTTCTTACTTCATGCGCGGGCAGGGCGCCGGTGTTTTCATGACTCAAACGGGGGAGAGCCAGTTTCTATATGATCTGACGCAAAATGGGACCAATCTCAGCTGGGGGAAAACGGAATCCGCCGGACAGTCGGTCAGTTCGCTGGAGCTTCTTCCGGGCAGCGTGTTCGAGGCCGGGGAGGGGGAGTCCTTCGAACTTGGAAAACTGCGTTATACCAATGGCGTCACGCGCGCCGGCACCAATGCGAAAACCGCCACGGTGCGCCTCGACCTGTCACTGAGTGTGCCCGCAACGGGCACTCTGTCGGTGGACCTGCCGGTGAGAATGATGAACACGATTCACTATCCATGGACGGCGGAAAACGAGCACTCCGATTTTCTGTGGGTCCCGCAATACACCTCTCTGAGCCAGACGATCACGATTCTCGACCGGCAGTTTGCCGTGAGCATTCTCGCTCAGGCCGACTCAGCAGTAGTGGAGGGCACAGAAATCAAAGTCCCCATCGGTGAAGGTGTCAGTGCGGACGTGACGCTGATTGCCACGGTGACGGCGCTGGATTGAATCCTGCGAGCAGGATCGACTGCGCTTTACACGGGCTCAGCAGTGGCATAAAGCTTTGAAAGGTCATGATCACCTTTCCCGACGTCACGCTTCCGGAGCTGATTCGCCTCGCATTCGCGCTGACGATGCTCGGAATGTGCGTTCGACTGATCTGGCGAAAATTGAAATCGATGAGGCGCGACGCGGAGGAATTTGCCAACGGTCTAAGGAAAGCGGAACGAAGCCGCGTTCCGATTTTTGATTCCCATCCAGCCGGCACAACGGCAAAAAAAGACTTAATACGTTAGGGAGCAATCTCCAGCAGCGCCCAAACTCCCATGTGAGGCTCCCGTGTTTTCGGGCCGTTTGATGTATCAATGACGGTGGCGCGCCGGTCTTCGTCACCTGCCAGGAGAAGCGTCCGGGCATCCACGACACACAAGCCCTCCACTTTATACGAAAAGGACACCGGCTTTCCGTCCGCACCGTGCACAGCCATTAATTGCGGCGACGCCCCAGCTTTCGGAAGTGTTAGCGCCAGCAGCCATGCGCCGTCTTTTTTTTCCTCCTCCCAGCTTGCCACGGCCCATACGATGTCGCGGTGCGGATCATACTCCAGGGAACTCAGGCCGATGGTTCCGGTGACACCCGCGGCTGCCAGTTGCTCCGGCGTCGCTTCGAACACCTTGCGGAACTCCGGCACGATCCGGATCGTTCCCTCATTCTCTTCCCAGGTGGTCTCCAGCACGGTAAAACGATAAGCAAATCCCGCTGCGCTTTCGCCGTCTTTGCCCGCCTCACGGATGCCGAACCACAAGCGTTTCCCCGGCAGAGCCGTGAGTCCTTCGATCTTGATATACGGCGGGCCCTTCGGCCACTGTTCGTCCTTCAACGCCATGCGCAGCGGCTTTCGCAGCGCGATGCTGCTCGTTACACCATCAAGCGTCAGCGGATTAAGAACCGTTGCTTTGTTCAGGTCTGTGCCCCGCCATGCAAGGACGACATTGTAAGGATCCTTGCTGTTGGACGCTGCTTCAAACCGGTCGAAGGCTGTGCAGGCAAATCGGATTCCCTCCTCCGTCACCGCCGTCGATTCGATTTTCTGCGTCCGCCGGAACTCCGCCGCCATGACCGGCTTCACTTCAGCGAATGGTACGACAGGCTTATCCTTCAAGGCCGCGAGGGGTGCCTGCACCACACTCGAAAGCGCATCGCCCGGCGCGGGCTTGTCGCCAATGAACCACGCGCTCGTGCCATCAGTCGCTACCGCCGACGCTTCAAAATAAGCGGCCTTTCCCTCCGCATCTTTTGTTCCTGCAGGGTAGCCTTCGATGAGTCCCTGACGCAACACCTGCACTGTCGGAGGATCTGCCCTGGCACCCGCAGGGAGCAGGCACAGGGCCGCTATGACAGACACCAAAAACCGGAAACGCTTCATGTTCATGACGGACTTCCAGCTTAACGCATCGGCTCGAGTTCATCGATCAGCGCACATGCATTGTGACTGTGAATCGATTCCAGATTCACCGCTTCAATGCGATAGCCGCGCAGGCCTTTGAGTGCACGCAATCCGAGGGCGATATCACGCACGAGATCCTCGACAAACACAGGCCTGTCAAAGGCGCGCTCAGTCACCACCTTTTCGTCCGGACGCTTGAGTAAACTGTAAAGTTCGCAACTGGCCGCGGACTCAATGAGAGCGATGAGTTTGTCCGGCCACACCGGGGTCGCCGTTTCCACCGTGACGGTGGCATAGCCGCGCTGATTGTGAGCGCCGCGGTCGCTGATGGCCTTGGAACAGGGACAGAGGGTGCTGAGGGGCACGCGCAGGGTGGTATGCAGGCGCGGGCCGCCGGCGGTCACAGATGCTTTCCATGTCAGGGTGTAGTCCATCCACGCAACACCGCCGGTCACCGGCGCTTTCTTCTCGACAAACCATGGGAGCGTGAGTTCCGCGGTGGCCTCTTCGGCTTTCAGGCGGGACCGGAGTTTCCTTGCCAGCGAGATCACGCCAGCGGGAGTAATGTTCCCATGCGCTGCGTGCAGTTCCTCCACAAACCGGCTCATGTGCGTGCCTCGCCGGTCGCCGGCGAGACTCACGGTCAGAGCGGCCTCACAACTGGCGCCGAACGAACTGCCGTCCGGACGCTCCACAGTCACCGGGTACCGCAGCCCGCTGACACCGACGCGGTGAATGAGCACATTCCGCGGATCGTGTTCGCTTTGCGTATCGCTAAGGGAGTCCTTCACGGGTGACGAAAATGAATCAGGGGCGCATGAATCATACGCCCCTGATGCAGGAAAAGAATGTCAGTTAGGGGCAGGCTGGACTTCAGGGAGCGAGGTTCACAGCGCGGGAGCGCTTGATTTCGCGGGTCAGCTTGCGGTGCAGCCACGCGGAAACGCCGGTGAGGCGCCGCGGAAGAATCTTGCCGGTCTCCGTGGTGAACTTGGCGAGATACTCCGGCTGCTTGTAGTCGATTTTGTCCACGCGGATGTCGTACCGGCGGCGCGGCATGCGCTTGTTCGACTTCCGGAAGTTGATGAGACGCTGAGTGGTCTTCGGTTGCATGTGCTGGCAGGTAAAATCTGGGAAAAGAGGCGGTTAGCGGAGTTCGCGATGCAGCGTGCGCTTCTTCATCGCGGGATTGAACTTCACCTTCTCGAGACGACCCGGCGTCCGGACGCTCTTTTTGTTGCGGGTGGTGACGTAACGGGATGGATTGACACCGGCGGCACGGGCCTCGGTGCATTCCAGGATGATGATCTCACGCGGCATAGGGGGAAGTAGTCAAAAATTGGCGGGGCGCGAGTGTGTCTCAGTCGTCCGACTTGTCAACAGTTTCCTTCTCTTCGCCCTCTTCCTCTTCGTCCTCGTCTCCCATCAATCCGAAGAGCGAACGCAGCGGGCGGCGGCCACCGCCGGGACCCACTTCCCGCTCGTACTCGGCCTGACATTCGATGGTGAATCGCGCAAACGGAAGGGCCTCCAACCGGGCCTGAGGGATGGGCTTGCCGCTCATTTCACAAATGCCGTAGGTGCCGTTGTCGATGCGCTTGAGCGCCTCTTCGATCTCATAGAGCGCGTCCTGCTCCTTCGAAAGAAGGCTGAGCGCAAAATCGCGGTCATAGGCGTCACTGCCGGCGTCCGCCTGGTGCATTCCAAAGGCTGAGGCTTCGCTCCCTTCGGCGCGCGCACGCAGAGTGTCTTCCGCCATGCCGCTCATGCTGTCCACCAGCGAATCCTTGAGGTCGAGCAGACGCGCGCGCTGCTTTTTGGAAAAGGCGCTCCGCGGAATTTCCGGCGGGGCATCCCATTGCTCCACAGGGGCGAGCGGGCGGCCAGGAGTGCGGAAATTCGTGCCGGGTTTGAGTTGAGTTTCCTTGGCGGTTTCCCGGCCGCGGGTGCGGCGCACGGAAGCCGCGCTGCCATTATTTGAAACCGGAGCTGGTTTCTTTTTCACTACGGCTTTGGCCTTCGACTTCTGTTCAGACTTGACGTTGCGCGGAGCTGACTTTGCAGCCTTCGGGGCTTTGCTTGATTTTACCGGTTTCGCCGCCGGTTTTTTGGCTTTCGCAGCCGGGGCTGCCTTCTTTGGCGCAGGCTTCTTCGCGGCCGGTTTTTTGGCGGCTTTCGGGGTCGGTTTAGAGGATTTGGGTTTCGCTTTTCCGGGCATCGCTGGAAGGGAGGTATGCCGGAACAAACCGGCGGTGATCTTCAAAAAATGTTCCCGGTTTTCTGAACTGTCTCAAGAGCCCGGGAAATGAGGGCGGGATGTGTAATGCGCTGCTCCTCGGGGCGCAACTACAAATCCTCCGGAGTTTATTTTCCACCTCCATTGCGGTTTAAACGAGCAAAGGGAGGCACCGGAGTAAACCGAACCGGACTTTCATCGTCCACTCATCCACACGCCCGCCCACACGGCGACCAAACCCGCCACCACGCTGCCCGCCGCATTTGCTGCCGCCATCCCCAAATGTCCGGCGCGCAGCATCGCGAAGATCTGCCAGCCAAAAGTGGAAAATGTCGTATAGCCTCCCAGCACTCCGGTGATCAGCGCCAGCCTCCATGCCTCTCCGCGGTCATAACAGAATCCCTGGAGCAGGCCTATCAAGAAACACCCGGAGACATTCACGATGAATATGGAGAGCGCAGAGGCATTACCGGTGCCGCCGGAGAGCAGCCCGGCAAGCCACCAGCGCATCACGGCACCCAGCCCGCCGCCGGCGGCAATAAGGAGAACTTGATTCATGCACCGAGTGTAGGAGGCGCTTCGGGACGTGCAATGCAATCGCAGCTTCTTTACTTTCTTCCGCGGTGACCTAATTTCAGGTATGTACAAACTCACTGCTATCATCCATCACGGCGAGGCCGGTGAAGGAGGATTCTGGGCTACCTGCCTCGAGGTTCCGGGAGCCAACGGTCAGGGAGAGACTCGTGACGAATGTTTAGAGGATCTTTCGCTTGCGGTGAGACTCATCTTGAAACCTAACCGCGAAGAGGCCCTTGCTGCCAGATCCCGACGCGGAAGAGATGGAACTCCGGGTCGCATGAGAAACGACGGGATCTGATCCGTCGCTTGGAAGCTCATGGGTGTGTTCTCATAAGAGAGGGAGCAAGCCATTCCATCTATTCCAATCCCATCACTGGTCGCAAAGAAGCGGTTCCGCGTCACACTGAGATAAAAAAGCATCTGAGTCGCTCAATTTGCCGAAATTTGGGGGTGCCGGAGCCCGATGGGCGTAGTTGTTAAAGATATCCAGATCCCCGCGCTCGTAAGAATCCCCCCGAACCGGGAGTAATACTCCCCCAATCTTTCCCTGCCCGCCATGTCCGAACTTCACGATTACGTCCGCTATGAAACCCGCCGCCAGTTCTTTGGCCGCGGGATGAATGCCCTTGGATGGGCGGCGCTGGCTTCGCTGGTCAAAACCGGCACGACGGATGCCGTGGGCGCGGAGGCGGCGGCGAATGCGCTCACCCACTTCGCGCCGAAGGCCAAACGCGTCATCTACCTGCATATGGTCGGAGGTCCGTCCCAGATGGACCTCTACGACTACAAGCCGAAGATGAACGACTATTACGACAAGGATCTGCCGGACAGTGTGCGCAACGGCCAGCGGCTCACCGGTATGACCGCGGGACAGGCGCGGTTCCCCATCGCGCCGTCGATGTATAAGTTCCAGCAGCACGGAAAGTGCGGCATGTGGGTCAGCGAGATGCTGCCGCACACGGCAAAAATGGTGGACGACATGTGCTTCATTCGCTCCATGCACACTGAGGCCATCAATCACGAGCCGGCCATCACCTACATGCAGACGGGCAATCAGGTGACAGGCCGTCCCTGCCTGGGCTCGTGGGTCAGCTATGGTCTTGGCAGCGGAAACCGGGACCTGCCCACGTTCGTCGTGCTCGTGGCCCAGCCGCGGAATACGGAGCAAATTCAGGCGATTTCTGCGCGGCTGTGGAATAGCGGGTATCTTCCTGGCGAACATGCCGGCGTAGCGTTCCGCAGCGGCAAAGATCCGATTCTTTACATCAACAATCCCGCGGGCGTCAGCACGGCCGTGCGCCGCAGTACGCTGAACACCATCAAGACCCTCAACGAGCGCAACTATCAAATCGTCGGCGATGAGGAAACGCACACCCGCATCAGCCAGTACGAGATGGCCTTCCGTATGCAAAGCAGCGTGCCGGAACTGACCGATCTCTCCAAAGAGCCTGCGACCACAAAACAGCTCTACGGACCCGATATCGAAAAGCCCGGCAGCTTCGGTCACTCCGCGCTCATGGCCCGCCGTCTGGTGGAGCGCGGTGTGCGCTTCGTGCAAATCTATCACAACAACTGGGACCACCACGGCAACATCGCCAAACGCATGCCGGATCAGTGCGCCGACGTGGACCAGCCGTGCTGGGGTCTCATTCAGGACCTCAAACAGCGCGGTATGTTCGACGACACGCTCGTCATCTGGGGCGGCGAATTCGGCCGCACCATTTACAGTCAGGGCGGTGTATCCAAAACCAATTACGGCCGTGACCACCATCCGCGGTGCTTCACCATGTGGATGGCCGGCGGCGGTGCGCGGGGCGGCACCATCTACGGAGAAACCGACGACTTCTGCTATAATATCGTCAAGGACCCGGTCCACATTCACGACTTCCATGCCACCGTGCTTCACCTGCTAGGGTATCATCACGAGCAGTTTACGTTCAAGTACCAGGGCCTCGACCAAAAGCTCACCGGGGTCGAGCCCAGCAAGGTTATCAAGGAACTTATTGCCTAGCGGAAGTGCCGGAGCGTTCCAGCGGCCAGACCACCACCGGCAAGTGGCGCGAGAAAAGCACGGACGGATGCATGGCTCCCGTCTTCCAGCCGCGCAGCATCGTATTTTCCTGCACTTCGATTTCAGCCCTGTGCAGTGGCCAGAGCGGATGATGCACCTGTCCGCGATACACCGTGCCCCTCCGGTCAGCGGTGTATAAACAATATCGTTCAGTGCTCCATCGTTCAAACGAATCTGCCGCCATCTCCATCCTGTCCAGTTCCCGGTATTCCGCCCGGAAGGTCAGGTCTCCCCGGCGGTGCGCGTACTGAATCGCATCCCTCTCTCTTCCCACCGTCATTTCCGCATGGAAGTACGGCAGGTGATAGAACCTCCTCGCCCCCCACACCGCCAGCCGGTTTGGCACATCGAGGCTGAAGAACCACACGCCCGGCTTGCCATCCATGGTCACATACGTGCGCACATTGATCTCCGGAAAGTCACTCATCCAGCGCCACGCCGGAAACCCGCGCCGCGTCACGCCCTTCATATCGAACGGCACCACGCCGATCCATGCGGTGTCTCCATAAAGATCCACCTCCACTCCCGGCGGCAGATGTTGTTTGATTTCCTGCGGGGCGATCTCCCAGTGCAGAAACACCAAGTCATTCCACTCCTGGCGCATGATCCAGTTCCGGTCCGGCATCGGCCATGGACGGTGATTGGTATGCAGCAGTGAGGAATGAGGCGTAAGGGAGGCCATCCTTCATTACAGTGAAGCGGCATTGAGGTACATCAATTGCATACGATGTTATTCTCTCTGTGCAAAACGCCTCTTCGTCTTCCGCTTCGGACCTCACCGCCGCCGGCATCGCCCGGATGCGATTTCACATTCACCAAATGTGGGAACGGCTCACGCGTTCTCCGCGGCACATCAGGGCCGCCCTCACTGATCCCAAATGGGCCGCGCCTTCCGGCGGCCCGCCTCCACTTTACATCGGACCGCGTGAGCGTCCCGAGCGCATCCGGAAACGGCTGGAGAAATCGCTGAGCGAAGAGGCGCTTGCCGGCCTGGATATCAGAGTAGTTCCGCATGAGCACACCGAAATTACGGATCATGGCCTCCTGTTCCTGCCCGGACGTTACGTAGTGCCCGGCGGGCGCTTCAATGAACTCTACGCGTGGGATTCCTATTTCATCGTCCTCGGTCTGTTGCGGGAAGGCAGGGCTGGACTGGCGGCCTCCATGGCGGATCAGATGCTCTACTCCGTGCAGCATTATGGCACCGTGCCCACGGCCAACCGGACGTATTACCTCACCCGCTCTCAGCCCCCATTGCTCGGCCGCATCGTCATGGCCGTCTATGAATCCACCGGCGATCTCGATTGGCTGAAATCGGCGGCGCCGCTGGTGGAGAAGTATTGTTATTACTGGTGCGTCGCCCCGCATGATGTGCCCGCTGCGGGACTCGCGCGCTATCATGGTCTGGGCAAAGGACCGTGTGCTGAAGTGGTTTCCTCGGAACGGGACGAAAACGGTTTCACCCACTATGACCGTCTCGCCGCCGAGTTGATGCGTCACGGCGACGATCCGGCCATGGCCCGGTATCTGGATCCCGCTACCAATGCCCTCACTGACGAGGCATTCATTGGAGACCGCGCTTTGCGGGAGTCCGGTTTCGATATCAGTGCCCGGTTCGGGCCGGCGGGCGTGGAGGCCGCCTATCATCTTCCAGTGTGTTTGAATACACTTTTATGGCGTATGGAACGGGACATGGCTCGCATCTTCGAAACGCTGGATCGTCCTAACGCCGCTGCAAACTGGATAGAGCGCGCGTCGGCAAGGGCGGCGGCCATTCACGATACGCTTTGGGATGACGGGCAGGGGATCTTTCTCGACCATCACATGCTGAAGAACGAACGCACGCCGTATCCCTTTGCCACCGCCTTCTGGCCCATGTGGGCCGGCCTCGCTCATTCGGATCAGGCCCGGCGCATGGTCGAAAAATGGCTTCCGCTTTTCGAAGCTCCTGGCGGCCTCCATACCAGCCTGCAGCCCAGCGGCTGTCAGTGGGATTTTCCCATGACGTGGGCTCCGCTGGTGCTCTTCGCGGTCAAGGGTCTGCACCGTTATGGCTATGTGGAGGAAGGGCGCCGCATCGCCCGCCGTTTCCTTACCATGGTCCACGCGGAGTTTCATCGCACCGGTCATCTCTTTGAAAAATACGACGTCCTGACGCAAAGCAGCGTCGTGGAGCATCACATCCACTTCGGATACAACGAAAATCAAACCGGCTTTGGATGGACGAACGCCTGCGTGCTGGAACTTCTCTATCACCTCGGCGCTCTTGGCCACAGCGTGCCGCCGGCTTTTGCGAATGCGGACGGAGATGCTTCCTCCGGTCCTTCCGCTGCCCTCTGACGGGTTCAACAAAAAGGGCGGCTCCGCATCGCAGAGCCGCCCTCATTTCGTGAGTGGCCTCAGGCTTCCGGCAGGCTGAATTCCTTCCGGTAGCTCTCCATGTTGAGCTTGTTGGCTTCGGCGGCAAATTCCCCAATGTATTTCTCCGTCGCCGGATCGATCGTGAGCATCGGGCCGAGCGTGACCTTCGTGCTCGCCACGTCGATCTTGTTCTTCGTCAGATGCTCCAGCATCCGGTCGTAAGTCTCCGCAAACATCTTGTTGCCCTGGAGTTTTTCCTTCACCTCGCCGGAGGACATCTCTTTGCCGAGCCGGTAACTGTGGTTGGCCATGTGGGCAATGGCTGCAGACAGATGTCCGGTCTCCGCCGTATGAGTGGGCGCCTGTTTGCCGGAGCGGATGCTGTCGAGGAACGTCTGCTGATGTCCCGCGCCGTCGTTCTTCTTGAAGCTTTGGATCGACTTGCCGTTGTTGTCCCATGCCTTTCCGTCGGTGACGTAGCCGCCCTCACACTCAAGGCAGTTGCCCACTTCGACAACGTTGCGGTACTTCGGATGGCGCCCCTTGAAGTTCATGTCCGCATCCGGCAGGCCGCGCACTTCAAAGATGACCGGCACCGGCTTGAAGTCGTAGAAAGCGATCTGCGTATTCGCCGTCGTTGCATCATCGTCATAACCGAATCGACCGCCCACACTGATGACACTTGCAGGCATCGTCGCCGGGTCATCGATAAGCCAGCGCGCCACGTCCGTTTGGTGCGGACCCTGATTGCCGATGTCGCCGTTTCCATATGGCCACTGCCAGTGCCAGTCGTAGTGAAAGCTCTTGCGGTGGACCGGCTCCATTTCACGCGGGCCACACCACAGATTGTAGTCCACGGAGGCGGGCGCAGGCACTGCACTTCCGATCTTTCCGATGTTGTCGCGCAGTTTGTAACAGAAGCCGCGGCTCACCATCGGCTTGCCGATCGCCCCGCCCTTCACGAAGTCTTTGATCTCCAGCCAGCCTTCATCCGAGCGGCGCTGCATGCCGTGCTGCACGATGAGTTCCGGATGTTTTGCGGCGTGTTTGGCGAGCATGCGACCCTCCCACATATTGTGGGATACCGGCTTCTCGACGTACACGTGCTTGCCGGCCTGCATCGCGGCGATGGCGATCATCGTGTGCGTATGGTTCGGCGTGGCGATCACCACTGCGTCCACATCCTTGTTTTCCAGCAGTTTACGGAAGTCCTGATAATACTCGGTCTTCTCGCCCTGACGCTTACTCTTCACAATATCAAGAACTGCGTTGTCTGCATCGCAGACCGCCACGGCCCGGCATCCCTTGAGTCTGGGAAACTCTGAGAGGTGATTGCTGCCGCGGCCCTTCGCATCCTTGCCGATGCCAATAAAACCGATGCGAATGTCATCGTTGGCCCCGATGGGGCGCGCCCACGTGCTCATGGGCACCGCAAGCGAGGCGGCTCCATAAAGGGAGCCTTTGAGGAACTTTCTGCGTGAAGTATGGATCATAACCGTTGTCTGGATGGGTGTTGCTAAAAGGCGGAAAGCCGGAGGGATGCCGTTGCCGCGATGCGCCAGCATTTCCCTCTACGGAGCCTGCGACCACGCCCAAACGCCACGCAATCACGGACTTCCCGCCTTCAACCGCCGCCCCGTCTTCTTCGCCGGAGGAGTCGGAGCCGGCTCGGGTTCCGGCAGGGGAGTGAATTCAGGTGCGGGTTCCGGCGGCGGTGCGCTTAAACGCTGAATCGTCTCCTGCGCCGCCGCGTTTTCCTTCTTCAGGAATGCGATGATCTCATTGAGTTCCTTTTCCTTCGCCTTTGCCTGCGTGTGAGTCTTCTCTGCTTCCACCACCCTGCGCTCAAGGTCCGCCACCTTGCTGCTGTAATCGATCACCGGCACTGCCCGCGCTGCCGCGGCCGCCGCCCGCTCATTTCGCAGCGCCACCGCCAGATCCTCCTTCAGCCCGCGCACTTCCGCCTTCGCCTGCTGCACCTGAATCGCAGCCCACCCCAGCGCCGCAAAAACACACGCCGCCGCCAGCGCCAGCAGCAAGCGCTGCACGCCGCCAGGAGGCGCGTTTTTTTTCGTGCGTGAAGACTCTGCGGATTTCATCGGCGGGATGATGCTGTTCAGCGCGTGGCGTGCCAGCGGAGAGTTGCGAAGAATGCAGGCAGCCGCGGGATGCCTCTCGAAAACGGCCCGTGAAAAAACTTGCCGGGAGCCGGTCTGCTCAGTTCAGCCCCGGATCATCCGGCATTCGTGACAACAGATGAAACCACGGTCCCATGCTGCTGAGGAGGTCGCTCCAGAGACTGTCGGAGTTGCCGGAGATGATGGAGCGGTCGGGTTTGCGGGTGATCCATGAGCGGCGCTTGAGTTCGCTCTCAAGCTGCCCGCCGGCCCAGCCGGAATAGCCGACGAAGGCGCGGACGGTTTCGCCGTTTTCGAGGCGGTGTTTAGCGTCTTCCCGGGTGAGGTGCGTGGCCCAGGTCAGACCCCCGGAACCAGGATCCCATTTGAAGGCGACGAACGTGAGTTGTTCGGTGCTGACAGGTCCCCCGATATAGACAGGGACTTTCGCGAGAGGCTTGAATTCCGGAGCGGTGAGCAGCTCGCCGGCGGTCTTGCTGAAGGGCCGGTTGAGCACATAACCGTGGGCTCCCGAGTCGTGCCGGTGCTCCGTCAGCAGCAGGACGGTGCGATGGAAATTGGAGTCCTGCAGCGAGGGATCTGCGAGGATTAGCGATCCGCGCAGGCAAAGCTGGGATGATTCGTCAGAGGTCATGGACAATGGAGTTTCCAGCCGCCTCGCTCGCTGGCGGGCTCATTGAATACTGAAAACCGGTGGCGGGAAACCAAAAAACCTGTGTGTGCACCGATTACCTTGGTGCCTCCACGGAACGCAGGAGCGATGTCAGGACATCGTCCACCTTTTGTCCGCTGATGGAGAGTTCCGGAGCGAGAGTGACGCGGTGGCGGAGCACGGGAAGAGCAGCCTGTTTGACATCGTCAGGGGTAACGAAGATCCGCCCGGCGAGGAGGGCAAACGCTTTGGCCGTTTTGACAAGACTGATGGCGCCGCGGGTGCCTGCACCCAGAGTGAGGCCCTGCATTTCGCGGGTGGCGCGGACAATGCGGACCGCGTAGGCGGTGACGTCGGGGCGGCATTGCACGGTGACGGCGGTGCGCTGGAGTGCGATGATTTCCTCCGGGCCGCAGAGTTGCTGCACATTCGCGGTATCGAGTGCACCACTCCCGGTGCCCGAAGCGACCGCACTAACAATACGCTCCTCCTCCTGCTGTGACGGATAGTCCACGACGACCTTCATGAGGAAACGGTCAAGTTGAGCTTCCGGCAGCGCGTAGGTTCCCTCCTGCTCGATGGGGTTTTGTGTGGCCAGTGTCATGAAGGGCGGCACCAGCGGAAGGGTCTCGCCATCGATGGTGACCTGGCATTCCTGCATGACTTCCAGCAAAGCTGCCTGGGTCTTGGCGGGCGCGCGATTGATTTCATCAGCCAGCAGAAGGTTGGCAAAGACGGGGCCTTTACGA
The DNA here is from genome assembly GCA_035550135.1 of Verrucomicrobiales bacterium. Lineage (GTDB taxonomy): Bacteria > Verrucomicrobiota > Verrucomicrobiia > Verrucomicrobiales > V1-33 > V1-33. Next base: position 52,825 of record DASZQB010000076.1, read on the forward strand.
AGTTTGAATTCCTGGCGGCCCATGTCGTAGAGGGTGTGACCCGTGACATCGCCAGGCATGAGATCGGGTGTGAATTGGATGCGCCGGAAGACACCTCCAAAGCACCGGGCGAGAGCAAGCACGAGATGCGTCTTGCCAAGACCCGGCTTGCCTTCCAGCAACACATGCCCGCCGGCGATGAAGGCAACCAGGACTTGATTGACGACCGTGTGCTGGCCGAGAAACACTGCACTGAGTTGGTGATGCATGGCCCGCAACAGCGAGGCGGCGGTCGCGAAGTCATCGTTCTGCGGTGCTTCCGGGTGTGATTCCTGCTGATGAGATTGCGGCACCGGGGGCGGCTGCCATGCGGGCGGATTGGGGTGGTCCATAAATGGTGTTATATCGGCTGGAGAGTGACACCCAGGCTATGCTGGAGTTTTTGCAAAGTGGCGGCGGCAGCGATGAGATTGCCGGAATCAGAATGGTCGTGCAAAGCGTCCTGTATTTCGGCGACGGGTACACCGGTGCGGGCGGACAAATGTTCCTCAAAGTTCTGCCCTTCACCATGAATGCCCCTCTGCGCAGCGGCCTGCATGACCGAACGCCGTGCGGGGGCAAGGAGCGCATCGTGGCCCGCACGGTCGGAAAGGAACTTGCCATTCTCATCCAACTGCGTGCCGAAGTGCCTGATGGCGGATTGATCTGCGGGCAGCGCCGGTCCGAACCGGGGAAGGTGCCTCCACAGCCACAAGGCGATGAGCAGTGCGGTGCCCGCGAGCGGCATCCACGCGTATTCCATGAGCATGCTCCACAGACTCGTTTTGCCGCTGAAGACGAAAATCACCGGGCGGGCGTAATCGAGCGTTACGAGGTTATACAGGATCGCGGCATTGCCGGAATTCTCGATGAAGCGGTTGCGGAAGGGAGCGGCGCTGGCGAGCAATGTGACGCGCCCCAACCGATAGGAGAAACTGGCGAGCACCGCTGACTCCTCGCTGCCGGCAAGGAGATCGGCATTATGCCAGCGAATGTTCAGCGCCATGCGGCGGGTGGACTGAAGGGTGGCCGATTCTCCGTCCTGAAAGGTGACGTTGTTGAAAAGAGCGGGGTCTTCGGTGGCAAGAGCCACGTCGAGCTCCTGAAGCAGCGGCGTCGCATAGTCGGGTTCGAAGGGTTCCGCATCGCGCCAGTCATTGCGAAAGCGGTCCGTGTCGGAGCAGGCGACGATGAGATGTCCGCCGTTGGAAGCCCACTGCAATACCTGGATCGCCGAGCCGCGGGAAGCCACGGATTCCGCCGGAATGAACATCGTGGCGTGGATGCCCGGCATGGTGCCGAGAGACTGCCGTGTCTCTGTGTCCACCCCCATGCGCTCAAGCATGCGCGTGGCTGCCAGCCATGGATTGATGGCCGCAGCTCCTTTATAGCCGGAGATCTTTTCTTCGTATTCCACTTTTTCCGAAGGCTTGCAGCCTGCGACCAGCAGAGAAATGGGAAACGTTAGGAGAAGAGTCAGGGCAGTGGCGGGCGCTGCTGGGGAGGAGCGCTGGCGGAGGGAAAACGGCCAGTTGTCGCACAGGTGCTTCATGGGCCTTGCCTCAGGCGCCTCACCCGCATAGGCGCAGTTGATCCACATGGAGGTCAGGAACTCAAAGAACGAGACGCGCTCCGTATCCGTCAGGCTTTGCGCATGCCGCAAACAATCACCCTCCGTGTCACTTTCATGCACCGGAAGTGAGGCCCGGTTGACAAGCCATGCAAGGGAACCGCGGTAGAGCAGGCGAAGCGCTTCCACGGGACGCCCGGCCTGGAATTCCTTCCACGCGGTTTGCGGGATGTCGTCCGGCAGCGATTCCGGAGCGAGGTCCATACCCATCACCACTTTCGGCCCCGTCGAAACGGCGGCTTCCCTCTTTGTCCAGCGAAGAGCTGCCCGGTTCTTCCACAGCAGCCAGGCCACCACGAAGACCACCGCAGCGATGATCAGATAGCCCACCCATCGATAGCCTGTCCCTGCCGATTCCAATGCCTCAGGATCGATTCCGCGGCCCTTGCCTGCGTCGTCATCGGGTTTCATTTTGGTTTTGGGCACTTTGTACTTTTCGAGCTCAAAGTCCGGGCTCTGCAGTACTTCCTGCACAACGGATTTCGGGTCCGCCGGCGTCTCCGCGGCACGGGATGTTGCGGGGATGCCTCCGAAAAGAAGGAGGAGCGCGGCAACGGCGGCAGGTGCCAGGCGCAGACTCATGCGGCGAAAGGCCACCTCGATGTCCCAGCCTTCCAGATGGGTGCGGCTGTTGATATAAAGCGCAAATCCGGCAGCGGCATAAAAAGGTTCGATGAGCGCAATGGATGCCGCGAAAAAGCCCGTCCAGAGCCACGCCAGCCATGGAGGAAACTCAACGCTGCTAAAGAGACTTGTGGAGGCTGAACCGTCCGGAAGATTTTCATTGATGAAGCCCCCGACGTATTCGGCCAGTCCAAGAGTGATCACCAGTTGCAAGACCAGCCCCGCAAAAGCAAGACTCGAAGCGCTGCCTCCGCCGTGCGCGCCGAGGACGTTCACGCGCTGATTATAACCGCGCCCCTGCTGGCCCTCCAGCATGATCACCGGCAGGCGGAAGGAGCGCTGATAAGAAAGTCTGCGAATCGTCAGGCCAGGGATTAGACCTTTCCAAAGCGAGACCTTCCAGTCCCGCCAAAAGTCCCGCCTGCACGGTGGCTGTCCAAAAAGCGCCCGGCTGAGATAATAGACGGGCTGGCGGGTGAGGACCGGTTTTGTAAGCCAGATCAAAAAGCAGGCCCCGCCAGGATAGTCCCGGCAGAGGAAAATGATGATGGCCCAAAGGGGAAGGGCCACGGTGAGCCAGCCGCGCATGAGCGGGCCCCAATGCCGGCGGCAGAGAGCGAGACCGAGATCGACTGCCTCCCATGCACTCCGGGGCCGCAGCACCGCGGTGGCCTGGTCAAGCTTCATCCGCCTCCTCTCCGGCTCTTCCGCAAAACAGGAAATAAGCTGCAAGGGCGGCGGCATTGCCGATGCCCACGGCATATTTTACTCCGTTCGGCGCAGGACCTGCGGACCAAAACCCCTCGATAAAGGCGGCAAAAAAGATGAGCAGCGCGCCCCCATAAACCAAAGGCAGAGCGCGTTTTCCCGCGACCGCCAGAGCAGCCCCGCGGGTGAGACGGCCCGGTTTCAAGACCGCCTGTCCAAGGCGCATTCCCGCGACGCCGCAAATCACAATGCCCACCAGCTCAAAGGCGGAGTGGCCGGCGACAAAGGCGTAAAACCTTTCCGTGTTTCCCGCGTAATGCACGTAGCCTTCCATCGCTCCGATAAATACCCCCTGATAACCCAGTGCCACCATGGAACCGACCATGGCGAACAGCCCGCTGCCCACCATGCGGAGGCCGATGGTAATGTTATTCATCACATAGAAGCCGAACATTCCGAAGTCCGATCCGAATTCTTTGCGCAGCAGTTCCTTGGCATCCTCCTTGCCGTACATCCAGTCCATCATCTTCGTTTCATTGGGGCCGAGCACGGAAAAGATCCAGCGCGGCTCGATGTAGGACGCGATGACCATGAGAATCATGGGCCCGATAAAAAGAGCCATGCCGAGCCAAAAGAGCCGCGCATTGCGGCGAACGGCGCGGGGAAAATCCTGAAGCATGAGTTTCGCGAATCCGCGCCCGGCGAGTTCATCCGTTCCTGCAAGGACCTGTCGGCAGCGAATGAGGCGTTCGTTTAATTCAGCGCACAGCCGCGCCCCGTACATCCGGTGCTGGGCGAGTGCGATGTCAGCGCAGAGCTGCCGGTAAAGAGAGGGAAGAACGGCGGCTTCATTCACCCGCCGTTTCTTAAGGAGCCGCTGGGTCAGACGGTCAATTTCGTTCCACCGGTCGCGATTTTGGAATTCGAAGGATTGCTGATTCACGGAAGGAGCAGGTATTCAGGAGTCACGCAGCCAAACCCCCATGGCCGTGAGGTCCTGCACTCCGTCCGGGGCGGGAACGCGGGTAAGGCCGGAGGCATGCGCCGCCAGTTCCTCGCGACGGGCCTGGCTCCAGAGCGAACTCCGTTCCTGAAAGCGCACCACCGCGCTGCGTTCCTCGCGGGTGAGGACCACCGGGGGCGGATGGGGGGCGGTGCCGGGAAGTGGCGGCGGAACCTTGTGTCCGGTCCCGAGGGAGGGGTTGGCATAAACCACCAGCGTGCGGGCCGCGATGTCTCCCAGCCGTTGAAACCGGGAGGTGAACAGACAGCAAAGGAGGCCCGCGAAATAAGTGGGAACCGGAACAGCCGCTTCCCCGAATTCACGAAGCGGGACCATCGCAAGGGGCATTACATCCGCCGCCCGCGCGACGTTCCGAAGCATGATGGACCCCAGAGATGCCGGTCCTCCGGTAACTGAAACGACTTTCAGGCCCATGGAGCGTTTTCCGGGCGTAGCCGCCCGCGGTCCGGCCTCAAAAAGCACATTGTAACCCCAATAAGCAGCGAAAAGCAGCAATCCGGCAGCCCCCATCCCGATACCGCCGCCGAATACATTTCCGATCACAGCGATCAGCAGTCCAAGGCCCAAAAGAAGCAAAATGTTCCAAAGGAAATCAATCAGATACGCCAGAGCCCGCACCATGGGTCCCGCGGGATGCAATTCCACCTCCACACCCTCTGCCAGCTCGATGCGCTGCATCGTATCCAGAGGCGGTTGAGGGGGTGGGGACATTGCCCGTCATATAGAGGGGAATGTCCTGGCTTTTCAAGCCGTTAACGTCCGCTTTCAGGGTTTCCCGGCATGGAATGGATCAAACGGCGGCAGGCACTTCCGCTTTGGGTCCGGCACCCGGAACCTCATCCTTCTCCTGGAAGCTTACCCACGTGGATTGCGGTGTGCAGCCGATGATGATGAATATTAGATTAACCGCAATGAAGCCCAGCAGGGTGTAATAGGCGGAATCCATGAATCCATAACTGTGGAGACCGATGCCGAGCATGTTGGTGCCAAACCATGACCAACTGGTAACGATGTTGCCGCCCACCGCCAGATTCAACAAACCGCGCTCCTTTACCAAACCGCCGAGCCGCGCGTGGAGAATCAACACATTCCAGAGCACGATGATGAGGGCGCCGTTTTCCTTGGGGTCCCAGCCCCAGAAGCGTCCCCATGACTGGTCTGCCCAGATCCCGCCGAGCACCGTGCCGACAAAACTGAACAGGGACGCGAAACAAACGATGGCAAATACCATACTCGCGAACGCTTTTTGCATTTGTTTGGTCACGTGAGGCGTGAACACCGCCCGTGCCAGATAAATCAGGCCAATGAGGCCGGCAACAAAAGTGGAGGCGTAACCAAGAGTGACGATGACGACGTGAGTGGCCAGCCAGAAATTGGTATCCAGCACTGCGCGAAGCATGATCATGGTATCCTCCTGAAGAGAGAGGAAGTGGGCGATGAGGAGCGTGCCGAAGGCGCCCAGCGAGGAAACTGCAACTCCAATGGAATAAGGCCATATCAATTCCAGGATGAGCCCAAGGGCGGCGGCGGCCATGCCGATAAAGAGAGCGGAGGAGTAAAGGTTGGTAACTGGCGGCCGCCCTTCCAGAATCATGCGCCAGAGAATGCCGGCCGCGAGCAGGACAAGCGTCAGGGTCGTGAGCCAAACGGCTGTTTTGCGGGCCCACTCAAAACGGGACGGAGCGAACCACACGAGCAGGGCGAACAGCAACGCGGTGATGGCCACGATCATGCCCCGGTAGAAGATTTCCATGTGGTTGAAAAATTGCTCCGACTTTGCCTTCTTTACATCCTTCTCCAGTGCGCCCTCGGTTTTCAATTGGTCCCGATAGGCATTGATGACCCTGGTGAGCGCGGGCCAGTCTTTGGCGCGCCATGCCGCGGTCATTTGTCCATAGGCAGCAAGGGAATAATGCGGTGCTTCGTTTTCCCTTAGTCCGCCCACTTCCTCCACCGCTTTGCTCCAGATTTTTTTGTCACCATGTTCCGGAATAACGAGAGGAACGGCGGCGCCGATTTGAGTTTGAGCCCACTCCAGCGCCGAGGCATCGAATTGCTGCCCTTCCATCTGCGCCTGAAAGGCCGTGCGGCCCTCCTGCAGCTTTTGGCGGTAAGCGGGCAGGCTGACGGCGAGGTCGCCGTCGCCTGCGGGACCGAGTGCAGCGCGCAGAGACTTGTAGATGCCCGTCGCTTCCCACAGGTCCATCAGGGCGCGCTCATACGCATTGCGCAGGTCTGCTTTGACCGTCGAAGCGCGCTGCACCTCGCTGCGGAAGGAATCCATGTGGGTCGCTATCTGATTCCACGTATAGTGTTTTCCGTCGATGTGTTCCTTTTCGTTGGGTTCAATGGGAACGTGGAGAAGGTTTTTCAAATCCGCATTATCGATCCGGAAACAGGGCCGGGTGTCAGCGACCGCCGGTTCCATCATCAGTTCCATCATCCACTGAGTGGCGGGCAGAATGACGGGTCCTTCATAGAAGGATTTCCATGGCTCGGTATTGAGCGTCTGCTTTTTGCGCAGCATCAGCAGCGCATTGCGGGCCATGGAATCCATGGGCTGATGGCGGCCGTCCTTGACGACCGGCAGTTGGCCGAATTCCACGACGGGCGGACCGTCCTTCGGATTTCGGGGGCCGCTGAAGAGCGAAAGAATCCACGCAGTGAAGATCAGCGCGGCAATGAGGGGAATCCACTTTTTCATGGGGTCGTCCTTTTGCGGATGAAGCGGAAGAGATAGAGGAGAAAGTGGCGCAGCATCCCGTAACCGACGAGCGCGCAGCCGAAGTAGGGCGAGAACCATGAGGGATTCTTCACCACCTGGAGGGAACTGGTGCCGCGGCTGCGGTCGAGTTCATCTTTGCCCATCTGATACTGGAAGAAAGTGAGTCCTTCATAACGGAGGGGGGCGTTCATGAACACCTCCGTCTCGCGGGACTCCTTCTTTTCCGGATAATCGAGGAGCAGCCGGCTGCGGAAGTCCTTTGGAATTTCGGTGCCGGGATACACTTCGTGGGTGGTTTTGAGAAGAGTCACGGAGAATGGATAATAGGTCCGTTCGATGCGCAGCGCGACCCGCCATTTGGAGTCGCCATATCCGATGGTCTGTTCTCTCAGGTGCGGGGAAACCAGCCAGGTGCCAAGACTGCCGGAAGTCGCGATGAGTTCCACCACACCGGAGGGAATGTTGCGTGATTCCATGTCGCGCGCGACTTTCAATGAAACCGTGCGGTAGCGTTTCGCCACATCAGTGCTGGCTTGAGGTTCCGGCGGCGTTTCCTTGCTGTCCGGATCGCGCTCAATGTGATCCACCGCATAGCGCGCGTCGGCGTCCTCCTGTCTGAACCGGTCGAGCATCTCGGCCCGGAAACCGGTCTTCACCTTTTGCATGAGAGCAGTGGCTTTTTCCGGCTGCTGTTTGACCTTCTCAACATCGGCGACAAGGTTGTCGCTGGGGACTACGCCGACTTCCTTAAGTGCTTTTTTCCAAACGGGAAGCCTTCCAGGTGCTTCTGCGGCGCGGGTCGCCTCGTTGGTAAGATTGTCCAGCGTGGAGTATCGTGTTTCCAAAGTGGCCAATGCCTGGCGCAGCGTGGCTTCGTGGCCGGTGGCGGCCTCGAGGTTCACCAGTTCACTGTTGGGCTGCCAGGACTTTATTTTGACCGTGAACGGGAGCTTTTCATGCTCTATCCCGGAGGCGACAGCAGTTTCATCTTTTACCATGAGGGCCTGCGGAATAGCGACGACCTCCTCATGCGCCGGGTCGTTGGGAACGTCCCGTGTGAAGACCAGTTCGGTATCGAACCGGCTTTCGCTGTAGTTCATGGTCTGGCCTTCGCGAAACGCCATGTGGGTTTCCGTGGCGAGCATGTCCGTGGCGAGTTGTCCTACGAGCAGCACCACAATACCGACGTGCACCATGTCCACGCCGATCTTTCGTCCACTTGCCTTCAAATGGCCCATGGCCGCAGCCGTGGAACACACGAGAAAATCCAGAGCGAGGAAGCCAAGGACCAAAAGGAAAAAGATCATCGGAGACCACAGGGTCCACCTTGTGATGGCATAGAGGGCACCCATCGCCAGCATGTAATGCCCCAGCATGACGCCCAATCCTCCGGGTGGATACTTGAAGCGGCGAAGATGTGCTCCCGTCAGGTTGATGATGAGCAGCGTGCCCAGCAGATAGCCGCCGGGATAAAACCAAACCCAGCCGGGATCACCCGGTTGCCGTAAAATGTACCAGCTCTTGAACCAGCGTTCCTGAGCTTCGTAGAGACCTTCGTTTACCTGGGCGAGCGTGCCCAGAAAAATACCGAGAGCACACAGCCCCAGGATGGCGACGCAGAGCTTCAGCCCCGTTAGGAACTCGAAAGCTTTGCGCAGAGGGCCCTTCTCCTTGGCAGAGGACGGAATCGGGGGAGGGGTGCTCATGATCCTGCTTTACAATACGCAATGAAAGCATCGCGGGCAGCAGCCACGGCGGCGGACTCACCCATGAGCTTGTAGAAGAACCACTTTCCTCCGCGCGGGACGATGGCCCCTGTGAGGGACCGTCCGTTATTTTCCAGATCCACCATCACCGATCCCTCCGGCGCGCCCGGGAGGGGCTTGATGGACTCTTTGAGGGTCGCTTCGTCTGCAGCAGGAAGGCCGAGCTGTCCGCGCCACCGGGAAACGTTCGAAGGAACCCCGCCGGTGTCGGAGGGGAAGATGCTCACCGTAACCTCGGCTTTGGCGCCGTCTTTGCCGGAAACAGCGAATTTGGCCGCCTGCATGGCACCGGGGGTTTGGGAAGTCCAGGATTCGGGAGGAGTGCCCGGAACGGAGGCGGAACCCGCCGCAGGGGCGGGAGCGGGACTGGGCCCTGTATTGGAGGAAGCAGCCCCGGCTTCGAATTTGATGGATTTCAGGAATTCGAGAAAAGCCGGTTTTTGGACATCAACGGCGGCGGGATTACCCTGAAGTTTGAAAAACCAACTCCTCGTGTCGCGATGGAGAAAGGCGGTGATTACCTTCATGTCCGCCCCCCCCCGTTTCCCGGCGACTTCAAACAACGACCCCTTTGTTCCCGCGATCTCCACTTCGGACAGCGCCTTAGTGGCGTCCTCCGCGCTGAGAAGAGGCTGCTCAGTGGCTTGCCGCCACATATTGACCAGCGAAGCTTCCTGACCCGACATCAGGGCCAGAGGCGTTACCATGATGGAAACCTCGCCCGGAGCCGAAAACCGCCCCACGTTCATTTGGTCGGCACCCGCTTCCTTCCATGCGGCCGGCAGCGACCACGTCACCTTCGGCATCTCGGACGGCGGAGCGGATTCGCTGTCCGGAGACCGTCGCGGTGCCACTTCCTGGTCTTTTGGCGCGATATAGGATCGGATTTCGGGCTTCCGGCACCCGCTTGCCGTCAGGGCCGCTGCCAGCAAAAAAACCGGCAGCGGACGCGAGCAGAGAAGGTTCCGGTGGAGGAGAAGGGGGATCATCGGTCTAAAGGGTAACGCGGGGCGGGCGCTTTATCTTACGGTTCGCCCCGGCGCAAGCCGCTTCGCGGGAATGACGGATCCGGAAGGGGTACGCAAGTGTTACGAATGAAAGTCGTTTGCCGGTGCCAGTGGTTTCAAACGGCGCCGCGGGGACAAAAGAAAAGGCTCCCGGATGTGCCGGGAGCCTTTAAAAACGCAGAAAAGCCAGGAATTCCCGTTAACGGCGACGGCGGCGCATAGCCATCAGCCCCAGGCCCGTCGCTCCGGCAAGAAGCATATTGCTGGGTTCCGGAACGGAGGTGATATTCAGATTGTCGATCAGCACGGTTTCATCGGCGTTGCCGGTGCGCGACGCGAAAGCGAAGACGAATGCATCACTCCCAGTAAATCCAGGAACAGGCACATTGGTGAAATTCACATTCGTAACAAAGCCGGTGGTGCTCATACTGGCGCCGGTGGTCGGGCTCCATGAAAGAGTTACCAGGCCGGAAACAGAGCCGCCGTCATTGAGGATAATGCCCGGCGTTTCTGCAACGTGCGTGTGAACCCCGCCAACCTGACCGGCAATGCGCAGGCCATTGTCAGTGCCGCCATTCATCCAGGTGTCCACTTCAAATGAAATATGATCTCCCGCCGAGCCCAATTGCCAGCCGTGTTCGGCTCCAAATCCCGAGGCGCCGTCAACGGGCGGGAGGGCGGTGGTGAAGGGAATGGATCCCCAGGAAAAAGAGAGACCGTCGGCGGGAGGATTTTCACCGAGGGTATCGGAAATGGTGATGTTGAACGTGGCGGTCCATCCCAGCGAAGCACCGGTCAGGCCCGGCACTTTGAAGACGCTTGTTTGACCGCTGATGCTGTCAGACGCGATACGAAAAGCTCCTCCCTGAGCGGAGGCCAATCCATCATTGCTGGCGACAAGGGAGCCGTCTCCGAAGTTCGTGGTTCCATCCGCAAATCCATTGAAATTTTGGGCGTAAACAGCTGCATTAGCGGCACCGGCAAGGAGCAGGGCGGTTCCCGCGGCAGCCGTGACAAATTTGAGGGTGGCAGGTTTCATTCTGGTAGTTGGTAGGGTGCGTCTCTTCTGGATGAATGCCGCATGGGACGCAACGAAAATCACGCGGGAATACACGGAAATTTTTTCCCGGTCTCTGGGCCTCAACGTGGTACGTGGCCTGCAACCGACGTCCCCCGGGATCGGCTTTCACGAAAAGAAGGACTGGAAATCCGCTGGCCCAGGAGGCGCGTTTCATCCAGGAATGCTCATGCGCACGCTCCGCTCGTTTCGATTGATCGCCCCGGCATTTTTCCTGCTCTCCTGTTCCGCCCGGGGAGCGGTTGATTTCGCCCATGATGTCGTTCCCGTTTTAAAACAGCATTGCGCGGAATGTCATCTCGGCGGCAAAAAGAAGGGCGGGCTTTCCATGAACACGCGGGCGGACCTGCTCGCCGGATCGGAGAACGGAAAGGTGGCAGTGCCCGGCAAACCGGATGAGTCTCTTCTGCTGAAACTCCTGACTTCAACGGATAAGGACGAGCAAATGCCGCCAAAGGGTGAACGCGTCCCCGCTTCGAAAATCGAGGTGCTGCGCACCTGGATCGCCGAAGGTCTGGTGTGGGAGGAGGGTTTTTCGTTCGGAAACAGCGGATGGGAGCCTCCGCTGAAGCCGCGCCGGGTCGAACTGCCACCTGCCACGGATGGAAGGGAGCATCCGGTGGACCGAATCATTGATCGTTACCTTACAGAGCACAAGGTGTCCCGTCCTCAGCCTGTTGGGGATGCCGCCTTCGCGCGCCGTCTTTCATTGGATGTGATTGGATTGCTGCCGGACCCGGAGGAGGTGACTGCCTTTGCGGCGGAGGGCACGTCTGACAAGCGCGCGCAGCTTATCGCAAAAACCCTCGCCCGGGATGTCGAATACACCGAGCACTGGCTTTCTTTCTGGAACGACCTTTTGCGCAATGATTATCAGGGAACCGGCTACATCGATGGCGGACGCAAGCAGATCACCGGCTGGCTCTACCAGGCGCTGCTCAATAATAAGCCTTACAACCAGTTCGCCGGCGAACTCCTGGCACCACCGTCCGATCAATCCGCAGGCTTCATCAATGGCATCCAATGGCGGGGCAGCGTCAATGCGAGTCAGGTGCGGGAGATTCAGTTTTCGCAGTCGATTTCGCAGGTCTTTCTCGGGATCAACATGAAGTGCGCGTCGTGCCATGACAGCTTCATCGACCGCTGGAAACTCGACGACGCCTATGCGCTCGCCGCCATCTATTCTGACAAACCGCTGGAGATTTACCGGTGCGACAAGGCGACCGGCCGCAAGGCACAGGCGGGATGGATCTTTCCCGAACTCGGGTCCATCGATACTGCCGCTCCTCAGAAAGAGCGCCTGAAACAACTGGCTGGGCTAATGACGCATCCTGACAACGGCCGCTTCACGCGGACGCTGGTGAACCGCATTTGGCATCGTCTCATGGGACGCGGCATCGTTCACCCCGTGGACGCCATGCACACCGAGCCATGGAGCGCCGATCTGCTTGATTGGCTCAGCGTCTGGTTCATGGAGAATAAATACGACGTCAAGAAACTCATCGCGTTCATTGCCGCCTCACAGGCTTATCAATCCCGCACGGTGGCCGGACCGGAGGAAACGGAGACGAAGTATGTTTACAAAGGTCCCGTGGCGCGCCGGCTGACGGCGGAGCAGTTCGTGGATGCCGTGTGGCGGCTCACGGGCTCCGCTCCCGGTGCTTCGAATGGCAGCGTGATTCGCGGGCGCCCCGCTCCGGCCGAAAAACTCACAGGAAAGTGGATCTGGTCCCGCGCGGATGCCTCCTCATCGGCACCAGCTGGGGAGACTGTAGTCTTCCGCCGCTCGGTGACTCTGCCGGCGGCTTCCTCGGGAGGGCGCGCCGTAGTCAGTTGTGACAACAGTTGTCAGGTCCTGGTCGATGGGAAACGGTTTCTGAAGCACGACAACTGGGAGAGTCCCGGGGGGATCAACCTGCCAAAGATGAAGGCAGGTGAACACGTCTTCACCATCGTTGCGAAAAACGGAGGGAGCGGCCCGAATCCCGCAGGTCTCTTTTTTGAGGCCCGTATTCAGCAGAATGGAGGCAGCCCGCTGACTCTCGCGAGCGATGCGGCATGGACGTGGGCGGCGGAGGACAAACCGGATGCGGAATGGAAGGCCGCGGCAGAGGTCGCGAACCAGAGTGTTTGGGCGAAGGTCAGTGACGCCCTCCGTGCGGGAGTCAGTCAGAATACCGGCGGCGGACCGGTGCGTGCGTCAGTGGTGGCGTCGGATTTGCTCATGCGTGCGCTGGGCCGTCCGAACCGCGAGCAGATCGTAAGCATGAGGCCGGACAACTTGAATACGCTGGAGGCTATTGATCTCGCCAACGGCGGCATCCTGGCGGGCCTGCTGAAAAAGGGCGCCGCGCAAATCCTTGCCTCATGGAAGGGCACGCCGCAGGAGCTTGCCGCGGATCTTTGCCGGCGCGCCCTCACTCGCCCGCCCACTCAAGAGGAAGCCAGGCTTCTCTCGGACACATTGGGGTCTTCGCCGAATGCACAATCGGTTGAGGATGTTCTTTGGATGATCCTTATGCTTCCGGAATTCCAATTCGTTCGCTAACCTTTCGACTCTGATCATGGACACACCGCCATCTGCCCCGATTTCCCTGTCCGCCGAACTTCACCACGACGGCGAACAATTCATCGCCTCCTGTCCCGAAATCCCGGAAGTGAAAGGGAAGGGTCCCACCGACATGGAGGCGCTGATGAGCCTCCGTACCGCGGTTGACGAGTATTTTGAAGCCCGCCGCGCAGCTCAGGAAAACGCGCCCTCCCCGCCGGAAAGTTAGACCGCAGGCGCGGTGGAGACGGAGGATGCGAACTGTCCGCGTCGCCTATATTGCGGCATGATCCGTATCGTTGCCGTCGCCATTCTGCTGTTTGGTTCGTTTATTTGCCGCGCTGAGGACAGCAGCACCTCGCGATTATTGTATGTCGCCTGTCCCGGGATCCGGGACTATCTTGAGCACGGCGGTCATGGCATCCTGGTCTTCGACATGGATCATGATTTCAAATTTGTCAGACGCATCCCGTCCGCCGGGCTTGGAGAGAAGGGAGCACCGATGAATGTGAAAGGGATCTGCGCCAGTCCCTCCCTTGGACGGCTGTACGTATCCACTCTCAAGACGCTGATGTGCTTCGATTTGCTGACGGACAAGCTTCTGTGGGAGAAGCCGTACACCGGAGGATGCGACCGCATGGCCATCACCCCGGACGGAAAAACCATTTATCTGCCGTCCCTCGAAAGCGCGCACTGGCATGTGGTGGATGCGATCTCAGGCGATGTGAAATCCGTCATTCGTCCGGACAGCGGCGCGCACAATACTGTGGCCTCGCACGATGGCCGCGAGGTGTATCTCGCCGGATTGCGTTCCCCGCTGCTGACGATCGCCGATACGTCCACGATGGCGGCATCGCGCACGTGCGGGCCTTTCTCTGCGCCCATCCGGCCCTTCACGGTGAACAAAGACTCCACCCGGTGTTACGTCTGTTTGAATGAACTGCTCGGATTCGAGACCGGCGATCTCAAAACCGGCAAAAAGCTCAACCGCATCGAAGTCCAGGGCTACAAACAGGGACCTGTGCTCCGCCACGGATGCCCCAGCCACGGCATCGGCATGACACCCGACGGCAAAGAACTGTGGGTTTGCGATGCATTCAACAAAGCCCTCCACCTTTTCGATGTCACCAAAGAACCCGCCGTGCAGGTCGCCACTCTCAAAGTCCGCGAGGAGCCTGGCTGGGTAACATTTTCCCTCGACGGCAAATACGGCCTGCCCTCCACCGGAGAGGTCTTCGATGTTAAGACCAGAAAAGTCGTGCATCAGCTAACAGATGAGGAAAAGCGCTCCGTCATGAGTGAAAAAATGGTGGAGATTCACTTCAAGGACGGCAAGCCCATCGCCGCGGGAGACCAGTTTGGAGTGGGACGGTAAGGGATTCACCCGTCAAAGCTCCACAATCTGCTCCACAATCTGCTCGACAATCTCCTCCACCGTTCCGTCAATATCCACTGCGGCGCCCTCTTCCGCCGAAGGCTCCTCCAGTGTGGCAAACTGACTGCGCAGCAGATCCGGCGGCATAAAATGGCCTTTGCGGGCGGCGAGGCGGCTGGCAATGAGATCGAAACTTCCGCGCAGGTAGATCAAACGAACATCTGTTAGGCCGTGAATGAGAAAAGTCCGGTAGGCACGCTTCAGGGCGGAACAGGCGAGGACGCATCGCGAGCCCCCGGGGGTGGCGTCGATCACCTCCCGGCGAATGCGTGCAAACCACGGCCAGCGGTCTTCATCCGTCAGGGGGATCTTCGCCGACATCTTTGCTCTGTTCTCCGGCGGATGGAGATCATCCCCATCTACAAACGAGGCGCCGAGGCGCGCAGCAAGACGCTCGCCCACCGCTGTTTTCCCGCAGCCCGAGACGCCCATAAGCAAATACACGCGGACCGGCGGGCGTGCGGGATTTGTATCAGAGCTTGCGTTTGGGAGGGCGGATGCTGACATACAGGTGTCGGCGGGATCATTCCCGCCCCTTTTTCCACATGCACGCGAGAACTTCACCTGAAGAACAGTTTGAGAAAATCCGTACTCTTATCTTTCCCGCGGCGTCGGACGCGGCGGCGGCGCTGGCTCGCGAGGTCAAGGTATTGATCGAAGAACGGAACAAGGCGGGCCGTCCGGCGGTGCTGGGACTCGCCACCGGTTCCACGCCGGTGCCCTTCTATCGTGAACTGATCCGTCTTCACCGCGAAGAGGGACTCAGTTTTAAAAACGTCATCACGTTCAACCTCGACGAATACTACGGTCTCACACGCGATCACCGGGAAAGCTATTTCCGGTTTATGAAGGAGCAGTTGTTTGCACACATCGACCTGCCGGCGGAGAACATTCACCTCCCTGATGGCACCGTGCCGCTTGATGAAGTGTTCGATCACTGCGCGGCCTACGAACGGATGATTGATGAGGCGGGTGGCGTGGACCTCCAGATCCTTGGCATCGGACGCACGGGACACATCGGCTTTAACGAGCCCGGCTCGTCACGCGAATCCCTCACGCGTCTCATTCCGCTCGACCGTGTGACACGGCAGGATGCCGCGTCGGATTTTCTCGGAGAGGAAAATGTGCCGCGCTTCGCAATCACCATGGGTGTCGGCACCATTCTCCGGGCGCGGAAAGTCGCACTTATGGCGTGGGGTGAGAACAAAGCCGAGATCGTGGCAAAGGCGGTGGAAGGCCCGGAAACGGAAGCGGTTTCCGCGAGCTTTTTGCAAAGCCATCCTGACGCGCGGTTCTTTCTCAACGCGGCCGCAGCCCATGCCCTCACCCGCATCAAACTTCCGTGGCTCGTTGGCAAAGCCGAATGGACCCCGGACGAAATGCGGCGTGCCGTGTGCTGGCTCTCGCTGAAGGACCGGAAACCCATTCTAAAACTGCAGGATGAAGAATACAACGAAAACGGCATGGGCGAGCTCCTCACGCGCTGCGGCAGCGCCTACGACTTGAACATCGACATCTTCAACCGTCAGCAGCATACCATTTCCGGCTGGCCCGGCGGCAAACCTAACGCGGATGACACGTCCCGTCCGGAACGCGCGCAGCCGTTTCCCAAGACCTGTCTGATTCTCGCTCCCGAGCCGGAGGACGATGTCCTGGGTATGGGCGGCACCATCGAGCGCCTGCTCACACAGGGCCATCGGGTTTATGTCGCCTGCATGACCAGTGGCGACCTGCGGGTCACGGATGCCGAGGCGCTGCGTTTCGCAAGGGTGCTGGAGGAAACCGCGGAAATCGATCCGGCGCGCTGGGCGGAAGCCACGCGTTATGCCACCGGCGTGATCGAAGAGATCGAAACGAAGGGCATGTTCGGTGATCCCCCCCGGCGGCTGCGCGATTTGAAGACACTCATCCGTCGCGGTGAGGCCCGGGATGCGGCCCAGTGCCTTGGTTTGCCGCTGGGAAATATCCACTTCCTCGATTTGCCTTTTTACACCGAAGGGCGCTACCGCCAGTTTCGCCTAACGAAGCAGGATGCCGCGCGCGTGGGGGCGCTGCTCGACCGGCTTCAGCCGCATCAGATTTACATTACGGGCGACCTAGCGGACCCCAGCAGTGTCCAGGGCATGGCCTTCGCAGCATTTCGTCAGGCGATGAGCGAACGCGCCTCCGCGCCATGGTGCGCGCAGTGCCGCGTTTGGCTCTATCGCTGTCATCAGCGGGAACTGGAGCCGCATGAAGTGGATATGGCGGTTCCCATGAGCCCGGACCAAATGGCCCGCAAGACCGCCGCCGCCCACAAGTTTCTAACCCACAGCCTCGCGGATCATTTGAGCGGTGACCACAATCGCGAGACCGCCCGCCTGTACGACCGGCTCGGCATGGCGGAATACGAGGCGATCGAAGCCTTCAAGCGGTGGGACGGGGACGGGAAGGCGTGAGATTTGTCAAGGTGGCGGCAAGAGCCTCCACATCCTCATCGTCGTGAGCTGCGGTTAGTGTGACGCGCAGCCGGGCGCTTCCCCGCGGCACGGTCGGATAACGGATCGCCGGAATGAGGAAATCCTCCTCCAGCAGGCGCGCGCTCAGTTGCATGGCCTCCGCTTCGCCTCCCACGATCACCGGAATGATGGCGCTTTGCGGGGTTTTTATCCTTTCTCCCATTCGTTCCGCAAAGCGGCTGAGATGCCGCCACAGAAGGGTCCTGCTCGCCTCACCATCCTCGCCCGGCAGGAGATGGGTGATCACCTCACACGCCGCGGCGGCCACTGCCGGCGGCGGCGCGGTGGAATAGATAAAACTGCGGGCGCGATTGATAAGAAGATCGACGAACGCCGCAGAGCCGCAGACATATCCGCCGTGCAGACCCGCCGCTTTGCTGAGGGTTCCCATGTGAATTTCCACGTTTGCCGCGACACCCAGTTCATCCGCCAAGCCGCGCCCCTGCGAACCGCAGATTCCCATTGCGTGAGCCTCGTCCACCATAAGCATCGCGCCGTGCCGCTCCTTCAGTGCCACAATTTCTCCGAGCGGAGCGCGGTCGCCGTCCATGCTGAAGACGCTTTCGGTCACCACCAAAATGCGGCCTTCGTGCGAAACGTGCCCGCGCGCCCACTTTAGCAAATGCTCAAGGCGCTCCAGATTATTGTGAGGAAAAACCCGGATCGTTGCCCCGCTCAGGCGCGCGCCATCGATCAGACTCGCATGACAAAGCTTGTCGAGAATAACCACATCGCCCTGGCAAAGCAATGCGGTCAAAGTGCCCGTCGCCGCGGCATAGCCGGAGGAAAATGTCAGGGCCGCAGCCGTGCCTTTGAAGGCGGCCAGCGCTTCCTCGAGGTCCCGGTGCGGACTTTGGGTGCCGCACACGAGACGTGACGATCCTGCACCTGCCCCCCAGCGCTCCACTCCGCGAATAAGCGCCTCCTTGACCGGCGGTGACGAGGCGAATCCCAGATAATCATTGGAAGAAAAAATGCGCACATTCCGTCCGTCAAGTTCTCCATGCGGTTGTTGCGGCCCGGCAAGCGTGCGCAGGGAACGATGCAGAGACGCTGAGCGGAGCGTTTCCAGTTCCTCTTCTATAGAGCGCATAGGATAAAAAACAGGCGGTATGCGAGACACATACCGCCTGTCAGGATTGTTGTTCAGAGATCGCGCTGGAACTGCATGTCAGCCTGCACCAGGCACACCCGTGATTCCCTACTTTTTCTCCGGCGGTGCGGGAGCGGGAGCAGGCGGCGCCGGAGGAACAGAGATCGGCGGAGTGGACTGCGCCGGCTTCACAGGAGGAATGGGCGGCTCGGGCGGTTTCGGCGGTTTTTCCCCGGGCTTCACTGGCACTGCCGGCTTTTCACCCGGCTTCGGCGGAATCTCTACCGTGATGGGCGGCGTCACCGCAGTGACCGGCTGGCGACCAGGCTGACCTGGCGTTGAGGCTGGAAATTGCGGCTTTGGAGCAGGTTCCACTCCCAGCAGTTCCACTTCATAGACCACGACGGAATTGGCTTTCACGAGGCCCAGTTTGCCCTGCTCACCGTAGGCAAGGGCCGGTGGCAGCCAGTAGGTGGCTTTGCCGCCCGTTTTCAGCAGCGCAAGACCTTCCCGAAGGCCCTGAGGCAGCACCTTCATTACCTTGCGCGCCGGACCCGTTTCCGGACTCTTCTCCACGAGGGTTGTGTCGAGTAGGGTGCTCTTGAAATTCATCGTTACCAGATCCGACTCGGTCGGTGATTTGCCCTCTCCCTGTTTCTCAATCTTATATTGCAAGCCGCTCGCTGTTTGTTTGATGCCTTCACCTTTGGCGTTGCTCTCGAGGAATTTCATTGAAGCTTGAAGCGCGGCTGCATTCTCCGCCTGAACCTTTGCGTCCCGTTTTTTCCTCAGTTCGTCTTGAAAACGCCTCATGGCAGCCTGCAACTGCTCAGGATTCAACTTGGGCGGTGAATTGGTTAGGGCATCACGAATGGCTTGCGAAAGTAATTCCACATCCACCTCCACTTCGGTTCGTTTGATTTGGGAGGCGAGATGCGCGCCAATCACATAGTCGAGGGATTTTCCTCCGCTGAAGACATCTTTCATGCCGGCCAGAACATCATCCGGTTTCGGCAGGGGAGTGCCGCTTCTTTGTTCCTCGGATTTGAGGTTGTTGGAAAAAGACAGACCAAGCGCGTAGCTCAGTCGATCCTTTTCTGATTTGAACGAATCAGGCGGCGGAGGAGGCGGGAGATTGGGCGACGGCAGCAGGCCCGGTTGACCAGGTTGACCCGGCTGAGCGGCGGCGGGCGTTCCCGGCACTTTAGGAGCCGGTGTTGTCGGCGGGGTGCCCGGCACCGGAGCCGGTGCGGCTGGCGGAGGCGCGGCTGGCTTCGGCGGAGTCTCCTGAGCCGTCAATGGCAGGGCCGCCAGAACGGCTGTCAGAGTAAAGGTATAGAGGGAGAGCTTCATTGCGGATATCGATTGGAGTTGGGGAAAGAGCATTGAGGATTGACCTTGGGGATCCGGCGTGCCCGTATGAGAACCGGGAGCCTAGAGGACTCGCGCCCCGGCGTCAACATGCTCAGCCGCCATTTCTGCTGGCGTTCAAGGGCATCCTCCATAACGTATTCGTGTGCCCTCCCCGCCGCCGGCCAATACCCCTACCCGCCGACTTCTCAACGAAGTCATCCACCCACGGTATTCTCTATTTGATGATACCACCACTCGGGAGCGTCAGGCTGAATTGACGGGAAGAATCGCTGAATATGCTATCATTGTCCTCGTGGTCCTCATTATTGCCGGATTAGAGATCGCCCGCTGGTTTTTCAACACCCCCCCAAAGCCGGAACTCTTCAGCTTTATGGCCGCTTGCCTTACGGTGTATTCCGCAATCCGCGTCGGTTTCATCTGGCGGCAAATTGCCGTCCTTCGCCGCGAGCAAAGAGCCCGGCAAAGCCTCCATGCCGCCATTGAAGAAATTTGCGGCCGCGGCTGGCTGCTCTTCGACGGCCTCACTGATACCCGCGGCCATCTGCTGGGTTCGGTCCTCGCGGGCCCGGGCGGGCTCTTTACGTTGATCCCCCGCTTCATCGCCCGCGGAAAAAATCTCTCTGAGATCGTCTCCCGGCGCGACGCCAATACCGTGACCATTGGTTCTCACCAGGTTCTGGCGGATCCCATCGGCCAGGCCCGCCGCGCGGCGCATGCCCTTTACGAATTGCTGGCGGACGAGGGCATGGACACCGTCGCGGTTCAGCCCGTCGTGGTCTTCCCCGGCTGGGTCATCGGTCCTCCGCCGGAGGATGCTGACGTGGATGTTTGGGTGATTTCGGAGGCGGATATCGTTCCACGCTTCACGGAGGCTCCTACCGTCATGGAAGCTAAAGACCTCATCGCTGTGAGCCTGCTCCTCGAACGAATGGCAACCCGGCCGGTTGCCGTTTGATCTACACTCCGGCGGGCGGTTCAATCCCCGATCTTCAGCCGCGCGTCAGCGTCGATGACTGCGGCCACCTCCGGCCATCCGCCGGGTTGTTGAAGCTGAAAAAGATTCAAGTAAACGGCAACTTCCCCCTCCGGGAATTTCTCCAAAAGTGTTGCGGCGCCGGCTTTCACTTTGTCGGCGTCGAGAGTGGCCGGAAGGTCGCCGTCCACACCGCCTTTGCCGTCGTGGGAAATGCCAATCGCGTCGAGGAACATAACAAGCATTTCGCTGCGTCCCTTCATGAGCCAGATCTGAAGAAGGTTTTCCGCCACCGCTTCGTTGCCGCGCATTTTAAGCTGATCAACCAGCCAGGCGGCCTGCTCCGGTTTTGTCTTCCGCGTCACAAAAACCGGGCGCAATTTGCGCTGCTGGGCCAGCGAAGAAATGGCGGTCCGGAAGACGTCCTTCTCGGCATCCCGCAGCCAGCCGGCAATGCCTTGGCCAAGGTCCGGGGACATCTTCTGGAATATTTGATAGGCGGTCATGGGAATGGGGAATGGAGGGGGAAGAGGAGGGGAAACGGCCTCTCCCTTGCATGACCGCATCCCGTTGTCGAGCGCATTCGCCTGCCGCGGCCATTCACCGGTTGGTTGCAGCAATTTTACGGAAAAAAATCCGGATGGACAGGCACGCGCGGGGAGATTAAATCGGAGGTGTTATGAATAATCCTTCCCTCCGCCTTTCCACCCTGGCGGCCCTCAGCCTTGCGCTGTTGTGCCTGCCGGCTCGAAATTGTTCTGCACTCGAAATACGCACGTGGTTGACCATCGACGGCAAAATGTTCGATGCCGAACTCGTCCGCCCGCTCGGTGATCAGGTGGAACTCAAAGACAAAGATGGCCGCCTCACCAAAGTCGCCAAATCCTCCCTCAGCTTCGGCGATCTCGACTACATCGCCGAGAATTCTCCTCCTGACAAAACAGCTCCGTCGCTCGGTGCCGCCAAACCCAAACTCCCCAATCCGGCGAAGGAAATCAAAATGGACACGAAGGTGTTCAAAAAGGAAGCCGGGGATTTCAAGGTTAACAACCGCACCTACCGGATCTGTGAAACCCCGCATTTCAAGATCATGTATTTGAAACCCGCCGACCCCATGGGCGTGGCGGAATTGGCCGAGCGCCTGTGGATCGACACAGCGTCGTTCCACAGCACGTTCATTCCAAAGTGGCATGGCCGGAAAAAGGGAATCATCCTCGTAAATGACAAAGAGGCTTACGATGACGTGGGAAGCTGGTACGCAGATATGCTCGTTGCCGCAGGCCAGAAGGACGAAGCCGAGAAAATCCGGATTTCATGGCCGCAAACCGGTTCCGGAGGAGTGGGAATGCCTGCGAAGCAGGCGGATGAACTGGGCATCTTTCCCAGCCTTCGGGTGTTCCGGAACTACCGCACGATGCAAAAAAAGGACACCAACGGCAATATCGTGGAAAGCAAGGATGTGCTTTTGAAGGAAGTCTGGGTTCCCTTCAACACGAACGTGCTGGCTGGTGACATGCTTTCCATGCAGGCCGGACACGGCGGCGCCGCTTCCACCGATGGCGTCTTCGCTATCATCAAGGGCCACGCCTACTACAAGGAAATCCTGCTTAACGGAAAATCAGAAACAGGCATCGCTCAGGTCAACCGTTCCTCCAAGGAATACGGCTCCACCCAGGGATTTCAGACTGACAAGAGTTGGGCGCCCGAAATCCGCAAAATGATGAAGAAGGGCGGGGAATGGACCCCCAACCTCCCGGAACTGATGCTCACCAAGGAAAACGATGCCAAGACCAAAGACATCGCCTTCGCTTACGCGTTTGCCCGTTTCCTTCAAAGTTCTCCTGCCTATCTGACGAACTTCAACAAAATGTGCCAAAAGATGGACGTGGCCAAGCAGGTTCCCAGCCTCGAGGAGATCGCGTCGATTTATGGCTTCGCCGACACGAACGCACTCCAAAAAGCATGGGTGGATTGGATGAACAACGCCGCTGAATTCAAATAAGCCAGAAGCCACTGCTTCTCAAACCTCTTCCAAAAAACACGGCCCCGGATTTCTCCGGGGCCGTTTCTTTTAAACCGTCAATTCTTCCTGCCGTCTTTATTCGATGCCGAGAAGTTCGACCTCGAAAACAAGGGCTGAGTGGCCAGGGATCTTCGGAGGCGATCCGCGTTCGCCATAAGCGAGATAGGCGGGAATGAAGAACTTGTACTTTGAGCCGGTGGGCATCAGTTGAACGCCCTCTGTCCATCCCGGAATCACCTGATTGAGCCCGAACGAAATCGGCTCACCGCGCTGCACCGAACTGTCAAACACGGTACCGTCCGTCAAAGTGCCGTGATAATGCACTTTGACCGTGTCAGTGGCCTTCGGCTTGGTTCCGGTTCCGGCTTTGAGCACCTCATACTGCAGGCCGCTCGCGGTCGTCGTCACTTCTTTGCGCTTGCCGTTGGTGTCGAGAAACTCTTTGCCCGCGGAGGCATTCTTGTCGCCCGAGGCCAGCGCGTTGTCATAGCTCATTTTTCTTCCCTCCGGAGACTGAAGCTTCTTTTGATAGGCGGCGAATACCTCCTGGCATTGGGCTGCTGTCATGCGCGGCTGTTTTCCGTCCAGAGCATCGGAAACGCCCTTGCTGAATTCCGCCATGTCCGGCTTCAGCCCCATTTGTTTGAAATTATCCGCCATCAGCACGCCGATCGCGTAGCTGACATTCGCCGTCGTGGGTGCGGGAGCGGCGGCAGGCGGAGGTTCTCCCGCAGCGGGTGCGGTTTTGTCCTGGGCTGCGGTCGCGCCAACGGCTGCCAGGAGGGCGGCGGCGGTGAGGGTAATGGTTTTCATAATAAATAAGGGCGCGCAGGCTATGTTCCCGCGGCGGGCCGTCAATGGTTTATCCAGCCGGAACTCAGGATGCAGAAAATGCTCCTTTTTCTGCCCGGGACGCCCTTTTTGGCCCATCGTTATCGCCTTTGGCAGTCAGCCGCTGAAAAATCCGCTTGGCAACCCCGGCACTCGCGTTATACCTCTGCCCCGTCCGAAAGATTGGGATTATGGGGTATTAGCTCAGTTGGTAGAGCACCACAATGGCATTGTGGGGGTCAGCGGTTCGAGTCCGCTATGCTCCACCAATTTTCCAAAGACATAGTGGCTTCGCCGGGTGGGCAAAATTTTTGCCAAACGCCGTGCGAAAGGGGAATTTTTGTCAATGGTGATTCTTGACGCCCGGATTTTCCCGTTTAGTATCCGTTCCGTGAAATGGAAAACGGGAAGAAATTCCCGTTTTTTTGTTTTTTATCCCTTAGGCTTCTATGACCAGCGAACTTCTGGCAGTTTTTGATTACTACGAGCGCGAGAAAGGCATCCCCCGCAGCAAGATGGTGGATGCGCTTTCCAGCGCCATTCTCACGGCTGCGCGTAAAAATATCGGTCCGGCGCGTGAGCTGCGCATCGACATCGACCCCGCCAAAGGAACCATCAAAGCCATCGCTAAACTTCTCGTGGTGGAAGCCGTCACGCAGCCGTACGAGGAAATCTCCCTCGCCGTTGCGCAAAAGATCGCAAAAAAGGCGAAACTGACAAAAGAGGTGGCTATTGGGGACGAAATCGATGTGGAAGTGACGCCGAAGGACATGGGCCGCATCGCCGCGCAGACGGCCCGCCAGGCCATGATGCAGCGCATCCGCCAGGAGGAAAAATCCCTCATCTATGAGGAGTTCAAGGATCGCGCCGGCGACATCGTCCACGGCACCGTGCGCCGCTTTGAAAAGTCGGACGTCATCATCGATCTCGGAAAATTCGAGGGCGTCATGACCAAAAAGGAGCGGGTCACTACCGAGGACTATAATATTGGTGACCGCCTGCGGCTCTACGTTGTCGCTGTCGAAAACGGTGCCCGCGGCCCCGAAATCATCCTCAGCCGCGCCCACACGAATTTTGTAAAACGCCTCTTCGAAAGTGAAGTCAGCGAGATCTCAGATCGCACCGTTGAAATCCGTTCCATCTCCCGCGAGGCCGGCTATCGCACCAAGATTGCTGTCTATTCCGCGGACCCCAAGGTGGACCCGGTCGGCGCCTGCGTCGGTATGCGCGGCGCCCGTGTGAAGAACATCGTCCGCGAGTTGAACAACGAGAAGGTGGACATCATCAAGTGGAGCGATAATCCGAAGGAGTTCCTCAAGGACGCCCTCAAGCCCGCCCAGATCAACGACGAGAAGATCACCGTGGACCCGGCCAACCGCCGCATCTTTGTCAGGGTGCGCGAGGAAGACCTGTCCAAGGCCATCGGCCGCCACGGTCAAAACGTCCGCCTCACCAAAGCCCTCATGGGCTGGGACCTCCAGGTGGAGCGCGACGAAAGCGCCCATGAAAAATTTGAAGGACGCATCCACAATGCGGTGGCCGACCTTGCCGCCCGCCTCCACATTGAAAACGACATGGCGGAGGTGCTGGTGCGCAATGGTCTCAACAGCATCGAAGTGATCGCCACCGCGGAAGCCTCCGATATCGCAGGCATCCTTGAAATTTCCCAGGAGCAGGCTGCGGCCATTTTGGCCAAAGCCAGTTCTCCCCAACCGGCCTGAGTTTCCTGATGAAGGAACCGCCCAGTGCCGTATGAAAACGCTTACCCCAACGCATGTCAGCCAAACCGAAATCCTCTGGTGCCCCGGGCGCCGATGCTCCTTCCGCCCCGGCGGCGAAGAAGGCGGCCCCCTCTCGCGCCGCCGCAGCTAAGCCTGCGGAGGAATCTGCTGACCCTCCAGCCCCCCCTAAAAAACCCGCCGCCGCGCTGGACCTCCTTGCGGAGAAGCCAAAGCGTGTGCGCAACAAGCCGGGTGCCGCGCCGGCCGCCCCGCCGGAGCCTCCTCCCCCGCCGCCCCCGCCGCGGGAAGTGCTCTCGCTCATCGACGACGAGCCGAAGCCGAAACGGCGCCGTCCACCGGAAGGCACTCCGGTTCCCAGTGTCGTCGCTCCCATTTCCAAGCTCCTCGCCGAAAAAGAGGAGGCTGCTGCCCCGGCTCCCGCGCCTCCTCCTCCTGCACCTGCCGCCGATGAAGGTCCCGTCGAGCCCGGCGACGAGAAGGTCATCAGCATCAAACCGCCCATCATCGTTCGCGATCTCGCCGAGCGCATGGGCGTGAAAGTCTTTGTTCTCATCAAGGATTTGATGGAACTGGACATCTTTGCCAACCCCAGCGTCTCCATCGAGACGGAGGTGGCTGTGAAAATTTGTGAGAAGCACGGCTTTGTCTTCGAGCGCGAAAAACGCGAAAAAGGCGCCGGCATTCACAAGGTGGAGGAAGTCATCGCTCCTCCCCCTCCGCCGCCCGTCGAGGAGGAAGTGGACAAGCTCCTCCCGCGCGCCCCCATCATCGCTTTCATGGGCCACGTGGACCACGGCAAGACCAGTCTCATCGATGCCATTCGCAAGACCCGCGTCGTCTCCGGCGAAGCCGGCGGCATCACCCAGCACATCGGTGCCTATAGCATCGAACACAAAGGCGGAAAGATCACCGTCCTCGATACTCCGGGCCACGCCGCCTTCTCCGCCATGCGCGCGCGGGGCGCTCATGTCACGGACATTGTCATTCTCGTTATCGCCGCAGATGACGGTATCATGCCGCAGACCAAAGAGGCCATTGCTCACGCGAAAGCAGCGGGGGTGAAAATCGTGGTCGCGCTCAACAAGATCGATCTCAAGACCGCCGATCCTGAGAAAGTGAAGATGCAACTCCAGGCTGAGGACCTCATGACTGAGGACTGGGGCGGAACCACCGCCTGTATTCCTGTCTCTGCCACCAAAGGCACCGGCATCGATGAATTGCTCGAAGCCGCTTTGCTGGAGGCGGAAATGCTGGAGTTGAAGGCCAATCCCAAGGCTCCCTGCCGCGCCCTCATTATCGAGAGCCGCGTCGAAGCCGGCAAAGGCCCTACGGCCACCGTCATTCCTCAAACGGGCACGCTCAAAATCGGCACCGCGTTCATTTGCGGCGTGCTCTCCGGCAAGGTGAAGGGCATGATCAATGACCGCGGCCAGAGCGTCAAGGAAGCCGGCCCCGCCACGCCCGTGGAAGTCCTCGGTTTCAGCGCACTGCCCAACGTTGGCGACGAACTCGTGGAAATGGAAAACGAGCGCGATGCCAAGCGCCTCAGCGAGGAGCGCACCGCCAAACAGCGCATGGAAAAACTCGCCGCGCCGCGCCGCGCCACGCTGGAAACTCTCTTCGCCAGCATGGACGCGGGCCAGAAGAAGACCCTCAAAATCATCCTCCGCACGGATGTTCAGGGCTCGCTCGAAGCCATCGTCGCGCAGCTCCACAATATCGTCTCGGACAAAGTAAACATCGAGTTCCTCCTGGAAGGCGTCGGCCCCATCACCGACAACGATATCATCCTGGCCTCCGCCTCGGATGCCATCGTCATCGGTTTCGGCGTCAAGGTTGAAGGCAAGGCGCTTAAGACCGCCAAGGCCGAGGGCGTGCAAATCAAGCTCTACTCCATTATCTACGAACTCATCGACCAGGTGAAGGAGGCCATGCTCGGTCTGCTTGATCCGCTCAACCGCGAGAAGGTCATCGGCCACGCGCTCGTGAAGCAGATTTTCAAAGTCAGCAAAGGCCGCGTGGGTGGTTGTGTCGTCACCGACGGTCGCATCGTCCGCAGCGCCCGCGCCCGCGTCCTCCGCGGCAGGCAGCCGGTGTACGACGGCGGCTTCCATACCCTCCGGCGTTTCAACGATGACGTGCAGGAAGTCCGCAACGGGCTGGAATGCGGTATCCGCCTCGGTGATTTCACCGACTACGAGGAGGGTGACATCATCGAGTGTTACGAACTGGAGAAGATAGCACAGACACTCTGACCGGATCCGCCGCCGAAGGCTTCTAAAGCTCAGTGTCCCTTCGCCGGACGCTGACGGGTGGAGCTTCCCTGACAAACTTCGAACCGTATTTATTGATAACTCCTGTGAAAAACCGTCTCGTCAGAGTCCGTGGCCTGCTCCAGCGTGAACTGGGCGCCATCCTCGCGCGTGATCACGCGTTCCCTGGCGTCCTCGTGACCGTGAACGACGTGGACATCACTCCGGACCTCAAGCACGCCTATGTTTACATCGGCATCATTGGCGAAGAGCATGAAGCGCAGCATGTAGTGGACGTCCTCAACCGCCAGCACGGTGAACTGCAGTCGCGCGTCGCCAAACGCGTCATTCTCAAAAACACCCCCCACTTCCATTTCCGTCTCGATCACAGCGTGGAGCGCGGCGTTCGCGTCACGCGCATCATGGAAACCATCGACCGCCAGCTCGCCGAATCCGCCGCACGCGATGCCGCCAATCCCCCCGCTGCCCAGCCAACCGATGAGGAAGACGACTTCTCCAGCGAAGTCCTTTCCCCCGAATCCGATTCCCCGGAGTCCATCGACGAAGACGACGACATCGAAGAGGACGCTCCCTCCAAACCCGCCCCCTTCCCGCGCCGTAATCTCCCCCGCCGCAGCCCTCGTGACTTCGCCACTCGCGACGACGAAGACTAACACTTCCCATTTCGGGTTTCGGAATTCACGAAGTGAACAGGCGAACCAAAGATTATTAACTGAACCATTTCTGATTTCGCCATTCCCCTCCCATGCCTCTGCGCACTAACACCAGCTTCGATGAAATCGCCGGCCACTTCCGCAGTGGCTCGCGCTTCGCCGTGCTCAGCCATTACCGTCCTGACGGCGACGCCATCGGCTCCACTCTTGCGGTCGCGCTTGCCTTGAAGCGCATGGGCAAATCCGTTCGCGTGCTCAATGAGGACCCGCTGCCGGAAACACTGCGTTTTTTGCCAGGATCTGAACTGCTGGAACGGCCCGGCGCAGAGCCCATCGCCGCCGATGTGGCGATAGCTGTCGATTGCGCCACCCATGAACGCCTCGGTGCCAACTGCCTCGCCGCCATCGGCAACGCCCCGCTCTTGATCAATATCGACCACCACCGCAGCAACGAGGACTACGGCCGGCTTCACTACATTGACAGCGACTCGCCGGCCACCGGCGAAATCATCTACAATCTCCTTTCCTCCACCGGCCTTCCGCTCGACCGCGACATTGGCTCTAACATATACGTCGCCATCAGCACGGATACGGGCTCGTTTCAGTATCAGGGCACCACGGCGCGCACCTATGAGATCGGCGCGGAACTCATCCGCCTCGGCGTGGACATTGCCGCGCTCTCACGCGACACTTACGACAACTACCCCATGCGCCGCATTCAGTTGCTGCGCGGGCTTCTCAATTCCATGCAGGTCACGCATGGAGGCCGCGTGGCTTCATGGGCGCTCACGCAGGAACTCGCCGCCGCCACGCAGATGAAACCGGAGGATGCTGAGGGGCTCATCGACACCCTTCGCAGCATCGAGGGCGTCATCGTGGCTGCGGCGTTCGAAGAACTCCCCGGCTCCGATGGCAAAATCCGCCTCAGCCTTCGCTCCAAGGACTCCCGCGTGGACGTGGGAAAAGTTTGCGCGTCTCTCGGCGGCGGCGGTCATGCACTTGCCGCCGGCGCCCGTCTGCAAGGTCCTCTCTCTGAAGCCATCCCCCGCGTTTTCCATGCCATTGATGAAGCACTCCCTCCCGCCTAAGCCGCGCCCGCCCGAAGCAGAAATCGACGGCGTGCTGCTGATCGACAAACAACCGGATATGACGTCGCACGACGTCGTTGCCGTTGCGCGCAAACGCCTTGGTACCAAAAAAATCGGCCACTGCGGCACCCTTGATCCCATGGCCACGGGCTTGCTCATTCTCGTCGTGGGCCGCGCCACTAAAATTCAGGACCTTCTGATGGCGGAGGAAAAAGAATACGAAGGCACCCTCCGCCTCGGTGCCTCTACGAGTACTCAGGATGCCGCCGGCGAAGTGCTCACTACTCAACCCGTTCCGGATTTCACCAGCGAACAAATCGAGGAGGTCTTCGCGCACTTCCGCGGCGATTTCCATCAGCTCCCTCCGATGGTTAGCGCTATCAAAATCGACGGCGTGCCTCTTTATAAACTCGCGCGCAAGGGCCAGGAAGTGGAGCGCCAGCCGCGGCTCGTCACCGTTTTCCATCATCAGATCAAACGCATCGCCCTGCCGGACGTGGACTTTCGCGTCGTGTGCAGCAAGGGCTTCTACGTGCGCACTTACTGCCACGACATCGGCGAAAAGCTCGGCTGCGGCGGACACCTCGCTGCGCTGCGCCGCACCCGCAGCGGTAAATTCTCCGCTCAGGGCACCCTCACGTTCGATGAACTCAAGTCCCTGCCGCGCGAAGCGATTCTCAGCCGCGTCCTTTCTCTCCGCGAGGTGAGCCGTCTCCGCGGAGCCTGACAATTCCGGGTCATGCAACTTCTCCACGGCATCGACAGCCTGTCCTCCGTTCCCGGTCCGGTGCATCTGGCCATCGGGTTCTTCGACGGTGTCCATGCCGGCCATCAGGAGGTCATTCAGCATGCGCGCCGCGCCGCGGCGGAGGATGGCGGCAGCGCCGTCGTCGCCACCTTCGATCCGCATCCCCTCAAATTCCTCCGCCCTGACAAAGCCCCGCGGCTCCTCACCTCCACGCGTCACAAAGCGCTCATCATGGAGCGTCTGGGTGTCGGCCACCTGCTCATTCTTCACTTCGACTCCGCCATGGCCGCGCTCGATCCGGAGGAATTCATCGGGCGCATCGCCGCTGCCTGCCATCCGTTGACTTCCATCACCGTCGGAAAATCATGGGCCTTCGGTCGCGGGCGCACCGGCACCCTAACTACTCTGCAAGCTCTGGGTAAAAGACTCGGCTTCACCGCGCACGGCATTTCCCCGGTGACTTTCGACGGTGAGCCCGTCAGCAGCACCCGGATTCGCAACGCCGTCGAATGCGGCGACTTCCACGGAGCCGCCGGTCTTCTCGCGCGTGAGTATTCCGTTCTCGGCACCGTCGTTCACGGACGCCATCTTGGCCGCAAGCTCGGCTTCCCCACCGCCAACCTCGCCCTCGAAGCCGAACAGCTTCCTCCCATCGGCGTCTATGCTGTGCGCGCCCTCGTCCGCGATCGCCTCCTTCCCGCCGTCGCCAATCTCGGCCATCGCCCCACCGTGGACGGCGCCAGCACCGAGCGCCACCTCGAAGTCCACCTCTTCGACTTCACCGGCGACCTCTACAGCGAGTCCATCGAAGTCCGCTTCATCCAGCGCCTCCGCGAAGAACTCCGCTTTGACTCCGTCGATCAGCTAAAGGTCCAAATCGAACGCGACGCTGCCCGCGCGCGCACCGTCCTCGCAGTTGCCTGACGCCCCCCGGAGGCCTTGTTAGGCTGGTCTCAGCATCCGTACGATCCCGGCCTGGCCGGAGTTCACCCTTCGGCCTTATTTCCTCCGGCGGCGCATCGCCAGCATCCCCAGCGAACCCATCGCCAGCAGTGCCGGGCCCGGCTCCGGAACAGGAGCACCCACTTGGAAGTTATCCGTCCAAAGGCGGTCGTCTCCGGCTCCCAATCCTCCTCCCGCACCCACGAACGCATTCGAGAAGTTCGCGTATTTCCCGCCCGCAAAGGTTAGCAGATCAATGGTCCCTTTGGAGACCTGGTTCACATAAAGCTCAATCTGATTGTTCACCGTGTCGAAGCGCACGGCATAATTGTTCCACTGTCCCGCCATGGCGGCTGTGATCCCCGTGCTGTAGCCAGGGACAGGGGTATCTCCATCCACCGAGTTATAGAGCGAGACATTGCCGGTACCATCGCCCCGGAAAAAGATGGCCAGCGAATTCGTGGAACTTCCGCCGATCACCGCAGCGGATGGCCCCGAACTGATGTCGATCCGGTCGTGCAGCGTAACCGCATCCATCTGCACAATGTAGTTGGTGCGGAACCCATAGGACACCACCCAGTCGGCACCGCCCCCTGTCTGCGTAAATCCGGTGTCGCTCCCGGCCCCGCTGTTGCCGGGGTAAATGCTCACGTTAGGGACCTGGCCCTGTGTGTCGCTGGCGATGCTGAACTCCCCGACTCCTGCCGGCTGGCCATTGGTTTGGAAATTGGTAACCGGATGACCAAAGCGATTTTCAACAACGTAGGCTGCCGCCGGTTGCAGCGCCGCCTGATAAGGCCGGTTCGGATTGGTGCCGCCATCAGCAGTGCCGGTGAAGCTGTCCGTATAATCGTAACCTCCGATCAGCGACGAAAGGCCCGCCCTTACGGCGGCGGCCTGAAGGTTTGCAGCAGTGAGGAAAGGAACCGCAAGGGCCGCGAACGGGAGGATCAGCCTGGAGCAGGAAGTGGACTTCATAACAAACAAGAATGGAAGGATCTCGTTGCGGGGCAGCGATGGTTAAAGCCCTGTGATCTATCGACTTCTGCGAGGGAACGCAATGTTTGTTTTTCGAATTTTCCAGCGGTTCGTCCCGGAATTCCATGAACTTTCGGTGACGGCGAAATTGACATCTTTGCTTGACCTGAGTGGTGATCTCCGGCCAAACTAATCCTGCGTCTTCGGGTGCAGTTCTTTCTCATTTTCCGATTTCCTGCGGTGTGCGTGACTCCTGGTTTTATTGAGCCCGATCCGTTGCATCAGTCCGGGGGCCTGGCCGGCCAAACCTAAGTCATGCCTTTTTACAGGAAGGCTGCAGTTTGGATTTGGCGGCTGCCACCATACTTTTGAGCCTTGGGAACGAGGTCTCTCAGCCATAGACGGCACCGCGGGTTCTTTTTCTTCCTCCTCCCGGACGGTCGCGCCCGTCTAAGCAGGAGACCGATCGTTCCGGCAGGGATTCCGAGCCGCTGTGCGGCTTTGCAGGCGAGAGTGATGGCTTCAGACTTCCCCAGGGGCAACGAAGAGTCGAAGGGCAGCGCGAACGGGACGCCCGCTGCATTGCGGGCACGCCCAAAGGACAACTGCGACAATTCGAAACTTCTCTGCTTGAGGAAAGCGATTGGTCGGAGGTGCAGCCTGGCGTGGAGGTCAAACTCGTTGACCATCCCGACGGGCAGGGTTTGCGAGCAGTATGTGCTCTGCCGCTCCGCGGACCGGCGAAAAAAGAGGCCGCGATGCTCGAACTCAAGCGTCAGCGGCTGCTGGCCAAACTCCGGCAGACCGATGCCTCCCTGCGCAAAACGCCCGCCAAAGATCCCGGCACGGTGGAACGCCGCATCGGGCGCTGGCTGGGCCGTTACCCCGCCGCGGAACGGCTGGTGATCCACACCGTCCGCAGCATGGACGTGGTTCTGCCAGTGCGCGAAGCAGCGTCCAACCGCACTGCCGAAGTGCGTCTGCGCATCGTCGCCCGCCCTGAACGCGAAGTGGCCATCCTTCTCCAGAGCCTCAGTCTTGAACTGCCCTCGCTTCCCAAACGCATTGAAGATGTAGTGCAGAAAAACGCCCCCTGATCCCCGCAACCCCTTGATCTTGAACAACCACATTTTCAAAACTGACGAACTTGGACTAACTTCACTGCTCACAGGACTTCGTTCGTCACGGGAATATCAGTAGAGTGAGTGTGCCGAAGGCCACTCGCTTTCGCTGCATCCATGGGAGACCAAAGCGACTGGGCTGCGCCACCGTCGCTCTACTTGCGCCTCGCGCTCTACTTTTGCGCAGCGCGATTTGTCACGACACTGTGTTCCCGATTGACCAGCCCGGGAGAGTTTCCAGGCGGCGGTTCAATCGACAGAAACTTTCAGCCGCACAAAGGTTCGTTCGTTCGACCCTGCAGGGACGCTGAAAATGTATTGCGGCGCCACTCCGGAGTTGTCAATGGGCGTCCAGTCTGTGCCAGGCAGGACGGAAACGCTCCACTCTGCACTATAGACAATACCTGTCGCTCCCGCAGGCCGGGTGAAGGTGATGACCAGATTTTCTCCGGTGAGTTGAGGCTGCGGTAACAGATTGGCGCCGGAGGATGCGGAGGTGGGATTCAAATCGAATCCGTATTCGATGAGATTTACGACGCCGTCGTTGTCAGGATCGGCGGAATCGGCCGCGTCGCCGGTATTCTCAGTGGTGCCGAACCACCGCTGACGCCATGCCTCCTGACCCGCGGGGGCCAAAGCGACGAAGCTCAGAATGGCTCCGCGCTGTGTTTGTGTGTTCTCTGCATTGACGCCCGTGACACGGAAGTAATACGTTGTTCCTTCGGTGAGGCCGGTGATGGCGGCGGAAACATTTTCAGGGGAACCGCCGGTGGAGGTAGTGCCGGCGCTGACGACGGTGGAGGTGGCAAGGAGCGGATCGGTTCCGTATTCAAATGCGGCGGTTGTTGCGGTCCCGTTAGGATTGATGGTGCCATTCAACGTAGCGCCGGAAGCGGAAATCAGCGAAGCAGCGAGAGTGAAGGGCGCGGGGCCCAGCCGCAGTCTGAAAATCTGTCCGCCTCCCGCGGGTGTGCCGCCGGCGGTGACGCCGCCGGAGAAAGTGGTGCCATATAAATGGCCGTCGGTGTGGAGCAGGAGGTCGCCGTTGGGGTCTTCGCCCGGAAAGGCTCCCGTGGACCCGGTGAACTGGAAGACGGTGGTCACGTCGGCCGGCAATTTGAAGCGAAAGACGGAGCCATTGCCGCTGCCGGCCACGCCATAAAAAGTGCCATCCGGCGCTTCCACGAGCTTTCCGTTAGGATTGCTGCCTTTGAGGGCATCGATGAGTTTAAAGTCGTAAACGTTAGTGAATTCTCCCGCCGCGTTTAGCCTGAAGATGGTGCCGAGTCCGTTGGCACCGCCCTGCGAAGAGGTGCCGTAGGTGAGTCCGGCGCCGGCGCGCATGAGACCGTCGAGTGGAATCGCTCCCGGCTTGCTTCCGGTCTTGCCGGTAAAAAGAACCGGTGAAGTGAAGTCGCCGGCAACCGTGAGGCGAAAGACCGTGCCGGAGCCGTTGGGGACTTGAGGTTCGCCGAGGTCGTCGAGTTGCGGATCACCGCCCAGCGCTGTCGTGCCGGAGAAACTGCCGTCGGCATTCTGCAGCAGCGCACCGGACGGGGTGGTGCCGCGCTTTGCCCCGGAGACGCCGGTGAATTCCACTCTTGTCAGGAAGGTGCCGTCAGTCGTTAGGCGGAAGAGAGTGCCGAATCCGCCGGCGCCGCCCCGTTCGGTGGTTCCATAAAGTGCGCCGTCCAGTCCGCTCACAAGAGGCGCGGCGGGGCCAGCTCCTTTTTTCAACCCGGTAGTGCCGGTGAATTCCACGAGCGTGGTGAACTCTCCAGCAGGTGTTAGTTTAAAAACTGTGCCATTATCCGAGGCTCCGCCGGCGCGTGTGGTGCCGTAAAAATTTCCGTCGCTGTGTTTGAACAGCCCTGCCGCGGGATTAGTGCCTTTTTTGGCGCCTTCCTTTCCGGTGAATTCAACCAGCGTGGTGATGGTGCCGTCGGCGTTGCGGCGAAAAACGGTTCCCACGCCGAAGGCACCGCCGCCAAATGTGGTGCCGAGAAAACCTCCCTGGCCGTCCGCCACCAGTCCGCCGTTGAGACCGTTGCCTTTGGTGGTCCCGTCACCGGTGAAGGCCCTGATGGTGGTGAGCACTCCCGCAGGTGTGATCCGAAAGATAGTGCCCGAACCCTGAGTGCCGCCCGGTCCACCCAGACGCGTGGAACCATAGAAGTTTCCGTCCGTGCCGAGGACGAGTCCGGCGACGGGAGTCGATCCATCGGTGCCGGAAAAGCTGAAGCGTGTGGAGAAATTCGTGCTGGGAGTCACCCGAAAGAAAGTGCCGTTGCCCGTGGTGCCGCCGCCGCGGGTGGTTCCGTAAAAATTCCCGTCCGCGCCCAGGGCGAGTTCCCACGGTCCGGAGCCGTTGCTGAGCGGACCATCCGCCGCTGACATGTGAACCATGGTCGCGAGCGTTCCATTCGAATTCATCCAAAAAATGGTGCCGCGATCATTCAGGCCGCCCTTGAGCGTGGTGCCATAGAATTTGCCGTCCGTGTGTCTGTACAACTTTGCCTGAGGATCGGCACCTTTGTTTTGAATGCCGTTTCCTGTGAAATGGACCAGCGTGAGATGTTCGCCGGTGGGTTTGATGCGGAAAACAGTACCTAAATCGTTGAGGCCTCCGGCAGAGGTAGTACCGTAAAAGAAATGGCCATCCGAAACAGTAGCCTCCGTCAGTGCAGCGGCTGGACCGCTTCCCCGGTGGAAGGTGTCGGATTCGAGGAATTCAAAGACGGTTGTCAGATCACCTGCCGGAGTGACTTTGAAAATGGTGCCCGAGTCGTCGGCTCCACCGGAAAAAGTCGTGCCCCAAAGATTTCCATCCGTGCCTTCGATCAGCGCGCCCACCGGAGACGATCCTTTCGCGGCACCGGTTTTCCCGGTGAATTGGAGGATGGTGGTCAGTTCACCTGCGGGAGTGAGTTGAAAGATCGTGCCATTGTCAGATTGTCCGCCGGCGCCGGTGGTGCCGTAGTAGTTGCCATTGCTGTGGCGGATGAGCGCGGCGAAGGGATTCGCGCCCTTGTTCTTTTCCCCGTTACCGGTGAATTCGATGGTTTTGGCGATGGTGCCATCGGCGTTCATTTGGAACACCGTGCCGAGTTGATAGCCGCCGCCGTCGCTGGTGGTGCCAAAGAAGGTGCCGTCTGTATGCTGAATCAGTTTGGCCTCCGGATGCAACGGGCCGGCCTCAAAGGCATTGAGCCTTTCATAAACGGGTGCTGCTGCGGCAATGCGGGGAAGCAATAACGCCAGGATGGCCAGGAGCCGCGGACCGGCCCACAGTGGGCAATTGGAGAAAAGGGACAGAGATTTCACGAAATTCCAGGGGGATGCGGACAACGGGCACGGCCGCGTCATGCCTTTAGACAGGATTTATCCGCGTTCATTCGGGATTTGTTACTGATATTTTGAAGTCCGGTTCACTTCCCGCCGGCTGATTGCACGGTAAGGGCCACCAGTTCGTCCACCACGGTTTTCGCACCGGCGCTGTGGCGGTACCAATTGGTGGCATCATAATCCCGGGAAGGCACGGAAATAACTCCCACTTTCCACGCAGGACCGAGGGTTTCCTGGAAGATACGGCGGCTGCGCCTTCCGTGGGTGCCGAGAGTGAAGAGATTGATGCGGCGGTCGGCTTCGGGAATGTTTTCCGCATCCAGGACCACTTTCAGCGCGGCAGCCATCGCGCGGGTGCGTTCGGTTTTCACGGCCTCGGCCGGGGCTTCGCAGATGGTTTGCCGGTCCACGCCGATCTTTGCAAGCGACTCGGCGCAGAGGTGGGAGTAGTTGAGGTAGCCGGACAGGTACGTCCCCGTATCAATGGGAACGCCGGTGGCAAAGATACGCTTCACGGGTGCGCCTTTTACGTAGTCCACCGCTTCCTCGAGCACGTAGTCGGGAACCCAGCCCTCGACGATGAGGTAGGGAGCCTTTTCCTCCGGGTCCACCACCGCCAGCCAGCCGTGAATGCGGGGAATCAGCAACCACGCCAACAAACCTGCAGAAGTGATCACGATGAACCACGTCCGCCATGTGGGCATGAGCATCAGACGGCGCCGAAACCAGAAAGGTCGGTGCGGGGAAGGTGCGGGCGCGGGTGCGGAGTCGGATGCCATGCCCGGCTAATGCTCCGCGGGCGGGCGGGGCGCAAGCGGGCCTGATACTTCGTTAAATCTCCACCTTTTTCCGCGTGTAGTTCGAGGTCTGGCGGGAAAAGACGCGGTTGTTCATGCGATCGGTGCCCGAGCATTTCACGCGGTCGCCGTCGGCGATCATACTGAAGCGGGTTTGCGAGGCGGTTTCTTCGTTCTCCACGGTCCACACGACATATTTACCGTCCTTGCTGAGTTCCCCGGTGTAGAGGGTTTGGGAGGTTTCACCGAAGTACCACGCCTTGTAGGCTTCCTCCTTCACGTCCCATGTGCAAACCCAGCGGTAAGAGGTCGGGTCTTCGCCCTGGGTTTGGCCGGTCATTTCAAAATAACGGCCATCCACGGTGAAAACGCCCTTCCATTCGTCCTTCCACTCCTTGTCGAGCGGCTTGTAACGTTTGTCGGCGTGCTCGATCTTCTCGGTGCCGGTCCATTCGCCCTGGAGGGGTTTGAACACGCGCAGCATCTTGCGGATGGTTTCGTTAGCCTCTTTCTCATCCTCCTTCATCCGTTTTTTAAACTCCTCAGCGTTGAGCTCCTCCTCATCGGACTCCTCGTCGGAATCCTTCTCTTCCTCCTTCGAGGGTTTTTCTTTGTCCTTGTCCTTTTCTTTATCCTTATCCTTATCGCTGTCCTTTTTCTCCTCTTTGGGAGCGTCCTCCTTCTTGTCCTGAGCATGAAGAGCCGGGAAAGTGAGTGCAAACGCCGCGGAGAGGGCTGCGACGAAGAGGGGGCGGAAAAGTTTCGTTTTCATGGTGGCGGCAAAATAACGCCGCTCCGGCGGCGCGCAACGCGGGATGCGGCGAACCTGCACCGGCGCAAACGTGGTTGAATCTTCTTGCCGCGCCTGACCGTTTCCCGTAACGGAGGGAGATTCCCACCAGACTGGACCCCCATTCCCAAGCATGACCCAGCGATACGAAGTGAAAGGCAAGATCGGCCACGGCGGCCTTGGCGAAGTGTATCTGGCATATGACACGCGGCTGGATCGCGAAGTGGCGCTCAAGCGGGTGAAGCCGCAGGAGGAAGGCGAGGGCGGTGCGGACTCCCTTGCCGCCGATCTCCTACGGGAGGCGAAAACGCTCTCGGCGCTGCAGCATCCCAATATCGTAACGATCTATGATGTGGGGCGCGATGACAAAGGGCCGTTCGTGATCATGGAGTTCCTCAAGGGGGAAACGCTGGATGAGGTGATCGAGCGCGGGAAATTGAGCCCGGATGATTTCCGTCAGGTGGTGCTTCAAACCATGGAGGGCATGGTGGCGGCACAGGCGCTGGGTCTGGTGCACCGTGATTTGAAGCCGGGGAATCTGATGGTTATCCAACTGCCGAGCGGCAAGTTTCAAATCAAGATACTCGACTTCGGACTGGCGAAATTTTCCAAACTGGCGGTGCCGCAGACACAGGATCAGGAGGCGGGGATCTTCGGCAGCATTTTCTTCATGGCGCCCGAGCAGTTCGAACGGCTGCCGCTCGATCCGCGAACGGACATGTATTCCCTTGGATGCATCTTCTATCAGATCCTGGCGCAAAAGCATCCGTTCGATGGACGCACGCCGGTGGATGTCATGGTGAGCCACCTGCAGCACCTCGTCACGCCGCTGCATGAGTTGCGCAGGGATATTCCGGCATGGATGGCGGACTGGGTGATGTGGCTCATCGGCCGCGACATGGATGACCGTCCGGCGGATGCCGCTACGGCACTGGAGTATTTTCTCGCCGAGAAGTCAGGCCTGCCGTCTGCTGCGGCACATCCGCCGCCGCCTCCACCGCCGGTGGTCAAAGTGGTGGGGCGGGGCACCGGGCCGGGCGGTCAGACACAGACCGTAACCACCCGCGCGCGCCCGGGAAGCCGGTCTCAGCAGATCAGACCCGGAGGACGGGGCGGTTCCCATTCCAGTGCCATGAGCAGCCGGCCTGGCGCGATCCGCGTTCAAAAAACGGATCGCCTGCACTGGAGCAGCGTCTTGACAGGGCTTGTCGTGGTGGGCATCTGCCTGTGGATTTTCTGGAAGATTTATGAGAGCGGCCAGAAGCCAAAATTCAATCCCCGCGACGTCCTAACCACCCTCAAGGGTGATGCTCCGGAGGGCAACGCGGAGTCTGTGCGCACACTGGTAATCGTGGCCGGTATGAGCGAAGAGGACGCAAAAAGCGCGCTGGAGATTCTCAAGAAACTCAAAGGATCCGGCGTCGCGGACACGGTCGGTGAGGAACTTGCAAAGGCGGAGAAAGGACCCGTGCGCAATGTGCTGATCGAGGCCGCAGGCGCGCAGCCATCCACCGCAGGGGCGGCTGCTCTGTTGAAAATCGCTTTAGAGGAAACCGGTGACGTGCGCACGGCGACGCTGGCCGCCCTCGGTGCTTCGGCGCTGCCCTCTTCGGTGCCGGAACTGATGAAGCAGGCGTCGAAGTTCAATGACGAGAATTCCCGCAGATCTTTCTTTGCGGCGATCGGCAGCATCCTTGCACGGGAACCTAACCGCGACACCCGGGTGAAGTCGCTGCTGCCCGCTCTGAAATCAGCGGACACGGAAATCCGCATCGCCATTTGCCGCCTTCTTGGAACGACCGGGAGCACTCGCGCCAATGATGTGCTCTCAGAGGAAATCGCGGCCGGCGGCGACCGGCGGCGCACTGCCATCGATGCGCTGAAATCGTGGAGCTGCGCGGACGCCTCTCTGGCGCACGCTGTTTTCACTGCCGCGCAGTCAGGAGATCATGATTTGCTGACGGGCGCCTATTGCCGCACCGTGACCCGCGTCTCGGCTTTTACCGGTGCGGAAGTGGTGGACGGCTTGAAAAAGGCATTGCCGCTTGCCGATACGGCCAAGTCGAAAGCGGAATTCGCGCAGGCTCTGGGAAGCCTTGGTTCGGCGGAAGCGCTGGCCTATGTCAACGAACTCGAGGCGAGTCCCGATGTGGAACTGAGTGAAGCACTCAAACCGGCGCAGGCCGCGGTGAAGAGCCATAATGCGCTGGTGAGAACGCTGAAGAGCGGCGAGAACCATTTGGACAGCAGCGAAGCGGTGATTGTCGGCAGCCTGAGCGATGCCGGTTATAACAAAGACATGCACTATCTGTCAGGATGGCGCAGTCTGCATACACGTTTTGCATGGGACATCGTGGTGCCGGAAGGGATGACCATGGAGGTGGACGTGCTTCAGAGCAGCGTGGTGAAAGACCGCAGCTTTTTTGTCAGTATCGGCGCGGCGTCGCAGGAGACGGATGTGCTGGTGACGAGGACGACTGATGCGTTTATGAACGTCAAAGCGGGCAAGTTTACGATTTCCAAAGCCGGCTCCTGGCGGGTGTGGATCGAGGCGGGTCGCACCACCGAGACCGAAGCGCTGATGAACATCCGGAAGGTGACGCTGAAAGTAGAGTGACGCGGAGACGGGTCACGCCGGAGAAGTATCCACTTTGGCAGGAATGTTGTTTCGGGTGGCGTGCAGGCCTCCCTGGGCAAGGCGCCGGACCAGACGCCATGAGGGAAGCTTAAGCCGCTTCATGCGAAGCGCCGCGGTTTCCAATTCCCTTCGCGAAGGGGCGAGGGTTTCGAGTTCGTTCAGGATCAGCGGCAGCAGTTGCCGGCGGTAGTAGCGCACGGACTCCGAGAGGATCATGTAGATTCCCCAAATCACGAGCAGGCTGGAACAGAATACCGCCAGGGACATGGCCTGAGGTTTTGTTAGATAAGGAACACGCCCGCTCATCACGAACGCCGCCATAACCAGGGGGCCGAAGACCATCGCGACCACCGCCTGCGCGCCATTCCAGTCAAACGGTGTCCCGTGCAGGGCGCGATTCCGAAAGGCGACATCATAGCGCATGAGCGGGGCGAGGATGCGCCGGAAGCGCCCCTCCCTCGCCAGCGCCTTTTTGTCTTTGACGCCGAGCCACGGACTCGTGAGAGGAATCAATTCGTCCACCGAAGCGGGCACATCCAATTCGATGCGGTGATACGTGATGGCCGCCACGCGGAAGCGGCGGGAGCAGGTGAGGCATTCCGCCTCATGGTCCAGCGGCACGTGTCCTCTGCCCAGCGGGATAAAAATCAGGTCCTCCTCCTGGGTGACCTCCAGAAGCCGGCACACGACAGGCTGATCGCTGCACGGGCATTTTTCCGCGACGTAACCGAGCGGGCGCCGCACCATTCGCATTCTGCAGACGGGAATCATAACGACGATTGAGGCTGGAGTTGGGTATCAATGCTAACCGTTAGGGGCGGGAAGAGGGGAACCCATCGGACACTGCGGTTCATCGCGATGCGGATAACGGCGGGACAGTTCGTGCTTCACGAGTCTCCATGAGGGAAACCGCAGGCGCTTCATGCGAAGCATCACCGCTTCCCACTCGGAGCGCTGCGGCGCGAGGGGCGCCAATTCATCCAGGATGCGCGGCAGCAACTGACGCCGGTAGAACCGCCCGGATTCGGAAAGGATCATGTAAAAGCCCCAAATGATCAGCAGGGCGGAGCAGATCCATGCGGCGGCGACGGTCTGCGGGTTTGTCAGGAACGGCACCCTGTCGCTCATGACCAGTCCCGCCATGGCGGTGGGGCCGAAGATCATTAACAGGACGGCGACCACACCCACCCGGTCCAGTTGCGGCCCAATCCGCACCGAGCGGTCGCGGAAACTGGTATCGAAGCGCACGAACGGGCTGAGAATATTCCGGAATCGGGTCTCCTGGGAACACTGGCGCGCATCCATGAGGCCGAGCCACGGGCTGGTGAGAGGAATCAATTCGGCGAGCGATGCGTTCCGCTTCCGCCCGATCCCGTGATAGAGGACGGCATCTACCGGAAACCGCCGGCTGCAGTTCGGACAGCACGCCTCGTGACCCAGCGGCACACTGCCCCGTCCCATGGGAAGGAAAAAGAAATGCGACCCAAGCGAAAGCTCCTCGAGCCGGCAGACCCCCGGCTGGAGACAGGCGGGGCATTCTTCCGCCACGCTGCCAAGGGTATGTCGCGCCACCCGCGTTCCGAAAATGAGGAGCATAATTACTGAGATTATGGTGATTATTGATATTTGTCAAACGAATGGCGAATCAAGTAGGGTGTGGACCGGAATTTGTGCCGGGACTTCGGTGTATGTCCGGGAAGCCAGACAGGTCGAATTCCGAAGTCTGGTCTAACGTTGGAATGTGATTAAAATCGAGCCGGGCGGGAGACGCGTCGGTACGCATAAAAACCCGGAGCAGTTCGACGGAGCTCCCGGTTCGGTGAATCGGAAACCGATGGTCATTCTGCCCGGGCCAGGAACCGACGGACGGACCGCGCCGGAGTCTGCATCCCCTAGACCTAGGACTTGCTTAGACAGACCGTCGTCACCCCCGCCTTACCAACAATTTCGTGGATGGCATGTTCCGCCTTCACATCAGAGTAAAGGGCGTAGGTTCGATCAAAATACCTCATGGTGTGACAGGGTTCATATCCCAGGGATCCAAGGCTGCCTGCCGGGTCAAGCTTCGTTGACATAAAGCTTACGTGATACCACCTGGAGAGAAGCATCCTGAGGTTGCCGGTCATCTGATTTGAACCAGTATATTCCCATGCGTGGGGTTCGAAGACAATATGCCGGGGAAGGCGGTCGGGATGATCCTCCAGTTCCGTAATGAGAGATTTCAGAATAAAGGCTTCGTGCCCTTCGACATCCATTCGAAGCAAGGCAATGGGCTGCTCACAGGACAGAATGAATTTACCGGTATTCCGCAGTTTCACCGGCCAGTCACCCACATATTTCCGCCGGGGTTTCGTGCTTGCCTGCAATGAACTTAAGTTAGTCCATTCGCCGAGCAGGAAGACGCCGTCGCCGTCCCTGTCAGAAGCCGCAAACCCGTGAACGGCGACCAAATCCGTGGCGTGGTTCACAGCGAGGTTGATGTTCAAGTATTCGAGGTTCCTCGGGTCAGGCTCGATGGCAATGACTTTGCCGGTCCTGCCCACCAATCTGCTTTCCACGAGGGCGTAGTAACCAAAGTTCGCCCCCAGATCAATCACCACATCTCCCTCCTTCAGAATTTTCGCCAATACGAAGAGTTGATCCGGTTCCCGTGAACCATACGCAGCAAGCCATTGACCAATGCCCTTGCGCCTCAGCGGATATTGAAAGTTGAATCCGTAGAAGGAAGTTTTCATCGAATCCGCCTTCAAACATTTCGTCAGCACCCTCCGTTTAATCCTCCGAAGGATTATTGCCGGTGAATTCCGCGTGGCGATCCGTCCAAATGGCTTAATATGCATACACTACCAAAACCAGGGAGAGTGCCTAACTTCAACCCTGCGCAAGCCTAAGCGTATTTCTTATGAGGCGATTTTTGGCCAGCGTAACTGTCCCTGCAAGTCCAGTAGTATTTCTTATGACCGGTTTTCCGGGTGCGACCGTCCGCTCATGTATTGGCAGGCAAAAACCGCAGCAAGACCGTCCGGCCCTGCCATGGGAGCCGGGAGCTCCATCCATTTACCGCGTGGGAATGGAAATCCGTTAGATGGCACTCGGCGGTTGGGGCGGCAGCATGCTTCAATCGTCTTCCCGCGCGCAAGCAAGGTTGTACGGAGGCCGCCCTGTCTTCACCGGAAAACTTGACCCCGGTTGCTGCGGCCATATTCTCCTGGCCGGCATCCCTCCCTGCCGCCAGCGATTCATGTTTT
Source organism: Verrucomicrobiales bacterium (assembly GCA_035550135.1). Lineage (GTDB taxonomy): Bacteria > Verrucomicrobiota > Verrucomicrobiia > Verrucomicrobiales > V1-33 > V1-33. The sequence continues at coordinate 96,543 of DASZQB010000076.1, forward strand.
TCCGTTCCCTCATCCTTTTTCTCCTCAGTGCCACCTCCTCGATCGCGGCCTTCACTGTTAGCGAGCGGCTTCGCTGCGGGAAGTATCAGGAAATCGTCCAGGACGCGAAGCAGCCGCGGGACGGGGAGTGGGCGTTTGCGCGTTACTTTCTCGTGCCTGACAAGGTGACTTATGAGGCGGCCTTCAAGGCACATCAGGCGGGGGACCTTTTGGGGAAGTTCATCGTGATGCGGTGTCATCGCGACGGTGCCGGGGTGAAGCAGGATATGACGGTGTTCTGGCGGATGAACGCGGATCTCCGCACGGCTTTGACAAAAATGGAGAATGTGCCGGCGGCGGGTTACTATCTGCTCAGTTATCTCACTCAGGCGGATCTGGAGGGGCACGTGGATGTTTCCAAATTTGCGAATGCCGACGAGGCTTCCAGGGTGGCGGGCAAATTTCAGCACGAGCATCTTTTCACTGCGGCGAAGAGCGGTTTTGCCCAGGCGATGACGGAGGCGGGTGCGCGGATGCAAAAAGAGAAGCCGGAAGAGGCCCTGGCGTGGTATCACAAAGCGGCGGACCTGGGTCTCGCGGAAGGCATGAGGAACATGGGCTACCTCGTGGCCACGGGAAAGGGGCTTCCAAAGAAGGATGAGGAGGAGGCCGTGCGCTGGATGAGGAAGGCCGCCACGCTCGGTGATGTGGATGCGATGATGAACATGGTCGCGTTCTTCGAGTTGCTCCAGGTGGCCGGTGTTACGGAAACAGAGGCGGTGGAGTGGATCAACAAAATGGAGGCCACCGGTCATCCGCTGGGATATTTCGAAAAGGGGGTGGCGCTGCTTCGCGGGGTTCACGGATTCAGGCCTGACAAACCGCAGGGCATGGCTCTGCTGCAAAAGGCGGCGGCCACGGGCAATGGTTTTGTGCTGGGCCAAATCGCGTGGCTCTACAGCAAGGGGGAGGGCTTGCCGCACAGTCACCGCAAGGCGGTGGAGTTCGCCAAAGCGTCGTGGTCGCAGGGGAACATCGATGTCCTTCCCGTGCTCGATGCCGCTTACCGGCAGGACACGGAACTTTCCGCGAAGACCGCCGAGGCGGCTTACTGGAAGAAGCTTGCGGAGGGTGCGAAACCCAAAGAGGTCGCGGAGCTCGATGCCAATAATCCGGAGATCCTTCTCGCGCTCGATAAGATCGATCCCTTTGCGCTCAAGGTCGAGTAACCACTTGTGAGGCTCATTCTTATGCAAACGACTTACAAACCAGAGGGCCACTCCACGGTTTCGCCCTATCTCATTGTCGCTGGTGCAGACCGCACGATCGACTTTCTCGTTCAGGTGTTTGGCGCGGTGCCGGGGCTGCGCGTGCCGGGGCCGGAGAACCGGGTGATGCATGCGGAGGTGAAACTGGATGATTCGGTTATTATGTTAGGCGATGCGCCGCCGGACTGGCCGGTGGTTTCGGCGCATGTGCATGTGTATGTGGCCGATGTGGATGCCACTTATCGCCGGGCGCTGGAATACGGGGCGACGTCGGTGCAGGAGCCGGTGAAAAAAGGGGATGCGGACAAGCGGGGTGGCGTGAAAGACGCGGGCGGAACGACGTGGTGGATCGGGACAAAGATGGAGTGATCCTAACTTTTCGAGACGAACTCGTCAGTATTGAGCAGGGCGCGAATGGTTAGGGTCCACGCGGCGCGGACGGGGTCTGCACCGCTGCCGCCGGTCTTGACGGGATCGAGTTCATGGCTGGAAAAACGCCGCTGCTGTGCGTTGAAGAAAGTGGCCAGGGCGGTGATTTCATCGTCAGCGGGGAGGCGGCAGAGGATGCGGCGGATGACGGTGCGAAGTTTTTCCTCCAGCGTGCCGGGCTGAGGGGCGACCTCTTTGGCGAGGGCCTGGGCGGCCTCCATGAACATGACGTCGTTGAGAAGTGTTAGGGACTGGAGGGGCGTGTTGGAAACATCGCGTCGGGCGACGCAGGATTCACCGGTGGGAGCGTCGAAGGTGTTGCTCATCGCGAAGGGAGCGGTGCGCTTCGTGAAGGTGTAGAGGCTGCGGCGATAGCGGTCTTCGCCCGTGGCCGGAGTCCATTGCATGGGACCGTAGGTGCCCTCCGTGGTGACGCCGGCGGGCTGCGGCGGGAAGACACCGGGGCCGCCCATCTTGGAAGAAAGCAGGCCGGTGACGGCGAGGGCGCTGTCGCGGATTTGCTCGGCTTCAAGGCGGTGACGCGGGCCGCGCCAGAGGAGGAGGTTTTCGGCATCGACCTCTGCGCCGCGGCCTTTGACGAGAGAGGACTGGCGGTAAGTGGCGCTCATGACGATGAGGCGGTGCAGTTTTTTCATGGACCAGCCGTTCTCCATGAACTCGATGGCGAGCCAGTCGAGGAGTGCCGGGTGCGTGGGGAGGTCGCCCTGATAGCCGAAGTCCTCCTGGGTCCTAACCAATCCGCGTCCGAAGAAGGCGGCCCACTGGCGATTGACGACGACGCGGGCGGTGAGGGGATTTTCGCGGCTGACGAGCCAGCGGGCGAAGGAGAGGCGATTGTTAGGAACGCCGGCGGGCAGCGGGGGGAGGACGCTGAGGACGCCGGGATTTACCTTTTCCTCCGGCTGGGTGTATTCGCCGCGGTGACGGCGGAAGGTGGGGCGCGGATTATTGGACGGGCGCTCGCGCATGACGAGCGTGGTTTGATAGGAGGCGGGCTGTTTGAGGGCGTCGATCTCCTTGCGGGCGGAGGCGAGTTCGGGCGTTGTCAGGAGGAAGGCGGTGCGGAGGGAATCGTGCTCCGTTTGTGTTAGGGAGGCATCCGGTTTCGACAGGAGGGACTGGATTTCCGTGGAGACGGGCGAAGCGACGGCTTTGGGCGCGGTGGTGAACCAGATGCGGAAGTGGCCGAGCGAGCAAGCGTAGTGGCGGCCAAACATCAGTTTGAGAGACAGCGCGCCATCGACGGGTGTCAGGGGCTTCTCGAAAACGAAGACGGCTTCGTTGGATTTGCCTTCGGCGCCGCTGGTGCTCCAGCCGGTTTGGGGGTCGCCGTCGAAGGCCTGGCGGGAGCCGGCGTTACTGCCAAAACCGTTTTTCGTGTAGCTGTCGGTGGCGGAGGCGAACTTGACAGGCTGGCCGCCGCTGGTGGCCTGGAATTCACCCATGAAGAAGTCGCCTTTGGGGCCCTCGTAGAAGGCCATACCAGGGCCGCGGCCAGGGAGGCTTTCGTGCGGGAGGACCTCCAGCTTGATGGCGGTGATGTTGGTTAGGTCTGTCTTGAAAGTAAGGTCGTAAGTGTCGGCCTTGGTGATATCGCCGCTGCCGAGGATGGAGTTGTCAGGGAGGACGGTGAGGAGCGGTGAATTGGAAACGGCGCGCTCCGGTTTGACGGGCGTCCATGCGACGCTGCGGGCGCGCTCTTTTTCCAGCCATGCGGCATAAGCGCGATTGGTGGCATCGCGCGGGGAGGATTTGGCAACGCTGACGCCGGTGCTGAGACGGACGCGGCCCATGGTGTGAGCGCCGCCGTAGTGCTGGCCGAGTTTCACGGTGAGTTTGCCGCGGAGCGGTTTGGCGAAATGAAAGGTGGCGGTTTTGGGGGAGTTCAGTCTTTTACCGCCAATATCCACGGCCCAGCCGGTGTTAGGGTTTTCATCGAAGGCGTTGCCGACCGGGAACTGGTGCTGCTCGGCGTCTGCCTGGGCGGAGGTGATGACGGCAGTCTCGCCTGCGGTGACGGTGATTTCTGTTAGGACGAAATTTCCGTGAGGCGTGCGGCCCGGGCCTTTGGACGGGAGGGAGGGATCGGTGAGGGCTTCGAGTTTCAGATGGGAAAATTCGGCAGCGCCGGGATCGATTTCGAGGACGTATTCGGTTTTGTCAGGGCCTTTGGCGGGAAACAGGACGCTGCCGTCTTCCATGATCTTCGGGGTTTCGTTGGCGGCGGTGACGTGGAGCGGCTTCGCGGTTTCCCATTGGATAGTTTCCGCGGGCCATTTGTCAGGGAGGGCGGCGATGAGTTCTTTTACCTTTGCTGCGCGATCCTGCTCCTGTCTGGCAGCATCTGCGGGGCGGATGGCGAAGTCCGGCTCGTCCGCGTTGTTGAGGAAGGCCATCATTTGATAGTATTCCCGGTGCTGGATGGGATCGAACTTGTGCGTGTGGCACTGGGCGCATTGAAGGGTCAGGCCGAGCCACGTGGCGCCGGTGACGGCCATGCGGTCGGTCATGGCGTGGAAGCGGAACTCGAGGGGATCGATGCCGCCCTCTTCGTTGAGCATGGAGTTGCGGTGGAAACCGGTGGCGATGATTTGCTGCGCGGTGGCGCCGGGAAGCATGTCCCCGGCGAGCTGCTCGACGGTGAATTGATCGAACGGCATGTCGGCATTGAGCGAGCGCACGACCCAATCGCGCCACGGCCAAATTTGGCGGGCGCGGTCTTTTTCGTAACCGTTGGTGTCAGCGTAGCGGGCGAGATCGAGCCACTTGCGAGCCCAGCGCTCGCCGTATTGGGGGGAGGCGAGGAGGCTGTCCACGTAGGATTCGTAATATTGCTCGAAGATTCCGGCGCCCTGGTTGGCGGCGCGGAGGAGGGAATCCAGTGAATCCTGTTTCGGAGGGAGGCCGATGAGATCGAGGGTGACGCGGCGAATGAGAGAGGCGGCGTTGGCGGGCGGGGAGGGCGGGAGTTCTCCCGCGGCGAGCCGGGCGGCGACAAAGCGGTCGATGGGAGTGGTCGAGGCGGCTTTGAAGGCGTCCACGGGAACATCCGGGACCGGGGGGCGTTTGGGGGCGATGAAGGCCCAGTGCTCTTTGTATTCGGCACCGGCGGCGATCCAGCGGCGAAGGATTTCGACTTGCTCCGAACTAATGGGGAGTTTGGCCGCGGGGGGCGGCATGATCTCGTCGGGATCGTGCGAGGAGGTGCGTTTGATGAGTTCGCTGTCCGCGGGCTTTCCGGGGACGATGGCGATGGCGCCGCTCTTGGCAGGGGCGGTGGCGACGGTGCGGTCGTCGAGGCGGAGGCTGGCTTTGCGGGAACCCTCGTCCGGGCCGTGGCACTTGAAGCAGTAGCGGGAGAGGATGGGGCGAACGTCGCGGGAGAAGTCGGGGGGAGGGGAGGGCAATGGCGATTGCGCGACGAGGGGGCCGGACGCCAGGAGGAGGGCGGCGGTGGCGAGTAAAAAGGGGGGGAGGCGTCGCATGGAGAGTTTACGGGCGGGGCGGGCCGGAGTTTATCGTGCCGGGAAGGGAAGAGAGAGGGGGAAAGCTCCAAGCACCAAGCGCCAAGCACCAAAGAAACATCAAGCACCAAGCACCAATACGCACAGCGACGTTCCGGCGCTCGTTTCAGGGTGGGTGGAAGCGGAACAGGGAAAAGTGGGCTTGTGATTAAAACGGTGGATTTGGCTTAAATTGGTTTGATTTGGTTTGATTTGGTTTGATCTGGTTTGATTGCTTCGGTGAGAGAGGAAGCGGAGGCTTGGGGAGGGGGAGAAAAACGTGAATCGTGGATCGTGGATCGAAGCAGAGGGCGAAGGCTCGGGATGTGAGGGTAGACGGAAATGGTGAACGTGCGATTCTGATTAAAAATGGGCGGATAGGCTTAAATTGGTTGGATTTGGTCGGATTTCCGGGGAGGAAGCGACTCGAGTTGGATCCGCGCGTGAGGGGGAGTATGAGTAGGAACGGTGGTTTGATCTGGTTTGATACGGTCGGATTTAGGGAGACCGGGGGTAGCGGAGGAGGAGCCGGGACGGGGGATTTTGAAGGGGGGCAGCTGAGAGTGAGCAAACGAGGGAGAGTGTCGTGCGGGAGCCGGGTGGAAGGGCGTGGAGGGTGCGTTTGGGGACACAAGGTGATTACGGGAAAAATTGTCAAATGAAACCGGGATGGGAGCTTCGGAAATGCGGCTGGCGGGGGGGTGAACCGGGAAAATGGGAAGAGCGGGGCGGGAGGTGGTTGGGAGAGGTGATGATTGGGGGGCGGAAATGGGTTGGGAAAGGGTGAGGGAGAGGTGGATTTTGTTTGCGGATTTGGGGAATTTCCCGGGGTATCGTTACGTTTCGGAACGTAACGATGGGTTTTTGAGAGGGGCGTTCTTGTTAGCCGCGGTTGTGACGGGACTTGTCAGGAGGAGGCTTGGGTTGACGGGGCGGAATACAATTCCGCGGTCCGGTTTGCAGCATCGGATGCTTGAGTGCTGTGCCTGACATTTTTCTCGCGAATCGTGGGAGGCCGTGGCAAAAGCGTTGATTCGTTATGTCCGAAACCTTCACCCATGATGTTTTTCTCAGCCATTCGGCGAAGGACAAGGCAGTGGTGCGACCGCTGGCGGAGCGGTTGCGGAAGGACGGGCTGAAGGTGTGGTTCGATGAATGGGAGATCAAACCTGGGGACAGCATCCCGGCGAAGATTGAAGAGGGGCTGGAGCACTCCCGCGTGCTAGTACTGTGTGTGTCGGTGAGTGCGTTGGGGTTAAATTGGACGGTGCTAGAAGCGGAGGCATTCCGGTTTTGTGACTTGCTGAATAAAGGATGTCGCTTCATTTTTCAGACTTCGATGACATCCCCGACAACGCTCTCTTGGCGCGATGTGTTTTTAGCCGTGGGCTGTCGAAATCTCAATTGAAAACTGATTATGAATCGCGCTGAAGCGTATCGAAAAGCGGAGCAGATGATTGAAGCTGCGCGGCTGTCTAGGGCGAAGGAACTCGACTTGAGTGGCATGGGACTCACCGAACTGCCGGAATCGCTGGGCAAGCTCACGCAGTTAGAGGAGCTTAATCTTTATTCCAACGAACTAACAGCGCTCCCAGAATCGCTGAGTCAACTCACGCAGTTGCGAAAACTTAGATTATTTCAAAATAAGCTTAGTTCAGTCCCTGAGTCTTTCCGAGGATTGAAGAACCTCCGACTGCTATTCCTCAACGCGAATTGCATCGAGGTTCTACCCGCCTGGATTGCTGAGTTAGTAAATTTGGAAGAACTTCAGTTGGACGGAAATAAGATCTCTACTTTAGACGAATCTTTGGGTAACCTTCGTAAACTCAGAGAACTTTTTATCGGCGGAGCGCTTGGTGGCAACCTTGTAACCGATCTGCCCGCGTCGATTAAGGATTTGCAAAGGCTCCATACACTTGACCTAACCCAAAATCCGTTGAACCCTGAGCTCGCTGCCGCATACGAGGAGGGTCTCAATGCCGTCAAACGCTACCTGCGAGCGAAGGACGACGCGCAAGTGGTACTGAACGAGGCCAAACTTATCCTCGTCGGCGAGGGCGAGGTGGGGAAGAGCGCGTTACTTGGAGCATTACGCGGAGATGATTGGATGGAGAAACGCGACAGCACACACGGCATCGAGATCAAGTTGATACGGGTGACCAATCCTCAGACTGGCACGGAAATCACGCTTAACGGCTGGGATTTCGGTGGCCAGCGTGTCTATCGGCCCACGCATCAGTTATTCTTCAGCGCCCCGGCTGTCTATCTGGTGGTATGGAAGCCGCGCGAAGGGCCCCAACAAGGATTCGTGAAAGATTGGATTAAACTGGTGAAGCACCGGGAACCGGACGCCAGAATCCTTGTCGTGGCCACACACGGCGGCCCGGGCGCGCGTCAGCCAGACATCAACCGTCAGGAGATTTGGGACTTGTCCGGAAAAGAAACGGTAATTGACTTCCTTTGTATTGAGAGCAAGCCACCTACGTTTGATGAGGCGAAGCGCAACTGGGTAGGGCAGTGCAAAGGCATCGAAGAATTGAAGGATGCGATCGCAAAACTGGCCGTCAGCCTTCCGGAAGTGGGGCGTTCCGTCCCGAAGCGTTGGCAGGAGGTGCGTGAAGCGCTGAAACATACCCGAGGGCCCTATCTTCCACTGGACCGAGTTCTCGCCATCTGTGGCGATCACAAGATGTCGGAGCAGGAAGCGTACGATTTTATTCGCATTTCGCATCGACTGGGCCACCTAATTTATTACGGACATGACAACAGGCTGAAGGACATGGTTATCCTAAAACCTGATTGGCTTGCCACCGCCATGAGCTTCGTACTGGATGACGAGGAAACACGTAAAAACCACGGATTGGTAAAGTTTACCCGTCTGGCCAAACTCTGGAGCGACAAATCGCGTGGAGAGGAGTTTCGCTACCCGCCCAAGGTGCATCCGCTGTTCGTGGCCCTGATGGAGCGGTTCGACCTTTCTTACCGCGTTGCCGGTGCGCCTCTCGGCGAACCAATAGACGAGACTATCCTAATCGCACAACTGGTCCCTGACGTACGGCCGGAGACAGAGCTAGCCCGGGAGTGGCCGGCGCATCAGCATGCGGGTGATGAGGAAAAGGTACAGATTTGCCGTATCGTGGATATGAAAGGACAATCCTCCCCCGCGGAGGGACTGTTCTATCAACTGATTGTGCGTCTGCACAAATTCTCGCTGGGCCGCGAGAATTTCGATGCGAGCGTTCACTGGCAGCGCGGGTTGATTCTGGACGATGATTACAACGGTCGCGCCCTGCTGGAGCATATCGGGAATGACGTGCGGATCACCGTAAGGGCCGCATTTCCTAGTACGTTGCTCGCCGTATTGACACGTGAGGTGAAATGGCTGGTGGAGAATTTTTGGGAGGGACTGCGATGCGAGGTGGTTGTACCATGTATCGAGCCCTGTGGGAAGAAGATGCCGGGAACAGGACTTTTTGAAGTGCAGAAGCTCATCGCTTTCAAGCGACAGGGTGTAACTCTGTTTCCGTGTAATGTCTCGGGATGCGACCAACTTCAAAATATGGAATGCCTGCTGCAGAATGCGCCTTCTGCGCGGAAATCCTCTCTGGAGATATTGGTAGAAGAGGGTTTCGGTGATATGCGATCGCGTCTCGATGAACTCCGTCAGCAAAATCTGGCGTTGGATCAGAATTTAAAACGGATCATGAGCCAGGTAGAGGATGCGTTCCGCGGCCTTATGCAAATGATGACCGACGAAGGCAAGGATGGACCGCGGCTCTTTAGCCTTTTGCCTGTTGAACGCTCAAGATTCAACCCAATTGGTTGGGTGAAGAAGAGGTTCCGCGTGACGCTCTGGTGCGAGCATACGCGATTGCCGTTGCCGCTCATCAACAACAATGACCAGGAGGGCGTGTATGAGTTTGATGTGACCCGGGAGTGGTTTTCGGCAGCGGCACCGTACCTAAAAGTGCTGACAGGAACGCTGAGTTTGATGCTGCCAGTGGCAGCATCCGCTACTAAACTAATCCTGGATGAAGCGACGTATAAGTCCTTGGAGGATCAACTCGACTTCGGGAAGGACTGCGCCGACGCGATGCTAGACATCGCGGACAAGGCTGTGGAGTGGCTGGCCGAAACCGAGCGCCCCGGTGTTGTTCGTGCACAAGGTGGAGCGCTGAGAGAATTTCAGGAATGGTTGAAGAATGAAGACCCGGGCTTTGGAGACCTTCGGAAAGTGTTGAACAAGCAAAAGGAGTTCCTATGGGTGCACAGGGCCTTTGAGAAAGAGTATTGAACCAAACGGCATTTCTCTACGCAACTGAAGTCCGGGGACTCTTACTTGACTGAACCGAAGCGCGACGGAGCGGAGATGTTTCAGATCAAGAATGCGTGGTGTATCCATTTTGGGGCGCCAAGGTTCGGACGTCACGCTGTGGAGCCGATCATCGGGTGTGTTCTATTACCCGGCCTTGAAAGGCCGGGCGAGGCAGCGGTCGCCGCGCCGCGGCTGGGGTGGGTCGAAGGGCGAAGGCTGTGGGCTGGAGACTGAAGACTGAAGACTGAAGCCAAGGGTGGCGCAGTCAGGACATCGTTTACACTTCAGGTTCAGGACATCGTTT
>DASZQB010000077.1:0-5941 GCA_035550135.1 Verrucomicrobiales bacterium
CGCCATTTGGCCAGCACTTGTTCTTTGGTTTTCGGGTCCATGTCGCTGTGCATTGCGGGTAACACCCCCTTTTGGCGCAACGACCGCTTCACGCGAACCGGTCATCCCTCTCCGGGTAACAAAACTTTTGGCGCAGATCGCACGGTCATGGGTGCGGACAATGGGCCTTGCGGCGTGTTTCGGAATCGCCTATAAGGTCGGAAATTCTTTATTTCGTCGTTTGTCACGGGTGGGAAGCCCGCATGCTGCAGAATAGGCCTGGCATCCGAGCCGCAAGGAGCATTGTCCGGCATGCAAAAGTCCAAGACGCACCAGGCGGTTCACTACGGCATCGGGACGGCGCTTGTCATTATTGGGACGTGTAAGCTTGTGTACCGTTATGGAATCCAGGAAGCGCTGGATATCATGATGCCGCTTATCACTGGAATGGCCGTTCTTGCGGCGACATTCGGCACACGCCGGAAGCAACAGGATAAGGTGTAATCCTCGGATCCTCAGGCCAGGGAATCAGGACCGACGCCAATCGAAAGGTGTCGGTTTCGGCATGACTATGGAAATAGACCGCTGTGAATCAGTTCTTTCTGTCCTTTACACGGCGCTTGATTCGCCGGAAGCCGTGGACCGCGAAAATGGCCAATGCAGTCGCAAAAAACAACGCCACCGCCAGGGCGCATCCCATGATGAGCCAGAACTCCGCGTTTATTTCCCCGGCGACAATCACGGCTCTTCCTTCCGCCTTTCGGCTTCCTTGCGTTCCTTGAGCCGCTCCAGTTCCGCCCTCAACTCCGGATCGCCGAGCAACCCGCCGCGTTTGGGCGCTTTCGTGCCAGTCCTCTTCGCCAGAGCGGCGGTAACTTGGGTGTTGGCGTCCCGGTCCCGTGTGGGCATTCCGGAGAATACTGTTGGACGCTTGGAGTGCAAGGATGCATGGTCAGAGCTATGGACGGTCGTGAATCCAAGCATCCACCACCTGGCGAGTGGCAGTATTGGTCATTACTCCTTGCGGCTGCGGTGATCCTGGTGGTTTGTTCCCCTTATATCGCGATCCGGCGCTTGATGAGGGCCTGGAGGAAGTGGCGGCTGGATGATCATACTCCATCAGTAACGGCATATGGTCTTTTGCCATTACGAGAAGAAAGGCGGAACGTTGTAAACCGGCTTTGAATTTCCATACTGAACCGGTGCCAACACCCCGGTCCTGATTCCTCAGCCTGAGAATCAGCGGCTTACAGGGAACTGATACCGACACCGCCAGTTAGGATTCCGGGCTCTGACGGGTCAGCGGCTTACGACTCCCGGCGTTTAGCCTCCCGCCTTAGAACGAAAGCGGTGGTAACAAGCAACGCGCCAAAAATGATGCCCCCTGCATTCGCCCACACAATGGAATCAGGGCGATAAGCGAGTCTCCACGCCGCTAGAAGGATGAAGAACCCACCCGTGAAGTAGAGAGATACCAAATGAGTCGCGGACCCTTGCATGGTGCAGACAGTGCGCCTTGCCTCTCCGGATTCCAGCCTTATTTCTTCCGCGTTCTCTGTCGCTGCCTCTCAAGTTCCTTGTCCCGCGCTTCGATGTACTTCCGGCGCGTCTCAGGATCGCCGATGACCTCTTCCCCCGCGGGCAATGCCGGTGCCTGTGGATCAAAGAATCGACATCAAAAACTAGAGGCACATGATGGACGCAGCCGAAACGATTGCCGGCGATCTCTGCGGATGCATCGATGCGTTACGACTCACGCTACTTGCTGCGCCCCTTCTTCCTCCGCATGCAGCGCACGGCAAAGGCCCCGGCTGCAACGCCAACAAGCACCGCCAGGGCCAGCAGCGCCGACGGGTGCAGTTCCGTGGGAATCATGGCGGCCAGCATGAGCCGGACAATGCGCCGTGCGGCTCCGCATTCCAAGCCTATTCTGTGCCATGCCGAAGAAACCGCAGGGCCGCAACGCAACAGGCCGCGCAGATAGTGCGTGAGGTGACGGGCATTGCTGCGATACAGGTTGAGGATGGTTTCGCCGCCGGCGGCTGCGGGATTTCGCGATACGGCTGATTTTGCCGGGGAGTTCCCCTGCCCTGTGTATTACAAAACGTGGCACAGGCTGCCGGCGGGCGGGTGCTTCATGCCAGTCATCCGCGCCAAAGCGGTGGTAAATTCGGCGCTGGTGTCTTTCTTCCGTTTGGGCATGAGGGAGATTGGCCTGGACAGGCGAAGCGTAAGGAGCAAAGTCCAGCCGACGGCGTGATGTATGGATGGAGATACTCAGATCAGGTTGATAGGTGCTTAGGCGCTGGTGGTTGAATTGCTGCCGGTCGTTCTCTATTTGGGGTTCTCCCGTCGCCGACGTTTGGTGTGGGTCCTGGGCCTTCTGGTGTTGCCCATCGTGGCCGGACCACTCCTTATTTATCTTAGAATGACTGAATCCCCGCACGCCGAAAGCGACGCCAGCACCGGAAAGTGACGGTTTAATTCCATAGGCGCCTTTGGCGCTTTGTCGAATTCCTGTGCACCCGGTCCTGGGCCTAACGGCCCAGGCTATGTCGGGTCCGGCCTTTGGCCGGCTCATTGAGAGGTATCAACTCCAGAGGGGGGCGCAGCTACGCATTCTAAAGCGGCCGGCCATGCGGCGAATGCCGCTGCCATCGAAATCCCGTGTCCTACCTGTCTGGCACCCTGCCACCAGGGCAGTCAATTTGCCTGCGCATGCAGGATGACATTTTTGTCCCGTGCCAGGGAGAGCGGCAGCCCTATTTGCGCTCTTGTGAAATGATTCACGCTGCGGTTAGTGATGCGGCCTGAAAACAGGAGCGATAGTGTGTTTTGTTCTCGGCGTGACGATGATTGCCGGAGCCAATTTTGTTTCAGACCTCTCGTCGAACTTCCAGGGACTTTCGAAAGCAAAGCTACTGACCGCCGGAATAACTCTGGCTCTGATAGGGTTTACTCTGTATGGGCTCAGTCGCCGGGTGGAGTGAGCGGGATGGGGCGCAGCCTCCCGTTCGCAGAGGCAACCGATACCAGCACTGGCGGCGCCGCACGGTTACCAGTGAGTGACGCGGTGTTCTTCGGGTTGTTTCATTCCGTCTTCCACCCATCGGCGATGCGCGGCTTCGGCCCATCGCTGCTCCTTTTCCTGCTGTGTTTCGTCGCGACCATTGGCAAAACGAAACATCTTCGCGTCGTGGTCCGATGATGATTCGCATCCTGACAGGAGAGAGACAGCCAACACCGCGAGTGTGAGTGGTTTTTTATATGCTTTCATTTTTGGCTGTTGCGGTTCGCACGTCAAGATGGCGATTCCTTTCCAGGCGGGCCATGAGGATCAGCCCGATGACCAGCAACAGCGCCAGCGTGCCGCCGGTCACGAGGACAGGCCAAATATCGGTATTCAGCGGCTTTGGAGCCCGAATTTTGGACACGGAATCAAAGATGGCCGGCATGGAACCCCGTTTACCGCTGGATTTACGGACCGCAAGGTCCATTGTCCGGGCCCATGCGCTTCCATCAGATTATGCTGGTCATTGGCGTGTTCCTGGCAATGTCCGGAGTCCTTAGCTGGGCCTTTTACACTCAAGGCAAGAGGCCGACTTGGACGGAGCTTCTGGTGATCGTTTCCGGAAGCGCGATGATACGCATCGCCAAGGCGAAAAGCGGGCAAGTTTGAAGAACCCATATACTCATTTGATGGTCACACCAATGTGGCCGATGGCCCGGTGGGCCGGATGTCCGTGAGAATGGAAGACATTCGCGAGATAGGTGTGGAGACGAGGGACACCGGTCCTTTCGTTGAAGACGTTTTCCGGCTCATCAATCGCGATACGGATGGTCCCCCCGCGTCTTCGAAGCGTTGGTGATTGCTTTCGGCACGCTCGATGGATTCGGTTGGCAGCCATTTGCCGAGGCGATGGCCTGCACTGACCGCCGTTACTTTTTATGCTGGAGGCGACCACAGCCCTGAAATTTCCACCGGCAACCAATACTGACGCCCCTTGTCCGGATTCAGACGCGTGAGGATGAGCGGGTTGCGAGTTCCGCCACCGGTAATCCGGCTTAGAGGCCGCCCTGCCCGGCACACGGAGCGCCGGACAGGACAGTTGCCGCGCACAGAGGTAACGCGACAGCGGATTTTAAGGGTTCGGGCACTAGCAACAACGGGGGTAAACCACGGATGGGGGGCGCTAATCTTCCCCACTTGACGCCCCGGTTGGCGGCGGGGGACGCGGTTGGAATTCCCGAGGAAGAGGCGGGAATCTCGAAAGGATCCAACACGACGAGGCCACTGCCTTTGAGGCGGGCGGAAGATGCGCATTCCGCAGAGGGAGTAAGAGTATGAGTAAGAGTATGAGTAAGAGTATGAGTAAGAGTAGGGGCAGGAGTAAGGTTATGCGGGGGAATTCTCCGGTGGATTTTGTTGATGACGGGGGTGACAGCGAGGGGATTCAGAAGCTTGCCGGGATGCTGCCTGTCATTGAAACGCCACGTCTTGTTTTGCGAATGCTGAGGGCATCCGACTTTGAGGTGTGGGCGGAAATGCACGGGGATGCGGAGGTGATGCGGTATTTGGGGGACGGAAAGGCGATGGACCGGCCGACGGCGTGGCGGGGGCTGGCGGCGATGATAGGGCACTGGTCGCTGCGGGGGTACGGGATCTGGGCGGTGGAGGAGCGGGCGACCGGGAAGTTTGCGGGGCGGATCGGTTTTTGGAATCCGGAGGGGTGGCCGGGGTTTGAACTGGGGTGGGCGCTGCACCGGCCATTTTGGGGAAAGGGTTACGCGACGGAGGGTGCGCGGGCGGCGCTGCGTGTGGCGTTTAAGGAACCGGGCCAGCCGGAAGTGATCAGCCTAACGCATCCGGAGAATGCGGCGTCGATCCGCGTGGCGGAGCGGCTGGGTGAGCGGCTGACAGGGACGGCGGAGATTTTCGGGAAGCAGGTGCAGGTGTACCGGATAACGCGGGAGGAGTGGCAGGTGGGAGCGGGCGGGGCGTAGCAGGCGGAGGGATGGGGTGGGGTGAGGTCGCGATCCCGGACCGGAGCGCAGGAGATTGGCAGACGCTGAGTGGTGTCGTGCGGTTCACCCGTGTGCAGGCTAGCCGGAGGCAAAACCTGCACCACTTTGTCACGCCGGGGGGCCGGGCGGAAGAAGTGGAGGTCCCCTGCCCTGCGGGGAGTGTGATGTTCCGTGCTGGTTTCGCAGTTAAGCCGGTGCCGGGATTCTTTCGCCGCTGCGCGGCCTGCGGATGGGATGGGCCTAACACCGTGGACTGAAGTCCAGTATGTGTTTAGCCCACGGGAAGGGAGGGAAATTTCATAAATTCCAGGTTGTACAAAATATGTTAGTGTGCGATTTCTCCGGATGCTGGACGCAGACAGCCCGGAACAACAAGCGCTGCGCGAGCTGCTTGCGGAGAGATCACCGGTGCTGCTGCAGATCATCAGCAATCTGATGGAGGCCAATGCCGTGCTGCGGGCGGAGGTTGCAGCGCTCAAAGACCGCGTCAGTGAGCTTGAATCACAGAACCGTCCGCCGGCGGCTCCGTTCCGGCGACCGGCGGAGCAAAAGAAGTCTGCTCCGGGACGTCCCGGACGCAAACCCGGTCATCCCGGCGCGTGCCGCACCATTCCCGCGCAGATTGACGGCACGGCCGAAGTGTCCCTGATCCTCCCCGGATGCTGTCCGCAGTGCGGCGGGGCATGGAGCGCACCGCTGCCCTGTGTGCAATACGTGGAGGACCTGCCGCCGGTGCGCCCGCGGGTGCTCAAGATCACCACCTGGAGTGCCGCCTGCACCGGCTGCGGCTGCACCGCGGTGAGCACCCATCCGCAGCAGGTCTCCACCGCCGGCGGTTGTGCGGGCGTGCATTTGGGTGCCCGCGCCCAGGCGCTGGCGGCAGCGCTCAAACACGGCTGCGGTCTGACACTGTCCAAAACCGCGCGGGTCTTAAAGG
>DASZQB010000078.1:0-26375 GCA_035550135.1 Verrucomicrobiales bacterium
CCACGTGCCGTCCTCACGCATCGCACCCAATACGCACGTGGCGGCGTGGACGTCGAAGGAGAGGTAGACTCGTCCCGTTTCGTTGACTTCTCCAAGCAAAGTGCCCTGCCGGTGACGGGCGCGGCGACCGCGCCCCTTCGATGGTTTGGTTTTATTCTTCATACGAGGCGGCCAGCATACCACGACCACCTCTTTTGATACCCATCACTCTACGTGCCATTGTTGTGCCGCGGAAACGTTAGGACAGGCCGCGGGCGTTTTTCCCGGACGGTAAGAAATGCAGGATAGACAGCAAACCGGAAACCCTGAGGCCGTGCGCGGGTTGAACGCGAAGCTCTCGCATGAGCGTCAGGGTCACTCCACGTAGAGGAGCGCGCTGCTGCTCAGGAGCGAGTGGCAAAGGTCCGTAACAGCGGCTTCGCGGGCGGTCGATTCCGCGGTATTCATCGCACGAATGGTTTCTCTTTTGCTCACCGCATCGTGGAGGAAGCCTGTGGCGGGCTCGAACTGCCAGCAGCCCACTGTGTCGGGCGAGATCGAGGGTGAATTCAGGAAGAGCGCGGGTTCGGTAATACAACCGCGCCGGATACGCACTTCATCGATGAGTCCATCCCAAAGGAAACGGTGATTTCCATCGCTGTCGCCGAAGACGAGAGGGAAGTCCGTCTTCACCGGTTCCGCGATGGGATGGGGCACCGTAGTCGTTTGCACCGGTTCATCTTCGTTGGCAAGATCCTTCACGAAGAAGGTCACGCTGCCGTTCCCGCCCGCATCCAAATGCACGCCCGCAGCGATATAGTAGCTGCGGTCCAACTGCAGCAGAATATCGCTGAAAACCGGCTCTTCGACGATGCGGCCCTCTTTATTGCGGCCTATCAATTGCAGCACCGGCATCTGTGGTTTGCGCCGCGACTTCTGGCCCGTCACACCCAGTGACCAGCCTAGTTGAGAACGATCACCGTTCCACTGCGAGGCAATGGTGCGGACATTGGCGTCTACAAAGATCGAGTGGAGCAGGATCACCGATTCGACGGAAAAATCCCCCTGCGGCAGGGTCATGGCCCCCTTCGCCACCACAAGGCGTTCCTGGGCGCTGCCGGGGGACAGCACCGCCGCCTTTCCATCCCGCTGTGGCATGGAGTCGGCGATGAATTCGTTGGTCGCAGGGGCCACGGTTTTCCGCTGGGATTCAAGAAAGGCGACTGCGTCCTCGACCTCGTCCGTTGTGGGACGGCGATTTGTGGCGGCCTGCCATGCGGCAGTGACAAGGGCGCGGTCGTCCGTATGTTTGGCGATGAGCTTTTTGGCCATCGCTTCCGAGCGGTCCGAAAGGAAGCGGCTGTTGGCGAGGAGGAGGGACTGAGTGGCCGTGGTCGTGGTATTGCGGGTGGGAGTGCTGTTGAAGTGCAGCGGCGCGTCGAACGCATCCGCCAGCGGATCGCGGACATTCCGCAGGACCTTTACATAGACCGCGCGCCGCGGTTTGGTGGAATCCACGCCAGGGCCGCCTGATGTCAAGTCAAGTTCACCGGTGGCGGCGAACATGGCGTCACGGATTTGCTCCGAGTCCATGCGGCGGGTATTCCATCGCCACAGCAGGCGATTTTCCGGATCGACCATACGCGCATGCTCTTCGACCGTGGAGGTAGAGCCCTGCCGCCAGGCCGCGCTGGTTAGAATCAGCCGGTGCAGGCTTTTGAAACGCCAGCCTTCCGCCATAAAACGCCGGGCGAGCCAGTTCAGCAGGGCGGGGTGCGAGGGTTTTTCGCCCAGGGTTCCGAAGTCGCTCGTGGTGCTGCTGAGCCCGCGCCCGAAGTGCTGCTGCCACACGCGGTTTACGGCGACCCGCGCGGTGAGCGGATTTGCCGGGCTTGCGATCCATTTCGCGAGCGCCGAACGGCGTCCCGTGCTGACGGTCAAAGGCTGCACAGCGGCAGGCGCGGGATCAAGAATGGTGGGAAATCCAGCTTCAACGGCCCCTTCTTTCTCGCGCTTGGGAATCAAGACCGCAGGGGCGAGCACGCCCGCATCCTGTGCCACTTGTGCCGGCGTCAGCGATGGGGGCTTGAGATGGTCGAACTGGGCCAGTTGTTTGCGGAGCGCCACCAGTTTTTCCTTATCCGAGCCTTTGATCCGGGTATCGAGCCGGTTCCATTCATAGGTCACCTGACGCCATGCCAGCTCGAAAAACGGAAGCTCCTCTGGTGTGCGTTCCGCCGCCGGCTTGTTCATGATAGCCTGCGTTTCCGGGGGGAACTTTTCCTGTGCATCTTTGCGCGCTTTTTCACGCACGGGCTGTTCGATGGCTTCGATCTGTGCCCGAACGTCCGCAGTGGCCTGCTCCCAAACGGTTTGCTTTTTCTGCCACTCCTCACGCTCCGCCGCTGTGGATGCAGCCGCCTGCTCCGGCCATTGCAGCGGGGCAAAAAATGCCTGGAGACGATAATAGTCCTTTTGGAGCAACGGGTCGAATTTGTGGTCGTGGCAGCGCGCGCATTGCAGCCCCATCCCGAGAAACACGTCCGCGGTTGTGTCCGTGATGTCATTCAAAATCGCGGTCCATTGACCAACGACGTCGCGGTTATTGTATTCGTAGATGCCGCATCGCAGGTAGCCCGTGGCAATGAGGGCTTCCGGATTGTCAGGAAAAAGTTCGTCGCCGGCGAGTTGCTCCAGCACGAATCGGTCAAAGGGCTTGTCTGTGTTGAAGGCATTGATGACGTAGTCCCGGTAGCGCCATGCGTCGGGCCGGTAATCGTCGGCCTTGTATCCATCGCTGTCGGCGTAGCGCACGAGGTCCAGCCAGTGACGCGCCCAGCGCTCGCCGTAGCGCGGGCTGGCGAGGAGCTGATCCACCAGCCGCTCCCACGCATCCGGAGACGAATCGTCGAGGAATGTTTTGACCTGCTCCGCGGTTGGCGGCAGGCCCCAGAGGTCGAGGTAAAGCCGCCGCAGGAGCACTTCGCGGGGTGCTTCCGGCGCGGGTTCCAGTTTGGCGGCCAGCAGGGCATCGAGAATAAAGGCGTCGATCTCATTGCGGCCCCAGCGCTGCAGGCGTTCATCTTTCGCGGCCGGTTGCGGCGCCGCGACCGTGGCCGGCACGGGCTGATAGGACCACCACTTGCGGTCTTCCTCTGTGATCTTCCCGCGTCCCGCCTGCACGATCGCAACCGGAACGAGCAGCAGGGCGCAGGCAAAAAGTGAGGCATTCCGGGGTTTCATCAGGCAGGGATTTTACCACGCCGGGTTTTACTCCGCCAGCCGCAGCATTACGGGAGTGCGGCAGCGGGGACAGTGAGCAGGGTTTTGCACCGCAGCCGGGACGGGTGGCGTCACGCCACTCGGGTGAAGGGGACGGGGGCTCGAGGCTGGCATTCGACCGCAACTCTCGCCCCGCTGATTCCATTCATCAGAAAGCAAGGATACCTGGAGACGGAGCCGTCTACGTCGACCACCAGTTCCGCGGGAGAGGGCGGTCGCACGGCTGGCTGCTTAAGAATGAGGAAATCCGGACCGCTTTGTGCCACCGGCAGGGACTCTCCTCCAGGCAAGAGGAGTTGCATTTCGACACGCGCCGAATAGCCGGAGGAAGAGTATGACATGAACGAAGGAATAGAAGAATTGCTGAAACAGGCCCGCGGATATACCGCCAGGGCCTGACGGCCCAGGCTAAATTGAATCCGGCCTTTGGCCCGCCAGCAAAATGTAGAAACTCCAGACCGTGGGCTGAGCGCAGTGCAGACAGCCGAAGGAAACCCGCAGCTATTGCCGTCGCCGCTACGCGGCTGAAGAAGGGATACAATACTTTCCGTCCCAGACGCCCGTTGCATGAGAATGCGAGTCTTCGCGCGCACCTTCGGCCCATTCAGTTACGCGACGGCTCTTCGGTGGAGGGCCATTCCAGTTTGATAAGCGTGCCCTGCCCTGAAATGCTCTCCACCGTGCACCGTCCGCCCACGGCGCAGAGCCTGCGGGCCATCCCGGCAAGGCCCTCGGTATCGCCATTCACGGTGCCAGGATCAAATCCGCATCCGTTGTCTCCAATGACGATAAAAATGCGGGCCGGAGCGGCGCGCACGTGCAGAGACACTTCGGTCGCGCGGGAGTGACGGAGCGCATTGGTGCAGGCTTCCCGGGCTGCGAGCACGAGATGGTGGCGCACGTCAGCGTTGAGAGGACCGTCCTCCACGGGCTCCTGCAAATCGATGCGGCAGGAGACCTCCGTTTCGCGCAGAAAATCTCCGGCCATCTGGCACAGATAGGTGACGAAGTTCTTCACGGTGTCATTGCCGGGATTGACGGCCCACACGATTTGATCCAGCGAACGCACGGCATCGATGGAGCGCTCCCGGATGAGCCCCAGATGCCCGGCCACCGGCCCGCCGGCCTGTTTACCGGCAAAGGCGCTCCACAGGGAAATTTGTGTCAGGGTGGCTCCCATCACCGGCTCCATCAGGACCCGGACTACCTTCAGGAATGGGTGGACCGCTACTATCGCTGGCGCACCACCGGCGTGCTCGATGTGACCGCCATCAACACATTCCTCGGTCAGCAGGCGGCGCTTCTTGCCACGGCTGACAATGGTGGAGTCGACCGGCCCATTACCCGGAATTTTTTCCGCTGGCCCCGCACCGTTCGCAGCACGTCCACCAATCAAACCAACGCCGCTCAGGTTATTTTCGGCGGTGAAGCCACGAGCGAAATCAGCCGGCACAAAACATGGCTCCAGCAGCGCCTCGCCTTCATGGACAGTTACGTGCTGAAGGCTCCTGTCTCTTCATTCCCCGGCGGTCCCATCAGTGCCGCCACTCCCGTCTCCCTGACTACGACCGAAACGGGCGCACAGATCTATTACACCACAGACGGCTCCGATCCCCGGGCTCCGGACGGAGCGGTGGCCGCGGGGGCGCTAACATATGCCGCCCCCTTCCAGTTCAATGCCAGCAGCATGCTGATCGCCCGTGTGCGCAAGACCGGTGCCGCCGCCAAACACACGGAGTGGAGCGGTTCTCTGCGTGTTTACTGCATTATCGGAGCGCGGCCCGCCGTCGCCGGAGATCTTACCATTAGCGAGGTGATGTATCATCCCGCTGACCCTTCCCCGGCTGAAATCGCCGCCGGCTTTACCAATTCAGACGATTTCGAATTCATCGAACTCACCGTCACCGCCGGCAGCCGGATCAACCTTTACGGCGCAAAGTTCACCGCCGGTTTCGATTTCACCTTCGACGGCGCAACGCACCCGGAACTTCTCGAACTCAATCCCGGCGGACGCGTACTCGTGGTGAAGAATATCGCAGCCTTTACTCATCGATACGGCGCCGCGGCGGCGACGTGCATCGCCGGACAATTCGATGGCAATGATCAACTCAACAATGCCGGCGAACTGATAACCTTCACTGCCCCGGGAGGCACGTCATTCTCTCTAACTTATTCCGACGCCGCCCCATGGCCGGACGCCGATGGCAACGGGGCCAGCATCGTGCTCATTGCCCCGCAATTACGCCCGGCCGTCAACGAACCCGCAAACTGGCGCGCCAGCCTGCAGCCGGACGGCAATCCCGGCAGCGACGACGCCCTTTCATTTCACCGGTAATCCCGCCGCGGATTCGGACCAGGACGGTTACAGTGATTTCCTGGAATACGCTCTCGGTCCAAACCCTGCACCCGTTCCCACCGTGAACGCCGGGGAAGTCACCTTCACCATCCCGCGAATCCTCAACGCCGATGATGCCTTCATCACGGGTGAATGCAGCACGGATTTCGCCACGTGGACACCGGCCACTCTTGCGGGCGCCACCGCCAATACCCTGACATTTCGCGTGCCCGCCGGATTTCCGGGAAACACACGTCTCTTCATTCGCGCGGCCGTCACGCACAGGCAGTGAAGCCCGCACTCCCCGCCCCTCACTTTACCACCATCTCCGTAAAGGGCCAAACATACGCCTGCAGGGTCACCAGCACCGCCAACAGCATGGCCAAGGCGATGCTGTGGAAAAACACGCGCCGCAGAATTTGGGATTCCATGCCGTAACAGTCCGCTGCGGTGCTCGCCACCACGATGCTCTGGGCATCGATCATTTTTCCCATCACGCCGCCGGTGCTGTTGGCGGCGCACATCAGGTTCGCACTGACACCGGTCTGTTCCGCCGTGATGCGCTGCAGACTGCCGAAAAGCACGTTACTCGCGGTGTCACTGCCGGTGAGGGCCACTCCGAGCCAGCCCAGCATGGTGCCGAAGAACGGATACAGCACGCCCGTGCCCGCCAGCGCCAGGCCCATGGTAGCATCCGCGCCACAGTATTTGGTGAGATGCCCCAGCGCCAGCATGGCGGCGATGGTGATTAGCGACCAGCGGGCGCGCCAGAGACTGGCCGCGAAAGCTGCCGCGAGCTCGCGGAGAGAGAAGCGCAGCCAAAGGCCGGTGATGAGCGCCGTGAGAAGAATGCCCGTGCCGGTGGCGGTGTGGAGGTTCAGATCCAAAACCGCTTTCTCCGGCGTGGCCGGTTTTGCTGCCGTCGGCTCAGGAGCGACGGGCGGACTGCGGTAAACCGCCGCGTGTAATTCCGGCACTTGCATTGATGGCGCCCACATTTTGGTTAGCGGGCCTTTCAATCCCCCGACCGCGGCGACGATTACGGCGAGCAGCACCCACGGCGTCCATGCACGGCGCTGCTCGGTGGCGCTGGGCCGGGTGATGGCTGGTTCCGCGGATTCTTTCATCAGCTCTCCGCGGGGTCGCCAGCCATCTGAGGGCTGCCAGCGTTTGAGCAGAAAAAGGAGCGCGGCAATGCTCATGATGCTAGCCACGATATCGACGAGCCACGGACCGTGGAAATTGGACACGAGGTACTGAGGAATCGCGAAGGCGAGTCCAGCCGTGAGCGCCGCCGGCCACACGCCGACCATTCCGCGCCATCCTGCGAAGGCCCACACGACCCAAAAAGGCACGAGCAGTGAAAAGAAGGGAAGCTGCCGGCCCGCCATGGCGGAGAGTTCCAGCAGGTCCAGCTCCGAGACTTTCGCCAATGCAATGAGCGGCGTGCCAAGGGAACCGAAGGCCACCGGCGCGGTGTTCGCAATCAGCGAGAGGCAGCAGGCGTGCAATGGACGGAATCCAAGACGGATCATGATGGCCGCCGTCACCGCCACGGGAGTGCCGAAACCCGCAGCGCCTTCAAAAAAGGCTCCGAAGCTAAAGGCGATGAGGATCACCTGCACCCGCGGGTCCGGCGCGATGCCCGACAAACTGCGGTGCAACACATCGAACAGTCCCCGGCGCACTGTAAGCTCGTAAAGGAACAACAAATTCACAATGAGCCAGCCGATGGGAAACAGTCCGTAAGCCGCGCCGTAAGCGGAAGCTGCCGCGACCATCTTTCCGGGCATGCCGTAAATGAACAGAGCCACGAGCACCGCCGTTACAAGACCTGCGAGGGCTGCCATGTGAATGCGCATCCTTCCAAGGGCGATCGCTCCCAGCAATACGATGACCGGCAGTGCTGCAGCGGCCGTGGAAAGAAAGGTGTTTCCCAGCGGGTCATAATTTTGCGTCCACGTCATGGGCGCGCATCTGAGCATACCGGCGACGACGGAGGCAATATCATTAACGCCAATTTCCAGACGCGATCAAGTTTCACTGGCGACTTGCCGCCGCACTGCGCGACGCGCATGGTGACGGTATGCGATGGCTTACCTTGATCATCACGGCTTTTTTTCTGCTGCCCGCGGGCACTCGCGGGGAGTCGCTATCCCCTGCCGAAATCGAAAAGCGCGTTTCGTTGAGCGCGCCTGCCGCCACCGAACGGCGCATGGATGACATCGGCTGGGCGAAGGATATTCGCGATGCCCTGCGGCTGGCGAAGGAACACAAACGGCCCGTGTTTCTCTTCACCCATGACGGGCGAATGGCTGCGGGCCGGTGCTGAGGGGGTGCCTTTGCGCTGAGGGCGGGTCCGCTCTCCAACCAGAAAGTGATCGAGACGCTCAACGCGCATTTCGTCTGCGTCTTCACTTCCAATGAAGATTACGACGGTGCGACGGCTACCGTCCCAAAAGACGAACGTGCGGAATTGGAGCGCATCCGTCATGAGGGATACGACGCGAAGATGTCCGTGGGCTCGGTGCACGTGTATCTGTTGAGCCCGGATGGAAAACTGCGGGACAGCCTGCATGTCGCCGCCGCAGCGGAGAAGGACAATCTTCAGCAGACTTTGGACCGCATGGTGGACCGTTACAAAATTTCCGCCGGCAGGCCGGTTGTTACTCCTGTTCCGTTGAGCGGGATTCTTCACAAAGCTCCACCAGGAGGTGCGGTGGTCCACATTACGGCGCGTCGCGAGGGCCGCGGAAGCTGGGGCGAATTCCCCGGCGAAAACTGGCCGGCTTTCACGGGAGAGGAATGGACGCGGTTTCTCGCGGTGCCTGTGGGAGCGAAACCGGAAGACAAATGGACGCTCGACGCCGCGCTTAGCCGGCGCATTCTTAATCATTTCCACCCGCAAACCGAAGATTGTTCCGACAAGGATCGCAACGACCTCAAGGTGGCCTCTCTCACTGCTGAACTGCAATCCGACGGCAGTTTGCGTCTGAGCGGAAGGGTGACGCTGATGCGCGCATTCTATCCTGGAAGGAAAGACCTGATCCTTACCACGGCGAGTCTCGCCGGATTCAGTTCGGAGGGCCGGTTCACGCTCGTGACATTGGATGATGCCCGGTTTGGCAAAGAGAAATTTTATGCCGCAGCGGTTTGGAAAAAATCGTAGCAGGATGACCTGCTACTGCATCATCTCCAGCCACGCGTCAGGCTGGTGGAAATTTGGCTTTGGCCCCGGGAGTTCAGCGAAGGAAAAATACATCGGGCGTCCTGTCACCGGGTAGGCGGTGGCACACAGGTTGGTGCGCAGTTGCATGAAGGATGGAGCCTGGAGGAGCTTGCACAATACCGAGGACGGCACCTGCACCGTGGCTTCCCAGCGTTTGCCGGTCTTATCCCGGCGATGATGAATGACACTCAACGGCAGCGGGCGGCCCTCCGCTGTCTCTGGAATGCGGACGCCCGTAAATACGCACGACCACCACTGCCCGCCAGGCGCCACATGGATTTCAAGATAACGTCCGTTGCCCGGATTTCCGAGGAACCACTCCATGACGTTTCCTTTCCACAGGCCGGTGATGAACTCCGGCCGCCCCGGCTGGAATTTGTCCTGGATGCCGGGTTTCATGGTCGCGGAAAATACCACGACACCGTCCGCCTTCAGGTCGAGCCCCGCCTCGGGAATCTGCCCCGGTCCGGCCAATTGACCCGCCTGCAGCCAGTGCTGCGTGAGCCGCACGCGGCCCGGTTGCAGCTTCAGCCGCTGGCCTGCGCCGGGACCGAACGTGGCAAACGAGATCATGGCAGCCGGTGTTAGGCTGTTTCTTCAGGCGGTGCCTCGCCTTCGACCGGACCGGAGGAAGGAGTGCCGTCTGCGGCTGCTTCCTCGTCCGCTTCCGCCAGCACCCTTGCGATATCCTGCAGGAGTTCGCCCTCGCGCAGAGAGATCAATTTTACCCCCTGAGTGTTGCGGCCCGCTTCGCGGATTTGGTTTACCGGAATGCGCACGCTTTGCCCGGTGTTGGTCATCAGCATGACGTCATCCGTTTCCAGCACCACCAGCGCACCCACTACTTTGCCGGTCTTATCGGTGGTCTTCATCGTGATGATGCCTTTGCCTCCGCGTGACTGGACGCGGTACTCGTCGAACTGACTGCGTTTTCCGATTCCGTTTTCGCTGGCTACGAGCAGCGTACTGCCCTCCTGCACGACGGCCAAACTTACAACATAATCCCCGGCCTCCGGACGAATGCCCCACACGCCGGTGGCGGTGCGACCCATGTCACGCGCGTCGGCCTCTTTGAACCGGATGCTCATGCCGTCGTGCGTTACCAGCACCAGTTCGTTTTGACCTTCGGTGAGAGCACAGCCAATAAGGAAGTCTTCCGTTTCGATGTTGATGGCGTTGATGCCGTCCTTCCGGATATTCCGGAACTCGCTGAGGTTTGTGCGCTTCACGATGCCGTTGTGTGTCGCAAACACGACGAACTTCTCAGGTGACCATGTGGAGTCCTTGTCTCCTTCCCCGACCGCGGGAATGCGCAGCACGCTGGCAATCTTTTCCTCCGGTTTCAGATTAAGGAGATTCTTGATGCTGCGACCCTTGGCCGTGCGGCTGCCTTCGGGGATTTGATAGACGCGCTCCGCGTAAACGCGCCCGGTATTCGTGAAGAACATCAGCCAGTCGTGAGAGCTGGCGGTGAACAGGTGTTCCACGAAGTCGCCCTCTTCGCCTTCCTCGCCGGAGGTTTTGGTGGTCTCCATGCCCTTGAGGCCTTTGCCTCCGCGGCGCTGGCTGCGAAACTCCGTCGCCACCGTGCGTTTGATATAGCCGCGGTGGGTAATGGTGATGATCTGGCTTTCGTTGGCGATGAGATCGATGGTATTGATCTCTCCCTCCTCCTCGGCGAAATTCGTTAGGCGAGGAGTGCCATACTTCGTCTGAATGACGCGCAGCTCCTCCTTGATGATTGTCAGCACGCGCACCTCGCGCGCGAGGATGTCCATGAGATCCTTGATCTCCACCATGACGCCGTCGTATTCCTCCTTGAGTTTGTTCCGCTCGAGGCCGGTCAGCTTGTAGAGCTGCAGTTCCACGATCGCCTTCACCTGGCGGTCATTGAAGAGATAGCTGTCTCCCTGCACTTGAGGCTGGCCGCGAATGACGATGCCAAGAGCCGTCGCCGCCTCCACCGTGAATGGGTACTCTTTGATGCGCTGCTCCGCTTCCTCGCGATTTTTCGACTCGCGAATGATTTTGATGAAGTCATCGATGCGGCTCGTCGCCAGCAGCAGCGCCTCCAGAATTTCTGCACGGGCCTCCGCTTTGCGCAGGAGGAATCGCGTGCGCCGGAGTACCACCTCCCGCCGGTGCTCAATGTAGCACGCGATGGCGTCCTTCATGCTCAGCACGCGTGGCCGGCGGTTGTCGATCGCCAGCATGTTCACGCTGAAGGTGCTCTCCAGCGCGGTATGCTTGTACAGATTGTTGATGACGACCTGAGGCCGGGCATCGCGTTTCAATTCGATGACCACCCGCGTGTTCTCATCGCACTCATCGCGGATGGCGCTGATCTCGGGCAGAATCTTTTCGTTTACCAGTTCCGCGATGCGCTTGATGAGCACCGCACGGTTCTCGCGATAGGGAATCTCGGTGATGACGATTTGCTCTTTGCCTTTCTCATCCAGCTCGATTTCCACTTTGCCGCGCACCTTCACCTGCCCGCGTCCGGTGGCCATGTAGTTGCGCGTGCCGTTGCGCCCGTAAATGGTGCAGCCCGTGGGGAAGTCGGGGCCTTTGATGTGCTGCATCAGTTCCGCGACCGTGATGGATGGATTGTCGATCTGCGCGCAGATGCCGTCCACTACTTCGCTGAGGTTATGCGGGGCCATGTTGGTGGCCATACCCACCGCGATGCCGGTACCGCCGTTGACGATGAGATTCGGAAACGCCGCCGGAAAAACGGTCGGCTCCTTGAGGCGTTCGTCGTAGTTCGGAACAAGGTCCACCGTATCCTTGTCCATGTCCTCCATGAGAGCCGTGCCCAGGTGGGTCAGGCGCGCCTCCGTGTAACGCATGGCCGCGGGAGGGTCGCCATCCACGCTGCCGAAGTTCCCCTGACCCTCGATCAAGATGTCCCGCATGCTCCACGGCTGCGCCATGTTGACGAGCGTGGGATAGATGACCGCTTCGCCGTGGGGGTGGTAGTTACCGGAGGTGTCACCGCAAATCTTCGCGCATTTGTAGGGCTTCCGGTTCGGCCACAGCGAAAGCTCGCTCATGGCGTAGAGAATCCGGCGCTGGCTGGGTTTCAGACCGTCCCGCACATCCGGCAGCGCCCGGCTGATGATGACGCTCATGGAGTAGTCGAGGAAGGACTTCGACATCTCGTCCGCGACGTTGATGGGCTCGATGCTGCGTGGCTCGGATTCGCTCACAATGGGTGCTTGGTTTGGAAAAAGACGCTTCCTCCGTTTCCGTGCCGGGCTCTCTGGCTGCACTTCCCCCGGGGGAAAGATGGCACCCTAAAGGGGACAGCACGGGGCGCAAGGCATAGCTTGCATTTCCGGCGGCCTTTCAGGCCGGAGGGAGCCACGCGTTCAGCGCCTCCGTGAAGGCAAAATCGATGGAAATTCCGGGCAGAATACGCTCCGGGCCAGTTCAGTTTGAGCGGGGAAAAAGCGCATCCTCCCCGCGCGATCACAGAGCCAGTATTCCACGGCACCGGCAGCACAAAAAAGAGCGCGTTTGTGCATCATTTCCGCCTCGGTGTTGGATTCTGAAAGCACCTCCACACAAATCTCCGGAGCGATGTGACTGGCGGCATCATCGCTGATCTTCTCCCATCGCCCGGCGGAGCACCATGCCGCGTCCGCCACTTTCACGCCATCACTCGTTTGCACCGCTGATTCCACGATGCCTTCACCACCGGAAAGCAACTCCACCAGTTTTTCAGTGATGCGAAAGGCGAAATTGCCATGGTAGTTACTGGTGGGACTCATGATGATCTGCCCCTGCCCGTTAAGTTCGATCTTGTAGGGCAAGTCCCGCAAACTTTTGTCTTCGCAAAGCTGGCTCCAGGTGGGCATAGCGGATGGATGAGTCCGCAAGAATAAGCCTGAGCAAGCGAATTGCCAGCCCAATTGACCGGACTTTCCTTTAAAGCACAGGAAACTGCTGCAGGTAACCTTCTCCGGCACCGGCAAGCGTACCCTCAAATTGGGTAATGCGCCGCGGGCGCACGGTCAGGTTTGAGGCAATGACGGCGATGATGAGCGAAATTACGAGCAATCCGCCACCACTGAGGCCATAGACTGCTCCGTTGCCCCGGACGCCCGCCGCGACAAAAAACAGGCCGATCGCCGCCAAAAACGTGAGCCAGCCCGCCATGATCCAGTTGCTTCGCTTCGACGCGTGCGCCGTGCAAAGACCAACCGTGACCCGTAACTGCTTCCTCACGATGAGAGCCACGATTACATAGATCAGCGGGCTGATGAGGATCAGATAGAGACCCGGGTGATGCCAGGAAAGCGTTCGCCGAAGAGTTTTCACGGCGGGCCTCCCGCACTTCACGCAAGTGTCACATGGCAGATAGGCGGCGCTGTAGCGCGGAACTACCAATAACGGTCCGCGCCGGCAGATATCGCCCATTTCAGGTTCATAAAGATTGGTGCTTTGCGGAGCTGCGTATGGATTGAAGGCCGGTTCAGTCATGTGTTTAAAAATTTACCGCCTAACGGGAGAAGGACAACGTTTTTGTACGTTCACATCCAAAATCAGCCCGGTTCACAGGCCGTCCCGCACAAACATCGTCAGGGAAAACGGGTTTTATTTCGCGATTTCGAATGCGCCGGCCTGGGTGGTGCTTCGCGCGAAGATGCGGCCTCCGGCGAGCGTCGGCGTACTCCAGCACTTGCCTTCGAGCACGTCCGCGCGGGCGAGTTCCTTATAGCCGTCCGGCGAAGCACTGAAGAGCACCAGCTCACCTTTGTCGGAGAGCGCCAGCACGCGGTCGCCTGACATGATCACGTTTCCGGGGCCGAATCCCTCTTTGCTCCACTTTATTTCGCCGGTGCGAATGTCCACGCACTTTACCGGCCCCTTGCCGTAATTCTTGAACTGGAACATGCCGTAAAGATAGCCGTCCTTGCAGACGGGCGTGCTCCAGTGATTGGCCACGTCGTTGCCCTCCTTGCGCCACAGTTCTGAACTCGCCCAATCATTGCCTTTTTTCTCTACTTTATAGGCACCGCCTCCGACACCATACCCGGCGGAGCAATAAACGATGTCTTCGAAAACAATGGGGGAGGCCGCTGTCGAAACCGCGAATTTGAAAGGCTGACGCCAAAGCACTTTCCCGTCTTTTGGCGTCACGGCAGCCAGCCCTTTCTGTGTGAAGAAAATCACCTGTTTCACACCGTGCAGCGTGGCCACTGTCGGCGTCGCGTGGGTGATGGAATCGTCCTCCCCCTTCCACTTTACCGAACCGTTTGTTTTGTCGAAAGCGAGGAAGGCGGACCCTCTTCCGCCACCGCCCACAATGACCAATCCTTCCTCGATAATGGGTGACGTCGCGTTCTGCCATGAAATCATCCTGCCGCCGTAATCTTTGAGGACGTCCTTTTTCCAAATCACTTTCCCGTTTTTGCCGTCGATGCAGTAGAGGTCAAAATTGCCTCCGTAAACATAGACCTTCTCCCCATCGATGGTGGGTGTGCTGCGCGCACCGTCGCCGCCGCCGCCCTCGTCACCGCCGCCCTGATATTGAGCGAGCTTCATTGGGAGCGTCCACAGTTCAGCTCCGGTGCTGGCATTTCTCGCGACGCAGTGTTCCGTGGGTGATCCCTCAAAATCGCGCGTTTCCAGCGTGCAGGCCAGATTGCCGCTCACGGCGATGCTGCTAAATCCTTTCTCGGCCTTCGTTTTCCAAAGCTCCTTCGGACCGCTTCCCGTCCACGGTTTACCAAAGTCCGCCGTGGTGATGCCGTTCCCGTTGGGTCCGCGATAGGAGGGCCAGTCTGTGGCATTGCCGGGCTTGGCTGGAAGCGCGGCGTGAGCTGAGAGAAGACTTTGCCATGCGGCAACGATAACGGGAAGTATAGAGGATTTCATGTGACAGCCCAAAGAAGCCCGCCGTGCGGGACTGCGTCAAGTTCCGGAATTGGGGAGGAATCGTCCGCGGCCCTTTCTACGCCGGAATCAAAAAACTCCACCACGGCGCAGTGCCGCAAATCCCTTCGCCGCGGCAACTTCGATCAAACGTGAAGGCGTGAAGCCTTCCGGCGCATCACCGTCCAGCACCCGTGCCTGCTCCGCGGCAAACCCGATAAGCCACGAGCCGAGGCACGCCGCGTCGTGCAGCCCCATGCCCTGTGCCGCAAATGTGGTACAAAAGCCGGTAAGCACATCGCCCATGCCGCCTTTGGCCATCATCGGATGTCCGGTCGGGTTATAGGTCACCGGTTGTCCTGCGGAAATGACCGCACTGCGCGAAGACTTGCTCAGCACCGTGACATCCCATGCTTCGGCGAGTGCCGCCGCAGGGGCCGTGCTGTCAGGCACGAACGCCGTCGCCAGCCGCGCCAGTTCACCGGGGTGAGGTGTTAGCAGGCGCGGTCCGCCCTTTCTTCCGGAAAGCGAAACGTTGCTGCCGGCAAGGGCATTCAACGCATCCGCATCCACAATCACAGGCCGGGGATCATCCCGAAGCAATGAGGCAAGATAAGGCAAGGGCGCAGTCCCCATTCCCGGCCCGACGCCGACGGCATCCAGCGGAAATTCCATCACCTCCAAACAGGAACGAACCGCGCGCACCATGACCTCCGGAGGGCAGGTGGCGGCGAGAATTTCGTAAACATCGCCGGGACAAAAGAGAGTTACCAGTCCACCGCCGGCAGCGCCAGCCGCCGTCGCCGCCAGCCGGGCCGCACCTGTGAGGCCGCGCGAGCCGGCGACAATGCCAACGCGGCGCGCCTGTCCTTTGTGCATCGTAAACGGGCGCGCACGAAGCAAAACGCGCAACATGTCAGAAGTAATCAAGCGGTCCCGGGATTCCGCATTCTCCGGGCAGGGCAGGGGACGCAAAGGAACCAGCGCCAGCCGCCCGGTGTATTTTTCCGCTCCGGGAGCACAAAGACCGGACTTTGGGTAGCCCAGCGTTGCTGTAATATCCGCCACAACGGTATCGTCATCCGAGGCTCCGCTGTCCGCATCCATGCCCGAGGGCAGATCGACGGCCAACACCTCCGCAAAATGACGTTCCCGCAACCGGTTAATCATGCAGCAGGCTTCGCGCACCGGTGATTTGAGACTACCGCCAGTGCCAATTCCCAGCAGCCCGTCGATCAGCAGAAGCGGACGCCCTTGCGGCGTGGAGCCGCTTTCCACCGGAGCCGGAGTTACCCTGGCTTTGATGGCTTCCCATTTCTTCCGCGCCAGCGGACGCCACGCCCCCTCCGGCCACGATGCCCGCACCTCTACGGTCCAGCCGGACTCCAACAAGTGACCGGCCAGGACACAAGCATCGCCTGCGTTGTGACCTTTGCCGGCAAAGACGACCGCTGCTCCCGCCCGTGGGTAAAACTGCCGCACCACTGCTGCCAGGCCGGCGCCCGCCTCGTCCATTAGCATCTCCTCAGAGGTGCCGGCCTCTACGGCTGCCGCCTCCAGCGCGCGCATTTCTGCGGCATTGATCAGAATGGAACGACGGTGAGACATACGGCTTCATTGCAGTCCGCGGCCAGCGGGGTCAAAGAAAAATCAGCGTGCCCGGCGGAAGCAAACCCTGCTTGAAAGCCGATGTCCCCCGGGGCCTTATAGCCTGCAACATTCGCATGGACATCCTCGCACTCGAAACCTCCACAGCGCTTGGCAGCGTAGCCCTGTGGCGCGACGGGATGATCGTGGATGTCAGGACCTTTGAGTCCGACCGCGCGCACAATGCCGTGCTCTTCAAGCCGTTCGAAGGGCTGCTGCGGCAGGTGGAAAATCTAGAACTGGTGGTCGCCGGCACGGGACCCGGCAGTTATACCGGGGTGAGGGTGGGCATTGCCGCAGCCATCGGTGTTTCCGTAGCCCGTGGTGTCCCATTGATCGGTATGCCTTCCATTGGCGCGTTGACTCATGCCGCGGGATTCGACCGTTATGCCGTCTGCGGGGATGCGCGGCGCGGTGCATGGTGGTGGGCGGAATTTGAGAGCGGCAGCCTGGCGCTGGCGCCGGTGGCCGGTCCAGAATCCGAAACCGCGGCGCGCGCGGGTGCCTGGACGGGCCACGTCTTCACCATGGACGCTGTATCGCCGCCTTTTTGCCATGCCACGGTTTCCACGCCGAAAGCAGAAATTCTCGCCGCCGCCGCCGCGCGTTTGTCAGAAGAGGAGATCGCCGCGCTCGCGGCGCAGCCGGTGGAGCCGGTTTATCTCACGGCACCATTCGTCACCGTGTCGAAACAGCCGGTGTTTGTGTGATGATGCGGCATTGAAATCAGGGCGAAAAGCAACCTGTTCTTGCATCCGACAAGGTTAACATGCAGCAACGGTGCTTTTGACCGGCACGGCAGACCACGGAAGGCATTCGCTTAAGAAACGGCATCATTGGTGCTGAATGGTTGCTGATAAAGGCTTTACGAAGTGCCAACGAAGGCGGCGGTAAATGGGCTGAGAACCGCCCGAAGTACAGGTACGTTCTCTGCAAAAGATTCCCGGCTCCTCCAAAAACTCCGCCTAATCCTTCCTATGAGCAACTTTCACCTTTTCCCAGGCCAGGATATTTGGGAACTTCGCAAAGACAACGGTGAGTCCCTGGGTTCGTTTCCCAGCCGCCAGAAAGCCCTTGAGCGCTCCCGTCAAATCGTTTCGGTGCAAACTGGCATGCTGATGGTGCACCACACCGACGGTACCGTGGAAAATCAGTTTGCCTATCCGCCCCGCCGTGTCGATCCGGCGATCTATCTTGGGTAAGGTTCAGACGTAACTCCAAGTGACAATCTGGTGGAGGTAAGGAGATTCGAACTCCTGACCTTCTCATTGCGAACGAGACGCTCTACCAACTGAGCTATACCCCCCAAAGGTCAACTCTCCGCGGGGCGGTGAGCGGGCGCACAGTGTATGACCGGGAGCGCCGGGGCAAGGGAAATGATGCAGTGCGCGGGTCGGAATTTTAGCGGAAAAAGCCGGCCGTCTTCACGCTTCGCCAACCTCGAAACGCGCTGTTGGTTGATCCGAATCTGTTATTTCACCGGCTCTGCACGGCCCGCGGGACGGTTTTCGGTCCCCTTTGTTTTCGTTAGGGAGTCGCCGAGGACAGGACGGTTCGCTTCGGCGAGGGCGAGCATTTTTTCGACGATGTCCGGGTGAGCATCGGCGAGGTTTTTGGATTCGCCGATGTCGGCGGTGAGGTCGTAGAGTTCGGGTTTGGTGAGTTTGACCTGCCGGTATTTGACGGGGATGCCGTCTTTGGCTCTGGGCTGGTCGCCGAGAGTGCGGTAAGTGTGGGGAAGGAGGAGCTTCCACTTCCGGCCGACGACGGCCTGGAGTTCATTGCCGGCGTAGCGGATGAAGAGGTGGTCATGCGGCGATACCTCTTCCGGTCCGCCGGTGAGAAGTTTGCGGATGTCCAGGCCGTCGATCTTCGCCGCGGGTAGCGTTGCGCCGGTGAGAGCGGCGATCGTGGGAAAAAGATCGAAGGTGCCGGCCATTTCCCTGCATTCAGTGCCGGGCGGGATTTTGCCGGTCCAGCGCATGAGGCAGGGGACGCGAATGCCGCCCTCCCATGAGGTGCCCTTGCCTTCGCGCAGAGGGCCGGCGGTGCCGGAGTGTTCGCCATAGCTGAGCCACGGGCCGTTATCCGAGGAAAAGATGACGAGAGTGTTTTCATCGAGGCCGTTCTTTTTCAATGCTGTTAGGATTTGGCCGGCACTCCAGTCGAGTTCCTCAATGACATCGCCGTAGAGGCCTGCGCCGGATTTGCCGCGGAATTTATCGCTGCAATAGAGCGGGACGTGCGGCTGCGGGTGAGGGACGTAGAGGAAGAAGGGCCGGTCTTTGTTGCGGTCGATAAAGCTGACGGCGCGTTCGGTCAGGAGAGTGGTAAGGTCGCTTTGATCGTCCAGAGTGCGGAGGATTTTGTCGCCCTCCAGAAGGGGCAGCGGGGGAAATTCGCGGGTCTCGGGATGCTTCGGCCACATATCGCCGGAATAGGGAAGGCCGAAGTATTCATCGAAACCCTGTTGCAGTGGCAGCAGCGCCACGGGTCGTCCGAGGTGCCATTTGCCGAAAATGGCAGTGGCATAACCTTTCGATTTCAGCAGTTCGGCGATGGTGGTTTCGGAGGGATTGAGACCTTCCGGAGCCTTGGGTCCGAGGGCGCCGTGAATGCTGACGCGACTGTGCATGCAGCCGGTCATCAACGCTGAGCGGCTGGCGGAGCAGACGGCGCTGCTTACATAGAACCGGCTGAATTTCCGGCCTTCGGCGGCCATGCGGTCGAGATTAGGCGTTTTCCAGCGCTTCTCGCCGAACGGGCCAATGTCGCCGTAGCCCATGTCATCGCAGAAGATGACGACGACGTTCGGAGGCCGGTCGGCGGCGGTGGCGCAGCAGGCAAAGAGAAGAAGGAAAAGCAGGCGCGGGATCATGGTCAACGGATGCGGAAGATGGAGCGGGACACGGGTTCCGTACCCGGCTGAACGGCAGCAGCATCTGAAAGTTGCATCCGCGAAAGGGGTTGCTATGGTCCCGCCGCTGGAGACCGCCAGTAAAACCCAACGCATCGACCAATGAAGTTCATCGCCTTGATCATCGCTAGCCTGAGTGCCCTGTTTCTGACCTCCTGCAATACCATGGAGGGTGTCGGACGGGATATGCAGGCGGCGGGCAGTTCCATGGAACGCACGGCTTCCGGCCGCTAACCGGATTCGACCCGGCGCTGTTTTCCATTTGCGCTAACAAGCTCCGCCCGGCTTGACCGGGAGCAGGTAATGCGTGCCGTGATCCTGCATTTGTTATTCCGCGGGAGCAGGGAGGACTTTGCCCATATTGGTGCGCCGCTCCACGGCGTAGCCGAGCGAAGCATAAAATGCGGTGACGTCCTCATTTCCTTCGAGAATCTGCAGGTTGATTTTCAGGCAGCCACGTGCAGCCAGGGCCTCCTCGGCCCGGGCGACGAGGGCGGTGCCGATGCCCTGCTTGCGGTGGGAAGGGCGCACGGCGACCGAGTAAATATAGCCTCGATGGCCATCGTAGCCAGCCATGGTGGTGCCCACCACTTCGGTGCCGTCGAGCGCGACGAAGAAAAGGCCGTCCCGGACCTCAAGTTTGCGATCGATTGACAAAGAGGGGCGGTTGTGAGGCGCCGGATACGCGAAGATCGCTTCCCACAGGGCAACAACCTGGTCGCGATGCCGCGAGTTATCAAAAAGACCGATGTGGATGCCGGAATTCGCCCCGCCGGGAGAATTATGCAGAGAGGATGAATTCACGGGTTGGAAAAGAGGGTGGCCTTCGTTAAGAATTCTTGACGACCGGAGGATCATGGATAAACTCCATAATTACCACAATTTCAGCATGACTTCCCGCTACCAAATTATTGGAGAAATCAATCAGGGAGGGGTGGGTATTGTGCTGAAAGCCTGGGACACCAAACTCCAGCGGAATGTGGCGATCAAGCGGTTCTTGTCGCGGGAGCAGCGGCTGGCGCTGGGGAGCGTGGACGGGGATTTGCTGAGGGAGGCCTCCACGCTTTCTTCAATGCACCATCCGAACATCGTCTCAGTGTATGACGTGGACATGGAGGGGGAGGCGGGTCCGGAGGTGATCATGGAGTATTTGAACGGGCAGGATCTGGAGCAAGCCGTGGCGCAGGCCGCGCTGACGCTGGAGGATTTTTACCAGGTGGCGCAGCAAACACTGGATGCGCTGAGCAACGCGCACCGGATGAATCTCCTGCACCGGGACATCAAGCCTTCGAATATTCAGGTGACATGGATGGCGAACGGGAAGTTTTTGTCGAAGTTCGTGGATTTCGGACTGGCGAAGTTTTTCGAGAAGCCATCGAAGCAAACGGTAAGGCACGATGGCACGGTGATGGGATCCATCTTTTACATGGCGCCGGAGCAGTTTGAGCGGCAGCCGCTCGACCGGCGGAGTGACATCTATTCGCTGGGATGTGTGTTCTATTTTGCGCTGACGATGCACCGGCCATTTGAAGGAGAGACGGTGATGGATGTAATCAATGCGCACCTCAAAGGAAAACCGGTGCGTGTGCGCGACTATCGGCCTTCAGTGCCGCGGGACTTGGAAAAGTGGGTGGAGTGGCTGATGCAGTTGCAGCCTGACAACCGTCCCAATGACGCGGAGGTGGCATTGTCGGCGCTGCGCCAGATCATGGCAGGGCAGGTCCCCGACGGCATTCCGGGGGTGAAAATTGCCAGCCAGCCAGTGACGACCGCGCCTGCAGTTGTGGACGCGCCCGTGCCGGTGCAGACAAGACCTGCGCCAACGCCCGTGCCGGTACCGGCGATGCACAGGCCTGCAGTTTCGGTATCGAGGCCAAGAATGGCACCGGCAAGACCGGCGACCACGAGAACTCCCAGGAGAAAGCCGCAAAGGAGGGCCGGTTCTTTGTGGCTGCAGGGAGGAGTGGCGGCGGCGCTCATGATTGGCGTGTCGCTGATTCTTTTCCGCGGCGGCCAAAAGGAGACGGGCGCGCCTGCGGCGAAGCCGTCCACGGCAGGCGATATCCTCGACGCTGCAAAACGGGAGGCCGAACTTCATAAAGCCAGGGCGGACCTCGCCGCGGCCGAGGCGCGGCTTGCGGTTTCGCAATCCTCCCCCGTCAGGAGTTCGCTGGAGTCAGCAACGGTTCCCCATGATCTTTCTCAGCCTCCCGGCGAGAGTCTTGTGATGTGGTTCGACGCCGCCAGGGGCACGCGCGCCAATTCCTCGGGCATCGCGGCTGCGATGAATGGTCCGGCGGGCCAGTGGCTCGATAACGCTGCCAACGGCGGGCGCGCCATTATGCAGTACACTGCCAGCACCACGCCGGGCAAAGAGCAAAATTTTCCCACCCTCCACACGTTCCCCGCCACCGCCGGACTCAAGACGTCGCGTCCGGTGCTGCTGTTCGACGGCGCCGGCGACACGCTTTGCGTGCGTGACAAAGACAAAACGGGAGACCGGATCGCGTCAACGCTCGATGGGGGTCAGACGACGATCCTGATGCTGTTCCGTTCATCCGGACCGGATGCGCCGGAAGGACTCATTCTTGCGCGGGACGACAAAAAAAAGACCATGTGGTCCATGGGTGTGAAAGACAACGGACTCATCTGCACACCCGGCTCGGCGCCACCTTTGGTAATTCCGGGCACGGAGACGGAGTTCCGGATTGCTTCCTACACGCTTGATGCCCTCGCGGGCCGCACCCATCTGTGTCTTGTCAGCAGCAGTGGCAAACGGGAGGAACGGAGCGCGAACGTCAAACTGGACGCTGCGGCTCATCTGGAAATGCTCCGCACCGGAACGTCCGACGGAACCACCGCGCGCAACCGCTCCCAATTCGCCGGCGATGTTGCGGAGATACTCATCTACAACCGCGCGCTGAGCGATGAAAGCCGGCTGCACGCGGAGGGTTATCTGCGCGCGAAGTACTTTGGATACAGCGGACCGGCGGTAATGGCGAATTCGAAGTGACCGATCGGGTGCGTTTTCACTGGGAGATCTTTACGATGTCGCCGTTGGGGACGACTTCCTGGAGGGACTCGGTGCCGTCGGACCATCTGACCCGGAGTTCGACGAAGGGCGAGTCCCCAACTCCGAACCAGAGCACAGGGCCGTTCTGGGAAAGGTAACCGGTGCCGGCGGCGACTTCCGCGACTTGCGGGCGGTAGCCGTGCACCGTGATCCGGGCTCCCGCAGCGGCGGGATTTCCTCCGGAACCTTTGAGTCGAATGCCCAGGATTTTTTTGCCGGCTTTCGTTTGGTTGGTAAACACACGCAATTTTCCCTGATTCACACCCACGACCACATCCGGTGCCTTGTCGCCATTGGCGTCGGCAATGGTGAGGCTTTTGGCATCACCGGTAACCTGGATGCCGCTGACTGCGGGCTCCACGGCTTTGAAGGTGCCGTCCGGATTTCCGCGCAGCAGGACACTGAGGCCGGAATCAAGCTGTCCGTTTTCCGGCTGCGGGCTGAAGAAGTTTTGCGCGATCACGGCATCCGTTTCGCCGTCGCCATCAAGATCGGTGAGAGCGACGCCAAAGGCCGGCGCCAGTTGCGCGGCGAGAGGAAGATTGACCACTTTGAAGTGGCCTTTCCCGTCATTGATGAACGCGGCGGACTCAAGATGGACTACGGAGAATTTTTGAGCGCGGTCCAACCGATCCGTGCCATAAACATCAGCGAGGCTGGAACTGGCGAAGTTGTGGAAGGTCTTCAGTTTAGTGCGCAGAGCGGGCATGGCGGCGCTGCTGCAACTGAATCCGCGCCGGGGATACCAGATGGAACCTTCCTGCTTGGCCTCGACAATGTTGCGGTGGCCCGTGTCGTCGAGATCGCCATAATAAACGACCACCGGTTTTGCCACGGAGGCGTGATAAGGCCCGTTAGGGCCGTAGTTGGTGGCGACATAGTCGATGTCACCGTCGTGGTCGAGGTCGCGCCCGGCGATGCCATTCCACCAGCCGGTGTACGGGGCGAGACCTGATTCATAAGTGGACTCGGTGAGTTTGCCCTGATTGTTGAGGAAGATTTTTACCGGTCCCCATTCCGTACAGAGAAGAAGATCGATCCAGCCATCGCCGTCCACATCCGACCACAGGCCGGCGGTGACGAGTCCGGCCTTTTGCAGGCCTGAGACGCTGTCGGAGATATCGGTGAATTTCGGAGCTTTCGACTTGGAGTCGTTCCGCAAAAGCATGCTCAGCGGCATTTCCGGCCATGCGCCGGGAATGATGCGCCCGCCTACAAAGATGTCCAAATCGCCGTCGCGGTCGAAGTCTGCGGCCAGGGCGCAACTGCCGCTGTTGCGCTCTTCAGGCAACACGCCCGCGGGGGCGGTGTCGAAGTGTCCCTTGCCGTCGTTCAGATAGAGCCGGTCCTCGAGGGCTGGCGCTCCGGGTTCGCATTCGACGCTGCCGCTGACGACATAAAGGTCGAGATCGCCGTCGCCCTCGGCATCGATAAACAAGGGTGCCATGTCCTCACTGGCGATATGCTCCTCAAAGGGTATGGTGGTGCGGAATTCGAAAGCGCCTTTGCCTCGATTGAAATAGATGCGGCCTGCTTTGCCTTTGGCCTGGCTGATATAAAGGTCATCGAGGCCGTCGCCGTCCACGTCTCCCCACGCCATGCCAGGGCCGAGACGCGAGTGTTTCCACGGCAGCAGCGGCTGGCGCTGAAAGTCATCGAACGCGGGGTCCTCCTGCTCGATGGAGTTGAGAGCCTGGGATTCATCCAGCGCAAAGAGCGCATGTGGTCCAGCGTCGGGTTTGACCCTGGAGCCGGATTCTTTGATCGTGTATTCCTGATCAGCGGCAAGATTTTCCAGCATGTCCTGGCCGCCGCCCGGCCAATCGACGGTGAGCTTCTCAATGGTCTTTGCGCTCCCCAGGCCGAAGCAAAGCACAGGTTCATTGCACGAAAGAAAGCCGGAGGATGGAACGAGATCGCGCACCTGCTCCACGCCGCCCGCGGTGAGGCGCACGACGGCGCCGAGGCCAAAACGGTTGGAGCCTTTCGCTTCGAGCCGGATGCGGACGCGATGATTGGACGGCGGGGAATCGTTGCGATAAATACTTACGGGAGCGTCGAGGTTGGCGACCACCAGTTCCAGGTCGCCGTCGCCGTCCAGGTCGCCGGTGGCGGTGGCATAACTCATGCTGACTTCGTCAAGGCCCCATGCTTTGCTAACGTTTTCGAAGTCCAGGCTGCCTTTGTTGCGCCACGCCAGATTTTGCTCGGGACGAGTGGGCATGGATTCATAAAAGTTCCACTCCGGCTGACCAACGAGTGCGGAATCGGGACGGGGCTTGTCAGAGTCGTTGAATGTGCGCGCGACGCCGTTGGAAAAGAAGACATCCGTGCGGCCATCGCAGTCAAAGTCCGAGAGTTTTACGGCCCACGTCCAGTCGGAGCTGGCGAGGCCGGCATACTGTGCGGCATCAAGCAGGCGGCCCGTGCCGGAATTCAGAAAGAGGACATTCCGCATGAATTGCCTCGGCTCCGCGGTGAGCAGGAACTCAATGGACGAGGACATTTCGCCCATCGTCATCTTGGATTTATAGTGCGTGGTGCCAGCCATGTCAGCGACTAGGAGGTCCAGGCGTCCGTCGCCATTGAGGTCGCCAATATCCGAACCCATGGAAAACCATGTGGTGTGACCGGTGCACTCCTTGATCACCTCCGTGAACGTGCCGTCTTTATTAT
This sequence comes from Verrucomicrobiales bacterium, assembly GCA_035550135.1. Taxonomy (GTDB): domain Bacteria; phylum Verrucomicrobiota; class Verrucomicrobiia; order Verrucomicrobiales; family V1-33; genus V1-33. The sequence goes on from DASZQB010000078.1 coordinate 25,019, forward strand.
TCCGATAGAGGCGGTCCGGGTCTTTGAAATCGTTAGCGACGTAGAGGTCTTTCCAGCCGTCGTTGTTATAGTCCCACCATATAGCGGAGTTGCCGCGATCCCGCCCCACGAGGCCGGCGGTTTTGCTAACGTTAGTGAAGGCGGGCTTGTCCTGCGTGCTGTCGTTGCGGAAAAGGTAATCCTCCCGGCCGGCATTGACGCAGGTGTACCCGGCGGGTGTCTTGTAGAGTGTGTAGTACTTCTCGAAGCCCTCCTTGAGCCGGGGTTTGCCTTCCGCATCAAACTCGACCGGCGCTTTTTCGGGGCGTCCCTCCGCCCGCTCGAAATCGCGCGTCATAATGAAGCAATCGAGATCGCCGTCGTTGTCGTAGTCGCAGAACGAGGGCATGAGACTCGCGTCCTTGATGTCGAGTCCATACTCCTTTGCGCGCTCGGCAAACTTCATTTGCCCCGCAGTGGATTCATTGATGAACAACTGATTCGGCGCGTCGTAGCGGCAAACATAAATATCCAAATCACCGTCGCCTTCGATGTCCACCAGCGCCGCCCCCGCGGACCACTGACCGTCTCCGCCGACGCCGGCCGGTTTGGTGACGTCCTCAAATTTCAGTCCGCCGGTCTGACGGTAAAGGCGGTTGGCGCGGGGACCGCTGGTCAAATAAAGGTCCGCCATGCCATCGCCGTCCAGATCGCCAATGGTGACGCCGCCACAGGCAAAACCGCCGATATAGAGGCGTTTCAACGGATGAGACGTGTCGATGGGGTTTACAAAATCGACACCGCATGCGGCGGGGTCGAGTTTTTGGAAGAGTTTTGCTTTTTCCGTCGCCGCGGATGCTGGAGCAAGGGACTTCGCCGCGAGCGAAGGAAACGCGAAGCAGGGAAGGGCAAGAAGAGATGTCAGGAGTAGGGGAGACATTGGAGGGGCGGGAAATTACCGAACCGGGGCCGATTGGGAAAGGTTTTTCCCGTTCCGCATTTACAGACGGCTTATAGATCATCCGGAAAATGAACGACCTTGCCCGCACCCTGCCATTCCACGCCATGAAATCCCGGACCGCAATCCGGCTTGTTCTTCCCGGGAAAATCGGGCGTTCGCGTGCCGGCGAAGCCGTGGCGCACGATCCAGGCCTAACCTCCATTAGCCGGTGCTTCTCGCCGTCCGGGAAAAACGCATACGGAGTGTCCTGACGTCGTCACCGCACAACAACGGTACGTAGAGTGATGGGTATCAAAAGAGGTGGTCGTGGTATGCTGGCCGCCTCGTATGAAGAATAAAACCAAACCTTCGAAGGGGCGCGGTCGCCGCGCCCGTCACCGGCAGGGCACTTTGCTTGGAGAAGTCAACGAAACGGGA
>DASZQB010000079.1:0-15878 GCA_035550135.1 Verrucomicrobiales bacterium
TGGCCAGTATGCAGAGGAAGAAGTCAGGAAAAGGCAAAAACAGAGGACCGCATCGGCAGCTCTCCGCCAGATTACACGCTGCGAGTTCCGGCCTGAATCGGAAAATCCACTCTGCTACTTGACATCCTTCATAGGAGCCCCAGGTGAGCAGCGCGAACCTGGGGGACCTCACAACAAGAGACCTCCACCACAGCGTGGTGGCCCTATCAGGTTGGTGGCAGGCCGCTCATCCACGCAGGCGCGCAATCAGATGCCTGTATGTGATGCTGTTGGCATCAGGCCCGCACCCTTGAATCGAACAGTCTTTGTTATTCCTGAGCCCGTATTTTTCTGCCGCGAGTCCACCGCAGAAAAAAATACGCACTGCCTCCCAGTGCCAGGACGATCGTGAGCGTATACTCCCACGGATCGTTCACCCCATAGTACTCCCCTCTGGAGAAGTATTCGCCCGCCATGCACGCGAGGCACACGAGAAAACCCAGCCCGCATGCAATCGCCCGCGGAGGCAACGGCAACCCTCGCGTGCGCGCCGCCTCGGCAAAAGCGAAGTATAAGATCAGCAGCGGAAGGCTGAACGTCCTGCCCAAAAACCACAGCGTTTTCAAATGATTCCCCCACGGCGCTCCCCATGGAACCGTGATGGATCGCGCGAACATCCACGACATCAGCGCCGCGATCACAAGGAAAAAAAAGCACCACAGCAAATCCCGCTGACACCGCACCTTTCCGCCTCCGGCCTCCGGAGAAGCATCGGGGATTCACAGGAATCAGGTTCAGCAGAGGGCGTCACAGTCCGCTTTCTAGCGCAGCACCCCCGGCCAATCAAGCGCGGCCCCGTTGCCGATAACCGGATAACAAATGTTTGAGATGAAGTCCGCCCGCAGCAAGCCCTGAACTCATTGACCGTGTGGAACGCGACGCAGCGCGCCCTTCTTAACCCGCGCAGCAACGGCATACAATAGCCGTCGCTTCACCACAGTGTTAGGCCCCGCGTAGCGTAAAAGTAGAGTGACTGTGGCGAAGCCCAGTCGCTTTTGCCTCCGATGATGCAGCGAAAGCGCGTTGCCTTTGGCGCACTCTGCTTCCGCTCCCCGGCGCCACCGAATATCTGTGAGATCAACGCCCGCCTCCTTGACACCCTCCCTGCAACGTCCCGCTCCCCCATCCCCCTTCAACTCAATGCCGCGATCTTCGCCCTCGCCTCCTCTATCTGCTTTTTCAGCCGGAATTTCTCATCCGCACTAACGGCTACGGCCTCCGCCTCCAGCAGGTAGCCCAGCTTCTCCTTCCAAAGCCCCAGCGCCCCCGACCCCGTCGCCGCCGGCGGCACCGTTCGCGTGGACACCGCCGCCGGAGCCGCCAGCGCCGCCGCCGTGAGAGTGTCGCTCAGATAGTACCCGCGGGGACGTCCTTCATTGATGGCCAGACGCTCCAGAATCAACTTCGCCGCCTGCTCCGGCGTCTTCTGATCCAGCTCGATGAACCCGCTCGCCGGCGTCAATCCGTCTGCCTCCGCAAAATCGAACCTGCACGGCATCACACGATGCCCGTCCTGTTTTGTCAGGAGGCTGTAAATATGAATCCACTCCCAGCCCGTCCACCGCTTGTGGTCATAGTCCCCGCACAGCACGGGCACGATGAGTTCCGACTCCGCACTATAAAGCTTCGGCAAATAGATCCCCAGGTCATGCCGCGCAAATTCCGCCTCGTGAAACCGATCATAGAGAATGGCCTCTTCTCCGAATTTGTCAGCCAGCAGCGCGGCGACCTTTTCCACAAAATCCCGCTTTTCCCCGGCGAAGGAAAAGGCAATGCGAAAACGATAGGCGGCGTCGGACATGGCGGATGAGGTGAGAGGGAGAAGAGGAGGCGACGGCGATATTAGCACCATTGGTGAGAACAACGAATAGCTTTGCGATGACGTTGCAGGCAACCAAAAGGTGAGAGATGCAGGAAAAGGAGCGCGGATTTTCAATCCGCCCCGGTGCAACGAGCCTCATCATGAGAAGGCTCGGGCTGACGGGGCGGATAAAAATCCGCTCTCCTTTTTCCAGCATCCCGCGCTCTGGTTCCTGCTCTTCGCCGCAGCGAATCGCCGGAGCATTCACGGCGGGGGGTTTGCGCATCTCAGCCCCCGGTTTCCCGCAGGGCGGCTTCGCATTCTTCAAGGGTAGCTTGGGCTTCGGCGAGGCCCGACGAGCCGAGTCGCGTGTGAATCTCCACAGCGCGGCGAGCATAAAGCAGCGCCTCTGCGGCAAAAGTTTTTCTCTGGCGCACGAGAGACCTGGCGAGACGGTAGCAGTTGTCGCCGATCAATCGCTTGTGGCCTAACCTTTCAGACCGTGTCAGGGCATCGCGAGAAAGTGCTTCAGCATTCGACTGATCTTCCCGATCTAAGGCAACTTGTGCCAGACGCCCAATACAACCAGCAACACAATCGGTGTCCCTGATCGTACGCGCGATGCGAAGAGCATCTCGGTAATCCCGCTCGGCTCCCTCTAGGTCACCCGAGAGGTGCTCGACGGAGGCGAGATCATCCAAGCCAATCGCTATGTCGCGACTTATGGACGATAATTGGCTCCATAATTCTAACGCCTGCTGGAAAGCGGCCATAGAGGCAGCATAATTTTGTTTCTGGCGGAGGCCCCAGCCGCGTAGTTGGAGGGCCATGCCGCGCTCGCGGCTACCGCTCCGGGCGGTTTGCCAATGGGCCTCCGCGCGACTGGCGCAGGCGAGTAGCTCGTCGGTCTTTTGTCTAAGATCGTAAATGACACCTGCCTTATAGGCCCGCTCACCAGCATTGTCGTGGTCGCGGACAGTGAGCGCTTTGGCCTCCGCTTGTAAATTGAGTGAGAGCCACTCATCCCAGCGACCGGTAAAGTCGAGGAAGTCATCGAGCCCACGACATACCTCTTGTAGACGAGCGTTCCTACCGGAAACAAAGAGCGAGATAGCGGGGACCACTGCTGGCCAAGCCGCCTCCAGAATCCAGAACCGATCATAGTTTTGAAAGCCGTTTTCCACGATGAGCGCATAGGCCCGTTTTTCAAGCCGTCCGCCCGTTTTGGTGATAACCTGAGGGCGGGCATTCTTTAGGAAGTGCGCGACGAGTGAAGTGAGAACATAACTTTCCTCTGCCGCATTCGCAATGACGAGCGAGCGAAAGGTGAGGCCCTCGAGGGCGGTGCGGCAGGCGGCGGCGGTAAGACCGCCGATTTCAGCGATGTGTTCCACGGCCACTGGCTGCGTGTAGAATGTTAGGGAAGACAGCGTCTTCGTCTCCTCCCGGGTAAAGGTTTCCAGGAGGTCGCCGAAGATGAATTCCAGTGGATCATTGTTCGGAGGGGCGCTGCGGAGGAAGGCGAGGGCCGCAGTCACCGTGCGACATTGGCCGCGACCCAGTTGGCCAGCCAGCCAGCGTATAATGAGCGGGTTCCCGCCGGTCTCGTTATAAAGGGCCGTGCGCTCGCCGGCGGTAGCGCGTTGTAGCAGCGGACGGTCCGCGGCGAGTTCTGTCAGGAACGCCATGGCGGCGGCGTGGTCGAGTTTCTCGAGGCGCACGATGCGCGCATCAATGTCCGTGCGACGACGGCTGGTGACAATCGCCTTGCAGGTGTTGGGAAGTTTTGTCAGGAAGGCGTAGAGGCGGTCGCGGTTTTCTGGCGTGAGGGATTCGAGATTGTCCAGAATGAGCAAGGCACGCGTGCCAGCGAGCGCCTCCTGAATGAGCGCCGCTCGCTCGCCCTCTGCGTTTTCCGCGATGCCCGGCAGCCCGAGCACGCGGCCCATTTCGCTGAGCATCTCCAGATATCCCGGCACTACGAAATCATGGAGCCGTTTTTGGCCGTCTACCGTCATCTCGCGGTTTTTCGCTGTGAGGAAGAGAATTCGATCAAAATCCTTCCTCGGCACCAGCTCCGCCGCGCGAATGGCCAGCGAGGTCTTCCCCATGCCGCCCGGTCCGTCGATCAGTGCTCCCCACGTGCGCGCCGCCGGCGTCAACGCATCGAGAATTTTCTTCAGATCCGCCTCGCGTCCAAAGAAATGTGGGAGCGTCGGAAGGTTGTTAGGAATACGCGCGGGCTCTACAGTGTCACTTTTGGTATAGTAGTCCCTCGGGCGGCCTTCGTTCTGCGCGAGACGCTCCAGAATGAGCGTCGCCGCCTGTTGTGGCGTTTTGTGGTCGAGTTCCACAAATCCTGCGTTCTCGAAGAGTCCGTCCGGGTTCACTAACTGAAAGCGCGTGAGCATGATCCGCGCACCGTCCTGCTTCGTCAGCTGAGCGTGAATCGCCATCCACTCCCAGCCCGTCCAGCGCTTTTGATCGTAGTCCGTGCTAAAGACCGCCACCACCAAATCGCATTCCTCGCGATAAAGCTTCGGCAGTTTGATGCCGAGATTATATACCGCAAACTCCGCCTCATGGTATTTGTCGTAAAGGATCGCATCCTGACCGAATTTCTTCGCGAGGACAGCCGCCGTCTTTTCCACAAAATCCCGCACCTCCCCGGCGAAGGAAAAGGCGATGCGAAAGCGGTTGGCGGCGGGCATGGCGGGGAGGAGGAAAAGACAGGATGATGAGAAATGTTAGTGAAAGGCGGGAGGGTTCACTGCGGAGGTTTCAAATATCTATCGCCGATTCACCCAAAGCGGAGGCACATTCCTCAAGAATTTCTTCGGCACTTGTGAGGTCAGGTGAACGGAGGCGTTTCAAGATGTTCACCGCGCGGCAGGCATACTTCAGTGCCTCTGTAGCCTTCCCCTGCCGAACGAGTGCTTTGGCGAGGCGATAAGAATTGCCCGCGATCAATTCCTGGCGGCCCAGTCTTTCCCTCAGGGGCATAGCTTCACGCGCGAGTTTTTCCGCACACATCCATTCCTCCCGGTCCAGCGCCAATTCGGCCAGATTGCCGGAATAAATTGCGACGCCCTCTTCGTCACCAATCGCACGCGCCACGCGCAGCGCTTCGCTGTAATCCCGCTCTGCCGCGGCATAGTCGGCGGAAAGACGTTCCGTTTCGCCGAGATCATTAAATGAACTCGCGACATCATCACTCTCGGCACCCAGACTGAGGCAAAGTTCTAACGCCTCCCGAAAGACGGCTATAGCGGCGGGGTAGTCTTTCTTCGATTGAAGTCCCGAACCACGCAAGCGAAGGACAGTGGCTCGCTCGCGGACACCACCCCCCGCCGTTTTCCAGTGAGACTCTGCTCGCTCTGCACAGGCTAGCACCTCCTCCGCCTGTTTACGCAAAAAGTGAACCCAACCTGCTTGGTAGGCCCGCCATCCGGCCCTGTCGTGCTGCCCCGCGGCGATAGCTTTCGTCTCCGCCTGTTGTTGAAGCGAGATTAGTTCATCCCAACGGCCGGTGAAATCAAGAAAACGATCCAGTGCATCGCATACCTCTTGCAGTTGCGCATTGGGATTGTCGACAAACAGGGGAATGGCGGGGGCCACAGTGGGCCAGGCGTCTTCCAGCACCGGAAAGCGTTCGTTTCTTTGATAACCATTTTTCAGGATGAGCACATAGGCGTGCTGCTCCAGCCGGTTGCCCGTTGCGGCGACGATTTCCGGGCGGTGCTTTCGGAGGAATTCCGCGACCATGGGGACGAGGGTGTATTCATTTTCCTCGTCGTTGGAGGTGACGAGAGATCGATTAGCGAGAGAGCGGAGGGCGATGTTCGTCGCCAGTTCGTTCAGGCTGGCGACGGTGGAGATGTGCTTCACTTTTGCGGGTAGCGTGAAGTAGGAGAGCGCCACCAGGGCCTTTTCCTCGTCGGACGTGAATTCGTTCGCGAGGTCGCCGAAGATGAACTCCAGCAGATCGTTTTCCGGCGGGCACGATCCCAGGAAGGTCAGTGCGTCCGTGAACGTGCGGCAACTCCCTTGCCCCAGTTGCCCCGCGATCCAGCGCAGCAGCAGAGGCTTGCCGCCGGTCTGCGTGTAGAGGGCGATGCGCTCCCTCTCGCTCGTCTTTGCCAGCAGCGGGATGTGCAGCGCCAGGTCCGCCAGCGTTTCCAGCGCGGCGTCCTGATCCAGCTTTTCCAGACTGAGAAGTTCCGATCCCGACCCGATGCGGCGGCGGCTGGTGAGGATGGCTTTGCATCCTAGGGGCAGACGCTTCACAAAGGTCAGGATGTGCCGGCAGTCGTCTTTGCTCAGAGACTCGAGATTGTCGAGAATGAGCAGCGACTTCGTGCCGCCCAGCGTTTCGTGCAGGAGGAGCATGCGCCGATCCTCGGGGGACTTTTGGATGTCCGCACGCCCCAATTGCCGCGCGAGTTCGTTCAATAGTTCCAGCAGACCGCGGATGAGGAAATTTCCCACCGGGAGCAGGCCGTCGGGGCCCATCTCGCGGTCCTTCAGTGAGACGAACAGGATGCGCTCGAACTGCTCCGGCGGGCAGTCATACGCCGCGCGCACGGCCAGCGAGGTCTTCCCCATTCCGCCCGGACCATCGATGAGCGCCCCCCAGTTGCGGTTGTCAGGATCGAGCGCCTCGCGAATGACCGCCAGTTCCTTTTCCCGGCCAAAGAACGGCTGCAGGCGCGGAAGGTTGTTGGGAATGGAGGAGCGGAGCTTGCCTGCGGCGGAGAGTTCACTTTTGCGCGCCTCGATCTTCTGCCGGGCCACTGCGATCTGTTTTTCCAACCTGAATTTTTCCTCCCCCGGGGCGACGATCACCTCGGCCTGCAGAAGAGCTTCCAGCTTTTCCTGCCATTCCGTAAGAATTTTATCAGCGTCGCCGGACATTGGATTTATTGTCGTTGGCATTTCTAAGAATGGACACCTCTGATAGGCAATGGCAGCCCGCATTGCAACCCTGGCATGGAACGCAAATAGCCGCGCGCTCTCTCCTGCACTGCCTGACACCTTCCTTCCCTTCATTGCCTCTCTTTTCCGTTATTTTCCATTCCGTTATTCCGCGGAAAAACTCCGGAAACCATTTGACAACAAGAGCCTTTAATCACCGAAGTTCCCTATGTCATTATCGTTCAAAGCGCCTGGCCGAAAACGCGCCGGAAAGGACCGCGGATATTTTATCCGCCCCGTCAACCCGGGCCTTTCTCGTGATGAGACTCATTGCATCGGGGCTCGGATTGGCTCAAAGAATAAAAGTAAGTGTTCGTCTGTCTCGCTCCGCTCGGCTAAAAATCCGCGCTCTTGTGCCCGCACCCCGCACCTATTGGTACCCATTATCCTCGCAAACATCTTCATCGTTCGTGCCGGGGACTTCAAGCCATGCTCCCGCTCATTCGTCATTCCTTCGGGCTTCCGCCTTCGGATTTCGTCATTTCCGCCGCCAGGCGGATTCGTATCACTCCGCCCGTCGAATCAGGCTAAATCAAGCTAAATCAAACCAACTTTTTTCCCATCAAACCTTGAATTCATACTTTTCCGCCTGCGCCTGCCTTCAGGCTCCCGGTGCGCTGTATCGGAAAACAACTTGCCACCACTCCCGTGCCCCGCGTTTACTGAGACCCGATTCCATACCGGCATCCTCCGGATTTCCCCGCTTTGCCATGAAGAACTGCTTTTTGTTATTCCTCGTCCTCGCCATTTCCGCCGGGATTGGCCGGGCCGCGCTCACGGCTCGAAGGTCACAGGCACCGGCAACCTGGCAAACATCGCTTATGCGGTGCAGTTCCGGAACACAGGCAGGCAGCCATCCCTCAACCGTGCCCGGCCGACTCTACCGCGTGAGGGAACTGGCACCCTGACAAATGTTCGCACGCAGCATTTCACCACACGATGACACAGACCAGCATGAATCCCAAAGTCGATGCCTTTTTAAGCAGAGCCGGAAAGTGGGAGCAGGAAATGACGGAATTGCGCACCATCGTTCTCTCCTGCGGACTTACCGAAGAACTGAAGTGGGGCAAACCCTGTTACACCTTCCAGGAATCGAACGTCGTCATCATCCACGGATTCAAGGAATACTGCGCGCTCCTGTTTTGCAAAGGCGCCCTGTTGAAGGACCCCAAGGGAATCCTCATCCAGCAGACAGAAAACGTGCAGGCCGCCCGCCAGATCCGGTTCACTAACCTGCGTGAGATCGTTAGGATGCAATCCGCCCTGAAAGCTTATCTCAAAGAAGCCATCGAGGTGGAAAAAGCCGGTCTGGAAGTGACCTACAAAAAGACCTCCGAGTTCGCTGTCCCTGAAGAGTTCCAAAACAAGCTGGATAAAAACCCGGCCCTCAAAACCGCTTTTAACGCCCTGACACCTGGTCGCCAGAGAGGTTATATTCTTTATTTTTCCAGAGCCAAACAATCCAAAACCCGCGAGGCCAGAGTCGAAAAATGCACGCCTCAAATCCTCAAAGGAAAAGGATTGGATGATTGATAATTCTCCCGCCGCCGGAAAGTCAGCTCTTCGGAGCCTTGAGCTTTTCGATCAAATATTCCTTCGACGTGGCATGCTTTGCATCCGGCGCGGAGGGATACATCAACTCGCACGGAACGCCGATCTCCTTGCAGTGCTCCTGGAGTTTCACGCCGAAGTTCGCTGTGTGCGTGGGGTCCTTCTCCTCCTTCCCCATCGCGGGGGGTGTCCTGAAGTTCAGGTAAACGGGCGGATCGTCTTTCGTCACGAGCGCATACGGCGAATACTCCGCAATCCACGGCAGGATGGTATCGCGCTTCGCATAAAACTCGTCGAACTGCGAGATCTTCTTTTCCGGATCGCCTTTGAAGCCGAAGGCATGACCGCCGTAGCGGCTGTTAGGCGTCCACTCGCGCATTTGTTTCGGATCGAGCGTCGTCTGGGCGACATCCACCGCCGCGCACCACAGGCGCGTGGACTCGCGGGCCACGGGATCGCTGCTCTTCGGGTCGGCAAGATCGTCATGAAAGGCGAGCCACAAACTCGTGCATGCGCCGGCCGAGCCGCCGGATGCTCCGATGCGCTCCTTGTCGATATTCCATTCCGCGGCCTTGCTCCGCACCGTTTGCAGTGCCCGCGCGGCATCTGTCAGGGGGCCTTTCACCGGCGGCACTACGCCGTCCGCCGTGGCTTCGGCAATAAACCGATACTCCACCGACACCACGGAAATGCCCGCCTTCAAACAATCCTGCAGCATGCCAATAACGCTCGTGCGGTCGCCGTTCGTCCATCCGCCGCCATGAATATAGAACAGCAGCGGGGCGGGTTTATCCGACTCCGCCTTCCAGAAGTTCAGCACCTGCTTTTTGTGAGGGCCGTAGGAAAAATCCGCCACCGTGGGTGCCACGGGATACGCGGGCGGCGCTTTCTTCTCCGCCGCCGGTTTCGCAGGAACACCGGGCGCTGGAGTAGCGGGAGCCTGAGCGAATGCGACGGCGGCCATCGAGAGACAGCCGCAGGAAAGGAAAAAGTGCTTCATCATATGGCGCACTCAATAAGCCGGCGCGGTGCGCGCAAGCTCTTCGGTCTCCGCGTTTTTGGAGCGACAGACATTCTCTCAAGCCGTCACCGGCTGTGCTGGCGCCGCCGCCATTTCATGCTCTGTTGCCAGCCGGTGCTGCGCCGCAAGTCGGAGTTCCGCGGCAAGGCGAAGTTCCGCGGCGCGCCGGTGCGCGGCGGCGAGTTGCGCGGCTGCATTCACCGAGCGCAATTGACCGGTTGCCGTCTTCACTGCAGCGCCCGCGGCTTTCGCTTCCAGACGCAGCCATTGAGCGCAATGTGTCAGGACCGACGCCGCAAAGGCGCGCAGGGTCCTGCCTCTAACCATGCGGTAAACGGGATGGCACGCATGGCACCGGTTCAGGTAATAGCCCGGCACACGGCCGCCGGCATTATGCAGCCGGTGAAATCCAGCGCCGCCGCACAGCCGGTGCACCAGACGCGGCAGGCGAAAGTAAGCGTATCTGCTGAGTGCCCCCGGCGTCACATCGCCATCCCGCTCGCGCCCCCAGTAGAGCGCTTCAAATTCCCGCTGCATCCGGTAGAGCGCCATGCCTGCCGTCGCCGCCGCTGCGAGCACCAGGCATTGCAGCAGCAAATACTTCCACAACCCTAACCAGACAATCATGGCCATCATCATCGCCGCCAGCGCGGTATTCATGAGCCACACGGCGCAGCGCACTCGCAACTCCGCGCGGGGCGGCGGCACCCGCTGCTGCAACGTCACCATGAAAAACGGCGCCGCGATCCAGCGCACCGCAGCGCGCTTCGCGATGCGCTCCGCCCGCCGTCCGTCCATGCCATGACCCGTGAGCCACTTCTCGATTTCCTCCGCCCACGACTGCCCGCTTCGCTTCACGCCGCCCCATCGAGGCGCCGTAAACGGCGTAAATGTTAGCATGCCTGCGAGGAAACCCGTCGCTGCATTTGCCGCACGGGAATAAAAAAAGGCGCCGCCGCGACAATCGTGCAAAACAAAATAGACGCGCAGCAGCAGACAAGCGGCCGGCAGTGTCAGCAGCACACCAGGCCAAACGTCCATGCGCGCCATGAGCAGCCAGAGCGCCGCATATCCGCCCATCGCGAAGAGCGCCTCTGCCGCTGCCCGCGGCGTATGCGCGATGCGGTGCCGCGAGATCACCGCATTCCAATGCAGCGCCGCCTCATATGGCCGGGGCGGACAGAATTCAAAGGCGTTCATAATCAACGGGGGGAGGCAGGGAACTGAGCCGCTTGCAGGTCTCATGCCCGCATTACGGCCCTCTGCCATTGTTTCCGCACGATCAGGCAAAACCTTGCCGGTTCGTTGGGTTCGGCTTCATTCCCGCGTTACCGAAGGCTTGCGGGAGAACGTTTTGCGCGGCAATATTCAGTCCATGCGTATTGTGTTTGTCGCCGCATTATTACTAACTGCCAGGCAATGCATAGCACATGCTGATCCGTTTGGAGAACCGCGCCCGCACGTGACGGCAAATCAGGACGGGAGTTTCACGGTGACGTTTAACTATCAAATGGCGAAGGGCAAAGCAGGATGCGCATGATGCTGGGCGCCGATGGAAAGGAAGTGGTGCCGCGGCAAGCGAACTTCGACCGCCGTGCTGTTGCAACCTCTGCGTGCTCCGGTCACTGTCGCCGGGTTCGATCTGTTCTGCGTCATGATGCCATTGTGGTTAGCACTGTTACTGAATCGCATCGGGCTCCCCGTCACCGTGAGCCGGATCATGAGCATCGCGAGTTTTGAAGCAAAGAATATGGGATGCAATTTCATCGGGACGGAGCATGTGCTCTGCGCGCTGACCCATGTGCCGGATCGCCGGCTGGGGGAACTTTTTCGGCGGCGGAATGTGACTACCGAACGCGTCCGCAGTGAGGTCCTGAACCTTAATGGACAAGGGGAGTATCAGCAAATGCACGGAATTCCACTCCCCATGACTCCGCGTGCCAGGGAAAGTCTCACCATAGCTGAATCCGAACGCGCCCGGCTCGGGCACCTGACCGTTCCCCAGTCCCTGCTCCTCGGGATACTCATCAACGGCGAAGGGTTGGCCCTGATTGTATCGCAGTGGAAGCTGGAACTTGATCCCGAACAGTTGCGCCGGGATTTGGAGACACCTGACAAGGTGTTGCTGGCAACAGGAAGCCCGCCGGTATGATCGACTGGCAGGCATTGCGTAGTTTTTGCGTTCGTTGGGCCCCGCGGAAAACCCGCGGCTGCTTCCGGCCTCAGGCACTGACCACATTTTCCCGCGCGGGCCTCGAGCGGCGGTGCGGGCGGGAGCGGTGTTTCTTTTTCCGGTTTTTCGGCGGCGGGAGGGGATGCAGGAGCAGGCCGTAGGAGAAGGGAGGATGAAACTGTCCCTCAGCGACGGTGCCGTCCTTCCTCTGAATGCGAAGCGTGCCTTCATTTTCCGCGGTGATATTGATGGCCTCCTCCAGCGCGCGGTCCCGCGAGCGGTATTTTGCAATGGGGGCTCCCCGCTCTCCGAGGGTGAGAATCCATTCGTTCCCGACAGCGGTCAGATGATAAGCATTCATGCGCCTCCCCGCTTGCAAGGAGTGTTCCTGGTTTGGATGAACTGAATTTCATGGGAATGGGGACATGTGAGGATCGGTGGAGGTTTGGAGTTGTCACCAGTCCCACCACCATTGAACGGCGGCGGGATACTGGACGGCCATGCGGTCTTTGAGTTGAGAGATGCGAGCGTCCGACCAGCCCTGGGATTTCAGCATTCCGGTGGTGGCTCCGGGAGATGAGGTGGCCCACTGGCTCACCACCCGCGCGACGGAGGTTTCGCCTGTGCCGGTATCCGGCACGGACTGGGCAAACGTCAGAGCTGCGGCGGGGTCGAGAAACGCGAGGGTATCCATGTAATTCCGGAGGCCCTCGCCGCGCAATGCGGGGTTTTGTTTGAGGAGCCAGCGGCCGGCGGCGGCCATGTCTGCGGACATGAGGCCTTTGGCGATTTCATCCATCTCGTTGCCCCGGCGGTTTTCCTGGATCTGCTTCAGCCATTCGTCCGCGGTGGCCTCGGTCTGAGGACGCCCGCGCATGACGTAATTTGTCAGGTTCGCCTTTACTGATCCGGTATCCTCTCCCGGATAGGCGGCCGCAGCGGCGAGCGCCCCGGCTTCATCCATGTCGGCCCATGCCTGCAGGATCACGGTGGTATAATTCACGGGCGAATCATGGGGTCCGTGTTTTTCTTTGCGCACCTGCTCCAACAATGTCTTTGCTTCGGCGGGAGTTTTAAGAAACGGGGTGATCGCCTCCGCGGCAGGCCGCGTCCAGTCAGAGGTCGAATTGAAAGGTTTGCGGCCCATTTCAAAAGCGAGCACCGGATCGCGGCGTGCCAGCCACCGGCAAGGATACCACGGCTCCGTCCATTGCCACCTTGCCGCCTTGTCAGGGTCGATCTCTTTTTGCGCGGCGCTAAAGCCCTGAGGATCGTGCCATGCCCATGTGGCGCCCAGCGAGCCGAAGTCCGATTCGGCCGTCGAAGGGTGATTGCTGTCAGGGATATGCGTCATGGCCCATGCCGCGGCGGCCGCGCCGTCCTCCATGGCCCAGCGGATAAGAAGCAGCGTGCGCACTTCATCATCGGCCTTCACCTGCGAGCGGCGTTTTTCCAGCACCGGAAGCAGGTCCGTCCACGGCTGTGCTGAACAGAAGGATTCCCATTCCAGAAAGTCCGCGGCGCTGAGTTTGAGGGGCGCTGAGGCCAAACGCGAAAGCCGCTGCGCGACTGTCGTCTTCTTTTCCCTAACAATTTTCCTCTTTGTCTCCGTCAGGCGGAATTCGAGCGCCAGTCCCTGCTGTCGCGCGAGATCCGCGCTGCGCCACAGAAACCAGAGTGGCAATCCGCCGGCGAAGAGCACCAGGCAAAGGCTGCCGGAAAATCGAAGGAGTTTCGGTTTCATGGCTCAAGGGGAAGAGCGGCGGCGCGCAGCATGGCCTGAATTTCCGGCGACCAGCCGCTTTGCTTGAGAAAGGCCTCTGCGGCAGCGGGATCGCTGTCGTGCCACGTTCCGTAGATGCCGCGCAGGAGACGCTCCTGCAGGGGCGCATCGGTAACCGCGGCGGCGGCTTTGAGCTGCGAAGGCAGGAGTTCGACGACGTGCTCAGGGCGCTTGCAGGCCGGATTGCCGACGATCTTCTGCACCGCGTGATAACTGTGCAAGGCAGGCAACGCGAGAGCGACCACTTCCGGCTCGGGTTCCTGCCATTCCTTGAAGAGGGAGTTGAGGTTGCGGATCAGCAGAGGCGCGCGTTTTTCCTCCGGTATCTGCTGCAGGATTTCTTCCACGCCGGACTGATTGAATTTTTCTTTAGTGGCGCCCTCACCATAATTGCGTTTTATCACTGTACTCGATGTGAGCACATCCTGCGCATGGAAGAGCCTCTGCTCCGGAGGCAGTTGCAACCACCAGTCGAGGGCCGTGCGGTCGTAGGAATTGCCCGTTCGCTGCAGCACCGCGCTCACTGCTTCGCGGCGAAGTGTTTCGTCCGGGATGGCATGGAAGGCGTCCAGCGCCGCGCGGGCGGCATACGCTTTGACATAACCGGACTGGATGGGACCGAAGGATTCACGGAGGAACCGGGCGCGCGCCGGGCCCGAAGGCAGACGTGTTAGCAGCGCGGTGCACGCGGACGGATCTTCATTGAGCCGCTTCAGCAGAACCGCCTGGGCCAATCCCTTCCAGCCCGGCGCGTGCAGGAGGGCGGGGTCCGCCGCAATGCGCCGCTGGAACCACGCATCGAGCCGCGCTGCATCGAAGCTCCGGGACACGGCGGTGCCGAGACTGAGCTTCACCGACAACCACGGATGATACCAGGAGCCTTCATCCGAGAGCACATGGATTTCATCCGTCCAGAAATCGGCGCAGGCTTCCGGCGCGCGCTCCAGCCATGAAGACCACAGGGCGGCGAGCATCGGCTCGCGCTGGCGGTAGTGGCGGCGGTCCAGCATCCAGCGCGCGGTGTCCGGCAGGCGCGATGGGTCGATTTGGTCGAGGAGCCACGCGATGCGCTTTTGCGTGGCCAGATTGTCAGGCTGCCAGTGCGTAGCGGCGAGCTGGCGCAGGATTTCGGCAAAGGCGAGGCGCGGCGACTGCGGCGTTGCCGGAGATGGGAAGTCCGCGGCAGTCGTGGCCGCTGATGTTTCGGCTTCCGACAACGCCGCAGTGAGGGACGCGTTTTTGCGCTCTGCGGCGACGGATGTTTCGTGCAGTTGCCATGCGCAAGATCCTGTTAGGGTCAATCCCGCGGCGAGTCCGGCGGCGGCAGTGCGGGAGTTGAAGTAAGAAAGGAGCACCAGCCACTTGCCCGCGGGGATGGCAGTGCTGGCGGCCTTGACGCATTTCGCCGCCAGCGTCGCGGGCGCCGCGCTCACGGCGTCGGTTTTGAGTGAATAGCCGAGCATCGCGGCCGTGGCCCCCACACCGCGCCGGTGCAGCAGGGTGCGCAATTTTTCGAGGGCGCGCGAGGCACGCTTTTGCGCCGCCTCTGCCGAAATGCCGAGCCGCCGGCCTACGACGCTCATTTCCTGACGTTCGAAGTACTTTCCGATGATGACGGCCTGATCGGTTTCCGGAAGGCGGGCGAGGGCTTCATCGAGGACGGGAGAGAGGGCCATCCATGTTTCCTCCGTGTTGGACGGTTCGTTCATGACAGCATAGAGTTGCTCGCGGTTTCGCCGCCGCGATTCGGTGCGCACCGCATTCGTCGCCAGCCTCACGGCCTGCCGCCAGCACCACGGACCGGGCTGCACCTCGGCTGGAAGTGAGCGGCCCTTTTTGGCGAGGAGCAAAAACACGGCCTGCGTGACATCCTGCGCCAGGCCGGCGTCCTGCACCACACGCAGCGCCGCGGAGTGGACGAGATCGGTGAGCGAGCGCACGAGCCGCGCAAACGCCGCGACATCTCCCGCGGCGCGGAAAAGCCGCCAGTCGTCGCCGTCCGCCCGTGGTGTGTTCGCTTCCATGCCCGAAGACACCGCCGGGGGCGGGGTTCGGACAGGAAAGTTTTGGGAGGGCGGAACGGGGGGCATGGAGGAGGGCGGCGAAGGGGCAAACTTCAAACATCAAAATTCAAACATCAAAGAAGCACCAAGCACCAAGCACCAAGCACCAAAGAAGCTCCAAACATCAAGCACCAAGGCGGGTTGGGAGGAGGGCCGCCTGGACGGCGGTGTGCAGACGGGAAATGGTGGGGAAATTGATGAATCGTGAATCGGGCATTGGACCGGAGGGATGGATCGAAATCTTTGATTGTGATTAAACAGAGTGGGAAGGCTTAAATTGGTCGGATTTAGTCGGATAGAATTGGATTGTTCTGGATGATATCGGGGGCGGACGGAGGAGATGGGGAGGGGAGTAAGAGTATGAGTAGGAGTAGGAGTAGGAGTAGGAGTAGGAGTAGGAGTAGGAGTAGGAGTAGGAGTAGGAGTAGGAGTAGGAGTAGGAGTAGGAGTAGGAGTAGGAGTAGGAGTAGGAG